>NZ_MRWD01000009.1 GCF_002093625.1 Rouxiella silvae | reverse complement strand
ATTTGCCTGGCGGCAGTAGCGCGGTGGTCCCACCTGACCCCATGCCGAACTCAGAAGTGAAACGCCGTAGCGCCGATGGTAGTGTGGGGTCTCCCCATGCGAGAGTAGGGAACTGCCAGGCATCAATTTAGAAAGTGTACTGTGTAGCAGTAAGGCAGTTGCCTGCTCGAGTAAGAGAGCAGGACTAAAAGCTTCGCTTTTAGCACGTTGCTTGCAACGGCCCGAAGGGTGTATGACGAAGTCGTACATAAACTGCCAGGCATCAAATTAGTCTTCCATTCCCCTGACAAGGAATAACAACGAAGACAAACTGACCTCAGACCGATTGTCTGAAGTGAGTGAAAGAACCGGTGGAGCGGTAGTTCAGTTGGTTAGAATACCTGCCTGTCACGCAGGGGGTCGCGGGTTCGAGCCCCGTCCGTTCCGCCAATTATTGCAAAACCCTGAATCGAAAGATTCAGGGTTTTTTGCATTTAAGCGTTGGGTATTTAGCATTGTTAAGCGTATCCACAGGGGAAAATACGCATAAAACAGATCGAATTTACCGCTGATCGACTACGTTTAACTGAGTTTTGATATCCTGAGCTTGGTTTACTGCTCAGCGGTTGTCGTTCTTAGGTAATAACGTTACTCGGTGGTGTAGTTGTCTTCCAAATGCGTTAAGGCCCGGCGAGAATATTAAAAATAACCAATAAAACGTTAAGTAGACACTTTTATTTGGTGAATCTCTCTTTATTAATCTTATTAAAGCACAATACTTTGTTGGGTTACGCATTGAAAGAATAATACCGACGTAGTTTTATTCCTCTAATTAATTATTTTTTAATTAATCGCGCGTCAATATTTTTTGATTTGGATCCTGTTAAGATCATATTCAATTGCTCCTCGACTAGGATAATTCGTAATTGCAGATGCAACCTAGTCCGAAATCTAATAGAGTCTGATGTCACCAGAATAAATTTCCGAGAGCTCGAAAAAAATGAACTACTCATTAGCTGTACTTGATTGGCATGCAATAGCGCCGGGCGTGAGTACTTCAGAGGCCTGGTGTCAGTGGGCGTCACAGCCTGCCGGAAGTGGTTTCAAGGGCGAGATTGAAAAAAGCCAACGCATACCGATGATGTTGGCGCGAAGAATGAGCCCCGTTAGCCGCCTCGCGGTTGAGGCTGCGCTCGTGCTACTCGAAAAGCATCAAGTTGACCGAGCCGTTTTTATCAGTCGACACGGTGAGCTTGAGAGAACCTACAAAATTCTTCAGGCCCTAGCACAAGAAGAACAAGTTTCGCCGACCGATTTTTCAATGTCCGTACACAATACCGCAGCGGGATGGATGACCATAGCCGCGAAAAATGCGCTGCCCGTGACCTCTTTAACCGCGGGAAAAGACAGCTTTCAGCAGGGCCTGATTGAAGCACGCGCCATGCTGTCGGTCGAAGGCGTTGAAAACGTGTTGCTGATCGATTTCGACGGTATTGTTCCTGCACCTTATGACGATGCCTGCAGTGAAGATTATTCACCCTACTGCGTCGCACTTATCTTGGCACTGGGAAATCAGCTTACGTGTCAGCGAAGTACTGAAAAGCATATTAATTTAATGCCACAAAGCCTGATTTTTTTACGAAATTTTTTACTGGAAAACGCAGCATTCAGTATCGGAAGCGCGACCGGGCAATGGCAGTGGCAGCGAACAGATTAAAAAACTGGAAATGATAAAATGCAACGTGCCAACCTGTTAAACCGCCTATGGCGATGGTTTGCGACCGGAATATTTTTTGTATTTTTCGGATTAGGAGGGCTGGTACTTTCGCTTATCTGGTTTAACCTATTGCGACTGCTTATACGTAATCCTGAACGTCTTCATTCTATTACGCTAAACAGTATAAAAAATAGTTTCCGCCTGTTCCTGAATTTATTACGCCGGGTGGGCGTACTTGATTACCGAATAGAAGGGGCTGAGCTTTTTAAGCAGGATAAAGGTTGTCTGGTTGTCGCTAACCATCCCAGTCTGCTCGATTATGTGTTGCTCGCCTCCTGTATGCCGCGCTGTGACTGCATTGTGAAACAGGCGCTGCTGAAAAACCCTTTTGTCCGCGGAGTCATCAAGTCCGCGGGCTATCTGGTTAACACAGAATCTGAAACCCTGCTCCGAGCCTGTGAAGAAAGGCTAAAAGGCGGCGGGACTCTTCTTATTTTTCCAGAAGGGACTCGATCTGTTTTGGGAAAAGAGATTACTTTACAGCGTGGTGCTGCCAACATCGCGCTGAGAACCGGCTGTGATATTCGCGTGGTTTATATCTCTTGCCATCCACCCATGCTAACAAAGCAGGGCCGATGGTATAATATTCCAGCGAATAAGCCTTTGTTTATTATTAAAGTTAAAAGCAAAATTGTGACCCAGGATTTTATTGAAGCAAACGATGCCTCGCCTGCAATGGCCGCGAGACGTCTGACTCATCACCTGCGTTCTGAGCTAATATTGAAAAATAACGAGAAATAAGTAATGGATCCATTAAGTAACGAAATTAAAGTTTTG
This sequence comes from Rouxiella silvae, assembly GCF_002093625.1. Classification (GTDB taxonomy): domain Bacteria; phylum Pseudomonadota; class Gammaproteobacteria; order Enterobacterales; family Enterobacteriaceae; genus Rouxiella; species Rouxiella silvae. Next base: position 102,438 of record NZ_MRWD01000009.1, on the reverse strand, counting down.
ATCATCGATACCCTTAACCTTGAAGGGATGACGCCAGATGAAATAGACACAGGTGCCGCGCTTTTTGGTGAAGGTTTAGGTTTGGACTCTATCGACGCGCTGGAGTTGGGTCTGGCTTTAAAAAATAAATATGGCGTCGTACTTTCTGCAGAAAGTGAAGAAATGCGTCAGCATTTTTATTCGGTAGAAACCCTCGCCAAGTTTATTACTGAACAAAAAAAATAGTCCTCTAACAATAACAATGCTTTTTGAGAAGATTTTATGCAAAAGCTTGAGATTTATCAGCAAATTACCGACCTTTTGGTCAAGTTATTTGAGCTTGATGCAAGCGATATCACACCAGAGTCGCGACTGTATGAAGACCTTGATCTAGACAGTATCGACGCGGTTGATTTGGTTGTGCATCTGCAGAAAACAACCGGTAGAAAGATAAAGCCCGAAATGTTCAAATCTGTGAAAACGGTTCAGGACGTCGTTGACGCGATCGACGAATTGCTCAATTCAGAACAGCAGTAGCCAGAGGATGGTCGAACGTCGTCAATCTCGCGCTTCACGCCTAACTGCCGTTTTGCACGCATTGATGGTCGTGACTATCATCATTTACCCTCTTGCCGTATGGCTGGGCCTCAAAAGTTGGGGAATAGGCATTTTGGCACCCGTTTTAGTGGGGGTGTTTGTTCTCAGACTGCTGACGTTTCGTGGGAAAATCAGCCAGCTTACGGCACTTGGACGAACCGCTGCGATTGCCGGCGTGATATTTGCCTCTGCAAGCTGGCTGCTGCATGAAACGCAAATGCTGCTTTATTATCCCGTGGCGGTGAATGGCCTACTGCTGCTGCTGTTTGGCTATTCACTGATTTTTCCTCCCCCTATCGTTGAGCGACTCGCCAGACTCTCTCAGCCAGAACTGCCGCCGCAGGCCGTGCAATACACGCGTCGTGTCACGCAGGTCTGGTGTGCTTTCTTCATCGTTAACGGCGCCATTGCGCTTTACACCTGCCTGAAAGGTGATATTGCACTTTGGACTTTATACAACGGCGGGATCAGTTATCTGCTGATGGGCTTATTAATGGGTATTGAATGGATAGTCAGAAAAAGACTCCAGCGCGGTTAGCATTACCGATGGAAGAATGGCTGACCCCCGTTGAAGGTGAAGATCGCCTAATAGCCTGGAGCCGTACCCAAGAGTGGCGCCACAGTGATTTTCGGCGCGACGTCACTGCGCTGATTGCCCAATTGCAGCAGCAAGCCTCCCATCGCTGGGCGCTGTGCTTCAACGACAGTTATTATTTTGCTGTTGCCCTGCTGGCGGTGCTTTACTGCAACAAATTGCCCGTGCTGCCGGGGCATCAACGGCAGGCACAGCTTGAAGAGCAACAGCCAGAGTTTGATGCTCTTCTGACCGATTGTGCTTTGAAACTGCAATGTCCTGCGTTGATACTCCCAACGGCTATTTTGGCTGTGGAACAGGCCGATAACAGCGAATTGCCCTCATTCCCTCAGGATGCTTCCCTCGTGTTGTTCACTTCGGGTTCAACCGGAACGCCGCAAAAAATCATTAAAAGCGTGGCCAGTTTACAGACTGAAAGCCAGTGGCTGGTGCAGCGCTGGGGCAAACAGCTGCACGGCGCACGCTTTGTCGCTACCGTTTCATCGCAGCACATGTATGGTCTGACTTTTCGCTTTATGCTGCCATTAGGATTAGGGTTGCCGTTCTATTCAAGCAGTCTTGAGGTTCACGAGCAGCTAGTATTTATGGCCAATCAGTTTTCCTTGGCGCTGGTCAGCAGCCCGACTTTTCTGCAGCGTTTGGACGACCGCCTCAACAAAATCAGCAGCGTGCAGATATTTTCGGCCGGTGGACCGCTTGCGGCGAAAGAGGCTGCAAGAGTGCAGCAACTTTGTGGCGTATATCCCACGGATATTTACGGCACCACTGAAACCAGTATTATCGCCAGTCGTCAGCAGCAGCATGAAGGGACGCCCTGGACGTTGTTCGACGGCGTTAAACTTTGTGTTGAGCCAGAAAATCGGGTACGCGTCTTTTCAGAATTAATCTTGCAGCCAGGAGGCATTGAGCTCAGTGATAATATTGAACTTGCCGTCAACGGCCGTGAGTTTCACTTGATTGGACGCAAAGACCGCATCGTTAAAATTGCCGAACAGCGGCTGTCTTTAAGCGAAATTGAACACCGCCTGTGCCAATTACCCACCATTGACGACGCGTGCGTGATCACTATCGAAAAAAACGGTCGCCCTTACATCGCCGCCGCTGTGGTATTAAGTGCCAGTGCGCGGCAGCAGTTGCAACAGCAGTCTCACAGCGCAGTCACGTTGGCACTGCGACAGTCTTTACGTCCGTGGTTAGCGGCCGTGGCATTACCGAGATTTTGGCGATTTCTGCCCGAAATTCCGCTTAACCAACAGGGTAAGCGGGCGTACGCTGAACTAAAGGAGCTCTTTTTATGATGCAGCCAAAGGTGTTAAATAAACACCGTATGGACAACGGCGTTACGCTCGAACTCATGCTGCAAGCGGACCTTTTCTGGTTTCAGGGGCATTTTCCGTGCCAACCTATTTTACCCGGCGTTACCCAGCTTCACTGGGTTATGGAATATGCTCGACAAGAGCTGGCGCTTGCCGGTGAATTTGGTGGGTTTGATGTGCTTAAGTTCCAGCAACCGCTTCTACCAGATCAACGAGTTACGTTGACTCTTCACTGGTTAGCAGAAAAAAATAAACTCACCTTCAGTTACCAAGTCGGCGATCGTCAGGCCAGCAATGGAAAGATAAACCTATGCTGAATCAGGTTTTTCGCCCATGTATCGTCATTCCCTGTTTTAATCACGGAGCGATGATGGCCAGCGTGCTGTCGCGACTCGCGCCGTTTGCTCTACCCTGTATCGTGGTGGACGATGGTAGCGATAATAAAACACAAGACCAGCTTAAGCGTCTGGCGCAGCAGCATTCTTGGGTTTCCCTGAAGCGCTTGCCCGAGAATCGTGGCAAAGGTGCCGCAGTGATGGCAGCGATGAAATATGCCCAGCAGCAGGGTTATAGCCACGCACTGCAGGTTGATGCCGATGGACAACATCAGTTGGCAGACGTGCCCACCTTGCTAAATGAGGCACAGGCCTTTCCTGAAAGCTTGATTTCTGGTAAGCCGGTATACGACAGTTCTGTGCCCAAGTCGCGTCTGTATGGCCGTTATGTCACGCATTTCTGGGTCTGGATAGAAACCCTTTCGTTTTCATTAAAAGACAGCATGTGCGGTTTTCGCGTCTATCCACTGAAGGCGTCGTTGGCTGTGATGCAGCAAAGCGCGATTGGCGAGCGGATGGATTTTGACACGGAAATCATGGTGCGGCTTTACTGGCAGGGGACGCGCAGCCGTTTTATCGATACCCGCGTAATTTATCCCGTAGACGGGCTTTCGCACTTTGACGCGATCAAAGACAATTTACGCATTTCGTGGATGCACACGCGGCTTTTTTTAGGCATGTTGCCACGCATTCCCACACTTCTGCGTATGAAAAAAAATGCCAGCCCCGATCCCCATTGGTCAAAAACCAGTGAACGCAGGGGGCTGTGGGGCATTCGACTGATGCTGCGCGTCTATCGCATGCTCGGGCGTCGTGCCTTTCAACTGTTGCTCTATCCGGTGATAGGCTATTTTTGGTTGACTGGACGGCGGCAGCGACGCGCCTCTCAAGACTACCTCATTCGGCTCGCTCAGGTCGCCGAGGCCAAGCGTATCGAGCTGCCTTATCGATTGAACAGTTTTCGTCATTTTATGCGTTTCGGCGATGCCATGCTGAGTAAGCTTGCCACCTGGCAGGGAGATACCCTGCTGGGAAGAGATGCCGTGCTGGTCGATAGTGTGCTCTGCGAGGCACAAATTGCCAGCGGCAAGGGCACGTTGATTATTGGCTCCCATCTCGGTGACATCGAGTCGTGTCGCGCACTGGGTGAGTTGAATAACAGCGTGAAAGTGAACGCTCTGGTGTTTACCCAGCACGCCGAAAGATTCAATCAGGTGATGAAAGAGGTCAATCCTCAGGCCAACGTTAATCTTATTCAGGTCACCAATATGGGGCCTGAAGTTGCCATTATGCTGAAGGAAAGGCTCGATCGCGGCGAGTGGGTGGCGATCGTTGGCGATCGCACCTCTGCCAGCGGCTATCATCGACGGGGTTCACAGCGCCTGATTTACAGCGAATTTCTAGGCGCGCCAGCCGCCTTCCCGCAGGGACCTTTTATTTTGGCCGCCGCACTGCGAGTTCCCGTTTTCCTGATGTTTGGCATCGTGCAACAGCATAAGCTGAATGTCTATTTCGAACCTTTTGCCGATCCGCTGCTCCTTCCTCGGGCTACCCGGCAACAAAGTTTGCAAGATATCGTCGACAGTTATGCACAACGCCTAGAGCATTACAGCCTGCTGGCGCCGCATGACTGGTTTAATTTTTATGATTTCTGGAAGCATCCCGAAGATGCGCCAACTGACAGAGAGCCCGAGTGATATGGCTGAGAAAAAAGATCCGCGTTTATCCGATCCTCGTTTTTCGACCCGCATCGAGATAACTGTGCCTTTTCACGACGTCGATTCGATGGGCGTAGTGTGGCACGGCAACTACTTTCGTTATCTTGAGGTCGCTCGCGAGGCGCTGTTAAAACAGTTTGGCTACGGCTATCGCGAAATGGAGGCATCTGGGTATGTCTGGCCGATTGTAGACACCCGCGTGAAATACATTGGACCGGTCACCTTCGAACAAAAAATTGTCGTACAGGCCGAAGTGCAGGAGTTTGAAAATCGCCTGCGTATTGGCTACCAGATTTTTGATGCTCTTACCGGCAAGCGCACTACCCGGGGCTTCACGCTTCAGGTCGCGGTAAGTATTGAAAGCAAAGAGATGTGCTTTGCCTCACCGGCAATACTGTTCGAAAAAATGGGAGTCAGTTAATGATGCGTTTTCTACTGCTACTTGTGGGTCTGGTCAGCCAGACAGCGCAGGCTGTGACCCTCGACGACCTGCAAATGCGATTCAGCCAACAGCCGGTTTTACGCGCCGACTTTAGCCAGCAGCGCAGCGTCAGCGGCATGGACCAGAAGCTCAACTCCAGCGGTAACCTGATTATTTCCCGCAGCGACGGACTGTGGTGGCAGCAGCAGAAGCCTTTCCCCTTGAGCCTGCTGCTCACCGAGAGCAAAATGGTGCAGACTATGGCCGGGCAGGAGCCGCAGGTCGTCACTGCGCAAAACAACCCGCAGATGTTTCAATTTAACTCGCTGCTAACGGCGTTGTTTCACGCCGACCACCGCGCACTGGAGCAAAACTTTGCGCTGGATTTCCACGATCGAGGGCAGGGTAATTGGACGCTGGAATTAACGCCGAAAACGTCGCCGCTAAATCGCCTGTTTAAGACTATTACCTTGGACGGTCAAACCTTCCTTAATAATATTGATATCAATGATATGCAGGGCGACAGCACGAAAATTCGCTTTTTTAACCAACGTACAGAGCCTAAGACCTTAACCGATGCAGAGAAGCCGCATTTTTCTTCCTGAGCGCCATCGCCAACTGGCATTCGGTTGGTTGATGATTTGTTTGATACTGACAGCCGCGCTTTTTTGGTTGCTGCCGCGCAGCCAAGTTAATAGCAGCGTATTGGCGCTGTTGCCTAAACAACAGCTGAGCGGCGTACCTGATACGCTTTCAAGCGCTTTTAGCCAGAGGCTCGACCGCCAATTAATGTGGTTGGTAAAGCCGCCCGCGGGCGAGCAAAGTAAAAAGGCGCTCGAAGATTGGCTTACAAATCTTCGTCAATTATCGTCGCTGCAGCAGGTTGAAGGCCCGATGGACGCTGAGCATCAGCAACAGTGGGGGCAGTTTTTCTTCAGTCACCGTAACGCGATGCTCGACGCGGCGACGCGGGCGCGGTTGACCAACGGCGCGGCGGCACAGTCGCAGTGGATCCTCGGACAGGTTTATTCGGCCTTCGCCGGCGTCAGTGGTAAAGAGTTGGCGAACGATCCGCTGCTCCTGGTGCGCGCCTCACAGATGGCTCAACAGCAAAACGGCGCAGCAATGACGCTCGATGATGGCTGGCTGATGGCAAAAGACGCGCAGGGGCAGAGTTGGTATCTGGTCCACGCCGAGCTGCGGGCCTCTTCCTACGACATCACCAGCAGCAAGCAAATAGTGGCGCGGCTCGACGCGTTAAAAACACAGTTTCAGAGCCGTTGGCCAGGAGCTGAGGTGCTAGAGCGCGGCACGGTTTTTTACAGCAACTACGCTAGCCAGCAGGCCGAACACGATATTTCAACCCTAGGGATAGCCTCGGTAATTGGCGTTTTCGCACTGATTTTGCTGATGTTCCGCTCGGTGGTGCCGATGCTGCTCAGTCTGCTGTCGATTTCGATAGGCGCACTCGCGGGCACGGTGATGACGCTGTGGGTATTTGGCGAAATCCACGTGATGACACTGGTGCTCAGCACCAGCATTGTTGGGATTTCTGCGGATTATACGCTCTATTTTCTTACCGAACGTCGCGTTCACGGGCAGCACTCAACGCCGCTTGAGAGTCTGAAAAAACTATTTCCCGCTCTCTCAATGGCTATGTTAACCACAGTTACCGCCTATCTTATGCTGCTGATTGCGCCATTCCCCGGCATGCAGCAGCTGGCAGTGTTTGCCGCTGCCGGGCTGAGTGCGGCCTGCATTACCGTGATGTGCTGGTATCCCTATCTGGCAAAACGCCTGCCGGTCGGACCTACGCCCGGTCTTACGCTGATTTTGCGTTGGCTTCACGCCTGGCGTAACAAGCAAGGTCTGCGGATTGGCCTGCCGTTGGCTGTGCTGCTGTTGGCGACGGTGGGTATCTCTCGTCTGCAGATAAACGACGATATTGGTCAACTACAGGCACTTCCGGCCGGTTTATTGAAGCAGGAACAAAAAATAGCGGCACTGACCGGCCAGTCGAGCGAGCAAAAATGGCTGGTGGTGTATGGCGAAAACCCCGAATTGACGCTGCAGCGGCTTGAAGCGCTTGAGCCTCGCCTGATACAGGCGAAAAAAGACGGCATTCTTGGCGGCTACCGACTGCTTGGCTTACCTTCTTTACAGCGGCAGAAGGACGATTTGGCGCTATTGGCGCAGCGCGCGCCGCAGGTGGCGAGCCGTTTGCAGCAGGCTGGCCTCAACGTTAATGTGGCCGACGTGTCAGCACAGTGGGTGACGCCGCAGATGTGGCAAAAAAGCGTAATAAGTCAGGGCTGGCGGCTGCTTTGGCTCTCGTTGCCCGACGGACGTAGCGCGGCTCTGGTTCCGGTCAGTGGTGTCACTGACAGTGCGGCTATACAAAAGATGGCGCAGTCAATGATTGGCATCGGCTGGATTGATCGTAAAACTGAATTCAGCAGCCTGTTCGAACAGTATCGAGTGATGCTTTCCTGGCTGCTTGCGCTTGCTGCTGGGGTTATTTCAGCGATTTATCTGTGGCGCTTTCGCTGGCCTCACGGCGCGATTTGCTGCATTCCAACCTTGTTGTCGCTGGCGATGGGCGTTGCCGCACTTGGGCTTAGCGGCCATAGCCTGAATCTGTTTTCACTGCTGGCGCTAATTTTGGTCTTGGGGATTGGTATCAATTACACCCTGTTTTTCACTAATCCACGGGGAACGCCGACCACCTCAATGTTTGCCATTTTCATGGCGGTGGTCACCACGCAGCTGACGTTTGGCATGCTGGTGTTCAGTTCGACTCAGGCGATTAGCAGTTTTGGCATTGTGCTGAGTAGCGGAATATTGACCGCTTTTGTCCTGTCGCCGCTCACGCTTGCGGGCAAAAAAAGAGGGATCAAAAAATGATAAAAGCCAAATGGCTGTTGATAATGTTGACTATATTGCTGGCGGGATGCGCATCGCGCCCAGACTCCAGCACGCAGGCGCAGGCGTGGCTTAAACCCGGCGTTCGGGTGTCGCTGCCTGCTCCGCGGCTAAATGAAAAGCTCGATCAGCAACAGTTGTTGACCGGGACTGTGGACGGGAAACAGCAATCACTGTGGGTGTTGCTCAACGCCAACGGACAAACTTTGCAACTGGCGGGCCTGTCACCGCTGGGGATCCGCCTGTTTAAAGTGCTGTATGACGGCAGCGGCATTCACACTGAGCAGGCAATAAAAATCGCTCATCTGCCGCCTGCCAATCAAGTTTTGGCCGACATCATGCTCAGCTATTGGCCAATTAATCGCTGGCAACCCCTGCTGCCCGCCGGTTGGAAGCTGGTCGATCAAGATACCACGCGCACGCTGTTTGATGAGTCAGGCCAAGTCGTTACGCAGATTGATTACGTGAGTGAAAACGGTAAACGCCAGCCTGTTGCAATAACCCAGCACGCATTCCACTATCATATTGCGATTCAAAATATGGGGGGCGGTGAATGATCTATTTTTCAGCGGTGGGCATGGTCAATGCGTTGGGCAACCAGGTTAATGAAATTGCTGATAATTTATCCGCAGGATGCTCTCCCGGTCTCTCGCTACAGGATCAATGGCTGACCAGCAAGCAACCGATTTGGCTCGGAAAAGTTCTGAATGAATTGCCCGAGGTTCCCGATTCGCTTGCCCGCCACCGCAGCCGCAACAATCAATTACTGATGGCCGCGCTGCAGCAAATTCGCCCCGAGATTGACCGCGCCATTCAACAATACGGTAAAGACCGAGTGGCGGTGGTGATGGGCACCAGCACCTCAGGGATTGCGGAAGGCGAAGAGGCAGTTAAATACAGCCTCTCAGAAGGCGTTTTCCCCGAGGAATACAACTATCAACAGCAGGAGTTGGGCGACCCCTCGCAGTTTCTTGCCAAACTACTGAATCTTGACGGCGTAGCTTATACGCTCTCAACGGCCTGCTCATCCAGCGCCCGGGCCATTATCAGCGGTCAACGTCTCATTGAAGCCGGCCTTGCTGACGTTGCGCTGGTGGGCGGCGCAGACAGCCTGTGCCGTATGCCCATTAACGGATTTTCCAGCCTTGAAGCGCTCTCTGATACGCGCTGCAAACCGTTTGCCACTGAGCGAAACGGCATCAACATTGGTGAAGCCGCCGCACTTATTCTGCTGACGCGAGAACCTTCGGAAGTGGCTTTGCTGGGCGTGGGCGAGTCTTCCGATGCGTGGCATATGTCAGCACCGCATCCACAGGGCGAGGGCGCAGAGCGGGCCATGCGCATGGCGCTTGAGCAGGCAGGTATGGCTCCCGAAGACTTGGGTTACATCAACCTTCACGGCACGGCGACCGAGCAAAACGATCGGGTAGAAGCCCAGGTTGTTCAACGCCTGTTTGGCGACCGCGTTCCCTGCAGCTCCACTAAACATTTGACCGGCCACACGCTGGGTGCTGCCGGAGCGACCGAGGCTGCCCTGTGTTGGCTGCTGCTTACCCGCGACATGGCGCTGCCTGAGCAAGATTTTTCACAGTGTACGCCCGATGCCAGTCTGGGAGAGTTTGGACTGGTGACGCAGCCACAGCGTCTGCAAAAGTCGGCCATTTTGTCCAACTCATTTGCCTTTGGCGGCAATAACGCCAGCATTTTATTGGGGAAAGCACCATGAATTATTTATGCGCAGAACATTATCTCCCCCATGCCGCACCGATGGTGTTAATTGAAAAGGTGCTGAATGTCGGTGAGCAGTCGGCCTGCTGTCAGGTCACCGTTAATTCCGACGGCGTATTGGCTCCATTTATTGATGCGCAGGGAAACCTACCGGCGTGGTATTCCATCGAATTAATGGCGCAAACAGTGGGTGTCTGGAGTGGATGGCACAGCCAGCAACGCGGCAGTGAGCCTCGGCTCGGCATGCTGCTAGGCGGACGTGGACTCAAATGCAGTGTGCCGGCGTTTCCGGCAAACGGCATTTTGACCATTGACGTCAGCATGTTATTACAGGATGAAAAGTTGGCCAGTTTCGAGTGCGTTATAACCTTAAACACCGACGATGGCACTGGCGGGGTAAGCGTTGCCGAGGCGAGGTTAAACACCTATCAGCCTGAACCAGAAGAATTAAAAAAATTAATGCAAGGTACAGCGACATGACGCGTTCAGTATTAGTGACCGGCGCCAGTAAAGGTATTGGTCAGGCTATCGCCGTTCAGTTGGCGAAAGATGGATTTACGCTGGTGGTGCACTACAACAGCGACCGGCAGGGCGCGGAGCATACCGTTATGCAGATAAAACAGGCGGGCGGCAGTGCCAGAACCCTTAGCTTTGATATCAGCAATCGCCTGCAATGTCGTGAGGCGATTGAGGCCGATATTGCCGAACACGGTGCCTATTATGGCGTGGTGAATAACGCGGGAATAACCCGCGACGGTGCCTTTCCGGCACTGAGTGAAAGCGATTGGGACGGTGTTATTCACACTAATCTCGACGGTTTTTATAACGTGCTTCACCCCTGCGTTATGCCAATGATTGGCCTGCGTCAGGGCGGTCGCATTATCGCGCTGTCCTCGGTTTCAGGTATTACCGGCAACCGTGGGCAGGTCAATTACAGTGCCGCCAAGGCTGGGATTATCGGTGCCTGCAAAGCCCTGTCGCTGGAGCTCGCTAAGCGGAAAATTACCGTTAACTGTATTGCGCCGGGGCTTATCGACACCGGCATGCTCGATATGCAGCCGCAGGCCGTTGATGCCGCCATGAGCATGATCCCGTTAAAACGGTTGGGATCCGCCGAGGAGGTCGCCGGTTTGGCCCGCTATTTAATGTCGGATATCGCGGGCTATGTTACCCGTCAGGTCATTTCGATTAACGGGGGAATGGTATGAGTCTTCAGCGCGTGGTTATCACCGGCATGAAGGGCGTTACCGCCTTTGGCAACGGCTGGAACGAGGTGTCGGAGCGGTTGTTACAGGGTCGTAATGCAGTCAGACACATGGACGAGTGGGTGATTTATCAGGGGCTTAATACTCATCTGGGCGCACCCATCGACGACTTTGTGCTGCCTGAACACTACACCCGTAAACGAATTCGTTCGATGGGCCGAGTTTCTTTACTTTCGACCCGTGCGACCGAACTGGCGCTGGAGCAGGCGGGACTGATTGGTGATCCGGTGTTGACCAATGGCGAAACCGGTATTGCCTTCGGTTCATCCACTGGCAGCACCAAACCGGTCAGTGAATTTGCCACCATGCTAACCGAACAGCACACCAACAATATTACCGGTACCACTTACGTGCAAATGATGCCGCACACCACGGCGGTGAATGCGGGTCTGTTCTTTGGTTTAAAAGGACGCGTGATCCCCACCTCCAGTGCCTGCACCTCAGGCAGCCAAGCTATTGGTTATGCCTTTGAAGCGATACGACACGGCTATCAAACGGTGATGGTGGCGGGCGGTGCGGAAGAGCTTTGTCCGTCAGAAGCAGCCGTGTTTGATACGTTGTTTGCCACTAGCCAGCAAAATGATACCCCGCAGCTTTCTCCGCGGCCGTTTGATAAACACCGCGATGGACTGGTGATTGGCGAAGGCGCGGGCGCGCTTATTCTTGAATCTCTCGACCACGCACAGGCACGCGGGGCTAAGATTTATGGCGAAATTATCGGATTTGCGACCAACTGCGATGCCGCGCATATTACCCAGCCGCAGCAGGAAACCATGCAAATCTGCATTGCCAAGTCGATTAAACAGGCCGGGCTTGAACCTGCCGATATTGGTTATATCAATGCGCACGGCACGGCGACCGATCGCGGCGATATTGCCGAAAGTCATGCCACCGCCGCCGTGTTCGGTGATAAGACGCCGATCTCGTCGCTTAAAAGTTATTTCGGCCATACGCTGGGAGCCTGTGGCGCTTTAGAAGCGTGGATGTCGCTAGAAATGATGAACGAAGGGCGATTTTTCCCCACGATTAATCTGACAGAGCCAGACCCGCTTTGTGGCAATCTTGATTACCTGATTGGCACACCGCGTCACATCGAGACAGAGTTTATCCAGTCAAATAACTTTGCCTTCGGCGGTATCAACACCTCGCTGATTTTTCGCCGTTGGCCTTAAGATGGTAGCCGCGCTGGCCGTTTGTGATCTCATTGAGCCTGTTTCAACGCGGCGTCTGTCTCCTGCTTTATTACAAGAGGCAGCCGCAATGAGTGCGCGGCGGTCAGCAACATTTTTGGCGGGCCGGTCACTGCTGGCCGAACTGATGTTTCTGCTCTTTAAGCAGCCCATACTGCCGAAAATTGTTGTGGATGCGGCGGGTAAACCGGCATTTGCCGACCCTTCTCTGCCTTTTTTCAATCTCAGTCACAGCGGCGATAGGCTGCTGGTGGTGGTTTCAGCTTTGGGGCCGGTAGGCTGTGATATTGAAATCAACCGTCAGCGGCGCGGGTTAACGGCGTTGGCCGCGGAATTTTTCTCGCCCACAGAGAATCAATGGATTAAGGCTCAGCCTTCGCCGCAAACGGCCTTTTGGCAACTCTGGTGCCTGAGAGAAGCGCTGTTGAAACAGCGCGGAGAGGGCATTTGGGCAATGCAAAGCATCCAGATCGATCCCGCGCAGCACACCTTCTCGGCCGAATGCAAAGTCTCCCACCTTTTTGTGAGCTCAACCGAGGGCCTGATTCTTTCTGTGGCTCTTCCCACGTCGGTGAGCAAGCTGCAACATTGGCGTCTGAGCTTTGATAAAAGTCAGCTAGAAAAGGTACCTGAACCTGGTTGGCAGCAGTTTAAACCGCAGGTATCGCCGTGCTGATTATTGCATTTTAGTCAAAAGTATTATGACATTGCGGTTGTTTTAATCCATTAAACCCCAGTTCATACTCTCAGCATACCTCGACCTCCAAAGCGGGTCAGAACATAAATAACCTTTATTAAAGAGAGTATTACTATGAGTATACCTGTATTCGGTTTAGGGACTTTTCGTTTAAAAGACCAGATTGTTAAAGACTCCGTAACTACCGCGCTTGAGCTCGGTTATCGCGCCATCGATACCGCGCAAATCTATGACAATGAATCCGCAGTCGGTGAAGCGATTGTAGAGAGCGGCGTAGCGCGCAGCGAAATTTTCATTACGACTAAAATCTGGATTGAAAATTTAAGCACCGATGCGCTGATCGAGAGCTTAAAAACGAGCCTCGATAAGTTGAAAACTGACTATGTCGACTTAACTCTGATCCATTGGCCATCGCCAAACGCAGCGGTGAGCGTAGCGGAAACTATGCATGCCTTGGTAAAGGCGAAAGAGCTGGGATTGACCCGTCAAATTGGCATCTCGAACTTTACTGTCGCGCTGATGCAAGAAGCTATCGATGCGGTAGGTGCAGCAGAAATCGCCACTAACCAGATTGAACTGTCGCCGTTCCTGCAAAATCGTAAGGTAGTAGATTTTGCCCACCAGAATAATATTGCTATTACTTCTTATATGACGCTGGCCTACGGTGACGCGTTAAAAGATGCGACGATCATTAAGATTGCGCAAAATCATAACGCGACGCCGGCACAGGTTGTTCTAGCCTGGGCGCTGCAATTGGGCTATGCGGTGATTCCGTCGTCCACTAAACGTACCAACCTCGAAAGTAATCTGTTGGCGCAGCAGTTGACGCTGACTGCCGATGAGATGTCGCAGATCGCCGGGCTTGAGCGAGATGGCCGTTTGGTCAGCCCTGAAGGTTTGGCCCCAGACTGGGACTGATTATTTTGTGACTATTTTGTGATTTTTTTCTGAGTTTGCTGTGTCTATATCCTCAAAGCCCAAGCGCAGGTTTGGGCTTTTTTTTGACGGTTGCTGTGCGCTTATTTACGCCTCGGGATCATCTTGCCCCAGTTTTTCACTCAGAAAATCAATAAAGCAGCGAATACGGGTGCTTACCGCCTGATCGCTGTAATAGACCGCGTGTAAAGGCATGGCAATGCGCATCACGTCAGGCACTAAGAGCGCCACTAAATCCCCTCTCTCGATATCTTTATTGATCATAAAATCTGACAGGCAGGCAATGCCATTTCCCGACAGGCACAGCTGCCGCAGGGTTTCACCGCTGCCCGCGCTAACGAAGGGAGTAATAGTCAGTTGCTGCCCGTCGGCACACAGCAGCGGCCATTTATTTAACGCCAGCACTTCGTTGAATCCCAAACAGCGGTGATTGGCTAAGTCATCAACGCTCTTAGGCACGCCCCATTGCTGAAGATAGGCGGGAGAGGCCAGAACGTGACGGTAACTCAGCATAAGTTTGCGCGCGCGCAGACTGGAGTCTTCCAGCTCACCCACGCGGACTGCGACATCAACCTTCTGATCTATCAGATTAATATTGCTCTCTGAGGAATAAAGCGAAAGGGTCATTTTGGGATAGCGACGGGTAAATTCGGCAACCAGCGGAGAAAGTACGTGCAAAATAACCGGCGTCGCGGCGTCAATACGCAGCAGCCCCTGTGGTTCATTGCGATGCTCCAACAGGTCGTTTTCTGCCGCCGCCATGTCCTGCAGGATTTTTTGCACCCGCGTAAAGTAGCGCTCACCTTCGTGCGTCAGGCTAATTTGCCGCGTAGTACGGTTTAGCAACTGGATATCCAGTTTCTGCTCAAGGCGTTTTATGGTGCGACTGACCACTGAATTGTCCTGTCCCAGTTGCTCGGCCGCACGGCTGAAACTGCCGCTTTCTACCACGGTAACAAACACCATCAGCTCTTCAGAGCTCGCTTTCATTATTGCCTCTCCAGCATAAATGATTTGATACTTTGGTTATTTTTGTCATTTAAACACAGGGTGATGACGACTGCCATCAATGAGTTTTTATGAACTCAGTCTGATAATTTCTGAGTTTGTCTTAAAGGGCTAAACTTTGAAACGAGGCAGCGGGCTTTTTTTATCAATAAGATGAGAGAAGTCGCAACTATTCTGCTCAGGATGTATACCAATGTAAACAAATTGGGGGTTCCTGTTCGGGGGCGTATACTGAGAAATACCGCTGAAGGGAAATTTTTCCGCACAGCAGACTCTCGATGGACATCACCAGCACTCCTTCGCAGTGAAAAGTGCTGGATCAAATGGGTTAACAGTGTGCCGAAAAAAACGTATGCAATGAGGTATGTTGCAGGTCAACCGGTCGAGCAAATATTCCCGGGTGTGTTAGCACATCTTGGGCCGAGCCTGCCGCCGGGGGCTGCACTGCCTAATTCGAACATTTTACGCATCATGGTTTGGAACATTTTCAAGCAGCAGCGTGCTGATTGGCTCTCTGTACTGCAGGGCTTTGGCAAGGATGCGCAGCTGGTTTTGTTGCAGGAAGCGCAAACTACACCCGAGCTGATCCGTTTTGCTACCTCACATTACATGGCCGCCGATCAGGTTCCGGCCGTTTCTCTTCCGCAGCATCCTTCTGGCGTTATGACGCTAGCGGCGGCGCATCCGGTTTATTGCTGTCCGCTGCGTGAGCGTGAACCGCTGCTGCGGCTGGCAAAATCGGCTCTAGTGACGGTGTATCCGTTGCTTGATGGTCGTTTGCTGATGGTGGTGAACATTCATGCGGTGAACTTCAGCATCGGCGTTGATGTTTACAGCAAGCAGCTTGACCCGATAGGGGAGCAAATCGCTAATCATAAAGGGCCGGTAGTGATGGCGGGAGATTTTAACGCCTGGAGTCGCCAGCGAATTAACGCGCTGTACGGCTTTGCCGGTAACATCTCACTACAGGAAGTGCGTTTCCCTTTAGACTTGCGTCGCCGGGCGTTTGGTCGGCCGTTGGACTTTATCTTCTATCGCGGGCTGAGTGTCACTAACGCGCAAGTATTGGATACTCGGGCTTCAGATCATAATCCACTGCTGGTGGAGTTCTTGGCGCAACAGCCACCGGAAGGTATCGATTTATAAAAAATGCCCCGATTGATGGCTTCACGCCCCGAGGCATTTTTGTTTCCCAAATTTTACTGCTGAAGAATGTTACTACGTTGATTACGCTATCTCATCAACCTGCTTCATTCCTTTCTGCGTTTTATTCTGCTGGCGAGGATAAAAACGCCCCTCTTTTAATGACGTTTCAATCTCTTCAAGTGAGCGGCCTTTGGTTTCCGGCACCAGGAAGAAAATAAACAGGAATCCCAACAGATTAAGCAGGGCGTAGAACCACATTGCACCACCAATCCCCAAGATACCCACCAGCGAAAGCGCCGTGGCGGTTAGCAGCAGGTTAGAGCCCCACAGCGTTGCGGCGTGCAAACTGGTGGCTTTTTCCCTGATCCCCATCGGATAGACTTCAGAACCCAGCAACCAGCCAATCACCTGAATACCGCCCGAGTTGAACACCATAAATGCAAACAGGCAGGTGACAATCAACCAACCGTACTGCTGCCCTTTAGAATCAAGCATGAACATGAGACCGAGCAGGAACAGGCTGATAACTGCTCCGGGCATCATCCACAGGGTTAGCGTTCGGCGACCCACGTGGTCAACCACCAGTTTACCGATAACGGTCATCACCAGGTAAATAACCGCTACGCCTAGCGCCGAGTGCAGCGCCGCTGCGCGGCTAAAACCGGCATCAGTCAGAAAGGTCGGCGTGTAATAGATCATCATTTCGATGCCGGAAAGCTGTGTGAAGGCGGCGACGCCTAAACCGGCAATCAGGGCAGGGCGCATCCAAGGTTGCTTCAAATCCTTCCAGCCAGCCACGCTTTTACGCTCGACTTTATCGTGCACTTTTTGAATATTTCTAAGCTCATGGCGGACTTCACGGTCAGTTTCTCGTACCATATTCAGCGCGATACGCGCCTCTTTGGTTCGCTTCTGACCCACCAACCAGCGCGGGCTTTCCGGCATGGGGAACATCCCTACCAGCAGTATCAATGCTGGAATGGCGGCAACTGAAAACATCACACGCCATGACCAGATATCCTGCATAAATGCGCCTACCAAGCCAGCGGTCAGAATGCCAATACCGATTGAAATATTGAAAAAGGTCACCAGTCGCCCACGTTTTTCAGGCGGGGCCAGCTCGGCAATATATACTGGCACAATTTGCGACGCTCCCCCGACGGCGAAGCCTAAAACAATACGCGCCATGCCCAACCAAAAAGCAGAGGCTGAAAGGCCAGAGCCGATAACGCCGACGGCGAAGATGGCCGCAACCGTCATCACCGTATAGCGGCGACCCATTACGCTCGAAAGTTTACCGCAGCAAAGTGCACCGATGACTGCACCCACTAAAATAGCGCTGGTCACTAACTCTTGTGCATGGTTCGAGAGAGAGAAATCATGGGTTATTTGCAGCAGAGCGCCTGAAATAATCCCTGTGTCATATCCATAAAGGAAACCGGCTATTGCGGCTATGCCTGTGGCAGTAAGGAGAAACGCATCGGCGCTGAGAAAATTGTTGTTATCACTATTTTCAACCGTAGCGGGAGCGCTATTTTCGCCCCCTCGCGTCTCTGAGAGTGTTTCTCGTTTTTCTTCATTTGTCTGCGTCATAAGTACCTTGTTTTATAGTTTATTATTAGTGTTTCAAATACGTCCTTGCAAAAGTGGGAGAGGGAAAATAGGGTGGCCAATCAATCTTTAAATGGGTGAGAAAATAGTGGCCGATCGCGCTGTCTTTCCCCTCGCCTTATGTCATAACACTAGGTCTGGTCTGCTTCTCACCGCTTATAAGGTATAACAGCAAAGAAAAGGGATGTCATATTTTTGTGACCGCAATCACATATTTTTTGATGATTATGGACTTTGAGCCTGTCAGTTGCGCTTTTCGTAAAATTATCTTCTGTCTATTTTTAGCTGTAGTTTTAATTGTATTTTTGGGCGGGCAGCGGTGATTTCGTTAATTCTTGCCAGACGAATGAATTTATAGAATGTCGAGGGGGTGAGAGGGGGCGATTATTTTTACGTGAATATATGACGGCGAAAAAAGGTTATTTACCGTGAGAGCACGACGGGAAAAGATTATTTATTTTAGGGTAATAGCAGGTACTTGAGATGAAAAAAAAAGCACCCAATGGGTGCTTTTCTAAGGGCTACGAAGTTGTATCAGCTATCAGGGCTCTGCTTGCCGCTAACGTAAAGTGTCAGCTTTTCACCAGGCTGTAGGCTGTCGGTGCCCGCGTTCCAGCGCATCACATCTTTGATGTTCACGCCATTGCGCTTGGCAATGCTCGACAACGAATCGCCTTTACGTACCTGATACGTAATACTGCCGTTGCTGCTACCGTTAACGCCGCTGTCTGCCACTTGCAGGGTTTGCCCAACTTTTAACACGCTCGCCGAGCGTAAATTGTTCCAACGCTGTAAGTCACCGGACTTCACATTCAGTTTGGCTGCAATTCCTGTCAGGCTATCGCCGGAGCGGACCTTATAAGAAGCTGCACCAGACGTGCTGTTGCTGGCCAGTCTTGTTTCCTGAACCGCACTGATGTCTCCATCAGCCAGGGAATCTTTGAGCTGGTCGGCATGCGCCTTGGGTAACACAATGTAATGAGGGCCGTTAGGGGCCGTGACATTACGTTTGTAGCCGGTATTAAAGGATTTAAGCTTAGTCAGTGACATGCCCGCCATCTCAGCCGCCTGAGTTAACTGCATCTGTTGACCCACTTCAACACGCGCTAGTGCACGGTCTTCGTCAGGTTTCGGTAAGCTAATCCCGTATTTTTTACTGTGCTTAAGAATATCGCTAAGCGCCAACATCTTGGGTACATAAATCGACGTTTCACGAGGAAGCGCCAGTGACCAGAAGTCAGTCGGTCGACCTTTTGCTTTATTCTGTTTAATCGCCTGCATCACGCGACCTTCACCGCTGTTATAAGCTGCAATGGTTAATAACCAGTCGCCGCCAAACATTTTGTTCAGGCTTTGCATCATATCAAGCGCAGCAGTTGTCGATGCCACAACATCGCGGCGACCGTCATACCACTGGTTTTGTTTCAAACCATAGTTGCGACCCGTACTTGGCACAATCTGCCATAACCCAGCGGCATTAGCTGCTGAGGTTGCTTTGGGGTCAAAAGCGCTCTCCACTATGGGTAGCAGTACCAGTTCCATCGGCATATTGCGTTTCTTAATCTGCTCGGTGATCCAGTACATGTACGGCTCTGCCCGTAATGTTACATCGTGGAGATAGCTCTTCTGTTTCAGATACTTTACTTTTTGCTCACGGATCCGGGAATTATCCGGAACCTTCATCTTCAGCTCGTCGCCAATGAAGTTCCACAGATTCTTTTGCGCATTGGGGTCACTTGTACCTAACCACTGTGCCGATGTCGACTGACCATCGTCTGTGTACTCTCCTGCTTCACTTTGACTTGCCGAAGACAAACTCTGTGCATGCTGTTCTGGCACCTTGACGTCCTGCCTGGACGCCTGGCAACCCACTAGCAACACCGAGGCGAAGATAATCGCTTTAGCCTTCATGTGTGTGTCATAGTTGCTTAAAAGACGAGCAATACTACTTTGCCCTGCCAAAAAAGACAACTAAAAGCTTCAGAAGCTATCCTTGAGCTGGCGTAAAAGCGCAAAAACCTGCCAGTCGTGCGTTATGCTTTCGTTAAGGTTTAAATTGTTTTGTAAATCAACGTCATGGCAGCGTAAGAATAGGTTGATTTTACGTTCTAAACCGAGGGTTGTAGGCAGGGATGATTGCCCATTTTTGCGCTTATCCACTACGGTTTGTTCATGTGCTGAAATATCGGAATCGTCTGGCAGGATTGAACGTGCAAACTTAAGATTTGAAACTGTATATTCGTGCGCGCAACAGACAAGTGTGTCGTCAGGAAGTTCCGCTAAGCGTTGAAACGATTGGTACATTTGCTGTGGAGTGCCTTCGAATAAACGTCCGCATCCGGCAGAAAACATCGTGTCACCACAGAAAAGATAAGGTGCGCTGTAGTATGAAATGTGACCAAGAGTGTGCCCGGGCGTAGCAAAAATCGACCAATTCACCCCCCCAATTTCGACCTCATCACCACTTTTAAGAATTATCTTAGCCCCTTTGGCTGAAGTTTCTTCAGGGCCGTACACTTTTACAGCAGGAAATTGCTTGATAATTGCGCTAACGCCGCCAGTGTGGTCGTGGTGATGATGGGTCAGCATAATGGCTGAAGGGGTTAATTGGTGTGCGGCCAGTGCCTCAAGCACCGGCGCGGACTCGCCCGGATCAACAATCACACAATGACCATTTTGGTCGTCAAGCAACCAAATGTAGTTGTCCTGTAATGCCGGAATACTGATAAGATTCATCACAAACTCCTGTTAAGCACTTGCCTGAAAGTTGAAAAAAAATCATGAAGTCAGCACATATTCGCAAAAAGCTCGTGGTGCCTTCATCCTGGGACGATATTCCCCGTGGTGATTACTACCGTGCCGCGCTTGAAGAACAACTGCAACCTTGGTGGAGCAAGTTGTATGGCTTTCATTTACTTAAAATTGGCAATTTGAGCACTGAAATCAGTAGCGAAGACTGCACTATTTCGCATCAGGTTAACGTTGCACCGGAGGGAGACAAGGTGCACGTTCGCGGTGACCCTTATTATCTGCCGTTTGAGCAGAAATCGGTCGATGCCTGCCTGCTGTGCCACACCCTAAATTATGCCACCGATCCGCATCGTATTCTTCGTGAAGTCGATAGAGTATTGATCGATGACGGCTGGCTAGTGTTGAGCGGCTTTGCTCCCTTTAGTTTACTTGGGGTCGGCAAATGCATCCCTTTTTTACGCAAGCGTCAGCCGTTTAACAGCCGCATGTTCACTCAGACGCGACTGATCGACTGGCTAAGCCTGCTTAATTACGAGGTGATGTTTAAATCGCGCTTTCAGGTATTGCCGTGGCATAAGCAAGGTGGACGCATGATTAGCACCCACCTTCCTGCGTTAGGCTGCATGACAGTGATTGTGGCAAGAAAGCGCACGCTGCCGCTGCTGCCTACCGCTAAAAAAATGCCCGCGCGCCGACAGTCTATCGCGCAACCCGTCGGGGCCAATAAAAGCTACCGTAAAGATCACGAGGACTAACTCGGCGCGGTGCAGGCTATTTTTCGGGCTGATACCCTACGTCTTCGAGCGTTGGATTACCGGCAGCGTTGCGCGCCAGTTCGTCACAACGTTCGTTTTCCGGGTGACCGGCGTGGCCTTTTACCCACATCCAGTTCAGGGTGTGGGTCTGAATCGCTGCATCAAGGCGTTTCCATAAATCGACGTTTTTCACCGGCTTTTTATCAGCCGTTTTCCAGCCGCGTTTCTTCCAGTTGTGGATCCACATCGTGATCCCCTGGCGCACGTACTGGCTGTCGGTGCTTAGCGTGACGTCGCACGGCGTGGTTAACGCCTCAAGTGAAACAATGGCCGCCATCAGCTCCATGCGGTTGTTGGTCGTCAGCCGGTAACCTGCACTAAACGGTTTTTCATGTTCTTTATAGCGCAATATTGCGCCGTAACCACCGGGTCCCGGATTGCCGAGGCAAGATCCGTCGGTGAAAATTTCTACCTGTTTGCGCATCTCTGGTAGACTCTTCCATCAGAATGTAAAAGCCAAGTCTGACATAAACGAGCGCTATGAGCACTGCAATATGCTAACGACACCTACTAGACAGATTGTTCTCGATACTGAAACCACCGGCATGAATAAGCTGGGCGTCCACTATGAAGGACACCGCATCATCGAAATCGGTGCCGTTGAGGTCATCAACCGCCGTTTGACCGGTCGAAATTTTCACGTGTACCTCAAGCCCGACAGGCTGGTGGATCCGGAGGCGTTCGGCATTCACGGTATCAGTGACGAATTTTTAGCCGATAAGCCGACTTTCGCTGAAATCGCCGATGACTTCCTTGATTATATTCGCGGCGGCGAATTGGTGATTCACAACGCGAACTTTGACATCGGTTTTATGGACTACGAGTTCGGTATGCTGGGACGTAACATCGCCAAAACCGAAACGTTTTGTAAAATTACCGACAGCCTGTTCATGGCGCGCAAGCTGTTCCCCGGCAAACGCAACAACCTCGATGCGCTCAGCGATCGTTATCTAATCGACAATAGTAAGCGAACGCTGCACGGCGCGTTACTTGACTCCGAAATCCTCGCTGAAGTTTATCTCATGATGACCGGTGGGCAGACGCTGATGAAGTTTTCCCACGAGGGTGAGCAAAATACCGGCGTCGACGGACTGGATATTCAGCCAATCTTGCGTCCCGTCTCGGGATTAAGGGTGTTGATGGCGAGTGACGAAGAGTTGAGTGCGCACGAAACGCGTCTGGATTTGGTCATGAAGAAGGGCGGCAGCTGCCTGTGGCGTCCGGCACCGCCGGAAACACTGGCTGAATAAAATGCTGATTTTTGTGACACCAATTTGAGCATCCTGCGGAAATACTGAGCAAATAGAATTATTTGTCAGAAAAAACATTGACGGAATCATTGGTCAACCGTAATATTCGCCTCGTTCCAGTGACATGGAGCGGCAGTAAAAGAAGTAAAGTGGAGCGGTAGTTCAGTTGGTTAGAATACCTGCCTGTCACGCAGGGGGTCGCGGGTTCGAGCCCCGTCCGTTCCGCCACATTCAGAAGCCCTGATTCAGTAATGAATCAGGGCTTCGCTGCTTTTATCCTTCCAGAAATTACTCTTTACCCAACTCAGCTTTTACATAGCTCATTGACGTTGCCGCCGCGCGGTCGTGTCGTGCGATAAAACGGTAGAATCCACCCGATAAAAATGCACCGATAAACCAGCTAAAATTCGCTACCTGATGCAGACTTGGCGTAAAGCTAATCACCAGACCAATCACCACGGCAGGCAACAGGGAGCCAATGGCTTTAGGGTTGAAACCGTTGCGATACCAATAACGGCCTGAAGGCGTATCGTTGAACAGCGCATCTACATCAAGATGTCCGCGCTTAATCAGATAATAATCCACCAGTAAAATACCGAACAGTGGCCCAATAAACGCACCCAATACGTCGAGCGTATAGTGAATGAGCTCAGGAGACTGGAACAGGTTCCACGGCGTCAGCAAAACAGAACCTACCGCCGCAATCATCCCGCCGGTACGAAAGCTGATTTTCTGCGGTGAACAGTTGGAGAAGTCGAAGGCGGGTGAAACGAAGTTGGCGACAATATTGATGCCGATAGTGGCAATAATCATCGTCAGCAGCCCAAGCGCAACGGCAACGCTGTTACCCACGCGGCTTACGGTTTCAATCGGGTCGGTAATCATGGTGCCGAACAGCGACTGCGTGCCTGAGACAATCACCACAGTAACAATCGAGAACAGCAGGAAGTTAAACGGCAGGCCCCAACGGTTGCCGCGGCGAATTTCGCCCATGCTTTTGCCGTAGCGAGAGAAATCCCCAAAGTTAAGCAGCGGACCCGAGAAGTAAGACACCACCAGCGCTGTTGCGGTAATCATCTCCCAGGTTTGTTGGCCCGCAGACAGTGACTTGCTTGCCAGAGTAAACGAAATATTGCTCAGACCGGTTTTGTATACAATCCATCCAGCCAACATCAGCATCACCACATACACCGCCGGGCCAGCCACGTCGATAAAGCGTTTAATCGCGCTCATACCGTGCCAGAACACCATCGCCTGCAGCACCCACATCACGCCAAAACAAATCCAGCCCAATGCAGAAAGACCCAGCCAGTGTGGCACTGTCAGCGGATTAAGCGCGGGGAAGAACTTAAGCATCACCAGCATCAGCGCGCTGGCGGCCAAGTAGGTTTGAATGCCGTACCAGGCAAAGGCAATCAGGCCACGGATGACCGCCGGGATATTTGCGCCAAACACGCCAAAGGCCTGACGGCAAATAACCGCATAAGGGACACCTGCCTGCTGGCTAGGTTTCGCCACCAGATTAGCGCAGAGCTGTACGATGCAAATGCCGCACAGCAGGCAAATCAGCACCTGCCAGCTGGCCAGTCCTAGAGTGAAGAAGCTGGCGGCAACAACGTAACCTCCCATGCTGTGTACGTCTGACATCCAGAAGGAAAAGATGTTGTACCAACTCCAGTTCTGATCGCGGGTTGGTGCCAAATCATCATTGCATAACCTGGGGCTGTAGTGCGGTTTGATAATTCCGGCACTCAGTTGAGGGTCAGCAGCAGAGGTGTTTTCCTGGTTTGGCATAAATCGTGCTCCTGTCATAAACAACATTTGAAATAGGGGGAAGCCGATGTCCGGCAGTCCAAAAAATTAATCATTCAAATGTGCAGTGCAGGAATTAGGCCAAATCTCATTTTTTGTATACAAAAATATATTTTCATGTATACGATAAGTTATGTGTTCCGTATACGGAGTAGTGATAATGACCAGCTGGAACGGCCTGAATACGGCTTATTTTACTGAGGATAAGGACGACCACATTTACAACGCACTGGTGCGATCGATAGTCGAGCACACGCTGTTACCCGGTAATAAATTGCCTGAAGAAGCGCTGGCCGACGCATTTTCCGTAAGCCGCACGGGTATCCGTCGCGTTCTTCAACGCCTTGCCGCAGTGCAACTTGTGACACTGTTGCCCAAACGTGGTGCGCACGTCACTACGCCAGATGCCGAAGAGTCGCGCAGCGTCTTTACCACCCGAAAAATTCTCGAGTGCGCCAATATGACCCACGTGGTGGCGCACTCTCAGTCGCCTCATCTTGCAGCGATGAAGAAACTGGTGAATGAAGAGAAAAAAGCCCATGAGGATCGCGACGGTCCGGCGGCAATCCGCCTTTCTGCGGCTTTTCACGTTCAGTTGCAGGCTATCTCCGGTAATAAAGTGCTGACTGAAACCGTTTCTCAACTGACGCTACGTTCCTCGCTGGCGATAGCCGCGTGGGGAGCACCGTGGCAGCAGGGGTGTCGTTGTCATGATCACGACGACCTACTGGCATTGTTGAAAAAGCGTGACGCCGTGGCGTTGGCCGAAAAAATGGCGCAACATTTTGACGATATTGTGGCCAGTCTGCGTTTTGAAAACAGCGAAACGCCAACGCCCGATTTTGCGCAAATATTTTCCGGCGTCACGGTGCCGCAGGTCAATGTCAAGGAGGCGCACTGATGACGGGTTCATCTCTGTGTATACAGTTAATCAATCCTAATACCAGTCTTGGCATGACCGAAGTGATGGCCGCCACTGCCCGTAAGGTGGCCTCGCCCGGAACCGAAATTCTGGCCGTTTGTCCCGAGGAGGGAGCACCGTCAATTGAAGGACATTTTGATGAGGCGATTGCCACGCTCGGCGTTTTGCAGCAGGTAAAAGCCGGGCGAGAGGCCAGCGTTGACGGCCATATTATCGCCTGTTTTGGTGACCCAGGACTATTGGCGGCGCGTGAGCTTGCTCGTGCGCCAGTAGTAGGTATTGCCGAAGCGGCCATGCACATGGCCACATTGGTGGCGACCCGATTCTCGATAGTCACCACGCTGCCGCGCACCTTGGTGATTGCCCGTCATTTACTGCATCAGTATGGATTTGAGCGCCACTGCGCCGCGCTGCACGCCATCGATTTGCCGGTGCTTTCACTTGACGACGGCAGCGGTATGGCGCAACAAAAAGTGCGTGAACAGTGTATCAAGGCCAAGCAAAACGACGGCAGCGGCGCTATTGTTCTCGGCTGTGGCGGTATGGCCGATTTAGCACAGGAACTGACCCTCGAACTGGGCATTCCGGTGATTGACGGCGTGAGCGCCGCGGTGCGCCTGATTGAATCACTGCACGCCCTGCGCCTGACCACCAGCAAATTTGGCGACCTCGATTACCCACTGCCCAAGCCGCTCTCCGGCCGTTTTGCAGACCTCAATAACTAGCGACTAGCAGAGAAAACAATGTCTGATATCGATTATAGTTTTACCCGCGATTATCCTCGTGACCTGATTGGCTATGCGGGTAAACCTCCACACGCCAATTGGCCGGACAACGCCCGCATTGCCGTGCAGTTTGTGCTTAATTATGAAGAGGGTGGCGAGAATAACGTTCTTCACGGCGATGCCGGCTCCGAGCAGTTTCTTTCCGATATTATCGGCGCTGCCAGCTTCCCCGACCGCCACATGTCGATGGATTCACTGTATGAATACGGTTCACGCGCAGGTTTCTGGCGTATCCATCAGGAGTTTGTGAAACGCGGCCTGCCGTTAACTATATTTGGCGTAGCCATGGCGCTGGCGCGTAATCCCGAGGTCGTCGAGGCTATCAAGCAGGCAAACTATGATGTAGTAAGCCACGGCTGGCGCTGGGTCCACTATCAAGACATGAGTGAACAGCAGGAAGCTGAACATATGCGCAAAGCCGTGGCGATCCTTGAAGACTTATTCGGTAAAAAACCGCTGGGTTGGTACACCGGACGCGACAGCCCGAACACTCGCAGGCTGGTGGCCGAGCGGGGCGGATTTCAGTACGACAGCGACTATTATGGTGATGATCTGCCGTTCTGGACACCGGTTAAACTCGATTCCGGCGAAGTAAAACAGCATTTGGTAATCCCTTATACTCTTGAAACCAATGACATGCGCTTTGCCTCACCACAGGGTTTTAACACCGGTGAACAGTTTTATACTTACCTGAAAGACAGCTTCGACGTGCTGTATGCTGAAGGTGAAAGCTCACCCAAAATGATGTCTATCGGCATGCACTGCCGTATTTTGGGCCGCCCCGGTCGATTCCGCGCCCTACAGCGTTTCCTCGACTATGTAGCGTCTCACGACCGCGTTTGGGTGTGTAAACGACAGGAAATTGCTGATCATTGGGTGAAGCATCACCCGGCTGAATAAATCTCCGATAGCGCCCGATGAGTCCTCTGCCCGCGATGGGCGAGAGGGCTGACTTTATTAACAAAGCAGGTCGAACCGTTTTCCGATTCGACCTGCCGTATTGTTTTAAAAGACGATTACTTAGCCAGGGCTTCAGCACCGGCCTGCTCTGCCTGCGTTGAAATGTGATGTTGTTCTTCGCGATACTTCTGTCTGTCCCACACGCGGAAGAACGGATAGTAAATCACCATCGAGATTGCCAGATTCACCACCTGAATAACCGTGCCCGAAATATGCCCACCCGTGGCCAAATAGCCGCTGATGAATATAGGCGTAGTAAACGGCAGAGCAATACCGACCGGCGGCGTGACTAACCCCGTTGCCATCGCGGTGTAGGTGACAATCACCAGCACCACCGGCGTCAGGATAAACGGCAGGAAGAAATACGGGTTCATTACCAGCGGGATACCAAATACCATTGGTTCACTAATGTTGAACAAGCATCCCGGTGCCGCGATGCGACCCAGCTGTTTCATCTGTGCGCTACGGCTGCGGATTAACATAAAGATCACTAGCCCTAACAGCGCGCCGGTTCCTCCAGGGGCTATCCACAAATCGTAAAATTGCTGCGTGATGATGTGAGGGAGTGGCTGATTGGTTTGAAACGCCGTCAGGTTCTCGGACATATTAGACAGCCAAATTGGCTGAATGAATACCAACACTATTGCATCACCGTGCAGGCCCAGCGTCCACAGCAAACCGATTAGAATCACCGAGAAAATCATGCCCGGCAGGGTGCCGCCAATATGATGCATCGGAATGCCGATAATGGTGGAGATCATGGTATTAATATCGCCAAAAGGCGTTGCCTCGACGATAAGGCGCAGTGCTAACACCACCGCCAATACGCAAAATCCTGGCACCAGACTCAGAAACGATTTTGCTACCGCCGGAGGAACGCCCTCAGGCATGGTAATAACCAGATCCCGGCTGTGAACAAAGCGATAAATCTCAGTTGAAAGCAGGGCAATAATAATGGCAACAAACAGCCCCTGACTGCCGATGAAATTCATCGGTAATACGCCTTTCACCATCATGGCTTCAGCACCGACCACCGGCGTAAATAAAGTATGCTGGGGAATAGTGAGTAGAAAAGCCACCAAAGAAACAGCACCGGTGCTGAGGGGATCCAATCCACGATATTTTTCTGCCAGACGGTAAGCAATACCGAAGCTGGAGATAATCGCCATAATGTCGTAGGTTGCTTTTACCGGATAAAGCAGTTTGTCTCGCCAGGCCGCACCGAATACTTCTCCCATGAAATTGGCATAGCTGGGGAACGGTAAATAGGCAAAAATAAGAAAGAACGATCCAATCAGCATGAAGGGCATGTTTAAAATAATGCCGTCACGAACTGATAATATATGCTTTTGCCCGGCGATTTTTAATGCTGCCGGTAATACGTAACGCTCTATCAACATATTTATATTAGCCATAGTCCCCCCTGTTCTTTACCCTTTGTATTTCACTCTGAAATTTATAAGGTAAATGTGATTAATTAAACTGCGGTAAGTAACGACGATTTATAGTGAGTACTTCTTCCAGGATTTCTTCGGCAATATTGGCATTGCCAATTAATGGATTGGTTACCAATGCCAGTATTGCGCTTTTTTTGCAGCCTTTTACGGCGGCTTCGATGGTCAGGCGTTCGAAATCTTTTACCTGCTGCGTTAAACCATTCATGGCTGAAGGCAGAGGGCCAAATGAAAGTGGATGTGCGCCCTGTGCGTCGATTACACAGTTAGTCTCTATTACCGCATCATAAGGCAGTCCAATGATGGCCCCTTTATTTTGCGTATTTACCACCAGCACTTTACCCGAATTACTGTGGATCGCACGGATCAGTTCCACCGCCACTTCGGAATAAAATGCGCCACCGCGAAAATTAAGCTGCTCAGGTTTCTCTGCCAGATTTGGGTCGGCGTAGAGGGCGAAGAGTTCGGCTTCGACCTTCATGACCTGCTCTGCGCGTGTTCCACGCTCGGCAGCGGCTTCAAACTCTTCAGCCAGCATCGCATCAGTCTGATAGAAGTAACGATGGTAAGGGCAGGGAATGGCACCCAGTGCCCGCAGGAAAGCCGGTGGCCAAGGGGTATCTTTAATGTTGTTCATCGTCAACGTTTCGCCGTTGCACAACCGTTCGATAACAGACTCGGTCACGTCCTGTCCCTTAAGCGTAACCTGATGAACCCAAACCATATGATTCAAACCGGCAAAACGCAGCTCGACGTCGTCGTAGGGTGCCTGGAGCATGTTGGCGACCATATGATGCATATGGACCGGCACGTTGCACAGGCCAATAATTTTGGCTTTGCTGTAGCGGCTGACGGCTTCGGTAACGATGCCTGCCGGATTGGTAAAGTTGATTATCCAGGCGTCAGGGGCCAATTCTTCAACCGCTTTAGCGACCTCGAGCATCACAGGAATAGTCCGCAGCGCCTTGGCGAAGCCGCCAACGCCGGTGGTTTCCTGACCCAGCATGTTGAACTTAAGACCTAAACGCTCGTCTGCCGCACGCGCCGCAAGTTGGCCTACTCGCAGCTGTGTCAGCACGAAGCTTGAGCCACGAATGGCTTCTTCAAGAGAAAAGTGAACCGTTACTTTGATTTGCTCAAGGCCGTTGCGGATAAACATGCGGCGGGTAAGCTCGGCAATGACCTGTACTTTTTCACGACCAGCCTCTACGTCTACCAGTGCCAGTTCGGTGATGCCAATCTCGCCGTGATGCTGAATCAGTCCATCAACGAGTTCTGGCGTATAGCTGCTGCCACCGCCGATAACAGTAATTTTGGTCATATTAATCTCCTTGCGGGTTACGGCGATAGAGTTCAATCATATCGCTGGCTAATTCCTGAATAAGCATGGCGTTCATCAAATGGTCTTGCGCATGGACCAAAATTAAACTCACGGGAATTTTCCCGGAGCCTTCATCCATACCAATTAATTCGGTCTGAATTTTATGCGCGGCAGAAATAAATAACTTTGCTTCCTCGACGAGACTGTGTGCCTGAGTAATATTGCCACTTCTTGCTTCTCTGAGCGCCGAAAGGAGCACACTCCGAGCACTTCCTGCCTGAACTAATAACTCCATTACTTTATTTTCGAGATCAAAAGAATCGAAATGAGTAACGTCGAGTTTAACATTATCAAGAACGCTATTTTCTAGAGTCACACAGTCCCCTTGTTCGAAGGTCAGATAAATATTGTCCTGCCCTTGAGAAAAGATTTTCTATTTACGCGTGAAGAGAACTAAGAAATAAGGCTTAAGGCCTGGTCTAATACTTTATCCCCTCTCATCGTGCCGTAATCCATCATATTAATAACTTCAACCTGTTTACCGTGACGGGCAGCAATGTCAGACAGGCGAGCATGTTCATATTTAACCTGCGGACCTAACATCACGACATCGGCCAACAGAATAATTCTTTCGAATTCAGCCACCGGTACGGCTTCAATATCGATAGATAATTGTCGCTTGGTGGCTTCTGTTTTCATTTTTTGAACCAGCATGCTGGTAGACATACCGGCCGCACAGCATAGAAAAATCTTTTGCATAAAATGAATTCCCTTTAATTGAACCTCATCGGCTGTGGAAATATAAAACGCTAGCCTAGAGATGAAGTAAATAGGCTAAATCATAGGTTTTAATTATGATAACGATGAAATCTCAATTAAAACAATGTGATGAGCCTTTTTTTGTCGTGAAATTTTTTTTCATGAATGTGATCTGAGATTAGTTTTATTTTTATAAGAAAAAAGTATTTATCAAAAAAACCATTAATATCAATCGTTTGTGTTATTTCGTGGTGATGTAGATCACAAAGTTTTTACCCTGGCTTTAAAGGTCTTTGAAAATTATTTTCACTTTGGTAGTCTGGCTCATAGGGAATTATGCTGTGTGAAAATCATGCCGATTTGGTAGGCTGAGTTATGAACAACGTGAGCAGTCGATGGCCTGTGTGCATGGCCGACGAAAGAAAAGGGCAACTCAGCTGTGGATATTGTTTATCAAATTCAATTCTTGCAGGGGCAATTCAGTCGACAAGAAAACAAAGTCGTCAAAGTTATCCTGGAAAATCCGGCGTTTGCATCGATTGCCACGCTAGAACAGTTGGCATCGCGGGCAGGCGTTAGCACCGACACGGTGGCACATTTTGCCACCTCGCTTGGCTGTCAGGATATTAACGACTTTATGACCCACATGCGGGCACAGAAAGTGACTCATATTACCGATACCCCTGTTTCAAAGCCCGTTTTGGGGGGAACGGACATTGCTTTCGCCTCTGCGGCCTCAATCGGTAAAATGCCTGGGGTCAGTCAGGAAATACTTCGCCGGTTTGCTAAATCAATCGGCTATGAAGACATTGGCGACATCATTTATCAGATTCGCGCGCAGCAAAACCAGCTCAGCCAACAGGAAAGCAAAGTCGCACAGGCGATTCTCGATGATGTGGCTTTTGCTTCTTCGGCGACCATTGAACAGCTGGCTTCGCAGGCGGGGGTGAGTCCGGCAACTATCACGCGTTTTGCTAAATCTATGGGCTGTGACGATATCCGCGACCTGCGCATGAAACTGGCGCAGGCCAGCGCGGTGGGCTCTCGCTACATGGCTCAGCAGCCAGAAAAATCGGCCAGCAAAGGCTCGGCAGATTGGATTGGTAAAATCGGTGAGCGTGAGCACAGCGTTCACCAGCAGCTGCAGCAGTTCGATGAGCAAGCTTTTATCAGGGCTGCGTCGCTAATATCATCGGCCGCTAAAGGCGTTTATATCTTTAGCACCGAAAGTCGCTGCACGCTGTTTGCCAGCGAATTGCAAAATAGCCTGTTACGCGCGGGTTATCCTGCCTATGCCTTTAACGACCCTGAGTTAATGCGCATCAGTGCCTCAGGCTTGACGTCGCAGCATGCGGTTTTAGCACTGTCGTTAAGTGATGAAAACGGGCTTTTGCCTGAGATTGCCGAGCATGCTCTGAACTGCGGTGCGGGGGTGGTCGCCATTGCCTTGGCGGATTCACCGCTGGCGGCACAGGCTACGTCGCTTTTGTCTTTGCAGACGGGTCAGACACACACGTTTAGTTCGCAGGGGATGCTGCTGGCCATAGATCTGCTGCTGGCACAGCTCTAATTGTTTTGGTCTGGGTATCGCGACTCCCCCTCCCTACATTCCCCGCTCAAGCGAGCGGGGGAAAAGGTTAACTCTCCTGCATTGACAAGTGAACTGAATCCCCGAGGTTGGACACAGCTTATAAGTGGGGGAAGGGGTTAAACCATCAGGCTCACGTGTGCGGCGACTATCTTCCAGCCGCTGGGCATCTTAATCCAGGTTTGCATCTGTCGACCGGTTTTCTCACTGCCTTCGCGGCGAAACTCAGTGCTGGCAATTGCCATGTCGTCGCCGTAAGTGGTGATCACGGTGTTTTGCAAATCGCGTTCCAGACCCTGCGCCGGACGTGAGGCGCGGAATTCGCGAATAGCATCAATGCCGTATAAATTCTCTCCGGCCCCAAAACGCACGGTGCGCGGGTCATGCCAAAATAACTCATCCAAAACCACGGTGTCGTTAGTAATCAGCGCCTGTTCATAGCGATAAAAAGCCGCATTAACCTCAGCCAAAATCGCCGGACGATCGACATTTTCAGTTTTCATTATGATCTCTATATTCCGCAAAAAATAGTGTAAATCAGGCAATCAGCTAATGATGGAGCTGCTGACACTGACGATCCCCTGTTGTTCTAATGCCCAGGCAGCGCGCAGGCAAAGGTCTTCGCGCCACGGTGGAGCAATCAGCTGCAGGCCGATAGGCAGGCCACCGGCGGTGGTCAGCGGCACGGAAACCACCGGTAATCCAAGGAACGAAATCGGTTGGGTAAGCATGCCCATGCTGGCGTGGGTTGGCAGAGAGACACCATTAATTTCAATGCTCTCTTGGCCGATTAACGTTGCCGGGCAAGGGGTTGAAGGCGCGATTAAAATGTCCCAGTGTTCGAACATCGGCAGTACTTGCTGCTGGAACTGGTGACGAAAGCGCTGCGCTTGAACGTACCATGCTGCGGGTATCATTGCACCGGCTAAAAGGCGCTCACGCGAAAGCGGTTCAAACTGCTCGGGAATCGAGCGCAGAAGAGGTAAATATTGGTTTCCACCTTCTGATGCGGTAAGAATAAATGCCGCTGAGCGGGCCAGTTCGGCCTGTGGCATTTCAATTTCTTCCTGCGCCTCAAGCGCCTGAGCCACACGTTTTACTGCTTCCTTGGCGTTGTCATCACACCAGGCATTGAAATATCCGCCGAGTACTGCGGTGCGGAGACCTTGCTGTCCGCGCACGAGTTGAGAAAAGGTCTCGGTGGTCGGTTTTTTTGCCTGAAACGCATCCGCAACGTCGATTCCCTGCATTGCATCGTATACCTGCGCAAGGTCACTGCTGCTGCGTGCCATCGGGCCAAGGTGGTCGAGGCTGGCGACAAAAGGCTGGCTGCCGCGGCGCGAGATTCTGCCAAAGGTCGGCTTTAGCCCTAAAATACCGCTTAATGAAGAAGGGACGCGAATTGAGCCGTTGGTGTCACTGCCCAAGGTAAAGTGCACCAGTCCTGCGGCAACGGCGGCGGCGGAACCGCCCGAAGAGCCGCCGGCAATGCGGGCGGTATCCCGCGGATTTCGCGTGGCGCCATAGTGGCTATTTTCGGTGGTGAAACCGTAGGCGTACGCGTCCATATTCAGCATGCCAGAGATCAGCGCCCCCTTTTCGGCCAGGCGGGCGACGGTCCAGGCATCTTCTTTTGCCACCGGATTGCTGCTGTTAAGGCTAGCACCGGCCAGAGTGACTTGCCCGGTGACATCAAGCAGATTTTTAACCGCGTAAGGCACCGCCGCAAGCGGAGGTAGGGTGCTGCCACTGGCGCGTAGTTTATCGATTTTGGCCGCTTCGCACAGCATACGTTCGCCGGTAACGTGGGTGTAGGCATTCAGCGTTGGGTCGGCTTTTTCTATATTATCGAGCGTTTGTCGGGCAATTTCGCTGGCAGAAACATCCCCGTTTTTGAGCGCCTGCTGGATATCGCTAATACTGCTTTCGTGTAAAGGTTTCATGCGTGATAAACCCCGGCAATCTCGAGGCGCGGGTCAAGCGGCAGGTCCATCAACGGTTGTGCCATCTGGGCAATACGGGTGAACTGGACAAGTAACTCCTGACGACGTGCATCGTCAAGCTCCAAGGCTAATACGGCTTCCATCTGGCTGATATACGCCGCCCAATCAGCGGGAGGCGCAGAAGGTGTGGTTTTCATCGTTTTTTCCTGTCTGTTAATCCCCAAATTAATTACGGGGAAATGTCTTAAATCTGATCCCCCTCGCCTCTTGGGGGAGGGTGGGGGAAACAAACGCCCACTCACGCTTAGAAACCCGCCGCACTGCCGTTGCTGCGCGGATCCGAAGCACCCTCGAACATACCGTTGGTGTGGCGCACAATGGCTCCGGCGTGCCCAACGGCTTCGCTAAATTCAGGCAGCATCTCGACCTCATGACCCCGCTGGCGAAGTCCTGCCAGCGTGGCGTGACTGAATCGGCTCTCAAGCTTAAGTGAATCGGAGCTTTGCCCCCAGGTGCGGCCAAGCAGCCAGCGCGGTCCCGTTATGGCCTCCTGCAACGGTTTTCCCTGTACCACGTGGCGAATAAACACCGCCGCCTGGGTTTGCGGCTGACCGTCTCCGCCCATCGCGCCATACACCATCGTGCGCCCGTCATACAGGCGCGCAGCCGCAGGATTTAGCGTATGGAACGGCTGTTTGCCCGGTGCCAGTGCCAGCAGATGGTCGGCGTCGAGGCTGAAAGAAGCGCCGCGGTTTTGCCACATGATGCCACTGTTGGGTAACACCACGCCGCTGCCAAATTCATGATAAATACTTTGGATAAACGATACCGCCAAACCACTGCTGTCCATCACGCCCATCCAAACCGTATCGCCTGGGCCTTTGCCTTTACCCCAATCTGCGGCGCGATGAGGATTAATGCGCGTCGCCAGCGCATCGAGATAGGCGGGATCCAACAGCCCCTGAGCATCCTGGGTCATGATGCGCGGGTCGGTGATAAAACGGTCGCGCAGGCCAAATGCCAGCTTGGTGGCTTCGACGATGCTGTGAATGGTGGCACCTTCATCCATCGCCTCAAGGTTTAGGCGGTCGGTAAGACCAAGGATTGCCAGTGAAACCAGACCTTGCGTGGGAGGCGTCAGGTTATAAATTTCTCCCTTGCTGTGCTTGAGCTTAAGGGGAACACGACGCTGTGGGCGATAGGCTGCCAGGTCATCGCGGGTCAGTGGCATGCCGAGTTTTTGCATGTCTGCGGCCATGCTGTCGGCCAAACTGCCACGATAAAAACTGTCGAGACCCTCTTCGCAAAGCTGCATCAGCGTCGAGGCTAACTGTGGCTGAGTAAAGCGCTGCCCGCACTGCGGTACCTGGCCGTGAGGCAGAAAAACCTCACAAAAGGCAGCCATAGATCCCAGCTCGTGTCGCTTGCTGTGAGTCGCTGCCTCCTGAGAAGCCGTAACTGGAAAGCCGTCGGCGGCGTAGCGAACCGCATCGCGCAGCAGGCGTGAAACCGGTTTTTGCTCACCGCCTAACTCAACGGATACGTTCAGCGCTTCCTGCCAGCCGCCCACGGTGCCGGCCACGGTCAGCGCCGCTTTTGGCCCGCGATGAGGAATATGGCTTTCGCCGGCATAAAAATCGAGAGAGGCAAGAGAACCTGCGGCACCGCTGGCATCGATGGCCACGGGATTGCCCTGCGGCGGTACAATCAGCCAGAAACCATCACCACCCAAACCGTTCATGTGCGGATAAACTACGGCGATGGTGGCGGCGGCGGCAACCATTGCTTCAATGGCATTGCCTCCCTCCCGTAAAACCGCCAACGCGCTCTGGCTGGCGAGATGATGAGGAGTAACCGCCATACCAAGCGGTGCGCTATTGCTGTTTATCATGCCGTCATCCTTATTTCACGGTTGAGTCTTTTCATCTGGCTGCTTTTTTTCAATTTCGATAACCCATGTCTGTCACTGCTTCGCCTAACTTCTTACCTTAACTACTCTACTTCTTACCTTAACTACTCTTAACTATAAGCAAGAGGTGTTCCAGATCGGCTGCTCAGGGTTAATCTTTTCTAAAACTGTGAACATAAGCGGCGGTCGAAATTGAAAAAATTTATTTGCTACAGCAATTGTAGGTCATGATATCTTCGGCTGAAACGTTGGTTACAGGGAATTGCACATGAAACAGATCGATGAACGCCTGCGCGGCTATTACGCCGAGCTTACGCCGCAGGAACAGCGGGTTGCGGATTTTATATTCGATCATATTGATGACTTGATGAGCTATAACAGCGCCGAGCTGGCGCGCCTCAGCGGCGTGTCAAAAGCCACAGTCAGCCGCCTGTTCAAACGTCTGGGATATCCAAGCTATCGCGATATGCGAGATGAGGTGCGCACTCTGCGCCAGAGCGGCATGCCATTAACCGACAGCCGCGATGCGGTGCAGGGCAACACGCTGTTGTCGCGGCACTACAAACAGGAAATGGCCAACCTGACCCAGTGGATTAACCAGATCGACGGCAATCAGTTTACGGCAGTGATCACCGCGCTGAGTCTGGCGCGGCAGGTACGCCTGCTGGGGCTGCGCAACAGTTATCCGGTTGCGCTTCACCTGCGTCAGCAGCTGTTGCAAGTGCGAGATCAGGTGATGATTATGCCGCAACCCGGGCAGACGTTGGCCGAAGAACTGGTCGATTTGACTTCTCAGGACGTGGTGATATTTATCGCGTTTCGCCGCCGCCCACGCACCGCACGCGCTATTTTGACTCAGCTTCAGCAGATGAACGTTCCGGTGCTGCTTATCTGTGAACCTCAAGCCCAGTCGCTTATTCCGCTGGCCCGCTGGCACCTTTCTGCGTCGCTCGACAGTGTTTCTGCCTTTGACTCCTATTCGGCGGCGATGAGCATGGCCAATCTGCTAAGCAATGCCCTGCTGCATGAAATGCTGGCTTCTGGGCGTCAACGTATTCACCAAATTACCGACCTCTATAACGATCTTGACGAGCTAGAACAGCGTTGATCTGAACAAATCAAAGCCCTAAGTTGGTGCCTTTGCGCTTTTTTGGTGCATCTCACCGATTGGGGTTTGCCTCTCTTGCTCCGTTCTGGGGCGATTAGGCCTCATCACACTCACCGCTTATTGCCCTTAATCCCTTAAGTATCGCGGTATTGCTAAGTAGTCTGGCGCATTTTTATTTTTTGGCACATTAGTTGCAGAATGTGTGGCATAAGAATCTATCGTTTCATAAACTATGAGTCCGGGGAATCAAAAATGAAAATGAACAAACGGTTATTGGCGTGGGTAGGTGCAGCGTTGCTGATGGTTCAGGCACCGCTGGTATTGGCCGATCAACTGCAGGAAATCCAGCAGCGCGGCGTTCTGCGTGTCGCTATTCCGCAGGACTTCCCGCCTTTCGGATCGATTGGCACCGACATGCAGCCGCAGGGTTACGACATTGATATGGCGCATTACCTGGCGGATAAAATGAAACTTAAGTTGCAGCTGGTGCCGGTTTCCAGTGCCAACCGCGTTCCTTACTTACAGACCGATAAGGTTGATCTGGTTATTTCCAGCTTGGGCAAAAACCCTGAGCGCGAAAAAGTGATCGACTTTAGCAAAGCTTATGCGCCGTTCTTCCTCGGCGTTTTCGGTGCCAAAGGCGACGCGTTGAGCGACGTTAAACAGCTTTCCGGCAAGTCTATTGGCGTGACTCGCGGCGCAGTTGAAGACTTGGTTCTGACAGACATTGCACCGAAAGATGCAAAAATCGAACGCTATGAAGACAACAACACCACGCTGTCGGCATACCTGTCTGGTCAGGTTGAGTTTATTGCGACCGGAAATCTGGTCGTTGCCGCCATTGCTCGTCAGAATCCACAAAAAGCGCCGGAATCAAAAGTATTGCTGAAAGACTCTCCGTGCTTTATCGGCATGCGTAAAGATGAGCCTGCACTGAAGGCGAAAGTCGATGGTCTGATTGACGAAGCCTTAAAAGACAAAACGCTGAATAGCCTGTCTGAAAAATGGATGAAAGCACCTCTGCCAGCCAATTTGGGCGCCTGAGCCCCTTTGAGTTAAAGCGGTGAGTTAAAAGCGACGAGCAAAAAGTAGTGAGTAAGAAACAATGAGTAAAATCAGCGTGTGCAACGGAGAACCATCATGACGTATCAGCTTAATTTCAGTGCACTATGGCCCTATTTGCCGCAGCTGTTGGGCGGTTTATGGACCACCATTGAGCTGACTTTCATGGCCACTATCGGCGGTATCGCCATCGGCATTTGCGGCGCGGCCATCCGCTGCGGCAACAATGCAACACTGCGCCGCGTTTGGGGCGTGTATGTTGAAGTGATCCGCAATACGCCGTTTGTAGTGCAACTGTTCTTCATCGTGTTTGGTTTACCCAGCCTCGGGTTGAAAATGACCGCAGGGGAAGCCGCGCTGCTGGCGATGCTGATTAATCTCGGGGCTTACAGCACCGAGATTATTCGCGCCGGAATTCAGTCAACGCCCAAAGGGCAGTGGGAGGCTGGTCGCGTGCTAGGCCTGACCCGCAGCCAGACTTTTTTTAGAGTAATTTTACCACCGTCTTTAAAACGTATTTATCCGGCACTGGTTAGCCAGTGCATCATCGTGATGCTCGGATCCTCCGTCGTTTCACAGGTTTCATACCAGGAGCTGACCTTTGTTGCCAGCCTGATCCAGTCCCGGACCTTCCTGAGTTTTGAGACCTATTTTGTGTGTACGCTGTTCTATCTGGCACTGTCGATTGTCATGCGTCAGCTGTTGTTGATTGCCGGACGCCGCTTCTTTGGGAGTTACAGCTGATGATGACGTTTACCGACTGGGACATCTTGCGCAATCTGTTACTCGCCGCGCGCTGGACGATTATGCTGTCGCTGGTGGCTTTTATTGGCGGCACGCTGGTCACTATCCCACTTGTTTTGATGCGTTTAACTCGTCGCCGCTGGCTGGTGAATGTGGTGCGCGTCTACGTTGAGGTTTTCCAAGGCACGCCGCTGCTGATGCAGCTGTTTTTGGCGTTCTTTGGCCTGGGACTGTTTGGTATTAACGTCAGCCCGTGGACCGCCGCCGCCTTTGCGTTGACCTTCTATTCCAGCGCCTATCTGGTGGACATCTGGTCCGGCAGTATTGACGCGCTGCCGAAAGGTCAGTGGGAAGCCTGCCGCTGCCTCGGCCTGACTTTTGGCCAAACGCTGTGGCGGGTGATCACCCCGCAGGCGCTGCGTATTGCTATCGCGCCTACCGTTGGTTTTCTGGTGCAGGTCATCAAAGGCACCGCACTGGCCTCAATTATCGGCTTTGTTGAGCTGACCAAGGCCGGAACAATGCTCAATAACGTGACCTACGAACCCTTTAAAGTCTTTGGGCTAGTCGCCTGTGGCTACTTCCTGATGTGTTATCCACTCTCTCTTTACAGTCATTATCTGGAAAGAACATTGCTTGGAGATAAAAAGTAATGCCGCTGATCACAATTAATCAGGTTCAAAAATTTTATGGTCAGAACCATGTACTGAAAGGCGTGGATCTGGATATCGAAGGCGGAGAGGTGATTTGCATCATCGGTCGCAGCGGATCGGGGAAAAGTACGCTGCTGCGCTGTATGAACGGCCTTGAAGCGTATCAGGACGGCAGCATCAAACTGGGCGGCATGACCATTACCAGCCGCGATTCCCAGGCGCGCGATATCAGCCGTTCCGTGGGCATGGTTTTCCAAAACTTTAACCTGTTCCCGCACATGACCGCGCTGGAAAACGTGATGTTGGCGCCGCGCCGCGTGTTGGGTAAAAACGCCGCCGAGTGCCGCGAGCTGGCGATTCAGATGTTGACCAAAGTCGGCCTTGCCGACAGGGTTGATTATTATCCAGCCAATCTTTCCGGCGGCCAGCAGCAGCGTGTAGCGATTGCCCGCGCGTTAGCAATGAATCCAAAAGTATTGCTGTGTGACGAAATTACCTCGGCGCTCGACCCTGAGCTGGTTGGGGAAGTCTTAAAAGTGTTGGAGCAGCTGGCTGCAGAAGGAATGACGCTGGTGCTGGTCACACATGAAATGAACTTTGCCCGTGAAGTGGGTGACCGGGTGGTGTTTATGCATCAGGGCACCGTCTGGGAGCAGGGTGAAAGCCGTGCGCTGTTTGCTAATCCGCAAACGCCTGAGTTCAAACAGTTTATCGCGTCAGTGCGTGGCTTAAACGAAGCCGCAAACTCATAGCCATCGATTAAAAAAGGATAACCATGTTGGACATCTCACAATTAGGTCAAATCAATCCGCCTAACCGCCTGCTGATGGGGCCGGGACCGATTAACGCCGATCCCCGCGTGCTGCGAGCAATGTCGAGCCAGCTGATCGGCCAGTACGATCCGGCGATGACCGGTTACATGAATGAAGTGATGCAGCTGTATCGCGCGCTCTACAAAACAGAAAATCAGTGGACCTTCCTAATTGATGGTACTTCGCGCGCCGGTATTGAAGCCGTGTTGCTCTCGGGCATTCGCCCCGGCGACAAAGTCTTGGTGCCGGTGTTTGGCCGTTTTGGTCATCTGCTGTGTGAAATTGCCCGCCGCTGCCGCGCCGAAGTTCATACTATTGAAGCGCCGTGGGGCGAGGTGTTTGATCCGCAGCAGATTGAAGATGCGATTAAATCGGTGAAACCGCGCTGGCTGCTTACCGTTCAGGGCGACACCTCGACCACTATGCTACAGCCGCTGGAACAGCTGGGTGAAATCTGCCGTCGTCACGGCGTGCTTTTCTACAGTGATGCCACCGCCTCTTTTGCCGGTAATCCACTGGAGACCGATGCCTGGGGACTGGATGCGGTTTCCGCCGGTTTGCAAAAATGCCTCGGCGGCCCGTCCGGCAGTTCACCGGTGACCATCAGCCCAAAATTTGAAGAACAAATTCGCCGTCGCAAATGCATTGAAGAAGGGATCCGCACAGCGGATCACGCCGACGGTGACGAAGAGATGATCTACTCCAACTATTTCGATCTCGGCATGATCATGGACTATTGGGGGCCGGAGCGTTTGAATCACCACACTGAGGCGACCAGCATGCTGTTTGCCGCGCGCGAATGCGCTCGCGTCATTCTCGAAGAGGGGCTGGATAACACCATCGCACGCCATAAACTGCACGGCGGCGCACTGCTGGCCGGTATTCAGGGTATGGGGCTGGAAGTGTTTGGTGACGTGAATCATCGAATGAATAACGTGTTGGGCGTAGTCATTCCGCAGGGTGTGCACGGCGAACAGGTTCGTTCAACAATGTTAAACGATTTTGGCATTGAGATTGGCACCTCCTTTGGTCCGCTGAGCGGTAAAATTTGGCGCATCGGCACCATGGGTTATAACGCGCGTAAAGACTGTGTGATGCAAACGCTGGTCGCGCTTGAAGCTGTACTTAATCGCCAGGGTTTTGCCTCGAAATACGGTGCCGGTTCGCAGGCCGCGTGGGATCACTACTCCCTTTCGACCGATGGCGTGGCAGGAGGCCAGTAATAATGATTGCAGCCGTGCCCTTGAGTACAGAGGCTGAGCAGGCAGCGCGTAGAGTCATGGCGCGCTGCGACAGACTCGCCGAGCTGAGTGAAACGCCGGGGCAGTTGACCCGCGTTTATCTCTCTGCACAGCATATTCAGGCCAACCGTTTGGTGGGGGAATGGATGGCGGCGGCGGGTATGACCACCTGGCAAGACAGTGTGGGCAATATTTGCGGACGCTATGAGGGCCTCAATCCGCAGGCCCCCGCACTGTTACTCGGTTCGCATCTCGACAGCGTGCGCAACGCCGGTCGTTATGACGGCCCCCTCGGCGTGCTGACCGCCATTGAGGTGGTGACCCATTTACACGAGCAAGGTATTCGCCTGCCGATGGCGGTGGAGATTATCGGCTTTGCCGATGAAGAAGGCACCCGTTTCGGCATCACGCTGCTGGGCAGTCGTGGTTTGACCGGTACCTGGCCTCAAGAGTGGCTACAGCGCACCGATGCGCAGGGCATTACGGTAGCTGATGCCATGCTGAGCCTCGGCCTGAATCCTATCGATATTTTATCTTCCCAACGTAATATCACTGATTTCTGTGCCTACCTCGAACTGCACATCGAGCAGGGTCCTTGCCTGCAGGCTGCCGAGTTGCCGCTGGGCGTGGTGACGGCGATTAACGGCGCACGTCGGCTGAATTGTCGCTTTGTCGGCCATGCCGGTCACGCGGGAACCGTACCTATGGGGCATAGACAAGACGGGCTTGCCGCCGCCGCCGAGTGGATGGTTGCTATAGAAACGATGACCACCGAACGCGGAAACAATCTGGTCGCCACCGTGGGGCGTATTGAAAGCTTTCCTGGCGCGGTTAATGTGATCCCTGGTGAGGTAAAACTGACGCTCGACGTAAGGGGGCCTGAAGATGGGGTGCTAGAAATCCTGATGGGCAACCTGCTCGACAAGGCCAGTGAGATAGCCACTCGCCGAGGCCTGACCTTTGATGCCGAGCAGTTTTATGGCATTAAAGCCACCGCCTGTGACCCACAGCTGCAGAAGCGTTTGGCGCAAAGTGTTGAAGCCCTTCAGGGGGAGTCAATGCTTTTGCCCAGTGGAGCAGGGCACGATGCGATTGCCATTGCCGAATGCTGGCCGGTCGGTATGCTGTTTGTACGCTGTAAAGACGGCATCAGCCATCATCCTGATGAGTCCGTTACCGTTGAGGACGTTGCCTTTGCAACGCAGGCATATATCGACACGGTATTAGGCTTTAATCAGTCATAGATGAGTTTAAAATTCAGCAACTAATCAGTAAACAATCAGTAAATAATCAGTAAATAATCAGGAAGGGGGCGGGCATGACGTTAGAGGAATTTAATTCGCTTTCAGCCGCCGAGGCGCGAGAAGTATTAACACCGTGTGTGAGTATCGCGCAGTGGGTTAATGAGGTGAGTGCAGCGCGTCCATTTAGCACTGTGGAACAGGCAGTAGAATACGCAACGCGGGCCAGCGCCGATTGGCAGAATGAGGCCATCACATTCGCACTGTCTCAGCATCCGCGTATTGGTGAACGCGTACAGGGTGACAGCAAAGAAGCTGCCCTGTCGCGTGCCGAACAGGCCACGCTTGGGCTTGGCGAGCTGCAAACCGCACAGGCTCTACTGCAAGGCAACCAACTGTATGAACAACGTTTTAATCGGGTGTTTCTGATCCGTGCCAAAGGCCGAACGCCGGCCGAAATTCTCTCTCATCTGCATCGCCGACTGCAAAATAGCGACTCGCAGGAGCGAGAGGAAACTGCCGAACAGTTACAGCAAATTACCCTGCTGCGTTTTAAGGAGTTATTTCACTGATGACTAAAATCACCACCCATATTCTGGATACATCTCTCGGCAAACCGGCGGCACAGGTGCGTGTGTGGTTAGAGAAAATAGATGGCCAGCAAGGGATCCGCATCAATGAGGCGCACACCGACGATGATGGCCGTGCAACCGCATTGACGCCAGACGGCGTCGCGCCGGGTAATTACCGCCTTTATGCCGATGTGGGCCACTACTTTGCCGCGACCGGGCGCGAAACGCTGTACAACCTGGCCATTATCGACGTGATTATTTCAGCCTCACAGGCGCATTATCATTTACCGATCCTGCTTAGCCCTTATTCCTACTCAACTTATCGCGGGAGTTAACCGACGATTGCGTCGAGGTTTTCACCGGCTGAACACCGTGTTCAGCCCATTAAAAAGCACGGATGCTTTAAGCGCACACTCTTTGTCAGTGCATCGTGACTGACGTCGCGCACCCTGTTGCTTTGACGAACCTGTTGTAAAAACGCCATTAGCAGCGGGTGAGGACGCTCGCGGCGCGATTGAAGCTCTGGATTAGCCTGCACGCCGACAAAGAACGGATGATCTTTCAATTCTATAGACTCCGCCGAAAGCCCCGTTTCATCCGTGCCTGTTACCTCTAAACCGGCGGATGAAAGTTTGTCGAGCAACTGTGGGCTGAGTCG
Organism: Rouxiella silvae; assembly: GCF_002093625.1. Taxonomy (GTDB): domain Bacteria; phylum Pseudomonadota; class Gammaproteobacteria; order Enterobacterales; family Enterobacteriaceae; genus Rouxiella; species Rouxiella silvae. The sequence continues at coordinate 58,614 of NZ_MRWD01000009.1, read as the reverse complement.
CCAACGTTGGTTATAGCGCAGCGGTGCCTCTCTTCCCATCATCTGCGCCATTTTACTGCCAGACTGGAATACCACTTTGTGATTGCCCAGCCTTACGGGGTCATTCTCAAGTGGCAAACTTGACTGTAACGCACTGAGTGTTGACGGTCCCGGCATTGCAATCGCGTCATCGCCGAGCGTTTTCTGCCCCAGCGCGGCCACCATCATATGCATGCCGCTGTTGATGCCCAGCACCGGCGTTTGGTTTTCGAGTGCCCATTTGGCCACCGAAAGCTGGCAGCTATTACTGGCATTGGCGTGCTCCGAGCCATGCGCAGCAAGGCCAGGCAGGATAAGACCGTCAAGGTCTAAAAGGGTGCTGTCAAGCTGACTGCCGACCAAATTTGGAGTGATGTAAATTATCTCGATGTTCAATGCCAGTGCATCAGCGGCGTCTCCCAGTGCAGCCAGCATGGCGGGATAGCTGTCGCGATGTTCATTAAAATCGCCCAGCAGCCCAATGCGCAGATGTTTTCCTGCCCGCATAACCGGCTGGGTAACGGCGCCGAGCACCCAACGACCAAAGCGGTCGCGGGTCCAGCCGTTGCTGCGAACTTTGCCGCTCTCACAATCTTCTAGCTGATATCTGTCCTGATTTTTCACTACCTGTAGGGATTCGATTTCGATCCCGTTTTCTAAGACAGTTTTCAACAAACTCTGGTAACAAGGCGAAGAAAGTGGCTGGTTTAGTGGCACAACGATATCTTCTTTAACTGCCCGATTTATCAGAGATTCCAGTTCAAGTTCTGCACCTGCTCCACGCCCGGTCAAACGCTCTAGCCAAAGCAGCCCGCTGGTAATTTGCAGACCCAGTGGCGAAATATATTGGCGTGAATTGATATAGCGTTTGTTGTCGAAGCTGACCGGTAAATGACACAGTGGCAACGCGCGCAGTTCAGCAAGTATCGCGGCCAGCGCACCATAAAATGCAGGTTCAGGCGTGGAGTGTGCAATAAACGTGATAGTCATCAGTTAGCCTCTGTCAGATGTTTTAGCAGAGGAAATTGAATGCAAGAATTACACCAGCTGTGGACGGAAGGTGATGAGTTTACATTAATTGACCTTATTGAAAGAGAGCCAGCCCGCAGGCAGGCTCTCCTAATAGGGAAATTTTATTCGTGACGCAGGAAACTGTCGGCATCGCGCCATGCCGGGAAGGACTCGCGATAATCCTGTAAGGCCTCTAGCGAAAGCTCGGCTTCAATAATCATTGATGCGCCAGGTTCAGCGCGCGCGAGCTCTTCACCAAGGGCATTAATGATCAGGCTGTCACCGCTGTAGTGATGGCCGTTATCGTCATCACCCACGCGGTTGCAACCGGCCACGTAGGCCTGATTTTCGATGGCGCGTGCGGTCAGCAGTGCCTGCCAGTGATGCGTGCGGCGGGCTGGCCAGTTAGCAACGTAAAGAGCGAGATCATAATCTTGACCATTGCGAGACCACACAGGGAAACGCAGGTCATAGCAAACCTGTGGCAGAATGCGCCAGCCGCGCCATTCAACCACTTCTCGACGTTTACCGGCGATGTAATAGTTATGCTCACCGGCCATGCGGAACAGATGACGCTTGTCGTAGAAATGTACTTTGCCCTGAGGCTCAACCAGCAGGAAACGGTTGACTGCGCCTTTCGACGTAGAGAGCGCTACGCTGCCGCCAATCATGGCGTTCAACTTTTGTGCCCACTGATGCAGCCACTCAATAACCCGTGATTCAGGCAGGGCGCGCTCGGGTGCCTGCATGGCAAAGCCGGTGGTAAACATCTCGGGCAGAATAATCAAATCTCGACCGACAAGTGGGCCGAGCAGCGAATCAAAGTGGCTCAGATTCGCTTCGCCGTCCAGCCAAACCAGTGGCTGTTGTAACAACGACAGTTTTAAAGTTGACACAGGCGCTCCGCAGCAGCATCCAGCGTGGCTTCTTTCTTGGCGAAGCACAGGCGGATCAGTTTGTGTGGGAAAGGTTCGGCGCAGAATACCGACAGCGGTATTGCCGCGACACCCACATGTTCAACCAACCATTGGCAGAATGCAACGTCATCTAAATCAGAGACTTCACTGTAGTCTACGAGCAGGAAATATGTCCCTTCGCTTGGCAATACTTTCAGCCGGCTTTTCTCCAGCCCCTGAGCCAGACGGTCGCGCTTGGCGCGGTAAAATTCTGGCAGCTCAAGCCAGTGTTCCGGCTGTTCGCGCAGCATGTCGGCCAAGGCCAGTTGAACCGGCGTGGTGATAGCAAAGGTCAAAAACTGGTGAATTTTACGCAGTTCCAGGCTGATAGCTGCCGGTGCCACACAGTACCCCACGCGCCAGCCGGTCATGTGGAAGGTTTTACCAAAAGAGGACACGGTGATGGCGCGTTGGCGTAGCTGTGGATGGCGCAATACGCTGGCGTGTCCCTGTTTGGCGAAACAGATATGCTCGTAGACTTCATCACTTATTACGAAAATATTACGATCGGCGATAATTTGCCACAGACGGTCAACGTCCTGATTGTTCCAGGCCGTCGCCGTCGGGTTGTGTGGCGTATTGATGATAACCACTTTAGTACGGTCAGTGATTTGATCGGCAAAGTGCGCCCAGTCAACCTTGAATTCTGGTGGCTGCAACTGAATACGCTTACTCACACCGCCTGCCAGCTGCACCGCCGGTGCGTAACAGTCGTAGCTCGGGTCGAAACTGATGACTTCATCGCCCTCACTGACCAGAGCAGTAATGGCGATGTACAGCGCTTCGGTGGCCCCTGAGGTGACAGTAATATCCGTCTCAGCATCAGGCCTGTAACCATAGCCCAGCTCGGTTTTATCGGCGATAGCGTTACGAAGAGCCGCAGTGCCTGTCATCGGCGCATACTGATTCGACCCCTCTGCCACGTGCACGCTCAGGCGCTGACGCAGGTACTCTGGTCCGTCAAAATCTGGGAAGCCCTGCGACAAATTTATTGCATTGTGCTTTTGCGCCAGCGCACTCATTTGCGAGAAAATATTGGTTCCTAGTGCGGGCAGTTTGCTCTGTGGAATAAGTGCTGCTGTGCTCATTGCTTTTCTTGCTCCAGACACGGTTTAAGCGATAAAAAATGTATCTCTGTTTTGCTCATCGAAAGCTGATTGCTCGATACCTGAGATTGTCGATATCTATTGGTTGATACTACCGCACGATGTTAATATTTGGCAATCAAGACGCTTAGATGTTTAAACGGCTAAATATCCTAATCATCTAATTTATAGCGGAACATAATAAACAATAATAAAGTGGAGGCCGCTTCCTCTTAAATACCCGGCCTTCTCAGGAATAATGATGACCGAAAATAACCCTCTACATGCTCTGCTTGCCGCCTGTCACTGGATTGGTGAGAAGGGATGGTGTCCGGCCACCGGCGGCAATATGTCCGTGCGTGAAGGCAGCGAATACTGCCTGATTACCGAGTCTGGTAAAGACAAAGGGCAACTGACAGAAAATGATTTTCTGCGAGTTGAGATTGCCACCAATCATGTACCAAGTGGAAGAACGCCTTCTGCCGAAACGGGTCTGCATACTCTGATGTATAACCTTTATCCGCAGGTTGGCGCCGTGCTGCACACCCATTCGGTGAACTCTACCGTGCTGTCCAGGATTGAGCGCAGCGCAGGTCTGGTGCTGCAAGGTTATGAAATGCAGAAGTCACTGGCCGGTCAGCGCAGCCACCTGGATAAGGTCATTATTCCTATTTTCGATAACAGTCAGGATATTCCGGCGCTGGCAGCAGAGATTGCCCAATGGGCGCAGTCACATCCGCTACACTATGGTTTTCTGATCCGTGGACACGGCCTGACCTGTTGGGGCAAAAATGTCGCCGAGGCTCGTCGTCATCTCGAAGGACTCGAGTTTTTATTCCAGTGTGAACTGCAACTTCGCCTGTTGGAGGCAAAATGATCCGCGCCATTGTTACCGATATTGAAGGAACAACCACTGACATCCGTTTTGTACATCAGGTACTTTTCCCTTACGCGCGTGCGCGACTTGCTGATTTTATTACTCGACATGCAGAAGACCTCGAGGTGCTACAGGCGCTGGACGCGCTGCGTGAAGAAATTAACGAACCGCAGGCCGAAATCGTCGATCTTGTCGATCAACTCTATGTTTATATGGATAAAGACGAAAAATCCCCCGCGCTGAAAACGCTGCAAGGGATCATCTGGCGAACCGGTTATACCGACGGTGACTTTCGCGGACATCTTTATCCGGACGTAGCGCCGCAGCTGGCGCAGTGGCAGACTCAGGGCATTAAACTGTACGTTTACTCCTCCGGCTCGGTGGATGCGCAAAAGCTGTTGTTTGGCTACAGCGAGGAAGGTAATCTTTTGCCGCTGTTTACCGACTATTTCGACACCCGCGTCGGTGCCAAACGAGAAGTGGCTTCATACCAAAATATAGCCGAACAACTCATGCTGCCGGCCTCTGACTTGCTGTTTTTGTCTGACATCCGCCAAGAGCTTGACGCTGCGCGTGAGGCGGGCTGGAATACCTGCCAGCTGGTACGCGACGAAGCCGACGAGTTGAGCGATCACCCGCAGGTTAACCGATTTGATCAGGTCGAGATTGACCTTACCCACTGACCAGGAGTTTGCAATGAGTGCACTGACTATCTTCAGCGACAGCAATCCTTCAGCACCTATTTGGGAAAGCCGCGACGGTAATGAAATTGCCGCTGAGTTACGCAAGATTGATGTTCGTTTCGAACGCTGGCAGGCCGATCGCGAGCTGGGTAACGATCCTCAGCCAGAGCAGGTTATCGAGGCTTATCAGCATGAAATCAACAAGCTGGTGGCTGAAAAAGGGTATCAGAGCTGGGATGTGATAAGCATGCGTCCCGATAATGCGCAGCGTGAAGTGCTGCGTACCAAGTTTCTCTCTGAGCACACTCACGGCGAAGACGAAGTTCGTTTCTTTGTTGACGGTGCCGGACTATTTTGTTTGCATCTCGAAGGCAAGATTTTCCAGATCCTGTGCGAGAAAAACGATCTGATCTCTGTACCTGCTAATACCCGCCACTGGTTTGACATGGGCGGTTCGCCTTCATTTACGGCGATCCGTCTGTTTGATAATCAGGAGGGATGGGTGGCCCACTTCACCGGTGATGCGATCGCCGATGCGTATCCGAGATTAGGCGAATAATTGAAAAATCCCTCCCCCACTTTTTTCAGTGAGGGAGGGCAAGGATGGAGGTAATGCCATCTCGGGACTCAAGGCCTTCACTCTTTACTAGCTTTACCGCGCTGCTCTAAAAATTCCGTCTCTAACCTGTTCGGGTGTCACCACGCCCGAATCCAATACCCATCCGCTGACAAGTTCGGCTGGCGTGACGTCAAACGCCGGATTGTAGACCTCTGCATCGACCGGTGCCCACTGCACATCACCAAAGCTGCCTGACACGCCGGTGACTTCTTTTGCTGCGCGCTGTTCGATAGGAATAGCCTCGCCGTTCGGACAGTGTGGATCATGAGTGGTGTGCGGAGCGGCAACGTAAAAAGGAATGCCGTGATATTTAGCCAACACCGCCAGGCTATAGGTGCCTATTTTATTGGCAACGTCGCCGTTGGCCGCAATGCGGTCTGCTCCGACCCAAATGGCATCGACCTGTTTTTTTGCCATCAGGCTCGCCGCCATCGAATCACATATCAGCCGGTAGGGGATTTTTAACTCACCCAACTCCCACGCCGTCAGTCTTCCGCCCTGTAAGAGTGGGCGCGTTTCATCCACCCAAACCTGTGACACTTTGCCCTGCTGGTGCGCGCGATGAATGACGCCGAGCGCAGTACCGACGCCCGCCGTGGCTAAACCACCGGTGTTGCAGTGGGTCAAAAGACGACTGCCCGCCGTCACCAATTCGGCGCCGTGGGTGGCAATACGGTCACAAAGTTCGCGGTCTTCGCCGACCAGTCCTTCAGCTTCCTGAACCATGGCCGGAATGTGGAAACGTTGTTCCAGCGCGATTTTCATGCGGTCAAGATTGTTCATCAAGTTTACCGCCGTGGGGCGTGAGGCGCGGAGAGTGGCCAGTGCTTGATGCAGCTCAGCTACCGGCATGCCTTCTTCCGCCAGCTGGGCCAACAACAGGCTGGCGGATAAACCAATCAGCGGTGCTCCGCGAACGCGCAACGCGTGGATATGGCCGACCAAGTCATCAACGGTTCGGCAAAGATGCCATTCAGCACGCTGTGGTAAGGCCTGTTGGTCCAAGATCCACAGCTGACTTTTGCGGATGCGTAAACTGGTTGTTGTGAGTGTCTGCATTGTAAGTCAAATCCCTGTTGCACGGTTGCATCTGATTGCTTATTCTGCCAACATAAGTTTCGGATGTATAGACGTCTAAATGCTTTTATGGCTATTCGCTCAGGGTGGCGCTGAATTCAGAAGATTACGAGAGGTTAGGATGTCACGTTATTACACATTTAGCTCTGCGGACGCGGTAGAATATGCCCGCCAGTTTGGTGGTGTTGAAGACCCGCAATCTCTGGTCACTGCCGACGAAATTGGCGACGGTAACCTGAATCTGGTGTTCAAAATTCGCGATACCAACGGCGTCAGTAGGGTGATTGTGAAGCAGGCGTTGCCGTATGTGCGCTGCGTGGGAGAGTCTTGGCCGCTCACTATTGACCGAGCTCGCATCGAAGCTGAAACCCTGATTGTTCATGGCCAATATTGCCCACAGCACACGGTTAAAATTATTCATCACGATCCTGAGTTGGCGGTGATGGTTCAGGAAGACCTCTCCGATCATCTGATTTGGCGCGGTGAGCTGGTGCAGGGTAAACACTATCCTCAGGCCGCTAGCCAGTTGGGGGAATATCTGGCGCAAACTCTGTTCCATACTTCAGATTTTTATCAGGATGCTCAGCATAAAAAATCAGAAGTTGGCCGCTTCATTAACCCTGAGCTTTGTCTGATTACTGAGGATTTGTTCTTTACCGATCCTTATATTGAACACGAACGCAATCGCTACGATGCTGCTTTGCAGCCGACGGTTGATGCACTGCGTGCCGATATCCCATTGCGGATAGCGGTGGCGGCCCTCAAGCAGCGTTTTCTCAGTAATGCCGAAGCGCTACTTCACGGCGACGTTCACAGTGGATCAATCTTTGTGGCCGAAGGCAGCCTGAAAGTCATAGACGCAGAATTTGGTTTTTATGGCCCGATTGGTTTTGATCCCGGTTCTGCGATGGGTAACCTGCTGCTAAATTATTGCGGTTTGCCAGGTCTGGTTGCCACGCGTGAAGCGGCAGACGGCAGGGAACAGCGGCTCCAGGACCTGCGCGACCTGTGGTTAAGCTTCTCGGAACGCTTCCTACAGTTGGCGCGTGATGAAACGCAGGACGTGGCGTTTAAAGTACCGGGATATGCCGAATATTTCCTGAAACAGGTATGGCACGATGCGGTGGGTTACTGCGGCTCGGAGCTTATTCGTCGCACTGTCGGTTTCTCTAATATTGCTGACCTTAAAAATATCATTGATGACGACATGCGGCATGAATGCCAGCGTCACGCTGTCAGCCTTGGCCAGTGGTTGATCATTACTGCGCCACAGATTGACGACATTGACGCACTGATTGCCCGAATTCGCCAGAACGGCTGATTACAATCTCGCGGCCTTTCGATAAACACAGTAAAAAACGCCGCGAATTTTATCAGGCTGCAAAATTCGTCAAATAAGTCATCAGAAAGAAGGGGCGATTGTTCCCCAGACTTGTATAATGCCCGGCTACGAGGTGCCAGCGGGTAACCCCCTGTGCAATCCCTCGGTTACCAACCACCCACACGGGAATACAGAATTATGATGAATAACGACGTCTTGCGCAGCGTACGCTACATGCTCGACTTGAGCGAAGGCAGGCTGATTGAGATTTTGGCATCCACCGGAATTACCATTAGTCCGCCGGTGATGTCGCGTTATCTGAAAAAAGAAGACGAAGCGGACTACATGATTTGCCCTGATGAAGTCATGGCAAACTTCCTTAATGGTCTGATTTTCTTCAAACGCGGTAGGGACGATCGTTTCCCGGCACCAGAAGTTGAAAAGCGCGTCACCAATAACGTGATGTTAAAAAAACTGCGCGTGGCTTTTGAGCTGAAAACTGAAGATTTGCAGGGCATTCTGGCAGCGGCTGATTTTAAGGTTTCTGAAGGCGAGCTGAGTGCTTTCTTCCGTAAAGAAGGCCACAAGAACTACCGTCCGTGCGGCGATCAGGTTCTGCGCTACTTCCTGAAGGGGCTGACCATGCGCGTACGCCCGAAAAAAGGCTGATTATTCTCTGAATGTTTTGAGCATATCACCTTGTTACGCCAACAAAAAAACCGCCTGATGGCGGTTTTTTTGTGCTGGTCAAGTAAGCGGCCTTTCCAGCGGGATGATACTTAACTATTTTCTTGTATAGCAAGCACGTTCCAGTAAAGGCAGTTTGTTCTTAATAATATCGACTGTCAAGCGAACCCTAAGTCAAATGGGTGTAGGATGCCTGCGGGCCTTTTCGCCGCCTTAAGCAAGTGGGCATCGGATTTTGAAAAGGATATCCAACGGCCGTAAATGCAAGCACGTTCCAGTGCTTGTTTCACGGTGGTATCTCCGGTGGTATTCCCGTGAAGCGGTCTGAGCAAGGACCGCGCAATGAAACGATACCTCGGTATTGTTCTTATTGTATTGGCTGTCGTGTTGAGTGCCGGGAAGGGGAGTTGGAATATTTCTAATAACTCTCTCAAAGTGATCATCACTACCACCAACAAGTAAGCTAAATAGCCACCCAATTGGGTGGCTATTTTTTTATGCCGCTTCAGTATGTCGAGTGGCGGGTTTTTCGGTTGCTGTTTTTTGCTGCGCGAGCTGGTCAGGTTCAAATTCGTCAACGTTGATTGAACGCAGGCGACTCTCTTCGGCTCTGGCCAGAATGCGGGCATCGTCGGCGCTTAAGTGTCCGGCGTCCATTCCCATCTGTGCCAGCTTGTCCAGGCGGGTAAACGACAGTTTTTTACCCATCGCCTCACACAGTCTTTTGTGCACCGGCTCGGCGGCAATAATGTCGGCCAATGCCTCCTCAAGTTGACCTACCGGATTATGCTCGCTTGGCGTCAGATACTGACCACGCGCAATGCGGCTTCGTGTGGCAGATGGTACCTGAAGAATGCGAGCCAATTGGTGGTCAAGCTGGTCGGAAGGGGCGCGATGCACGCGGCCAATCGGGAAAATCACCATCGTCAACAGCCCAGCAATAAAGCCGTTGGGGAAGTTGCGCAGTAGGTCGGTAATCGCCGTTTCGGCCTGATTAAGACAGTCCTGTACGCCCCAATGAACCAGCGGCAGATCAGCTTCATTACGTCCTTCCTCGTCATAGCGTTTCAGCGTTGCGGTGGCGAGATAAAGCTGGCTGAGAATATCACCCAAGCGTGCCGAAATTCGCTCACGGCGTTTAAGGCTGCCGCCCAGCACACCCATCGATACGTCAGACAACAATGCCAGGTTGGCACTCAGGCGGTTGATATGCTGATAGTAGCGGCGCGTTACGTCATTCACCGGCGCACGGCTGGTACGTCCGTGCGTCAGGCCGAGCCACAGACTGCGCACTTTATTGGTGCCAACGTGGCCGAGGTGACCAAACAGCGCACGGTCAAAGGCGTGCAAGTCTTTCGCCTCCGCAGCGGCCATTTCTTTCAATACATAAGGGTGACAGCGAATCGCCCCCTGACCGAAAATAATCATGCTGCGGGTCAAAATATTTGCCCCCTCAACGGTAATCGCGATCGGTGCACCCTGATAGGAACGGGCAACAAAGTTGCTTTTCCCCAGCATAATGCCTTTACCCCCGGTAATATCCATCGCATCCATTACGGCGCGCTGGCCGCGATGGGTACAGTGATATTTCACGATAGCTGAAAGCACCGCCGGTTTTTCACCGAGCATAATTCCGTTGGTTATCAGCGTAGCCGCCGCGTCCATCACATAAGCGTTACCGGCAATGCGCGCCAGCGGCTCTTCAATCCCTTCCATTTTACCGATCGGCAGTTTGAACTGACGGCGAATGTAGGCATAAGCACCCGTCGCCACCGCCAACGATTTCAGGCTGCCGGTGGCGTTGGAAGGCAGGGTAATACCGCGGCCCACCGACAAACATTCAACCAGCATGCGCCACCCTTGGCCGGCCATTTTAGGTCCGCCAATGATGTAGTCGATAGGCACGAAAATATCGTTGCCGCGGGTAGGTCCATTCTGGAACGGAATATTAAGCGGGAAATGGCGATGGCCAATTTCAACACCCTGAGTGTCGGTCGGGATCAGCGCACAGGTGATCCCGAGCTCTTCTACATCGCCCAGCAGGTGGTCTGGATCTTTTAACTTGAAGGCCAAACCCAGCACCGTAGCGATAGGAGCCAGAGTAATGTAGCGTTTATTCCAGGTCAGCTTCATACCCAGAACCTGTTTACCCTGCCAGTCACCCATGCACACCACGCCAACGTCGGGAATGGCACCGGCATCTGAACCCGCTTCCGGGCTAGTGAGTGCAAAGCAAGGGATTTCAAGTCCTTTGGCCAGGCGCGGCAAGTAGTGATCTTTCTGCTCATCTGTGCCGTAGTGCTGTAGCAGTTCGCCCGGGCCGAGGGAGTTTGGCACGCCGACAGTGATGGCTAAAATACCTGACACACCGGCCAGTTTTTGCAGCACTCGCGCCTGAGCATAGGCCGAGAATTCGAGGCCGCCGTACTCTTTTTTGATAATCATCGCAAAGAAACGGTGCTCTTTCAGGTAAGCCCACAGCTCCGGCGGCAGGTCGGCCAGTTCATGAGTTATCTGGAAGTCATCGGCCATGCGGCAGGCTTCTTCAACCGGCCCGTCGATAAAGCGCTGCTCTTCTTCGGTCAGCGTTTGCTGAGGATAATCTTGCAGCTTTTTCCAGTCCGGGGTACCGCTGAACAAATCGCCTTCCCACCAGGTGGTACCGGCTTCAATCGCCTCTTTTTCAGTGCGCGACATGCTGGGCATCACTTTGCGGAAGGTACGCAGTGCCGGGCCGGAAAACAGCGAGCGGCGCAGAGGAAGGAGATTGAGCGGCAGCAAAACGATGGCCATAGGCAGCAGCACCCACAGCGTCCACAGGCCAATTACGGCCATTGCCGCGGTATAAACCAGCAAAACAACGCTGCTCGGCAGCAGGCTGACGCGGTGATAAAACAGCACACCAATAAGAACCAGTAGGATAACAACGCTAAGAACTATCATAGTAAAACTCCTGAGTTGTAGGAGGTCTGACCTGTTGGGTTGATACTATGGTTTTAGTCCAAGCTAAAGGCTTTATCAACGCGTTTACATCTTAATTACAACTCACGTCACAAACTCGCAGCATGAAGTCGGAAAAGCGTAAACTATCGTCGTGAAGATGGCGGGAAGTCTTCTCGCTTTTTCGGCTTTCCGCTACACTGCACAGCAAAACAATTCTACGCGCGGTTAATCCGCTGCAAGAGAAACGCTAAGAGGCTGCCATGTACCTGGATATTATCCGCACTGAACTTAACGAAGCTGCTGAAGTACTGAATAAATTCATCAGTGACGAAAACAATATTGCGTCTATTCAACGTGCCGCAAAACTGATTGCCGACTCGTTCAAAGCGGGTGGCAAAGTATTGTCATGCGGTAATGGCGGTTCCCACTGCGACGCCATGCACTTCGCCGAAGAGCTGACGGGCCGCTACCGCGACAACCGTCCAGGCTACCCGGCCATCGCCATTTCAGACGTTAGTCACATCTCCTGCGTCAGCAACGATTTTGGCTACGAGTACATTTTCTCTCGCTATTTAGAAGCCGTTGGCCAGAAAGGTGACGTACTGCTGGGTATTTCAACCTCAGGTAACTCCGGCAACGTTATTAAGGCGCTGGAAACTGCCAAGGCCAAGGGGATGAAAGTCATTACCTTGACCGGTAAAGACGGCGGTAAAATGGCATCGCTGGGTGCAGACGTTGAAATTCGCGTGCCACATTTTGGTTATGCTGATCGAGTGCAAGAAATTCACATCAAAATCATCCACATCCTGATATTGTTAATAGAAAAAGAGATGGCTGAATAACGACTATCGTTGTTGCCTATGTAGATTAAGGAGATTGGCAATGTGCGAACTGCTCGGGATGAGTGCAAATGTGCCTACGGACATTTGCTTCAGTTTTACCGGGTTGGTGCAACGTGGGGGGCTGACAGGCCCGCATAAAGATGGCTGGGGCATTACCTTTTATGAAGGTAATGGCTGCCGCACCTTTAAAGATCCCCAGCCCAGCTTTAATTCGCCCATTGCCCGTCTGGTGCAGGAATACCCAATTAAATCCCTTGCCGTTATCTCGCATATTCGCCAGGCGAACAGGGGGGAGGTGGCGCTGGAAAATACCCATCCCTTTACCCGCGAACTGTGGGGCCGTAACTGGACCTATGCGCACAACGGGCAACTGCGCGGCTATCGTCAGCTTGATACCGGTACGCTGCGCCCCATCGGACAAACTGACAGTGAATACGCCTTCTGCTGGCTGCTGCACAAGCTGACCGAACGTTATCCGCGCACGCCGCGCAGTTGGCCTTCTGTGTTTCGCTATATTGCGTCATTGGCCGGCGAGCTTCGTAAGAAAGGGGTGTTTAATATGCTGCTGTCAGATGGGCATTTTGTAATGGCCTACTGCTCGACCAATCTTTACTGGATAACGCGTCGCGCGCCGTTTGGGAAAGCGACCTTGTTGGATAGGGACGTGGAGATTGATTTTCAGCAGCAAACGACGCCTGACGATGTCGTGACGGTCATTGCGACCCAGCCGCTGACGGGCAATGAAACCTGGAACAAAATTGCTCCAGGCGAGTTTGCATTATTTCACTGTGGCGAACGCCAGCTGTGAAGCCGGTGGTGTCAGAGTCTGTGTCTGATTAACGACATAACCGCCGTTGACCACTGAAACGCTCGGCGGCTGGTGGTACTTCTGGAAGTACGCATAGCCAGGCTGAAGCTGACGCCAGAAATTAATGTAGTAAGAGTTTCTGTTTAACTGCATGTTGGCATCAGTCATTCGGAAAGGATAGATGCTGATTTCAACGTTACGTTGGCCGTTGTTAAAGGCTGCCTGAACATAATTAAAAATCACGTTCATATAGGCATCGGTCATGGCGTAGCAACCAATAGATAAACAGTTACCGTGGATCATCAGGTATTTACCTGAATATCCCTGCGCGCGATCGTAATCATTTGGGAAACCAATATTAATGGCGCGATAAAACTTGCTGTCAGGCTTCAAATGATGAATATCGATGTTATAAAAACCTTCTGGGCTTTTAAAATCGCCTTCACGACGTTTGTTGCCTAACCCACCCGAGAAGTCGCAAATACGATAAGCGCCGACCAACTGGAATTTATCTTCAACTTTGGCATAGAGTTCGAGAGTGCGCTCTTGCTTAAATATCTGAATATAAACAGGGGAACCTAATAATTGCTGTTGAACACCCGTTTCTACAGGAGCCTGTTCGCTGGCGACAGCGGTGCTCACGCTAAAAAAGGGAAAACTAAAAAGCATCGCAAGCAGCAGCGCGATTCTGACCATTCTTAATCCTGCTTTATTTACAACTCTATTATTTTTTATCCGCTGACTTAGCGTCGCGGACCGCCACTGATATTCAATATCTTGAACGCAGCCATATTAATACTGATTAAATTTTTATCAATGGTTTGAAATGTAATTTATTTCGCGATTGAGATAAAAAAAGCCTTTATTTGCAGGTTTTTACAAAAGTCCCGCCAATTAAGCCAAATTTTAGATCAACTGCGCGTAATGACAGTGCTTGAGATTTAGAAACTCAACTGTATACTTATACAGTTATTGAGGAAGTGAAAGGGGGGGATTATGCGCAAGATCATACACGTCGATATGGACTGCTTTTACGCAGCCGTAGAAATGCGCGACGATCCGTCCCTGCGCGATATCCCGTTGGCGATTGGCGGCAGCAAAGACCGGCGGGGTGTAATAAGCACCGCCAACTATCCGGCGCGACGTTACGGCGTACACAGCGCCATGTCCACCGCCATGGCCTTAAAGCTCTGCCCACACCTTAAAGTTATTCCCGGCAGGGGCGAGGCCTATAAAGAAGCATCGCTGCATATTCGCGAAATTTTTGCCCGCTACACCGCGCTGATCGAACCTCTTTCTTTGGATGAAGCCTACCTCGACGTGACCCACAGTACGCACTGCAGTGGATCGGCGACGTTAATGGCCAGTGAAATCCGCCAGGCTATTTCCAACGAGCTTAACCTCACGGCGTCGGCCGGTATTGCGCCTATCAAGTTTCTTGCCAAAATTGCCTCGGACCTTAATAAACCTAACGGCCAGTTTGTCATAACCCCTGATAAGGTGGATGAATTCCTGCTTAATTTGCCGTTGGCCAAGATACCCGGCGTAGGAAAAGTTACCGCTCGTAAGCTGGAAGAAAACGGTTTAATCACCTGCGGTGACGTGCAGCGCTATGATTTGTCGCTGTTGCTGAAAAGATTCGGAAAATTTGGACGAGTCTTGTGGGAACGCTGTCAAGGGATTGATGAACGCGAAATTTCATCTGAACGGTTGCGCAAATCAGTGGGCGTTGAGCGCACGCTGGCAGAAGATATTCACGATTGGGAAAGCTGTGTTGAGCTGATTGACCGCCTATATCCCGAGCTTGAAACCCGACTAACGCGCGTCAGCCCCGACTTGCGCATTGCCCGGCAGGGCGTGAAACTCAAGTTTCATGATTTTCAGCAAACTACCCAAGAGCACGTTTGGCCGGTATTAAATAAGGCTGATTTACTAAAAGTCGCGCAAGAAGCGTGGGAAATGCGTCGCGGAGGGCGAGGGGTAAGGCTGGTTGGGTTGCACGTGACTTTGCAGGATCCACAGATAGAACGGCAGCTGTTGCTGCCGTGGGAATAATATCCGCATCTTTCAAACGATAGAGGCGTTGGCTGCCTTCTCTCCCCCCAGTCACTGACTTGTGTAAGCTCTTGGGGCGTCGCTCAGTTGCCGCCTTCCTGTCGTTCGAAATCCACAGGATATTTACTGTCCGCATCTTTCAAACGACAGAGGCGTTGGCTGCCTTCTCTCCCCCCAGTCACTGACTTGTGTAAGCTCTTGGGGCGTCGCTCAGTTGCCGCCTTCCTGTCGTTCGAAATCCACAGGATATTTACTGTCCGCATCTTTCAAACGACAGAGGCGTTGGCTGCCTTCTCTCCCCCCAGTCACTAACTTATGTAAGCTCTTGGGGCGTCGCTCAGTTGCCGCCTTCCTGTCGTTTGAAATCCACAGGATATTGACTGGGTATTAACCGCGTTCTGGAATAGCTTTCAGCAACGCAGTCAGCAGTTGCCAGTAAAGGTCGACGCTGCCGATGTGTACCTGCTCATCCGGGGAGTGAGGTCCGGTGATGGTCGGTCCGATTGAGACCATATCCATGTCAGGATAAGGCTTCTTAAACAAACCACATTCCAGACCCGCGTGGATCACCATAATGTTTGGCGTTTTGTTAAACAGACTTTCGTAAATCTCGCGGACCTGCGCCATTACCGGTGACGTTGGCTCAGGTTTCCAGCCAGGGTACCCGCCTTTAGGTGTCGTTTTAGCGCCCGCCAGCTGGCCCACAGAGCTCAGCATGCTAACCACATAGTCTTTACCGCTGTCGATCAGGGAGCGGATCAGGCAGATGATTTCAGCCTCGCCTTCGGTCATGGTCACAACGCCTACGTTTAGCGAGGTTTCAACCACGCCTTTTACGTCGTCGCTCATGCGAATAACGCCGTTTGGCGTTGCATTTAGCAGGCCCAGAAAACGGCTCTGGCTGTCTTTGTTCAACGCTTTGGCATCGCTGTTCAGCGCTTCGATCACCAGCTTGATGTTTTTCTCAACGGCGGCCAGTTCGAACTGAACGGTAGCCTGGAAAGCATCCGCGGCGGCCTTAAATGCCTCAACTTTATCAGCAGGTACAGCCAACTGAGCAACGGCTTCACGTGGAATCGCGTTGCGCAAGGTTCCGCCGGTCAAGTCCAGCAGGCGAACGTCCAGCGTTTGTGCATGTTCGCACAGGAAGCGCGCCAGCAGTTTATTAGCATTGCCCAAGCCTAAATGAATTTCAGCGCCAGAGTGACCGCCTTTCAGGCCTTTCAGCGTCAGTTTTAGCGTGGTGAAGCCCACCGGAACTGCTTCGCGCTGGAGCGGCAGAGTGGTAATAAAGTCGACCCCCCCTGCGCAGCCCATGTAAATTTCGCCCTCGGTTTCCGAGTCGGTGTTAATCAGGATTTCTGCCTGTAGCCAGTTAGGCTGCAGACCAAATGCGCCATCCATACCGGCTTCTTCTGTCATGGTCAGCAGCACTTCCAGCGGGCCGTGCTCAACGCTTTTATCCGCCAGTACCGCCAGCGCAGACGCCATGCCGATACCGTTATCGGAACCTAACGTGGTGCCACGGGCTTTCACCCAGCCGTTATCAACGTAAGGCAAAATAGGGTCTTTAAGGAAGTCATGCACCGTGTCGTTGTTTTTTTGCGGAACCATGTCCAGATGGGCCTGCAGCACGACAGGTTTACGGTTTTCCATTCCGGCAGTCGCGGGTTTGCGAAGCAAAATGTTGCCAACCTGATCGCGTTCGGCGTGCAGGCCTTGCTCGGCGGCCCAGTCTAGAACGTGTTTAGCCAATTCTTCTTCATGATAAGAAGGGTGCGGAATTGAACAGATTTTGGCAAAAATATCCCACAGAGGTTGTGGTGAAAGCTGAGACAGTTCAGACACTGTAAGTCTCCCGGTTTGTAGGTCGAAAAGAGTTGACGAGATGGCGGACAGAATATCACTTTCTCCCGCACTGTGCGCGTCAGGCAAAGGGGATAATCCGCTAATTTTGGCCTTTCCGTGCGGGATAAGCGCTGGTTTTTAACCGCAGGACTCACTATAATCTCGCGCAACAATTTTTCCCTGAATAATTTTGTTAAAAGCCGTTAATCTTACAGGCTGGGATATCCCTTTTTTGAGAGTTAAAAAATGAGCGAAAAGTACGTTGTAACTTGGGACATGCTGCAAATTCACGCCCGCACACTGGCAAAACGCCTGCTGCCGGTAGAACAATGGACCGGCATTATTGCCGTTAGCCGCGGTGGACTGGTCCCAGCAGCGTTGCTGGCTCGCGAGTTAAATATCCGTCACGTTGATACCGTTTGCATCTCCAGCTATGACCACGACAATCAGCGTGAAATGAAAATCGTTAAACGCGCTGAAGGTGACGGCGAAGGCTTTATCGTCATTGATGATCTGGTAGACACTGGCGGAACCGCACAGGCAATCCGCGAAATGTACCCAAAAGCACACTTCGTCACCGTGTTTGCCAAACCAGCCGGTCGTCCGCTGGTTGATGATTACGTAATTGATATTCCTCAGGATACCTGGATTGAGCAGCCTTGGGATATGGGCGTAGTCTTCGTCCCGCCTATCGCGGGCAAATAAATCCTCGTCACCCTTTGAACCGCAGATGCGTTGGCCGCCCTGATAACTGACCTGAGTCAGCGCCTGGGGATGTGCTTGGTTGCCGCTTTCCTGCAACTCAAAGGCTTTAGAGGATCGTTTCTCAACAGTTGATATTTAAACGCTCGCTTATGCGGGCGTTTTTGATTTATGTTCTGATCTGACCTCCGCAGACTTTGTTATAATCCTTCACTGGAGAGGGTGCTCCCGCGCCTTCTTACCTGCCAAAAGAGGATGTTAACTGTTATGGCACCCACTAATCTTTCTGTAAAACTGTTTAAACCTCGATTTAAATATCCTGAGACCTCCACGCTGGTTCCACGTGCCGATCGTCACTCTTCTCCGCCGATTCATTCCGCGCTTGAAGGCGATTCAGCACCCTGCTGGTACCGCACTCTGAATCGTCTGATGTGGCTGTGGCGCGGTATTGACCCTTTGGAGGTAGAAGAAGTGTTGTCGCGCATTGCCGTTTCAACCGCCGAACGCACCGATGACCAACTGTTGGATACCGTCGTCGGTTATCGCAACGGTAATTGGATCTATGAGTGGTCGAATCAGGCGATGAGTTGGCAGCAGAAAGCGCAGGATGAGCAGGACCCAGAAAAGGCCAGCGAATATTGGCTGCGGGCGGCTAATTTTTACAGCGTTGCCGGATATCCACACATAAAAGGCGATGCTTTGGCAGAGCAGGCCGAGGTTCTGGCGAATAAAGCCTTCGAAAAATCCACCGAAGGTTCATCCTATAAGCTAAAAGAGTTTTCACTGCCGGTGGAAGGCAGCAAGCCGATTGTCGGATTTGTGCACCTGCCAAACAGCGGCACTGCACCTTTACCCGCGGTGTTGGTTTGCGGTGGCCTGGATTCTTTGCAAAGCGATTATCATCGCCTGTTCCGCAGCTATCTGGCTCCGCTGGGTATCGCCATGATAACTATCGACATGCCGTCGGTCGGGTTTTCATCGCACACCAAGCTAACGCAAGATACCAGCGTGCTGCATCAGCAGGTGCTACAGCAGCTTGATAAAATTCCCTGGGTCAACAGCACGCGCGTCGCCGTTTTAGGCACCCGTTTTGGCGGCAATGTTGCGGTACGCTTGGGCTATCTTGAGCCACGCAGAATCAAGGCGGTTGCCTGCCTGGGGCCGATTGTTCATCAAATGCTGACCGATGCGAATTGCCAGAAACGCGTGCCTGATATGTATATGGACGTGCTGGCGAGCCGGATTGGCATGCCTTACGCCAGCGACGCGGCGTTGAAGGTTGAGCTTAATCGGTATTCTCTGAAAACGCAGGGCCTGCTGGGCAGAAGAACGCCGGTGCCGATGCTCTCATGCTATTGGGAGAATGACCCCTTTAGTCCAAAGGAAGAATCCAGACTTATTGCGGCCTCCAGCGCAGATGGCAAAACTATCGCCATCCCCTCGCAGCCGCTATATGGCAGTTTTGACAAGGCACTTAAAGATATTTGTCAGTGGTTAAAATTAAAACTGTCATAACGAAATTGTTTGCTAATTTTAAACGGTTTGCTACAAATGGAGGCCTACATAAGGAGATTGTACATGACGTTACCTAGTGGTCATCCTAAAAGCAGACTGATGAAACGTTTCGGCACGTTAGGGCCTTATATCCGCGAAGCGAAATGCGAAAAAGAGCGTTTCTTCTTCGATTGTCTGGCAGTTTGCGTAAACGTGAAGCCAGCTCCAGAAAAACGTGAGTTTTGGGGCTGGTGGATTGAGCTGCAGGCAGAAAGTGACAGATTTACCTATATCTACGAGTACGGCCTGTTTGACAAAGATGGCAATTGGAAAGCTCAACAGATTAAAAATCCTGAAGTGGTCGATAAACTTGAAACCACGCTGCAGACCTTTTTCAAAAATTTGAACGCCATGATTGTGGAAATGGAACTTAAGCTCGAACCCGCACACGATTTTGCTAAAGACCCCATCAAGCTTTCAGCGTAAAGACTGATTTCGCTCTACCCCAATTGTATGTCATTATTTAGCGTTATGTCAGTTGGCATAACGCGTTCCAGCTGTTAGATATACAGCACAGGCGATGACGTCGACCCTTCGATTTTAATTCAATACAAACGGCAGAAAGATTATGAGTGGCAGCCAAACGTTGGTTGTAAAACTGGGCACCAGCGTGCTCACCGGTGGTTCACGCCGCCTTAACCGTGCCCACATTGTTGAACTGGTGCGTCAGTGCGCCCAGCAACATGCGGCAGGGCATCGCATTGTTATCGTCACTTCTGGCGCCATTGCAGCCGGACGCGAACATCTTGGCTACCCCGAACTCCCCGCCACCATCGCCTCCAAACAGCTATTGGCGGCGGTAGGGCAGAGCCGTTTGATTCAACTGTGGGAACAGCTGTTCTCAATTTATGGCATCCACATTGGGCAGATGCTGCTGACCCGTGCTGATCTCGAAGACCGCGAACGCTTTCTCAACGCCCGCGACACCATGAATGCGTTGCTCGATAACCACATCGTGCCGGTGATTAACGAGAACGACGCCGTGGCGACCGCCGAAATTAAAGTTGGCGATAACGACAATCTTTCCGCATTGGCCGCCATTTTGGCCGGTGCCGATAAACTGCTGCTGTTGACCGACCAGCCGGGCCTGTTTACCGCCGATCCGCGTACTAACCCCGACGCGGAGTTAATTCGCGAAGTGACCGGTATCGACGATGCACTGCGCGGCATTGCCGGCGATAGCGTCTCCGGGCTTGGCACCGGCGGTATGGCGACTAAGTTGCAGGCCGCCGACATTGCATGCCGCGCCGGAATCGACACGATTATTGCCGCGGGCAGCCTGCCTGGCGTAGTTGGCGATGTGATAGCCGGTAACTCAGTCGGTACGCGTTTCCACGCCATGGAAACCCCGCTAGAAAACCGCAAACGCTGGATCTTTGGCGCGCCACCCGCCGGTGAAATTACCATTGACGACGGCGCCGTTGCCGCGATGCTCGAGCGCGGAAGCTCGCTGCTGCCCAAAGGCATTCGCGACGTGAAAGGTGATTTCTCGCGCGGCGAAGTGATCCGCATCCGCAATCTGACTGGTCGCGATCTGGCACACGGCGTTAGCCGCTATAACAGTGATGCAATGCGCATGATTGCCGGGCAACACTCCCAGCAGATCAACGACATTCTTGGATATGAATACGGTCCTGTTGCCGTTCACCGCGACGATATGATCGTAAGTTAAGGAGTCATTATGTTGGAGCAAATGGGCAAAGCCGCCAGACTGGCGTCTTACCAGCTTTCTACATTGAGCACCGCGCAAAAAAATGCTGCGCTGATGCTGATTGCCGACATGCTTGAGGCCAACAGCCAGAGCATTATTCAGGCTAACGAGCTCGACATGGCCGCCGCGCGCGAAAACGGTATGAAAGAGTCACTGCTCGACCGCCTGTTGTTGACCCCCGCACGCCTAACCGCCATTGCCAACGACGTGCGAGACGTGTGCCGTCTCAGTGACCCGGTGGGTCAAGTGATCGACGGCGCGCAGATGGACAGCGGATTAAAACTGCAACGTCGGCGCGTGCCGCTTGGCGTCGTCGGCGTGATTTACGAAGCGCGTCCCAACGTGACTATAGACGTCGCCAGCCTGTGTCTGAAAACGGGCAATGCCGTTATTCTGCGCGGCGGCAAAGAGACGCATCATACTAATTTGGCGACGGTAAACGTTATTCAGAAAGCGCTTGAACAGTGTGGACTGCCTGGCGCCGCCGTGCAGGCGATTCAAAGCCCCGACCGCGCGCTGGTGGCCGAGATGCTGCGCCTTGATAAATACATCGACATGCTTATTCCGCGCGGTGGCGCTGCGCTGCATAAACTCTGCCGCGAGCAGTCGACTATTCCGGTCATCACCGGCGGCATTGGTGTGTGTCACACCTTTGTTGATGAAAGCGTTGATTTCGACAAAGCGCTGACGGTAATTGAAAGCGCCAAAGTGCAGCGCCCGAGTGCCTGTAACAGCCTCGAGACGCTGTTGGTTCATGAAGCGATTGCCAGCCGCTTCCTGCCTGCGCTTAGCGAGAAGATGCATGCTGCGGGCGTCACTCTGCACGCCAGCGTTTCCGCGTTGCCTTGGCTTAAAAACGGACCGGCCACTGTCGTTGAAGTGAAAGACGAAGACTATCAGGACGAGTGGCTGTCATTGGATCTCAACGTCACCGTGGTGGAAGACCTCGAGGCCGCCGTGGCGCACATTCGTCACTACGGCACAGAGCATTCCGACGCCATTTTGACGCGTTCAATAAGCAGCGCGGAGCGCTTTGTGAATGAGGTCGACTCGTCGGCGGTCTACGTTAACGCCAGCACGCGCTTCACCGACGGCGGCCAATTTGGCCTCGGCGCTGAAGTGGCGGTAAGTACCCAAAAACTCCACGCCCGAGGCCCGATGGGCCTTGAAGCATTGACCACTTATAAGTGGATCGGTTATGGGGATGATTTGGTGAGACCTTAGCTCTTAACGGCCTAATTCTTCTGCCTCAAGCTAAAAAAACCGGTGAAGTATTATGCGACACCGGTTTTTCTCTTTTCAGATATTAAAATAATTGAGATGAAACCAGTAGTGGCTGCTGAGGTATTGAGTGCGGCCTTACTCTACGGCAATCGGTTTCTCATCCACTTTTATAGACTCATTGCCCTGAATATCCTTCACTCGCTGTTCCACTTTCGAAACCGCAGCGGCATCTTTAAGCAAAGAATAGGTCAGTGTAAATTCAGTGCTTTCTCCCGCCTGAAGTTGCTTAACGCGCCCCTGTTCTTTCTCGATAGTGACCGGATACGCATAGTTGGTGCCGGGTTCAATGCCGGTAACATAACCTTGCTTCAATGTGTCAGTATTTTTCCACATAGTGAGCAGCGGCAACTGATGGGTATCAAATTCAATCGATGCGCCCTTGTCACCTTTGCTGTTAATCACCGCGGCCACTGTTTTACCGTTGCTGTCTGCTTTGGGCTTCAGGTTAAACACCATTTCATCAAAGTCTTTGGTCGGCGCGCCGTAGGTTGCCCAGTGGTCTAACCCTTTTTTAGCATAATCATTGAACGGTGAAACTGACGCCAGTGGAGCAATAAATCGCGCATTTTCTTCAAGAATAGGTGTGCCGAAGTTACTGTGATAGATAATCTGATAGTCGTGCGGATAGTCTGCTTTATTGGTTAATACGTCATGAATCGTGAAAGAGTCACTGCCCGGCACATAGCGGAGCTCGGTCCAGGTCTCGAGGTTGGCTTTCTTAAACGTGTGCTCCTTCAGCAGGCCGCGAATGCGGATTTCGTGCGGCGCTTTGTCATCAACAATCACTTCAACTTTTGAAGCTGGCGTGTTTCCCGCCTTGCCGTGCAGCGTGTAAATTACGCCGTCTTTAGTCACTGGGTGACCAGTCCATTCGAATCCGCAGCGCACCATCATCTCATTGAAACCTTCCAGCCAGCCGAGGCCGTTACGGCTTTCAAGATTCATGTAAGCAGGATTCACCACTTCGTTCACCGGTGAATCCCAGCCGAGACGAACGCCGTGGCCGGTCACACGCAGCAGATCCATACCTCGTGTCGGGCTTAGCATGATTGTCAGGCCATTTTTACTGGTTAGAGTGATAACCTTTGACCCTTCCTGCTTGCCGCCGTGAAGCACTTTTTGTTGAATGCTGAAGGGCTCATTGCCTAACTTCAGCTGTGAACTGTTTATCTGCCAATCTCCCTTTTCAGTACTGGTGTCAGCATCGGTCAGCATCCAACTTTTTGCCGCCACCTGTGAGCTGATTAATGCCAGAATTACCCCTGCCAGAATACGCTTTTTCATTATTCTCTTCCTTTAGCTGAATTGATTTAGCTTAAACCAAGGGCAGACTACAAAGTTAAATGAGATAAATATGTGAGGGGTATCACCTGCGGGATGTTTGGGTAAATAAGTTGATTAAAACGCGGGGTACATCACGATTCATGACGATCTGAACACGGTATTACATAAAAAAATGCGGGTGATAATTGTAGGGATCGGAAAAACTGATATCGATTCAGCTTTTCCGATCCCTGAAGTAGAGGGTTTAAAATTTATGCAGAAGATCAGCGGTTATTATCACGAGACTCTGCCTGTGGGATCCACGTCTTGGCTTCGTTGTTTTCTGGATAGTAGTAGCCGTTGGGTATTGACTGTAACTCTACCAGGCTGCCCCAAGGCGTTCTAAAGTAAACGCTAGCGTTGCCTTCGGTATCTTCATGGCGCGAGTTTTCATGGACCTGTGAAAGAAGCGTACCGCCAGCAGACGTCACGCTTTTAATCGTATATTCAATGTCATCCACATAAAAACAGATGTGATTCCAGCCGATATCTTCAAGACTTACCGGAGAAGCCTGCCTGTTACTGATTATCTCAAACAGTTCCAGATTGGCACCATTGCCGATGCGTAGCAGACGTTGTTTGATAACCATCGCACCCGATGAGAGGCCCAACTGTTTTTCCGTTGTTGCCCCTTTTCGCGGCTCATCGTCGGTTGTCAGGCCGTTATAAACAAACTTTGCATCCAGTGCCTGTTTAAAAAATGTCGTCGCCTGGTCTAAATCAGGGACTGTCAGACCAATGTGATTGATGCCTCGGGTGAGTTTCTTTGGATTATTATCCATCATTGCTTTTTCCTTACCGTATTGAAATATAAGCTTATCCTTAAGCATAGTCAGCAATGTGGATAGGATCTAATTTCCCGCTCTAAAAGCGGAGGTCCCTTCCGCCACTTCTGCCTCCTCCTTAACATCAACCATTGCCGGTTTTAATACCGAATACATCACGCCCGTCACCCCTGTTCCTGCAACAATCGACAGAAGATACATCCCCACATTGCCCACAGCGTGGGGGATGGCAAGTACAAAAAGCCCACCGTGTGGCGCCATCAGCGTGCAGCCAAAGAACATTGAAAGGCCACCCGCCAGAGCACCGCCCGCCATCGTTGAGGGGATAACCCGCATCGGATCCCTCGCGGCAAAGGGGATCGCACCCTCGGAGATAAAGCACAGCCCGAGCACAAATGAGGCTTTTCCTGCTTCACGCTCGGATTGGGTAAATTTGGATTTGGCCAACCAGGTCGCGACACCCATTCCCAGTGCCGGAACCATCCCTGCGGCCATAATTGCGGCCATCGGGCCATAGGTTTGCGAGGCGAGAAGTCCCACGCCGAAGGTGTAGGCCGCTTTGTTAACCGGCCCACCCAGATCGAAACACTGCATTACGCCAAGTAACACGCCCAACAGGACGGCATTGGCGGTGGTCATGCCCGCCAGGAAGGTGGTCAATGCGCTCATCGCCGCCGCTACTGGACCGCCGACGACATAAATCATGACCAGACCGGTGAACAGCGTCGCCAATAAGGGCACCACTAATACTGGTTTTAAGGCTTCCATATCGGCGGGAAGTTTGACTTTTTCAACCAAAAATTTAGCGGTATAACCGGCGAGAAAACCAGCCACAATGCCGCCTAAAAAGCCGGCTCCGCCCAGGCTTGCCAGCATGCCGCCGACTAATCCCGGTGCGAGTCCTGGCCGGTCGGCGATTGAAAAGGCGATGTATCCCGCCAGCACCGGCACCATCAAGGCAAAGGCAGCCTTACCGCCGATGTCCATGAGGGCGGCAGCCAGCGTACCTTGCTCTTTAAACGCTTGAATGCCAAAAACAAAAGAAAGGGCGATGCACAATCCTCCGGCGACGACCAGAGGTAACATATGTGAAACGCCAGTCATGAGATGCTTATAAATGCCTTTATTCATAGGGTACGCCTTCTATTTTTATGTCATCGGATACAAGTATCGACAGGTTTTTTTATATAAAAGACTGAGGCTTAACAACGACGCTATGCACCTTGACGTGCATGTTTAGCCGCTTGTTGGAACAGTTCGTCATTAGGGCGAACGCCGGTATAGAGAACAAATTGCTCAACCGCCTGAATCGCAAAAACTTCAGAACCGGTAATCACCGCTTTATTCTGACTTTTTGCGTAGTTTACTAAGGGCGTTTCAGCAGGCAGGGCGACCACTTCAAAAATAACCTGTGCGGAATTGATCTGCTGCTCGCTGAAGGAAAGCTTGTCGGCATCTTCGCCGCCCGCCATGCCAATGGGTGTGGCGTTAATCAGCAAGTCAGGTTTGAGGTCGGTCATATCTTTACGCCATTCAAAGCCGTAAAGTTTGGCCAGATCGCTACCGGTTTTTTCATTTTTGGCGATGATAAAGCCCTGTGTAAATCCAGCATCTTTAAGCGCACAGGCCACGGCTTTAGCCATGCCGCCGCTGCCGCGCAGGGCGAAGGTGAAGTCATTGGGAACCTTATATTGTTTGAGCAGGGTGGCAATGGCGATATAGTCGGTATTGTAGGCTTTGAGGTAACCCTCTGTATTGACGATAGTATTTACAGAGTTAATGGCTTTGGCTGAAGCGTCCAGTTCATCGAGCATAGGAATACACTCTTCTTTGAACGGCATTGAAATCGCACAGCCGCGAATGCCTAATGCGCGTACGCCGCCTATGGCCCCTTTAAGGTCTTGGGTGGTAAACGCCTTGTACAAGTAGTCGAGATCCAACGCGTCGTAGAGATAGTTATGAAAACGCGTACCGAAATTGCTCGGACGGGCGGCGAGCGACATGCAGATGATGGTGTCTTTGTTCAAATGTTTGGTCATAACAGAGTCCTGTATTTCACTTTTTTATGATACGCAGGCCGAGGCGAGACAAATGCGGATCGTCGGCTATTGCGATTTTAGAGATAATCCCCTAAAAAGGTGATATTAAAAATTGCTGCCTTTTACTGTCTGGAGTTCCTCTTTTATGCCAAGCCGTCGTCTTGAACAGCAATATTTGCGCCTGCTGGACTTTTTCCCGATGCAGAAGGTGAGCACCACGCTACAGGAGCTGGCGGACCAACTTCATTGCAGCAAAAGGCACATGCGCAATCTGCTGCTTCAAATGCAGGAATTGCAGTGGATTGACTGGCAATCAGTCGCCGGTCGTGGCCATCGTTCGCAGCTGGTCTTGCTAAGAAATGCCCATCAACTGCTGGTGGCAAAAGCCGATAAACTGTTGGATGAAGGCAACTTTGACGAGGCGATTAATCTGCTTGGCGATGAAAAACAGCTGGTGACCTCACTGCTGCGTAGTAAGCTTGGATACAGTATTCGCGATGAATATCAGTCAATAAGAGTGCCTTACTACCGAACGATGCCTAACCTTTATCCGGGGACGCCGCTAAGACGTTCCGAGTTGCATCTGGTTCGACAGATTTTTAACGGACTAACGCGTATCAACGAGGACAGTGGCGGCGTTGAGCAAGACCTTGCGCATCAATGGCGACAAATTGACCCACTTCAATGGCGTTTTTACCTGCGTCCTGGTGTGCAGTTTCATGACGGTCGTGAACTTGGGAGTCTTGACGTGGTGGCATCGTTGACCCGCTGTGCGCTACAGCCGCTTTTTTCTCACATAAAGCAGATTTATCAAAGTGGATCGCTAAGCGTTGTGGTCGAACTGACTCAGCCAGATGCGCAGCTTCCTCTTTTATTGTCTCATCCCGCGGCGATGATTTTGCCCGCAGACCATGCTTCTCGCAGTGATTTTGCTTCACGGCCTATTGGAACTGGGCCTTATCAGGTCAGTGAAAATAACGACTGGCGGCTGTTATTGAAGGCTTTCGATCACTATTTTGGATTCAGAGCGCTGCTGGACGAAGTTGAGGTATTGATGTGGCCTGACCTGGCAACGCTGTCATTGACGGATAAAAGCGCCTCCTCGACGAATGCTGTCCCTGCGCAGTCCGCTGCCTGGTTAAGTTCAAGTATTAGTGATGTGGACTACGTTGCCGGTCACGCAGTTAATTTTACCGGGAAGCCTTCCGACCTTTCGAGCGAAATGTTTCTGGAACGGGGCGGGTACTTCCTACTCTGCGACAGTCGATCTACCCATTGGAAGACAATCGAGCAACGCCGCTGGCTGCGCGAGAAGCTCAATCCAAACTTATTAATTCAGCAGCTTATTGAGCCTATCCGCCAGTTTTGGGTGCCTACCGGAAGCCTGCTGCCTTCGTGGTTTCACTGCATGGATGCCGGAATTTCCCAGGCTCCGCATCTTCCTGCCAAATTGAGGTTGGCCTATCACGAACAGCATCCTGAATACACGATGCTGGCCAATGACATGAAGACAATTCTTGCCGCCGAGGGGGTCGAGCTTGAGATACTTGAGCTTGACTATGAGCGCTGGGCTACCGGCGATGCTCAGGCTGACCTATGGCTGGGAACAGTAAACTTCGCGGTACCCGAAGAGTGGAACGTGGGGGCATGGATGCTGGGCATGCCGCTGCTAAAAAACAGTCTGTCTGGAGGTAATATTCCGTTGTTTTTAGAATGGTTACAACAGTGGCGCAGTCAGACTTTAAGCTCACAGCAGTTGGTGCAAAACGTGGTGGGCGAGGGGTGGCTACAGCCGCTGTTCCACCATTGGATGCGGCTAAAAGGACCCGAGCAGGCGCAGGGTATTCACCTTAATAACCTTGGCTGGTTTGACTTTAAAACGACCTGGATGGAGCCGGAGTAAGCCTAGATTAAAAGGTTTCATTATCTCACGGGGGATAACAAACTTTAAACATATCGTCCAAATTTACTTTTCCCCGAGCAGCAAGCAATACCAAACGTGATAAGGATGAGTGAGATCAGATGATAGATTTGAAGGGTTTCACCTAATAACAAGATGCTAAACAGGCCGCCGGAAACAGGGATAATATGGGTAAATATCTCGCTGCGGGTCGTGCCTAGCATTGATACCCCTTTGCTCCAAAAAACATAAGCCAACCATGAAGGGAATATCACAAGATAAAGCACGCCTAAAACGGTACTGAAATTAGGCTCCTGAGTTAACAGTGAGTCATTATATGAAAAGAAGCGATATCCAAAATAGATGGGCAGCAGAATCAACGTACCCATTAATGAGCAGAAGCCAACAAAGGCGGTGTTAGTCACACGTTTATCTTTCAATCTTAATAATGCACAGTAAAACGCCCAGCTTAGTGCAGATATTATGGTGAGAATATCACCGATGCCAAACGCTGAGAACGAAGAGCCGTCTCTGGCGTTGGCAGTAGCCAGATAGATTACACCAGCCGTGCTGACAACGGCGCCGATTATATTCCTGCGGGTGATTTTTTCGTGAAAAAAGAAAAAATTTATGATGATAACCAGACAGGGCGTTACTGAAATATAGAGGGCGGCATTCAAGGAGCTGGTGTACTGAAGTCCGATATATAAGGTGAGGGGAAAGCAAACCTGCCCCAAAAAAGCGTAGAGTGAATTCAGAAGCATATTTTCTGTTAAATAGTGCCACTCATTTTTTATGGTTTTCCAATAGAGAGAAAACATCAGCGCCGAGGTGAGCCCCCAACGAATGAGGCTTAAAAGATAAGGATTAACAGTGCTGACCAGCATGTGGCCGGCAACATAATTCCCGCCCCAGAAAAGTGTCGCGAGAATCAATAATAAATAGGGCATTATTTTTCCTGTAGTGGCCATAAGGCCACTAAATGTGTGTTTGTGTGCAGGTCGATTATATTTTTTTTATTTCACTCAGTAAGTTGTCATAATATCTTTCAGCAGTATTTAGCCGTAATAAACTGCCAAGGTAAAACTCGTTGCTTGCCTGTGGTTGCTGCAAGGTAATGACATTAATGACCTTGTAAAGCCAGTCTTCACCGTGTTTTATATCGACGTCGATGTGTTCGGTATAATAATGAGTATCCTTTGCCGTCAATCCTAATCGCGCACAGCCTTTTACCAGCTTTGAATATTGTGGTGGGTCGAGCACTTCAGTCATGGCCATTACACCAAGCAACTTGTAATAATGACAACGATTAACGCCTCCGAGCATAAAAGCATTATGTCCGGCAATCGCCTCCACCCCATACAGCTCAATAAAATGGTTCTCTGGCAGGGCGATATTTCGCCTCTCAAGCAAGTCTTTATAAAGATTTACGTGAGTAAAATAACTATCACCGTGACCGATTTCATCCCAGATATTCTCACAGATAGTCCCTCGGGTCTGCGGTGGTGCACCAATAAGCGTATACGCGACCAGATCGAAAAAGAGCAAGTTAAGGGCGCTGTCACTTTTTAGGAAAAAATAAAGTTGTTCTTCTGTCGCTTTGCTCTCTATAAAATCGAACAAAGGGTGATGGGAAGCGTTGTGGTTTTTCCAAAGATTTATCAGGAATTCAGCGCAGGTTTCAAAATTTGAGGAGAAGTTAAGGCTTTGCAGGCTGGTAAACTCGTGCGAAAGCCAGCGGGTTTCAATTTTACCCCTAATACTCAGCAAAGTAGGGTCGTATTGAAATAAGGCGGTGGAAGATAATGGACTGCATAAGTTTATTTGGTAAATCATAAATAATGCATTTTGAACTACTTTTTGCGCATCTAAACCGTTTTTATCATAAGCTTCTGTTAGTATTCTATCGATATCACTGTCACTTTCTTTAATGTTATAGGGAGTCTGCTGGTTGATATGTGAAATAATTTTTTGCGTGAAGTTATACCTGTCATTTTTAATGGTTGATTTAATTTCATCTAAGTTAAACATAATGAACTCCTCTTTGTTATGGATGTTTTTAGTGTAAGCCTACATACCCTATTAGCCAGAAGAAAGATTATTATGTTCGTTTTTTTATAGTATATTAGGTGGCATGGGTGAGAATATTGTTTAACTTAATCGATAAGGTCTGATTAATGAGAAATGAATATGTTAGATAAGACGTTTCATTGGAGCTGGATAACGCGTGACGGTCATCAAGACACAAGTGCACACGCGGCGGCTCGTTTTCCTTATTGGAGTTTTACCAAAACCGTTATTGCCATTTGTGCTATGAAGCTTTCTGACACTGGCATGGTTGAGCTCGATACTCACCTTGACGGTGAAGCCTATACGCTGCGTCAACTGCTCCAGCATACCGCCGGTATTGCCGACTACGGGCAGCTTGCCGATTATCATCGCGATGTTGCAGCCCGACAGTTGCCTTGGCCGCGAGAAAAACTCTTGGCTGCAGTAAAGGCGAAAGGCACGCTGTTTCCCCCGGGCGAGGGCTGGGCCTACTCCAACGTTGGCTATATGCTGGCCCGTGAACATCTTGAGTCCGTTTCTGGGCGGAGTTTTTCAAGCCTTCTGAATGAGCTCATTATCGCGCCGCTGGGTTTACAAAGCGTTGAGCTGGCGACTACGCAAGAACAGTTTGCCAGTCTGCATTGGCAAGCTGCCGCGCAGTATCACCCTGGTTGGGTCTACCATGGCTGCCTGACAGGGACCGCAAACGACGCTGCTAAAATTTTACACGCACTGTTTAGCGGTGAATTACTTAGTGATAAAATACGTGAGCACATGCTGGTACGCTATCCCCTAGGCGGTGCGATTCCCGGGAGGCCGTGGACCGAGTGTGGCTACAGTTTGGGACTCATGAGCGGCAAAATAGATCAAGGAAAACGTGCAATCGGCCATTCAGGTGCCGGGCCTTTTTGTGTCAACGCAGTCTATCACTTTCCCGACCGCGCAGACCCGATTACCGTCGCCTGTTTCACCGAAGGTATAGATGAAGGGCTTGCTGAATTTTATGCTGCGCGGCTTGCCAGCAGGGGATGAACAACAGCATGACTGCAAATCCTTACCTATAAAATTTCATAAAAATTTAGCGAAACGCCCTCAGCGGTGCGTTGTCCGATACAGACGAAAATTGACTCGGTCATCCAGCGCAGCGTTTCACTGTAGACTTCAAACTTAGGCACGGCTTTGAAATAGATTTCTTCAGGCGGGATCTGATTGAAGAACGACATGTCTTCCTCAAATAATTTATTACGCCATGCTTCAGGAATACGACGGATGCCGTTGTTTTCAATGTAAACACAGCCTTGACTGGTTTGCAGGCCGTAACGCGCCGATAGGTGGCAGGTTCCATCGGAATGAACGATTTGGCTATCAATGCCGCCCGGCAATACTGAACCGGTTATTCTGCCGGTAACCTTTCCCTCCAGAATAGCAATAAGCTGGCGTTTTCCCCCGTCTGCGGTGGCATTAATTACTGTTGGCTTATCAACCCGTATCTCGACAGAAAAACTGTGTTTAAGCTCAGGGTGCATTTTCCCTCCAAATTTGAGCGATTTATAGCTGTTAATAAGACAGAACCGATTTAGCTTGTACACCGTGGCAGGTTGCTGTTTTTCATTAATTATTTATGAATTCTAAGGATAGAGTATATGCATTACAACATTGCAGAGCGTTTGCGTAAAACCCTGAGTAATATGGGATATCCCGTTGAATCCCATCAGTTCGATGCGCATTCTACTATCGAGATCAGTTTTTCCAATATTCCTAGCCTGTTTTTCTCCGTGATTGACGACAGGCTGTGGCTATGGAGCTCTCTGAGCTGGATGGACAGTTCAACGCTTTCTTCTTGGGGAACCGAGCTGTGGGAAGAGTTGCAGGAGGCGATTTGCTGGGTGGTGACTGGCCAGCCAGTGCTGGGATTAGGCAGCGAAGGCTATGAGTTGAAAGCGTTGGTGGACGACGCCTGCTTTGACGAGGAGGCAAATCTTGAAGCTCTGCTTGAGGCCTTCTACGTGCTTTGCCTACGATTGAGCGAACGCTTCAGCCAATCGAAGTAGCATGCCGAAAATGACCTGTACTGCCTTAATATTCCTCCATCATTAAGTTTGATGGCTATCACGATATTAGTTTTTCATTAGATATAAAAATGGATTGTTTTTTTCGTTTTGTGCACAGTGTATGTCATATAGCGGCTAAAAACGGATGAGGTTGTGTATGTACGCCATTGCTAACACGTCTTTAGTGGGCCGTGGGCCCGTTAAAATGAGCAGTTCAGTCAGACTGATTGGGAGGGTGACCTTTGGCAGATGAAAGGGTAAAGACAACGTTGACAGTCTTAAGGCGTGTACTAGCCGTTGAGCTTCCCTGATAAACAACGATGTTCATAGTGGAATGCGACTCAGGGTCTAATAAAATGAAATTTTTTGTTCACTTTGTTAGACTGTAGCATTCAGTACCATGTTTTATAAAGGACGATGACCCGTGTCGAAACATTCAACTCAATTGTCTATTTTACAGGAAGACATCCGTAACCGTTACGACAGTCTGAGCAAGCGTCTTAAGCAGGTGGCTCGTTATATTCTTGATAATAGCAATAGCGTAGCGTTTGATACGGTGGCATCTATTGCTCAGCGGGCCGACGTGCCACCTTCAACGTTGATACGTTTTGCCAGTGCGTTTGGTTTTAGCGGTTTCAATGAAATGAAACAGGTATTTCGTCAGCATCTGATGGAAGAGACCGTCAGCTATACCGAAAGGGCGCGTTTATCTCGTCAATCTAGTGCTGAAGACGGTGGCGCTGCGCCTGAAAAACCTGATGAAGTTCTGAATATGTTCTCAATGGTCAACGCCCAGGCGCTGCAACAGTTACCGACGCAAATCAGCGCCGAGCAGCTTAACGAGGCAATTGCGATGCTGTCGCAAGCGGACAATATCTATATCATCGGTTTGCGCCGCTCTTTCAGCGTGGCCAGTTATCTGACCTATGCACTGCGCCATCTTGAGCGCCGCGCCTTTCTGATTGATGGGTTGGGCGGCATGTTCTCCGAGCAATTAAGCATGGTGAGTCCAAAAGATGTGGTAATCGCCATCAGTTATTCTCCCTATGCCAGCGAAGCGATGGAGCTGGTTCAGCTTGGTGCCCGCCGTGGTGCGCGTCAAATAGCCATTACTGACAGCCAAGTCAGCCCACTGGCGGCATTCAGTGACGTGTGTTTTGTGGTACGCGAAGCCCAGCTTGACGGTTTTCGTTCGCAGGTTGCATCGATGTGTTTGGCGCAAACTTTGGCGGTGTCTTTGGCGTTGAATCACGCGGATTGATTCTTAGATTCAAATTCTTGAGATTAAGGTCAAGGGCTTTCAGGGGAAAATGCATGCGCTGTGGGCACTGGGCGGCGGCTCAGCGTGCGCAGCACACACCCTTGACCTACAAAAAAATTGAAATAAAAAATTATCATCTCACTGAAAACGCCCTTAAAAAGCGCTCAATCGCTTTATTGGAATCCCCCGATGCCCACGCCTCCATGCCAACCACGCCGCGATAACCGATCGCGTACAGAGCGTTGGCAATCGCCGGGTAGTTGATTTCACCGGTGCCAGGTTCTTGGCGACCAGGAACGTCGGCCACCTGAATTTCACCAATATACGGTGCCGAATGACGGATCAGTTCAATCAAATTCCCTTCACCTATTTGCGCATGATACAGGTCCAAATTCATCTTTAGCCAAGGGCTGTCCACCGCTGAAATCAGGGTTAGCGTGTCCTGCACGCGCGCGAAAGGCGTGCCTGGGTGGTCCACCTGAGTATTGAGGTTCTCAAGCAGAAACACCTTCTGATGGCGCTCGCCCAATTTCGCAATTTCACACAGCGTTTTGTAGGCTCTAATCCACATCGCCCCTGTTACTTCGCTAAGGGGTTTAATCGGCAGACCTTGCTTGTCCAGTCCGGTGCCGTGCAAATTAAGACTCGGGCAATCAAGGCGTTTTGCCACCTCAATTGAGGCCTGGGCGCTCTCCAGCAGGCGTCCAATTTGATCATCGTCAAGCAGGTTGCCGTCGATATAACCGGTCATGGAGGTAAAACGGGCTCCGGTGGCGGCCAGCGCGTCAATATCTTTTTGTGTCCAGTCCCATATTTCTACTGCAAATCCTGCCTGATGAATGCGCTTTACCCGCTCAACAAAGGGCAGATCGAGAAAAA
Organism: Rouxiella silvae; assembly: GCF_002093625.1. Lineage (GTDB taxonomy): Bacteria > Pseudomonadota > Gammaproteobacteria > Enterobacterales > Enterobacteriaceae > Rouxiella > Rouxiella silvae. The sequence continues at coordinate 24,246 of NZ_MRWD01000009.1, read as the reverse complement.
CCATTTCGGCGCATACCGCCAGTTGAAAAGGGGAGGCGTTAAGAGCAAACATCGTCGTTTTCCTAATCCAACATTGTTAAAAAAGCAGCCCTGAGGCTGCTTGTAAGTGTGAGGTAAGGCGTTAAGTCAACTGATTAGTTCTTATTTCTCGGATAGTTATCTGAGTTTACCCAAGCATGATCGTTCTCCCAGGTGAACTGCCACTTACGCTCTGGCCCTGCCATGACGTTTAGATAGTAGTTGTCATAACCGGCGATGGTCGCCACCGGATGGTAACCGCGGGGAACCTGCACCACGTCCCTGTCGTAAGGGGCCATGCACTCGTCGAGGCTGCGGTCGTCGGTATAAACCCGATGCAGTGCAAAGCCCTGAGGCGGATCAAAACGGTGATAATAGGTCTCTTCAAGATACGTCTCTTTACCCTCTACCGGCGTATCGTGCTTGTGGCTGGGGTAGGAGCTGGTGGCACCTTCATCGGTATAGACTTCTACCACCAAAAGACTGTCTGCCGGTTGGTCGTCGGGTAAAATATTGTGCACCAAGCGCTTATTACGTCCTTTACCACGCTGCTCAACACCTACATCTTTCGGGGCGATTAGGCGAGCGGGAAGGTTGCCAAAACCCGGTGCGCTACATACTGCCAGCTCCAGCGCAGTTTCCGCCTGTACCTCGGCGTGAATATTGTGTGGTACATAAACCGACCACGCCGGAATACGTTCAAAGGGGCTCATGCGTTCGCCAATATGGGCAAACGTCTCAGTCGGAGTGACCACGCTTGCCTTTCCCGAGACCAGCACCAGGCAGCGCTCTTTATCATCCGCAGGCAGGGTCAGTGTCTGACCCTCTTCAAGCTGATAGACGTCAAAACCAACATATTTCCAGCCTGCACTTTCCGGCGTAATGTGTTGGATACGCCCGTCTTGCGACGGTGCGTACTTACTGAGCAAGCGGGTCATGTCCCTCTCCTTGTGTTGAAAATTTTTAACCCAAAGTGGGCATGCTAAATTCGGCAACCGTGTGCTGTCCGGTTGGCCAGCGGGTGGTGACGGTTTTCATGCGGGTATAGAAGCGCACGCCGTCGGGCCCATGAACGTTCAGTGCGCCAAACACAGAACGTTTCCAGCCGCCAAATGAGTGGAAGGCAACCGGAACAGGAACCGGGATGTTGACGCCGACCATGCCGGCTTCAACGTTTTGTACAAATTCACGTGCGTAATGGCCGTTAGTGGTAAAAATGGCGCTGCCATTGCCAAATTCGTGGCCGTTAACCGTGTTTAGCGCAGACTCGAAATCTTTCTCGCGGACAATGCCCAATACTGGTCCAAAAATCTCTTCGCGGTAGATTTTCATGTCAGTGGTGACGTTATCAAACAGCGTGCCGCCCACGTAGAAACCTTCTGGATGACCTTCAACCTGATGATTTCTGCCATCGATAACCAGTTTGGCACCTTCTGCAACGCCCTGATCGATATAGCCCAAAACTTTAGTTTGGTGGGCTTTCGAGATAACCGGACCCATTTCATTTTCTTCTTTACCGCGCAAGTTGCCCGGTCCAATGCGCAGTGCATTGACCAGCGGTGTCAATTTGGCGATCAGTTTGTCGGCAGTGTCATCACCTACCGCAACCACAATCGGCAACGCCATGCAGCGTTCGCCTGCTGAACCAAACGCACCGCCCATAATGGCCTGCACGGTGGCATCTAAGTCGGCATCGGGCATGACAATGGCGTGATTTTTCGCTGCACCAAAGGCCTGAACGCGTTTGCCATGGGCGCTGGCAGTGGCGTAAATATGTTGAGCTACTGCAGAAGAACCTACGAAGCTTACGGCCTGAATACGTTCATCGCGGGTCAGCAGGCTGGCGGCTTCATTACCACAGTGAATAACGTTGAAAACGCCGTCTGGTAATCCAGCCTCTTTGAGCAGTTCAGCCAAGCGCAGTGAAGCAGAAGGTGCAGGAGCCGGTGGTTTAAGAATAAAAGTATTGCCGCAGGCCAAGGCTACTGGGAACATCCACATTGGCACCATCGCCGGGAAGTTGAATGGCGTAATGCCGGCGACTACGCCCAGCGGCTGCATCACCGAGAAGCTGTCTACACCGGTGCCGACGGTGTTGGAATACTCACCCTTCAGCAAGTGTGGAATACCGCAGGCAAATTCAACGACTTCAAGACCGCGCGTCAACTCGCCTAGCGCATCGGAATAAACTTTGCCGTGTTCGCTGACAATCAGCTCCGCCAACTCTTCACGATTTTTTTCGATTAAGGCTTTAAACTCGAAAAGAATGCGTGCGCGGCGCAGTGGCGGAGTTTTAGCCCAAGCGGGGAAAGCTTTGTGCGCATGCTCAATCGCCTGCAACACTTCCTGGTCGGTACTTTGGGTGACCTGACGGATAACCTGACCAGTAGCCGGATTGGTGACGGGAAGTGTTTCTTTGCTGCTGCTCGTTGAGCGCTGGCCGTTTATGAAATTCGCAATTGTTTCCATCTTCTCTACCTTACCTCAGAACCTTGATGAGTTTTCTGGACCCTGCTAAGGGGTTGCCTGTCAGAAATTACTTTATTACTTTGAATTAAATGTTTCAAATTAAATTTAATGGAATTTATATTTCTGTGATCTGAGGCGGGATTTTAATGCTTAACTCCAGTGTTTCATAAAAATCTTAAAAATTAATTATTTGTATTTATATGATTTAAAAGATTAATTTTTAAAATCCAGGCCTTAATGGCGAAAACGGAAGCGTGATAAAATCTGAGGGTATTGAAACGAAATGGTGTCCTTATTTATTTCATTTTTTCAGCACAAACATTTCATTATGCGGGGGTGTCTGTCAATTCCGCAGCAACATAAGAGGCGTGACATTAAGAAATCCCCTCCGGCGGTTTTTATGGCCTGAGGGGAAGGGGCGTTTAGCGGTGACTTGCAGGACGGTGCTCACGCCAATATTTAATCAACGTGAGGTAGCGTTGCTTCACGTCATCAATCAATCGTTGGTCATCAAATTTGTTAGCCAGCCACTGACGGGAGGCGTCACCGAAAATAGTACGGCCTACGGCAAAGCCTTTAACCCACGGAATATCGGCCGCGGCCGCGAAACCTGCCTTCAGGGTTGATTCTGGCGCATCAAGACCAAGAATCAATATACCGCGGCACTCAGGATCGTTTTCATCGATCAACTGGCTAATGACCTTCCAGTTTGCAACGGTCTGCGCTGGAAGTTTCCACCAGTCTGGCTGTACCCCCAGTGTATAAAAACGCTCCACGGTTTGTGCATAATACTTCTCGTCCTGGTCCGAATTATCAGCAGGTAGAATGATTTCCAGCAGCAGTTCGTGACCTGATTTGCAGCACGCCTGATACACCTCCAGAGCCAGCGCCTCCTGTTCTTCACGCAGCGCCGGATCATCTTTTGGATGATAGAACATCAGGCATTTCACCACGTGCTCTAGCGGCCAGTCGATTAGCTGTGAACCAATATTACCGTGCTCCAGACGCAGCGGACGCGAACTTGGCTGTTCAATCGGTCGGCCAATCCACCATCCCTCACCGGTAATTGCATTGAGGGCATTTTGCCCGAACGTCGTGTCAGCCAAAATCCCGCTGTTGTTGTGCAAACCGGCTTCCTGAGCGGCCTGACGTGCGCCTTCCAGCAACAGTACTTTTAAGCGCGGGATCTCATTGACATCAGCGCCCACTTCCTGCGCCATATCGACTAGCTGCTTGCGGTGGTCAAAGGCAAAGATACACAGCTCAGGCCACTGTTGTTTGCGGGTGGTTACTCGATGCAGATGATTCAGGCGAGCGTCTTTATCAGGCTGAGGCACTGACTTATCGCGCAGCAAATAGTCATCAAGCTCTTTTTTGGTCGGCATGGCCGGTGCGCAGCCGTGTCGTGAAACGACCAGTGCACCGCAGGCATTGGCGTAGCGGCACGCCTGCTCCCAGCCTTCGTCATTTAGATATCCGCGTAGCAAACCTGACATAAACGCGTCGCCTGCGCCTAATACGTTAAGCACCTCTACACGAACGCCGGAGTGCAGTTTCACCTCTTCCCACGAAGAGGGGATCTGCTGTTCGAATACCGAGCATCCCAACGCGCCACGTTTGCACACCAATGTGGCATCGGTTTGTTCACGCACGCGTTTTAACGCGGTAAGGGTGTCGGTGCTGCCACCGGCAATGTGGAACTCCTCTTCTGTACCCACGATCAGGTCGAAGTGATGAAGCACTTCCTGAATTTCGCGGGTCACTTTTTCAGAAGAGACAAAGCGGGTTTCGCCGTCGCCCAGCGAGGTCAGCCCCCACAGAACCGGACGGTAGTCGATATCGAGTGCACGGCGCAGGCCATGTTTTTGGGCGTATTCTAGCGCCTTCAATACCGCTTGACGGGTTTGAGTATGGGAAAGGTGAGTGCCCGTCACCGCCAGCGCGCGCGATGAGGCAATGTAGTCTTCATCAATGTCTTCCGGCGTCAGCGCCATATCGGCACAGTTATCGCGGTAAAAGATCAGCGGAAACGTGTCTTGATCTTTAATCCCTAACAACACGAGACCAGTAAGCCTCTCCTTATCGGTTATCAAACTCTGGGTGTCGACGCCCACGCGGATCAACTCTTCGCGCAGGAACCGGCCCATATGCTCATCGCCGACGCGCGCCAGCATGCCGGCGCGTAATCCCTGAATTGCTGTGCCATACGCCACATTGCCTGACGAACCGCCGAGATATTTGGCAAAGGTGCCGACGTCTTCCAGACGTGCACCAATTTGCTGCCCGTACAGATCGACGGCGATGCGTCCCAAACAGATTACATCCAGTTTCTTTTGCATGTTATTCATCTTCCTATCCTCAACCCAAGCTGAATGGCCTTTAAAGCATATTAAGGATTAATAATTTCATTTTCAATTAAAATGAAATTATTTAACGCATTATTTTTATGACAATGCTCACAGATACTTAATTATAGTCTTATTTGTCAGCCTGTATTTTAATTTATATGATTGATATTGAATGGTTTTATTTTTATTTTTTAATTTTCATTAAAAATGAAACGAAAAACCCTTTTTGGATTTTTTACTCCATTTTTGATCTGCGCCACACTATTTATCTTTAAATAATGGACTCAAATAAGAAGAGGCCTGAATTTGTGCGGGACAAAGTTCAGGCCATCGAGTCAAGCACTGTTGTAGATAGCGCGTTAGCAGAGAAGTTTTTTATGACGTTGCCTAGATGACCGATGATGTCGCGTTTACTGGCTCGACATCTTCATGGATATCTCGACCGTAAAATTGCCTCAGTGCAATGGCTTCAATTCTCTCCAAGGGTACATTGGCCGTTTCAGGAACGAAGCGGTAGGTAAACACGAACATCAGCAGTGAGAATCCGGAGAACAGCAGAAGAGGGAACCCTCCGTGGAACACTTCCTGCAGATAAGGGTTACTGTTCATGATAGGGAAAGTGGTGCTGACGGCAAAGTTGGCAACGGACAGTGAACATACTGAAATACCGACACAGATGGAGCGAATTTCCATTGGGAAGATTTCTCCCAGTACGGTCCAGATAACCTGACCCCAAGTGATCCCAAACAGGAACATAAAGGTAAAGAGACCCAGTACGGAAAACACGCCGGGAAAGCGCAGATAAAACGCTGCAAAGGAGTAGGCAAGGCAGACTGTTGACGCCAGTGCGCCCCAAAGCAACAGCCTGCGACGTCCGATTTTATCCAGCAGCATCATGCCGACCACCACGCCTAGGAACTGCGCAAATGCCAGAACAAAGGCCAAGAACATCGCGGTGTCGTTATCGGTAGTGATGTTTTTCATCAGCGTAGGGCCGAAATATTGAATCACATTGACGCCACTTAACTGGTTACCCACGGCCAGCCCAATGCCGATGATTAACAGTGGGATGGTTTTTTTATTGAGCTTGAACTTCGTTTTGCCGTTGTTGCTGGTGTCGGTTGTAATCGATTCTCGTATCTCGCTGAACACTGTTTTTGCATGTTCAGGATTAGAGATTTTACCCAACGTTGTGAGCGCCTCTTTATCGCGCCCGCGGAATACACTCCAGCGCGGTGACTCGGGGATAAACGCGATGAACACCAATAATGCCACGCAGGGAACCAGCGCTGAAGAGAGAATATAACGCCAGCCAGTATCGACTAAAACGTCAGATGTCATTGATTTACTGATAAAGAAGTTAGTCAGCATCACGACACTTTGTCCGCCAACGCAGCAAATGGAGTAGAGAGCGGTAGTTCTGCCACGGTAGCGGGACGGCGAAAGCTCTGCCAGATAGATAGGGGAAATAACGCAGGCCAAGCCTATCGCCAAGCCACCAATCAGTCTAAAGAGTATAAAGGCGGTGAAATTATGCGCCAGTGCGGTGCCGATAATAGAAACGGCGAAAATAATTGCCGTGACGCACAGAGAGCGTTTTCTGCCGAAACGATCGCTAATTTTTGGCGCTAACAGGCAACCGAGCAGGCTTGATACCTGAATACAGGAGACTGCCCAGCCAGTTTCCGCCGGTGTAAGTTGGAAGTATGCACTTAACGGTTCAATCGCCCCTGAAATGATTGAACTGTCGTAACCCATTAACAGGCCACCAAACGCGGCGACGGTGCAACAGAGCACCAGGTAGACAAGGTTATAATGAGTCTTATTTGTAGCCATTTTTACCCTCCCTTTTCACCTATTCGATTTAACTATCTGATACGTGAAAGGTTTTCTATAGGTTGATGAAATGTTCTATTTGAATTTATATTGAAATAAATATTCGCAAATTAATGCTAATGAATTATTAATTTCATTAATGTGAGGGGGGCTACAATTTAAAAAATAGGTTAAATTACTTATGATTTTATCTAAGTTGATGATTTAAATTTAATTTTATAGGGTTGGCTGATGTTTCACACAAATTTATGTGATCGGGTCGAGGTTTTTTTTTAAAAACGGGTTAAAAACGGACATTACGGGAAACAGGACTGAAATGAGCTGGGCGAGAAAGGAGGGCTATTAAGACGTTGTATCGAATACTGCTGTTACTCGTCGGGTAGAAAAGGTCACCGACGGGATTTGAGTATTTTTTGATCGTTACACTGATTGTTTTGTGAAATATTTTCGTAGTTTGAGGGTGAATATTTAGATGCTAAAGCGTCAGCAATGTATAACCGGCGTAACCTACTACGCTCCAAAATGAAACCATTGAAACGAATAATGCGAGCCAAACTTTACCTTTGAAGGACATATTAAATTCCACTTAACTTATTGAGTTAACTGCTGTAAGGCATAATTTATCCCTCTGTATGAGCATGAGCTATTATTTTGACCTTAAAATAAGACTTCTACGACATTAATCAGATCTTCTAAGAACTGAGTAAAATCTGATTAAGAGATTAAGGCGCTTATTTTCAGCATTGATATTCATCAAATGAATCTGCTATAACAAAGGCTTAACCCCCTTTAAAGTCACTCCGCTTTTATGATTGTCAGACCCCACCAACATTGGTTTCGAAGACTTTTTGTTTGGCACGGCTCGGTGCTGTCGGAAATATTATTTCGTCTGAGCCTCAATCTGGCGATGTCCGTTGTCGCCATTCTGTGTTTTCAGTGGTACGAAGCCCTAGGTGTTAAACTCACCTTGGCGCCTTTTAGCCTGCTCGGCGTGGCAATTGCTATCTTCCTCGGCTTTCGCAACAGCGTGAGCTATGCCCGTTTCACTGAGGCGCGCATGATGTGGGGAAATTTACTCATTGTTAACCGCTCACTGCTACGGCAAGTAAAAAGTATTCTTCCTCAGCGACCCGAATTGGCGCAAGAGCTTGCCGCACTGCTGATGGCGTTTAGCTACTGTCTGAAACATCAGCTACGCAAAACGCCGATGGATGAGGATTTAGCCCGCCTGCTGGCGGAACACGACACGCAAACGATCGCCAACAGCGCGTCACCCTGTAATCAAATCTTGTTGTTAATTGGGCAATGGTTGGGGAAAAGACGTCAGGAAGGGGATGTTTCGGATATTCTTTTTCATAGTATCGATCAGAATGTAAATCAGCTTTCGGCGGTGCTGGCGGGGTGTGAGCGAATTTCTAATACGCCGATCCCCTTTGCCTATCGCCTGATCGTGCATCGTACGGTTTATCTGTTTTGTACATTGCTGCCTTTTGCGCTGGTACCTGACCTGCACTACATGACACCTCTCGTCTCGGTGTTTATTTCCTACACCTTTATTTCTCTTGATGCTCTAGCTGAAGAGTTGGAAGACCCCTTTGGCACCGCGCCCAATGACTTGCCGTTGAACGCGATGTGTAACGCCATCGAAATCAATCTTCGTGAGATGAACAACGAAAGCAACGTGCCGCAAAAGCTGCTGCCGGATAAACAGTTCCAGCTTAATTAATCACTCAATGAGCGAGTGAAAGGCTTATTTATCAATCTTTTTGCCGTCAACGTGGCCTAAAGAACGCTCGGGAAAGCAAATATCACGGACTCTTTGTTTAATCTGTGCGGCATCGGGAAAGCCTCCGTCTCTTTTTCGTTCCCAAATAAGATGCTCATCGAGGATAATTTCATAAATACCGCCGGTGCCGGGAACCAGCGTCACCGACCCGAGGTCAGTGCTGAAAGAGTTAAGTAGTTCCTGTGCCATCCACGCGGCGCGCAACAGCCAGTTGCATTGAGAGCAATATTTGATAGTGACGGCGGGGCGCTTTTCCATTCTCTGAACCTTTGATTTTTAGTGAGTTTCAACACATCAGTTGTGCGGCAAAGATAACTGAAACTTTTTAAATCTCACAGACCGATCGTTAGGCATGCCTGACGATACCAAAAACCTTATGCAGCCCTTTTTGGCCTGGGTCGGTGAAATCCAAGCTGCGGCTGTCGAGGTGTCGGGTTATCCAGCCCTTATTTTCAAATAGGGTAAGCAGCGCAGCGCCGAGCTGGCCGCCAAGATGATAGCGTCGCTCGCTCCAGTCCAGGCAGGGACAGCAGAATTTTCGGCGCGAAGTCGTCGGGAGGAAAACGAGGCCAAGTGCCTCTAGCTGACGCTGCCCCAACGCAGTCAGTGTGTCGCCGTCGCCAGAGATCCACTGCTTTGCCTGCATAAACTGGTACACCTCAACGGCAATCTCACCCGCCAGATGGTCATAACAGGTTCGCGCCTGCCGAAGATGAATCGGCGTTGTCACCGGTGGACGCGGCTGTGCCCTCCAGGACATCCCCATCATTAATTCCAGCAGTTCGGCAACGTCATGACCGGCCAAACGATAATAACGATGCCGCCCCTGAGACAGGCAGTTGATAAATCCCTCGTCACTCAGGCGGGTGAGATGAGCGCTGGCGGTGGAGGCTGAAATATCTGCCACGGCGCTGAGTTCGGTGGCGGTATAGGCACGTCCGTCCATTAGTGCACACAGCATGCGGGCGCGAGATTTATCCGCCATCGCGGCCGCGGTTGCTGCCAAACGGTCCTCGGGATGGGTATCTGAAACTGCCGTGGGAGCCTGATTGACGGGCATACATTTCTCCAGGTTGATGAGATTTTTTACAGCGAACGCCAAATCATTTCAATGCCCAGCAGCAGCAGGCAAACAAGAAAACCGCGCTTAAACGCCTGCGGGCTGATTTTTTTGCGCAGCTTTTGTCCACCGATCATGCCGAGCATAGCAGGGAAAACCGCGAGTGCCGACGTGCCAAAAGCTTCGATATGCAATGCACCGTGCCAGCCTAAACCTGCGGCTAGCGCAAAGGTCGAGACGGTAAAAGAGAGGCCTAGCGCCTGCACTAACGCGTCTTTTTCCAGCCCCAGCGACTGTAGCCAAGGGACCGCGGGGATAACAAAGACGCCTGTTCCTCCGGTAAGCAGGCCGGTTGCCAAACCCATCAGCGGTGACAGCCACACTTCTAGCCGTTTACTAACGTAAAGGGGGCTGGCCAGCAGCGTCCAGACCGCATAAACCCCTAAAGCTATGCCCAGCGCCAAGGTGGTGTGATGATTACTGCCTGTCGCCAGCCACCCACTGCCGAGCAAAGTGCCTACAACAATCATTGTCATCATCGGCCACAGTCGGACACAGAGTCGAGTTAGGCCAGTTGCGCCGCGAAGCTGAAGCACATTGGTGATGAGTGAGGGTAAAAGCAGCAGTCCCGCCGCGGTCGCCGGTGAAATAAGTGAACCCAGCAGCCCCATTGCCACCGTCGGCAGTCCCATGCCGGTAACGCCCTTGACCGTTCCGGCCAGCAAGAAGGTGGCGGCAATCATTGTCAATATTTCAGGTGAGAACTCACTCATGGTTTTAGATTTCCTAATGACTTGGTTATACCGCCATCTTGCGCGCCCTGCATTGAGGATACTTCGTCAGCCAACGAAATATGCCTACATTGCAAACTGAACGAGCAGTAGACAATCGTCTAAAGAGTCTGCTGAACGATATATTTAGTAACACTTGTGTAAATTTTCAAATGATAATGATTATTAATCGTAAAATTACTTTCGTCAGATAAATCTTAAATGTTAATATACTTTTAGTCCCCCCCTTGCAGAGCTAACGCCGTTTTAAACGAGTGCCGGAGATAAGCGCCGGAAGGGGGAGCACCTGTCAGTATCTTAATCAGCGTCTATACTTATCCCTGTGTTAAACAGAGCAGAGGAAATTATGGCTATCAAAAAGTATGGACAGGCTCATTGGGAAGGCGACATCAAGCAGGGTAAAGGGACCATTAGTACTGAGAGTGGTGCTCTGAAAGATCAGCCCTACGGCTTCAATACCCGTTTTGAGGGAAAAGCCGGTTCAAACCCAGAAGAGTTGATTGGTGCTGCACACGCAGCCTGTTTCTCGATGGCACTTTCATTAATGCTGGGGGAAGAAGGTTTCACTCCTGAAGGCATTGATACTAAAGCGACAGTTTCACTTGATAAAGTTGACGGCGGTTTTGCCATTAGTGCCATCGCATTAGAGAGTCACGTTAAATTGCCGGGGATTTCAGAAGAAAAATTCGACAGCATCATCAAAAAGGCTAAAGAAGGTTGCCCAGTGTCGAAACTGCTTAAAGCTGAAATTACCCTTAAATATGAGTTAGATAATTAAATTTTTTTAGGCAACTCATTTTGACCCGCAGTGCGCAATAGCGTTTTCTCAGATGACCGCTGAAACTTCAGTGGTCATCCTCCAGCCTCTTCCCCCGTTTTTAGAAATCTCTGACTATGGTCGGCTTCTAACTTTTTTACACTGTCATAACGGCCAAATAAGCGGTAGCGATTGAGCGCAATCCCGTTGTAGCAGGCATCTCTGAAACGCAGCGGCAAAATACGCAACGCGGCCATCGCTCGCCAAGGAAAGGGTAAAAAAGACATGACGCGAAATATGGCTTCTGAGCGTTTATAAACGTGGTCGCCGTCAATCAACACAATAGTATTGACGTTTTCGGGTGAGAGTCCGGCCCAAATCGACAGCGCGCGTCCCGCCTCTGACTGTACCGGTGCCATCCTTACGCTGTGTTTTTTATCGTGGCGAATCAGAAAGTTGACCCATCCGTTGCAGAGCCGACAAACGCCATCATAGATAATCACGCGTTCACCTGGCTGAAGATAAGGCGCTGGATTATCCATTGGCCGACACTTCCTCTTTAGCAGGCTGCAAGTCTTTTTGCGGCCGTGGATACTTCCATAGCCAGCGACCACTGGCCATGCGCCAATAAAAGAATGCTCCGCGCACGATCCAGTCAAGGAACATGCCTAACCACACACCGACTACGCCAAATCCGAGCACCACACCCATGGTATAACCCGCCACAATTCGGCAACCCCACATCCCGAGCATTGACACCCACATGGTGAAGCGTGCATCGCGCGCACCTTTTAATCCTGCAGGTAATACCCAAGAAGCGGCCCAGAACGGAATGAAGGCCGCGTTGAGCCAGACTAAAATTTTCACGACGTCGATGACGTCTTCTTCACGTGTGTAAAACGAGGCGAGCATGCCCGCCAACGGCACCGACAGCAGTGCCAGCGAGCAAATGCCTATCGCCGAAAGCCAGTAAACGTGGCGCAGCTGAAACTCTGCCTGACCTATCTCACCTTTGCCCAGGCGCGTGCCGACAATAATCGTAGCCGAGGAGCCGAGTGCATTACCCGGAAGGTTGATTAACGACGCAATAGAGAAGGCGATGAAGTTACCGGCAATCACGTTGGTACCCATGCCGGCCACAAAAACTTGCGTTAACAGTTTGCCGCCGTTAAACAGTACAGATTCAATGCTGGCCGGAATGCCAATGCCTAATACTTCGACCAAAATGTTGGTGTTGATACGGGTAAAATAGCTTTTTAACGAAATTTTTAACGAGGGATTAAAGCCGATAGCCAGCACGTACAGCACCGCGGCGGCGCCAATATAGCGTGAAATCGTTAAGCCCAATCCCGCACCGATAAAGCCGAGACCTTTCCAAGAAAAGCAGCCGTAAATCAGTACAGTGGTAATCACTATGTTGAGAATGTTCATGCCGCCGTTAATCAGCATCGGAATTTTTGTATTACCTGCTCCGCGCAGTGCACCGCAGCCAATGAGCGCAATGGCCGCTGCCGGATAGCTCCATACCGTGACGCGTAAATAACTTAGCGCCAGGGCTTTTACCTGCGGCGCCGCATTACCGGCAATTAAATTAATAATACTTTGTCCGCAAAATTCGATGATAAGCGCCAGAATAATGGCAAACAGAGTCATGATAATAAGCGACTGCCGGGCGGCATCGCGTGCGCGTTCGTGATTCAGCTTGCCGAGGCTGAAGGCGACCACCACCGTAGTACCCAGATCGATAGCGGCAAAAAACGAAATTACCACCATATTAAAGCTGTCTGCCAGACCAACGCCAGCCATGGCTTCTTTGCCTAACCAACTGACAAGAAAGGTACTTAAAACCCCCATCAGCAGCACACAGGCATTTTCAAAGAAGATAGGTACGGCCAACGGCGTTATCTCTCGCCAAAACAGTACCCGATAGGAACGCCGCTTGGGATACCAAGGGGTACGCTTGATAGCGTTGAGCGCAGAGGCTCTAAGGTTTTGCAAAATAGTTCCAGCTTTATTAAAAAGTGAATTTCACTAAATAAGCATGATTAAAGAATAACAATTATGCAAAGTCTTTTTGTATCAGATCTTTTAAATTAAACCGTTATTTCAAGCTGGTTGAACAGGCGAACCACAGCGCAGAAAATCATCCCATCATGGACTAGTTAAGAAGGCGGTTCTTGGTGCTTTTTCACTGAGCCAAGTTCCACGATGATGGTCGACATCAGGCAGCGAGGCCGCGGCCGCGTCGCCTATTGCATTAACTATCATTCAACAGTGAAAAGGGTTTTCAATGAACCAGCGTATAGATTATTTCCAGCTCTCTTCCGGACTGGCCAAGAAATATCTCGATTTTAATACTGCCGTAGGCAACAGCGCTGTCGTGAAGGAGTTCAAAATATTGGTCACCGTACGCGCTTCACAGATAAATGCCTGCGGTTTTTGTCTGGATATGCATGTCAAAGAAGCCAAAATTATGGGCGAGCGTGAGCTGCGTGTTCACCACATTGCTATCTGGCGTGAGTCAGCGCTGTTTACTCCACGGGAACGGGCAGCGCTGGAGTGGACCGAGGCGTTGACCACGCTTTCTGCACAAGGCGTGTCGGACGAAATTTATGACCGCGCGCGCACCCATTTTTCAGAAGAGGAACTTTCCGACCTCAGCTTCCTGGTGGTGGCGATTAACGGCTGGAACCGTCTAAACGTGGCCGTTCGCATGAAGCCAGGATCGGCCGATGCGGCCTATGGCTTGGATAAGGCGGGTCTTAACTGAGTTTGACTAGCGCGACCTCAGTCTTATCACGGCGTCTTACTGCAACCACGCATAGGGCGCCGAGCCTTTTTTCTCACAGCAGTGACAGGATCTGTCGGCCTATATTCTCGGCCTGGTGCTGCGATTCAATATTGGTAAAGCCAATAAGCAGTCCGCGCTCACCCTGACTATTGCTGCTCCAGCTCGACAGCGCGTGGGTATAAAGCCCACTTTCGCGCATGCGGGCCGCAATTCTGGCGTCGTTATGCGGAGCGCGTAGGCGAAGAACCAAATGCATGCCGCCGGGCTGTGGGTCGATGGTCAGATGGTGGCCGAGTATCTTACTTAGCCCGGCCACCGCCATGGCTCGCCGTTCGGCATAGAGTTTTCGCATGCGGTGAATGTGCCGCGAAAAATGCCCCTCCATCATCATTTCGCAGACGATAGCCTGCGGCATTTCGCTCATCCCTTCAAAAAAACTCAAACTCGTGCGCTCAAAGTGTTCGACCTGCTGCTCGGGTACAACCAGATACGCTAGCCGAATCCCTGGAAAAAGCACCTTGCTGAAGGTGCCGCAGTATAAAACTCGGCCCTGATTATCGAGGCTTTTCAGCGCCGGAAGCGGACGACTGACGTAGCGATACTCTCCATCGTAATCGTCTTCAATAATCCACGCCTGTTGGCGCGCAGCCCACTCCAGCAGCGCGAGACGCCTCGGCAGTGAGAGCGAAACGCATAATGGACTTTGATGGGCCGGCGTCACGATGGCTGCGCGGGCATATTCCGCCCGTTCCCGTCCCTCTGACACCACAATACCTTCGGCATCAACCGGCACCGCAATCTGCTTTATATTGGCACCTCTCAGCAGTTCACGGGTTAAGGGAAAACCGGGGTCTTCTACCCAGACCTCATCGTCGGGTTTGAGCAGCGTGTGTAAAATCAGCTGTAGAGTGCCTCGATACCCCGCTGTAATAAACACCTGCGAACCGTTACAGTGAATCCCTCTTGCCATCTGCAAATAAGCCGCAATCGCATTGCGCAATGCCGGTAAGCCAAGGTGAGCGGGATACTTCATATCATTGGGCTGCATGGCGCGCAAATATCGCGCTCCCAGCCGTGCCCAAATTTTTCGTGGAAACGCGTCAAGCGCGGGCAGTCCCATCTGCAACGGCATAATAGCGGGCGGTTGCAGACCGCTGTAGTGAGTAGGAGCGGCAACGACAATGTTTTTTGGAGCAGACTGCGGCGGTATGTTGGGGGCAACGCGTGTGCCCGCTTGGCCTTGGGGCTGAATATAACCTTCTGCGGTCAACAAAGAATAGGCAGCTTCGATAGTCCCTCGCGCCAGCCCAAGCTCTTTCGCCAACTGGCGCGCCGAGGGCAGTCTGTCGCCGGGTTTTAACAGTGCTTCGGCAATTGAGCGTCTGATGCGATGATAAATTTGACGATAAAACGGCTCATCACTGAGCCGGTCAAGAGTCATTAATTGATTGCTTTCAGTGGCCCTCATGCTTTTCTCCGCGCAAAGGTGTGTTCACAAAGAAAATCGATCAAAGCTCGCAGCCTCGGCGTCATGCAACCCCCCGAAGGCCAGAGGATATTGAAAGAGGCGCTGTGTGAGACAAATGGGTTGAGCACGCTTTGTAATTTACCGTTGGCAAGCGACTCGCGCACGGCAAATTCGGGCAGGCAGGTTATTCCTAAGCCCTGTTGGGCGAAGTAAACCTGCGCCTCAAGGTTATTGCAAACCATTGAAAGTGGCAGAGCAAGCGGCCGTTCGTGCACCAGCGGCCAGGGTTCAATTTTTCCGCTGCGGCTAAAACGATAGTGCAGACAACTGTGCTGTGCCAAGTGCTCGGGGGACTGAGGAGTGCCGTGTTTGGCGAGGTAGGCGGGCGAGGCGACAACGAATTTAGTGTAATCACCAAGCTTGCGCAGGTTAAGGCGAGAATCCGTCATTTCACCGGTACGGATCACCGCATCGAATCCTTCTTCAATCACATCAACCATTTTATCGCTGAAATTCAGCTCCAGCTCCACGTCGGGATAGCAGGACATAAACTCGCTCAGCACTGGCAGCATTAAGGAGCCGACCATCGGCAGGCTTATGCGCAGGCGACCCCGTGGATACTGCGACGCGAGGCTAAGCTCGTGCTCGGCGGCTTCATATTCGGCCAGTATCCTGCGGCTTCGCTCAAGAAAAAGCTGCCCCTCTGCGGTCAGCGTCAGGCTGCGCGTACTGCGGTGAAACAGCCGCACGTTAAGCTTGTTTTCGAGGCGTGAAATGCTTTTGCCGACGGCTGATGCCGACACGCCCAATGTGCCGCCTGCGGCAACGAAACTGCCGGTTTCGGCGACCTGTACAAATACACCAAGGCTGCTGAGGCTGTCCATTTCATCTCCCATTACGGACAAAATATTCCGTATATAAAAGAAATCTACCCTACTTTTTCCGCATTCCCAAGCGTTCTATCTTGAGTTCACGACGTAATCTTTTAGGGAATATCACATGGTACAGCCAGCTTCGTGGGTTAAAAATCCGCATGACAACAAAGGTCAGTATGAACAGTTTTCTGCCGTTAATCGCGTGATCGGTCAGGCATTGGCTGACAATCGCCTAGTGGGCGCGGTGGTCATCGTTGCCCATCGGGGGGAGATTTGCTTTCAAATCGCCGACGGTTGGGCCGACCGTGAAGCGCAGAAATCGATGTCGCTGAACACCTTGTTTCGCCTGGCATCGGTGTCCAAACCGATTGTCTCGGCGGCGGCAATGGCGCTTATTCGTCAGGGACGATTGTTTCTCGATTGTCCGGTGGATGCGCTGCTGACCGATTTTCGCCCGACCTTGGCCAACGGCGAAACGGCGACGATTACCGTGCGCCAACTGCTGAGCCACACCGCTGGACTGGGATACCGTTTTCTTGAAAGTGATGCGCAGGGACCTTACGCGCAGGCCGGAGTTTCTGACGGCATGGATAATGCAACACAGTCGCTGAGCGAAAACTTACGCCGATTGGCCAGCGTGCCGTTGCTTTATACGCCAGGCACCGCCTGGTGTTATTCGCTGGCCATTGACGTGCTGGGGGCGGTTATTGAGCAGGTGTGTGGCCTACGCCTGGATCAGGCGGTAAAAAGTCTGGTTACTGAGCCTTTGCGCATGGAAGACAGTGGATTTTATACCCTACAGCCAGAGCGTCTGGCGACGCCTTACGTCAGTGACCATCCTCAGCCGCACATTTTGGCAGAAAATGAATCCGTTTCACCCTTTGAAGAAAGCGTTGGCATACCTTACTCATTGCATCGCATTCTGAACGCCGAGGCTTTCCCCTCCGGCGGTGCGGGAATGGTCTCTAACGCACCTGATTTACTGCGTTTTTTTGAAGCGCTGCGTCAGGGCGGTGAGCCGATAATTTCTTCATCACTCATTGATGAGATGGGGCGTGACCAAACATCGGGTGCCTTGCTGCCTAACGCGCCGGGATTTGGTTTCGGCCTGGGATTTTCGGTACTTCGTGACCCAGATGAGGCCGCGTCGCCCGAGTCGGTAGGGACTTGGCGCTGGGGTGGGGCGTACGGTCATTCGTGGTTTGTCGACCGCCAACGTGAACTGACGGTGGTGGCGTTGACCAATACGTTGTATGAGGGAATGTCTGGGCAGTTTGTCAGCGACCTGCGTGATGCCGTCTATGCCAGCCTTTTTAGCGGGAATAACTTATGAACCGCGACGCACGACTGCCAGTATCAGGGCTGCTGGCTTTGGCGATGACCGGGTTTATCGCCATTATGACGGAAACATTGCCCGCGGGCCTGCTGCCGCAAATCAGCGACGGCCTGTACGTTTCGCCGTCGATGGCCGGTCAGATGGTGACGCTGTACGCCTTGGGCTCGCTGGTGGCGGCTATTCCCCTGACCGTGGCGACCCGCGGTTGGCGGCGGCGCAGTGCACTGTTGAGCTCGGCCATCGGTTTTTTACTGTTTAATTCTCTGACCACCTTTTCAACGGATTACACCCTTACGCTGGTGGCGCGCTTTTTTGCCGGCGCTTCAGCGGGATTGGCCTGGGGGCTGATCGCCGGCTATGCCCGCAGAATGGTTGCGCCCGCACTTCAGGGCAGGGCGATGACGCTGGCGATGATTGGCACACCTCTGGCGCTGTCACTCGGCGTGCCGCTTGGTACGTGGATTGGTTCTTGGGTCGGCTGGCGTAGTGCATTTGGCATTATGTCGGTGTTAACGCTGCTGCTTATCGGCTGGATATTGGCCAAAGTGCCAGACTTTCCGGGAGAGGCGCGTCAGAAGCAGCTCTCGCTGTATCAGGTGTGGCTGCTGCCCGGCGTGAGACCGGTGCTGATGGTTATTTTTACTTGGATAACCGCGCACAACATTCTTTATACCTATATTGTGCCTTTTTTAACGCCTCTCGGCCTTGCCGGTCAGACGGACAGTATCCTGCTGTTGTTTGGTCTAAGCGCCCTGCTGGGCATTGGATTGACCGGTTTTCTGGTTGACCGCTGGCTGCGCAGGAGTGTGATTTTTAGCCTGGCGATTTTTGCACTAACCACACTGGCCTTTGGCAGTGTGGCACAGATTGCACCGGTATTTTATTGCGCCATCTTTGCCTGGGGGGCAACCTTTGGCGGCGCGGCCACATTGCTGCAAACCGCCTGTGCCGATGCAGCAGGCGACAGTGCGGACATTGCTCAATCGATGATTGTGGTGGCGTGGAATTTGGCTATTGCCGGAGGAGGCATTGCGGGGGGAGTATTGTTGAAATCGCAGGGCGCGGGGGCATTTCCGTGGGCGATGCTGCTGCTGCTGACGATCGGTCTAGTGATTGCGTTCAGTGCCCGAAAAACGGGCTTTACGCCTGGGGCCCGCCAATCGGAAACCGTTTAATAATGACGCGGCTGACGGTTAGCGGTGCTGGGCTGCAAAAAAAGCGAGTTGTTTGCTTCTATTCGGGGCAGCGGCGCGACCGGGTGCAACTTTGGTGGCCTTGGTCGGATCACCCGCGACAAACTCCAGCGTTGGCGAGTAGTAAAAAGGCAGCCAGCCGCCGTACCCGTTTTCCCACTCCCAACGAACCGGGCAGGGCCACAGAATGTCTTCATACATGATGTAATAGGTCCAACGTCCATGCGGACGGCGTGGTTTACTTGCGCTCATAGGTCCGACAACGAATGTGAAAGTGAATGAATCAAACCCTGCTATTTTCGCTCTCGGCGTCACAGGTTTCAACCTATTAACATGATAGGGCGAAATTTAATCAACCCAGCCGGGGGCGCAGCACTTATGTTTCTGGCGAAATTTTATGCAGCAGGGCAATAAACTGGCGAGTGGTATGATGAAGCTGCATCATGGGCAGTGCGATATTACTGTCGGCATGGTTTAGCTTCGTTTCCAGCATCAGGCAGAGATGTTTTCCTGCCTCAAAATGCGTCAAGGCGAAATTGCCCTTGAGGCGATGAATTTTGCTTTTCATCGTTTCAAGGTCATTTTCTTTCCATGCGCTTTCAATCAGCATCAAATCTTCCGCACTGCTTTTCTGCAGTTCGTCTATCAGCTTGATAATCACCGGTTGCTTATCTGAAGCCAGGGTAAGGATTTCACTTAGGTTGATGTGGCGATTAAACAATAATTCATGCAGGCAATTTTTCAAATCTGACTGGGTCATAGGCTTGGTTAAGTGACCGTCCATCCCTGCGCTGATGCACTTGGTCTCCTCATCTGAAAAGGCGTTCGCCGTACACCCGACGATGGGCAGATGCTCAGTGTTATCCCCTTCCAAAAGACGTACCTGAGTGGCGAATTCGTACCCTGACATACCCGGCATCTGGCAATCTGTCAGGATCATATCGGGTCGACGAGTCGCGGGTTGCTGCAGGTGTTTGAGTGCTTCTTGTGCACTGTCGAAAGTCGTTACCTGATGACCCAAGGCGGTAAGCTGCAGTTTCATTACCAGCAGATTGGCAGGCAAATCGTCAATAATCCACAGCCTACAGCTCTCGCCTTCTGTGATGGGGGCGGGCTGCGTGGTGGCGACAGTAGCCGATGCTACACATTGGCAACCTAGGGTAACGGTAAACGTCGAACCTTGATTTTGCTGTGAGGTGATGTCGAGTTTACCGCCCATAAGCGTGACCAATTGATGGCAAATAGTTAGGCCAAGCCCGGTGCTGTCTGGCGTCGCTGAGGATATTTGGCGGTAGGGTTTGATAATGCCCGGCAGCAGTGATGCTTTAATACCTATCCCACTGTCACTGACGCTAAGTGTGATCTGATGCGTATTATCGCCAAGGTCAATCACCTTTATTGCAAGCGCTATGTGCCCCTGCTGGGTGTATTTGACCGCGTTGCTGAGCAGATTATTAAGGATTTGAACCATTTTGCCTTCGTCCAGCAGGTAATCTTGGCCGAAGCAGCTTTCTATATCGCTGTCCAACCGCAGCCCTTTTCTTTCTGCCAGATTCTGATAAGCATCCGCTGCGTTTTCCAGCAGGGAATAAAGAGAAACAGGCGCGAGTTTCAGCTTCATTTCGCCCGCCTCTATTTTTGACAAGTCGAGAATGTCGCCGATAATTCTTAGCAGTCCGCGAGAGGCGTTATAAGCCACTGAGATGGGCGATTGTGAATTATTGATGCGCTGATTTTCAATTTCAAGCACGCCCATGATAACGTTCATCGGCGAGCGAATTTCGTGGCTCATTCGGGCTAAAAACTCACTTTTTTCATGGCTGAAAGCGTTGGCTTCTTCCAGCGCTTGCGCCAGTTGAGCCTCAAGTCGAATACGCTCGGTCATGTCGTACCAGCCGATAACCAGCCCCTGTGGTACTAAATGAGTGTTGCTGTAGGGCGTTATCCAGCCAGCAATACTGTGCTGACTGTTTTGCTGACGGTAGCTGCCTTCAAAAAACTGCGCTTCGGTGGCGAGACTTGCCTCCACTAATCTTGCCGTATCGAGTGCAGGGTTAGCAAAAAAACGCTGATTAAAGTGCTCAACCGCACTGCCAATAACGGCTGCAGGCTCGACCTGCAGACTTCGACACAGCGCGTGATTAACGTGAGTAATAATGGCCGCAGAATTAGAAACCATAACCGGCGTCGACAGGCTGTTGAGCAGGGTTTCCCAAAACTTTATCGCATCCTTTAGACGCCGCTCGACTTTTTTACGCCGTAAAATCTGAGTAAACAGAATGCCAATTAAAAATAAAGCGATCACTGCCACTATCACTGCTGCATTATCAAAGTTGCGATGATTTTGCTGTAGCAGAGGCACAATATTCATCAGTGTCTGCACGGTGAAGTTACGGCTGATGATGTTGTTCACTTGTTCCTGCGGTAACCGCTGTATTGCCTGATTGAGCGCGGCCAGGGCGGCAGGGTTGTCGTTGCGCGTAAGCAGATGCGTTCGAGTTATTAGAGAATCAAGGTGATAAACCTGCAGCTGTCCTGGGAATATGTTTTCGCTGAGGACATTGGCTGCCTGCTCTCGGCAAAATACGCCATCAGCGGCACCCGCTTTCAGGAGTGTGACCGCATCTCCCAGAGAGGCGCTGACGATGATAGTGATCTGCGGATAACGCTGTTTTAAGGCCTCGATTGGCGCGTCGCTAACCACAATGACGCGTACGTCGTTAAGATTGCTGAAATCAAGCCCCTGCGCCATTCTGCCGCTGAGTGAAACCATACGCCAGTGAGTCGTAAACAGAGGGAGGGTTTCAACCAAGTTGCCAGGCAGAGTTGCAAAGGCGCTTTCTGAAAATACGGCATCAAGGTCTTTTTCGGCCAGCAGAGTGTTCCGTTTGCCGTGGTCTTTGAGCGGAATTATTTTAAAATCATTAAATACTGAATCTTGTTGCTTGAGCTGTTTTTCTAACAGGGTTAGCAGCGCAGGTTCAATATTATTATCTTGAATAGAGGTATTTATTTCGTTGTAGCGCACGTCAACGCTGTCAATGCCAACGCGTAGCGACGCCGCCTGCGCTGCGTTGGCACAGGTCAGCATTGTTAAAATGAAAAGGACGGTTAACCGACTCACAGGTCCATCTTAAGCAGATATTCAAACAGCTCGGCATCCGTTGACAGGCTCAGTTTGTTCATGGCGCTCTTTTTTTGGCCACTAATGGTCTGTTTTGAACGATGCAGCATCTGGGCAATCTGGTTCACCGTCTGACCCTGATTTAATAGACGTAATACCTCACTTTCTTTTGGGCTAAGTTGCCCATAGGCCGAGAGGTACTGAGGGTTTTTTTCAATCTGAGGATGGCTATTGCGTGGTATGACGAGGCCCATGGACAAAGATTTGAGGCACGCGTTGAGTTCTGTGCCCAGGCTCTGCTTGTTTATAACCGCAATCACCCCAGCTTTAAGCATAACGTTAACAATAGCCTGATTAGAAAGAACGCTTATCACGACTATAGGTAGCGTGGGATAGGTGCGCCTTAAATACTGTATCAGGTGCAGCCCATCGGATTGCTGATTTCCCGGCATGGTGAAATCAGTCAGTAACAGGTCGGGTTGAGAATTTTTAAGCGCACTAAGCAGCTCATCGACATTGCTGGCCATGCCACTCAGGGAGAAGTCTTGGCTAAACTGCGTTTCGAGCAACGTTTTAAGGCCGAGTAGATAGACCGGATGATCGTCTGCTATCAATACTGTTTTCATTTTATCGGCCCGCTTGGCTTAGATTGTTCTGATAAACGATCAGTACCCCATTAACATATATATTGGCAGTATTGTCGTGGTCGCATAACAAAGCAATGTGCGTATCACTGAATGTCGAGTCGGTTAACACTAATGAAAGTGATTGTGAAAAAGGTGTTGCGGTAGTTTTATTTGTACCATCAAACCAGGGGGAAAATATGATTCGGTCTTCTGGGGTCATTCGCCCTAATAGTTGAGCCGGTGTCGCCAGTAAGTTAGCTGGGAATTTAATTAACTGACTGGCAGGATCGCTCCAGATGATTTTTTGCAGCGAAACATTAATTTTAAATTGATAATGGAACTGGGTGGGCGTTGCAGAATAGGCAAGTAGCAACTGTTGGTCGCTGTGTTTTTTTGCTAAGTAGATATCGGTAATGCCGCTGCGCACCAGAAGCCCGGATATGAATATTGCTAAAAGATAAAGTTGAGAGGCGGTGACTCCACTGCCGTTATCATAATAATCTGCAGAAAATGGGCCGCGATGATAAATAGTCGTGATGCTAATGATAAGCGCCAGCGCGACATAGAGAAATGAAAGCCTTTTTTCATTAATAAATAATGAAGAAAGTAATGTCATGCCAAACAATAAATAAAGTGAAAACTCGATAGCGGGAACGCTTTGGTCAAAGTCGCTTTCGGGTAAAAATATGGCAACGGACAAGATAAGAATACTGCTCATCAACAGCAGGCTTCGGCTATGGGTCCGCTTGTTTACAGAAAGTTGACTGAGTTGATTAACCACAAAGAGAGGTGCCATTGCTAGGCAGCCAGTGGCATTAGATATGCTGGAACTGGTGAAATGCGAGAAAACAATGGGGTAAGACAAAAGTCTGAGAAGATAGACGTTTATCATACCTCCAACCGCGCTCGTACCTAACACAATGCTGATAAAAATAGTCATGGCAGTCAGGTTGTTGACGCTAGCGCTTCCCTTTATTGCGCTCTGCCAAATCATGGCGTTAAAGCAAAGGATCATCAGATCATTGATGGCAAAAATCAGCGCGATATCCATCGGGCGGTCGTGGAGATAACTGGCAAAGACATGCAAAATTCCGGCGCTGACCAGCCATATCGGCCAGCGAGATACTGAGGTGGTGCATAAAACACCCAGAGTAAGTCCTGCAGGAAGCCAAATAGATGAGGATAGGCTGCCGTTATCGCGCGTTTCGAGGCAAATAAAAGCCAAAGATAAGTAACTTAATGAAAACAGTAACCATTTCAGCGGAAACGCCCATTTAATCATTTAACTTACTCTTAGAATAACGTGAGTCACAGTACCACGAGATCTTGAGTATACAACCTTATCGATAAAACGACCTGGCGAACAGCGATAAACTCGTCATTAATCCTGCACCTAACGTAGCGAATTTGAAGGTTTTTTTTTCACTATGCTCAGGCAGACTCGATTCGTTGCTGGGCATATCCGGTAACAAGGTGAGGTCAAGCATGGCGCCGTGTCGTGGAATCGTTCTTAACATGGCTTTAGGCAGATTATTTTCAGACAGCAGGTTGCGAAACTTATGGATAAGTTGATGATAGTTGTTGTCGCTGACCATGCCGCCTTGTTCATACCAGACAACATTAATAATATCGTTTTTTTGAGTAATGCCTTTTAATAGGCAAATAATAAGTCTTTTGTGTTTTTCTGTGACTTCAAAAACTCTATTGTTAATGTTCATTTGATTTCCTTTGCAAGTAATAGCAGCGGAATCGGCAAATGGTTCGTTAA
>NZ_MRWD01000099.1 GCF_002093625.1 Rouxiella silvae | reverse complement strand
CTGCATAAACACCTATAATTAAACTTACTATAGCCATTCCCCAACCCTGATATGTAGCCCAATCCGTACCCATGTTTGTGTTCAGCCAATCAAGCATTTTTTACTTCCCATTTTTTAGTTTCATGACAAAATTATGTTTTGATAAATTTACTTACCTTTCCCAATTACGACGCTTTTTTGCAGCAGCTCTGTCGAGTAGAAAATAAGGGAAGAACTCATGAAAGTAAGGAACTAAAGGTTCACGAATGCCTTGCTCAATCTCTTTAGTCTCAACTTTGTCTCGTAAAGACATCAACAAATAATAATATGGCTGAAGAAAGGAAATAATTTCTGATGCTATACAAGGAGACACTTTAGTAACTTTCCAATTCAACAAATAAAGGTCTATATATGTCATTACCTGTCCATTTAGACCGAGGTAATTAGTATAGCCATAAAGTGCATTCTTATCAGACCATGCTATAATCTCATGCTCTAACTTTGTAATTGTTGACGAGGATATGTGTTTAAGGTAACAGCTTTCAATAATTTCGTTCCATGCCTTCAAAGGATCTTTTATGATCTTTTTATCGGCAACTATCGTATTAAGATTATAATAACGTGTCTCTTTACCAAAATCAGAAAGCATCGTTAATATCTCTGATTGTTGAAAATTTAGCACCCAATTACTAACATCGTGTTCATTATACTTTAATGCAATGGAGACGGCATTCTCGTGTAAGGATAGTATATCATGCCCTATTTTACTTAATTGTTTTACGGTAGGACGTTGAAATTCATTTTCAATCATATATTGAACAACATATATGATTTTGAAAAATCTCTCTAACCCAATGGACAGCTGGAAGAACGCATTATAAAAAGTGCCTTTATCGTGATATTTACATTTATTCAATGCAGTCAACCCACCCCGTAGGGTGGAGCTTGCGAGTAAAGACTCTACGGAAAATTGTTGAAACGATCTACCCAGCATACTGGTTCCTTCCATTGAATGAATAAACGTTATATCTAATTCTATCGGTTTTTCTGATGCAATGTTTATATTTAACCTAATTTATCGCCTTTAATCTTAAAATCACGGTAATTTTCACAACAAAGGCATTATGAACGTTAGCTCTAAAGAGCCTTGGAAAGCCTTAATAAGTTCTTGGATACCCCGATTTACTAATTTCGCATCCTGCTGGACAGACAGGCAATTCTGTCCATTTCCCGCCCCTGATGCGGCTTTTTTCCCCTTTGCACTATATCTAGTGGCTACTTCAGCTGCTTATGCCACAACATCTAGTGTTCTTCTCTGGCCATCACCGGCGATCGGTCCCCTGCCCCGTCGGCTCGCGACGTTCTCACCTTTTTCTCATTGGACTATACTTCTCTGATGGAATAAGTGTCCAGATATGAGAACATACGATCCCGATTTATTGCGCTGGCCCGCGCCCCGTGCGGTGCGTAAAATCACAGGCAGACAAGAAGGCGCGACGGCGGTCCGGATATTTTACTCGAGGACCAGTCCGCGTGCCGACACGGGTTGTTGGCGCGGGGGCCGGTCGGGCAAGCACGCCCCGCGTGCGCGGCAGGCTTTTCCTTTATTGCGGTGAACGGGCTGCACAATTAACAGGCAACGGAGATTGAAAAATTGCGAGACTTACCCCGCGAACTTTTTCAGAATTCACACAGCGCGATCAGCACGATTTCTCACCCCGCGAGCACCGACATGGCGCTGGCGCTGCGGATGCGCAACCTCGCCGCTGCCATGCCTGGCCACATCAAGTACCTGCTGCCGGTCGAGGTCTCGGCGCTGATCGCCTGCGCCCGCCATCTCAAGCAAAGAATGTTTCTGGACACGCTGTGGAACACCGGCGCACGGCTCAACGAAGCGCTGGCGCTGGCACCCAAAGATTTTCGACTTCAGCCCGACGCTGAACCGGCGGCGCGGCGCGGTCGCCTGGAAATACTTTCGCACTATCAGGCCAACGTCACGCTCATTACCCTGAAGGCACGAAGCCTTTCTTCTGGCCGTGGTAAAGGACGCGTGCCGACCGCTGAGCGGGAGAAGATCACGCAGGCCACGCGTATTGTGCCGCTGCTCGACCCCGACTATGCCAGGCGCATGGACGAATACTTGCAGACCTTTCACCGTGGTGAGAAGCACACCCAGCTCTGGCCTGTGTCGTCGCGCCAGACGGCGGCGAACTGGATCAACGCGGCGGTCGAGGAAGCGGCCCGCGCCGGTGTGCGCTTTTCGGTGCCGGTTACCTGCCATACCCTGCGGCACAGCTATGCCATGCACCTGAAGATGAACGGCCTCGATGACAAGACGCTGATGGCGCTAATGGGACACAAGTACGCGAAGAGTTTGCAGGTGTATACGAAGGTCTTTGCGCTGGACGTGCTGTCGGGCAGCACCCTGCGATTTACGCAGAGCGGCGAGGACGCGGTCGCGGAGCTGCGGGCGATGCAGCGCAGTTAGATGGTGACGTCATTAAATCATGATTTAATGACGACTGAGTGCGTGATGTTAAGACTATTCGTCGTTGGTGCTGTGGGTAGGGTCCGCCTTGTCGGCTATTTCTTGGCGTTTCATTATCGATTTTGCCCAGTTATAATTACGTTTAATAGTTATATCTGCTCGTCCCCGATTTAACTTTTTCAGGCTTCGTAGACAGGATGACTCTGGTGTTTCTTTGCCGTTCCACACATCCTGGTCAATTTTGAGTTCTCTACAAATTTTCCTTGTCAGCTCGGCGGTAAAGAGGCCCAATTCTGCATAGCGCCTGCGACGCAGCCGGAAATAAGTGCTCATATCAGGCAGATCAAATTCCCAATCCGTTTCCCGTAATTCCTTTTCGATTTGAAGCTGCCTGATATCAATGCTCTGAAGTTGATGAAGTCGTTTTGCTTTTAAAAACTTGAGCTCTCCTTTTACATTGGCCAGACCGAGAACAGGCGATTTTTGTTGTTCTTCACCTTCGCCATTTTCGGGGAAACCTGGCGGGAAACCACTATCCCATGCTACCCCTTCACATCCGGAGGCAAACTTGTCGAGTAAGAAAATTAGCTGGACTTCGACGTATTTTCGCTCTCTTCTTGATTTATTGCGTTCTACATATAGGTTTATCGCCTGTGGGAGTATGGCTGCTATGATGGCGACCCCTACGCCCCAGATTGTGATGTCATAGCCCAGTAATGTTACGTGTGTATCAGCCATACTTTACTCCTGAGTTTTGCACTTACTTTATAAACTAACGTACTGAAACGTGTTTTGCTGAGCAACTTTTTATAACAGGGTCATCAACTTATAGTGCATCCACGTCATCTGATCTCCGTATTGTCTATCGGTTTCGCTTTGCTTGCGTTGCAATTTCCTCGTAATGAACTTTTTCATATAGGTGCCCAAGAAGTACACAACAGACCGATATCGATGCCGGTAACTGCCTGCTTATCAAATGAAGCTCTCGAAGACAGCGGCAATCCTGCGTAAAGAACGCCAGTGTAATCCAGCCGAGTTTGCAGCTGGCCTCAACCAGTTGATAATGTTTTAGTCCTTATTACCCAACATTCAGACAATTTTCCTGGTTGGCAACACAGCGTCTAATGCCCTCCTATATCTAGATCTTAAGCGTTATAAAACTCACGTTTCTGCTCATCGTGTCTCACAAGTTTTTGGGAAGTTTCGGGGTAAATGGGAGTCCATTCCTCTTGTCCAGGTTTGCGCTTGATCATGAAAGAATGAAATCATGATTTCATTCTTTTAGACATCAATGGATAATCATGTATACTGAAATCATGATTTCAGTATAGTGATATTTCATGAAATCATGATTTAAATATAGTCTATATTTATCAACAACATGATTGGAAAAAAGAAGTCTGGTGCAAATAATGAAAGGGTGAAATCATGATTATCTCTTGTGTGGGACAAAAAGGGGGCGGGTCTAAAAGCACTCATGCACGCACTCTCTATGTTGGGTTCACAGATGCAGGATGGAAGACACATTTAGCTGATATTGACGAGAAGCAACAAACCTCACTTAAGTGGGCCCAGCGTCGAGAACAGGCCAATTTAGGTACAGTAGATTGCGCTCTGTATCGCAGAGTAGATACAGCCGTGAAGATGGCAGACAAGTTCGACTTGCTCATCATTGACGGTCGCCCAGCGGCAGAGACAACCTCTCTTGATGTAGCGGAAAATTCTGACCTGGTAATCATCTCAACGGGTACTTCGATTGATGACCTTGAGCCATCTCTTGAGCTTGCTCGCGAATTGATTAAAAAAGGTATCTCCAGGGAAAAAATCGTCTTCAGCGTAGCTAAATCGCCAAGTGACAGTGAAGGTCGTAAAGCAAAGGCAACAATTCAAGAGTGGAACTTTGCCGTGCTTGAAACGGTCATCCCGTTCAAATCAGGATACAGCAGTGCGCTCGATTCAGGCCGAGCCTTGTTTGAAACACCGTTTAAAACACTAAATGAGGTGGCTAAAAAGATGGTAGAAGAAATTCATGATATCATTAATTAATGTTATCATGATTTCATGAAATCATTTTTTCAGGAGTGTAACTATGGAAAAACCTAAGAGAAGTATTTCTAAGCTGGCACCACCGGCAGACAACGAGCCAACTTTAAATGTAACAGGTAAGGGAGCAGAACCCGATTTCGCGACTAAACCAATTCAATTTAAAGTCCCTATAAGCAAACACAAAGAAATGAAATCCTATGCGGCTGAACAAGGTATCTCGATGCGTGAGATGTTGTTGGAAGGGTATGAGTTGCTGAAATCAAAAAGAGGATGATTTAACATGTGTTTTCCTCATTGCTATTGACGATATGTGGGACGAAGTGCGGTAACTCACAGAGTGAGCAAGTACCATCCGAAAGGGTCCCAGGCTGTACCGCGATAACCCAGACATCTACCTAAACTCAAGTAGTGCAGAAAAGTCGACATGCAAGAGTCGACTTTTTTGTTTCTATCATTAGCAAGCAAGATTTCACAGCTTATCTTCAGATATCTCTGCGCCTTAGCTTGTGCGTAAAAATGATGGCTTGATCAAACGTCGGTCTCATTCGTATACTGTATATATCTACAGTAATAAGGCCCTCAACTATGTCTCTTTCACTTATAGAACCGAGCTCACTTTCAAATGCAGACTCCATCCCTTTCTATGCCGAATTAATCCAAGCAGGATTTCCTTCTCCTACGCAAGGGTATGATAAACAGGAGTTAAATCTCCATGACTATTGTGTAAAACACCCATCTGCGACTTATCTTTTGAGAGTTTCAGGGCGGTCTATGGAGGACGCTAGAATACACGATGGAGATGTATTAGTTGTGGACCGATCTCTTCCCCCTGAGCATGGAAGCATCGTCATTGCCTCATTGGACAACGAGTTCACAGTAAAGCGACTGGTATTAAGGCCAAGGCCGTGCCTAATGCCCATGAACCCTGCCTACAGCCCAATTTACTTTGACCCCGAGGACAACCAACTTGAGATCTGGGGTGTCGTTACATTTACGGTTATGAGTCATTTGCTATGTACGGAATAATTGACGTCAATGGGATGTTTGCCAGCTGCGAACAGGCTTTCAGACCAGACTTGGTTAACAGAGCTGTTGCCGTCCTGAGTTCGAACGACGGTAACATTATTGCAAGGAATCGGCTCTGCAAGTTAGCCGGTATAAAAATGGGCGATCCTTACTTCAAGGTAAGACCCCTAATCGAGAAACACAATGTGGCTGTCTTTAGTTCAAATTTCACGTTGTACGGGTCTATGTCCGCGCGGTTTGCCTCTGTTATAGAATCATTATCTGCTAATACAGAATGTTACAGTGTGGACGAAGTTTTTTTTACTGCTGATAATATTGAAAAGGTCATGAGTCTGGAGGAATATGGCCATCAACTGCGAAATGCAGTTAAATTACACACAACCCTAGTGTGTGGAGTTGGCATATCATATTCAAAAACCCTAGCAAAATTATGTAATTACGCTGCGAAGACATGGCCTGCATACGGTGGAGTTGTTGCATTAACAGACCGGCAAAGAATCAAGAAACTTCTAAGCATCGTTGATGTTTCAGAAGTATGGGGAGTAGGTCGAAGAATCGCAAAAACACTCTCTTTAATGGGAATTCATACTGCGCTCGATTTGGCCCAGGCAGACACAAATTTCATCAGGAAGAATTTCAACGTTGTTCTCGAGCGGACAGTAAGGGAACTGCGTGGGGAGTCATGCTTTGCGTTACAAGAACATCCTGCGACTAAGCAGCAAATTGTCGTATCTCGTTCGTTTGGGCAACGAGTGACGTCGTTAGATGAAATGCAGCAGGCAGTTACAGGCTATGCGGCCCAGGCAGCTGAAAGACTGCGTGGGGAGAAGCAGTATTGCAAGGCGATCAATGTATTTGTTCGGACCAGTCCATTCTCGGTAAATGACGTTCAGTATGGAAATCAAGCCACCGAGAAGCTGTTGACGCCTACTCAAGATACCAGAGATATTATTACAGCTGCTCAACGCGCCCTGGCGCGAATTTGGAAGGATGGAATTAATTACGCTAAAGCCGGTGTGATGCTTGCCGATTTCAACGGGCGGGAAGCGCAGTTAAACCTATTTGACGAATCAGCGCCGAGAGAAGGAAGTGATAAATTGATGGGATTGCTTGACCGTATCAACAGAGATGGAAGGAAACAGCTATTTTTTGCTGGTCAGGGTATTAATCCTGGTTTTAAGATGCGACGCGATTGGCTTTCGCCCGAATACACAACAAATTGGAAGGACATACCAAGAGCAAAAATAGGGTAACCTCATACTTTCATGCTTTCATGCTTTCATGCTTTCATGCTTTCATGCAATGATGAAAACATTCATCAAAAGGACTAAATAGTGTAATGCATCACCAATTGAGTGGCCGTGCTCCGGTTGGCATATGCAATCTTACGCTCCCTCGCTCACTAACTCGCATTGCTCGGTCGTTCGACTGCGGCTAGCGTTAGCTGTAGATAGGTTACGGCGTCACTTCAAATTTAGCCTCACTCTTTAGTTAATTATAATCTCGACATCATAACTTCTCATATAAATGCCTTTATGTTCTCATTTTTGATTAAAACTTAATCACTCTAACGAAATTTTGAGTAAATAATGTTGTAAATGGACGTATTTTATTTTAAAGTTACTCTTATGTTCTCGGTATGGAGTGTTATTTGAGAACTTAAATTCTCAAATGGGCAAACACTAAGAGAACGTTTAATCTCATATCTGGATTTATTTGCGAGGGCACTATGCGTATTTATATTGATGACGGTTCTACCAATATTAAAATGATGTGGAAAGGCGAGGACGGTAAAGCTCTACGGCACATGAGCCCAAATAGCTTCATCACAGGTTGGAGTGTCGCCTTCGGGAACAGTGACGCGGCAAACTATGAGATGGGCGAACGAAAATTTAGCTTTAACTCAAACAGCGCAAAATGCATCCGCACTACTGAGGTTGAATACCAGTACAGTGACGTTAATGTAATCGCAATTCATCATGCTTTACACACATCCGGCATTGAACCCCAGCCCGTAGAGATCGTGGTAACTTTACCATTATCAGAATATTACGATGCGGATATGCAGGCAAATAGGGTGAATATTGATCGCAAGATAACTAGCGTAACCCGCGCTGTTGCTCGTAATAAGGAAGAAGCGTTCATAATTACGTCAGTTACTGTACGCCCTGAGTCGATGCCAGCAGGCTTCAAAGATGCTCAGGTTCTGAAGCCTAACCAATCATTACTAATCATCGATATTGGCGGCACGACAACAGACGTCTCACAAGTTTTAGGTCAAATGAATGGGATTGTTCAGATCGAGTTTCTGACAAACGTTGGCGTTTCAATCGTAACCTCGGTAGTTAAAGCGGCGTTGGCAAAGGCAAATACTGAAGCCTCGGATTATATAATCAATGAAATGATCAAGAATCGCCATGACAGGGAGTTTATTGACGGCTGTATTAATGACGCAAGTCAGGTAGATAACGTAATCAAAGAGATTCAAAGTGGTATCAATCAATTATCCGAACAGGTGATGGAGGTAGTAAGACGTTTCCACGGTTTTACTGCTGTTACTGTTGCAGGCGGTGGGGCTATGATTTGTGGTCAAAATATCAAGTCATCCACTAATATTAGAGACGAGAGATTTAATATTTCTCATGACCCGCAATATGACGTTGTACAGGGTCTTTACGATATTGATATCGGGTGATAAATGGATAACAGAAGAAAAGTTACTTTCTATCTGAATCCTGACAAAAATGTCGCAGACAAGCGTGTCTGCGATTATTTGGAAGGGGTTCCACTTAAGCAACGCGGTGAGTTTAGCCGAAATGCTCTTTTTGCTGGATATCTTATTGCTCAAATGGATGAGAGAATCATAAAAGCAGTGAACCTATTGGCATCAGAAAATAGCAACTTTACGGACATGCTTAAAATAATTCAGGATGTAGTGCCAAACTTTGAATCGAATGCTTTGCATGTATCTCGAGTTGGAAGAAATGAAACAAGTAATATGTTAGAAAATACCCCTGGTACTGGCCAACAACATTCATTGACAAAGCAAGATATTTCCACAAGTGAAGACGTAACAAGGAAGAACGCCAAAAAATTATTCTGATTTTTATTGGAGGAAAAATGGAAGAGTTAAAAAGAAAATGGAATTATTTATTAGATAGCTTGGTTCCTACAGGTTCTAATGAAAAAAAAATCAGAAAGGTTGGTTCATCTTTCATGCTAGTAAGCGCGGTTTTTATACTTCCGCTTTTGCTCTTTAATCCACCAATCTGGGTAAAGGTTGTTCTACAGTTACTCTATGTCTTATGCCTTATAATTGGGGCTTGTGTCATGAAAAAGCTTGAGAGTCGGTGAAAAAATATAGATTTTTTTGGGCGCATGAACTGTATATGATGTTTCTAAAATTTCTCAATAAGGAAACAGAATGAGTGCGCCGTCAATAAGTGAAGTGAAGCGGATAAGACACAAGCTTAATCTAACACAGTCTCAAATGGCTCAGCTCCTGGGTATAACCCTCCGTGCCTATCAGAAGCGTGAAGAAGTCATGAAAACACGCAAAACTGAATTTGAAATGCTCCAACTCCTAGCAGGAGAACATGAGCTCTATGTAGTGTGTTCAAAAGACCCGTCAAAGTCACCTATTGAAGGCTGGGTCATGGATGATTCGACACATGAGGAACTTAGGGCAATACGTGAGAGTTTAGGTCTGACCATCGCTCAGATGGCAGAACTGACGGGTTATGCCAGATCCGGATGGAATACAAAGGAACTGCCTGATCAGGGCACCACCGTGCGCCCAGGTGAGTATAACTATTTAATGCTATTAGCTAATAAACACCCTAATCTCTAT
>NZ_MRWD01000098.1 GCF_002093625.1 Rouxiella silvae | reverse complement strand
TTTAAAAGGATAGCTAAATGCCGTTTAGAGACTACAAAATTGAGTTCTACCAGCTCAATCTTAGCCCCACAGCAGAAATACCAACCATTCGAGCTTTGCTAAGTTTATTAGAGACAGATGACCATTATCTGACTTCTTTAGCACAGGGAGGCTACACACGCGAAATCTGGGGCTTGGTATATGACCGTTTCCCTGACACCATATGCGGCCAATTTAGAAAGTTTCGTACTACTGACATACCTGAAATAGGCCAAGTTGGAGGAGATTCTCAAGTAATAGAACTCAATGAAAATGAAGGGCTTATTGAAAAAAACTTTTTCGTTTATTACGAAGAACATAGCATCATTGCGTGGCACAAGAATGGCCATTCAAGTAGAGTAATACAATTTGCTAACTTTTTAAGTTCTTGTGGGGGCTGCAAGATCAGTGCTGGTCCGGTTCTTCAACCCGATGCAATTTCTCGATTGATGAGTGGTAATATCGAACTCAAAAAAATTGAGTTAACTATTCCGCGCCCAACCAATCCGGAACTGTATCCTGAGGATGATTATGGCCGTGGTCTAATAGAAATGATGAATAACCTTGATGCTGATAGCCTCAAACTCAGTTTAGGTGTCGATCTTAGGCGAGCTGACTCAGAAGGTAAACTCAGCAACCGCTTAAAAAATACATTACGCGCTATCGTAGAAACAGGCGCAACGACGGCAAGAGCGCATGTGTTTGAAAATGGAGTAGAGCATCCAATTGACCTGATAGCTGATAGAGTTGTATCTAATCAGAGTGTTGAAACAGATGCACATTTCCCTCCCAGCTTCACTATGTATGGTATAATCAACACTGCAAAAACAGAATGCCAAGGAGAACTTGATGACTACTTTGGTGCGCTGGAAGACGCTATTGATTAGGACTGCTATCAGCCTATGTATTGTAGGATTTTTTTGGCTAAAAAAAGACGCCATAAAGCTTGATGCATTGTTGAATGCTTCAAGTGTTATTGTCGGCTTAGCGGGTACTTTGTTAGGTTTTTTGATCACATCAATATCGTTGATAACAGCGCTAATGGATAGAAGGCTTGTTGCGAACATGATTAAGACCGGCCATTATCAGCGGTTGGTTTCGGACACGATTTTGACTTGTGCGTTTCTACTAATAGTTATCGTTAGCTGTTTGATAACACTTTTAGCGCAGGGGCACATTGTGTTATGCATCTTCTCTTTCACGCTCTTATTCACATCTTTAAGTATTTTTTATCTTATTGAAGCTGGGCGCAGATTCTCTGTAATAGTGCTTAACTTAAGATAACCCTCATTTTTGAGGGTTATCATTTCGATAGGCTTATTAAATGTGATTATTAATCAGATGCATAACGCCTAATATAAACCCCAACGCTCTTTGTAGTTCCTTACGAATAGTGCCATCAGAACACTTCCGCTTCTTTGCAATTTTTCTTAGAGAAACATTTAAAACATAGTGTAGGATTATCAATTCATATTCGTCAAATCTGATCTTTTTAAGCCGGGCAATACAACCATCAATCATGACTCCCTCATCATCACTACACTGTAAGCGTGACTTAGAAGTTTGTGGCAGCAGCCCCTTAAACCCTGCAGCAATAGGTGAAAAATCTACACCACTATTTTCACTGGCAGCCCAAGCGCCCCAAAGCTCCAAACTCTCATGAATATCTCTCATAGACTGTCCTCTATGCGTTCGAAGTTACGGTCTGCAAACCGATAAATCTTCATGGTTAAACTCCACAAATACTTGTTACAAATACCTGTATATAATAACAGTTATTCTATTTCGACGCGAACACTCCGACGCCTAATGAATAGTTAAAAAGGTCGAAAAACAGGTTAATTTGACTGCCGTATTCCGCCTCCCATGCCAGCATGTCACGGTGTAAGTCATCATGGTGCTTTCGGCACAGAGGGATAGTGAACAGGTCATGCGTTTTGGTGCCGGTACCGCCGAGTCCATGCCCTATCAAATGGTGCGGGTCATCGGCCTGCTGACCACAGCACAAACAGGGCTGAGATTTAACCCAGCGGGTGTATTTTTCATTACGCCAGGGCTTGAGCTTTTTACGCAACATGAAAGACTCTGGCGGCTCAGGATCAACCCTTAGCGCGATGATTGCATTGACCTGCTCAACGTATTCTTCAAGGACTTCATGAGGGGAAAACTCGGGTTGAATATCGGACTCACGCCCTTCCGACTCGATTGCTGGCTGCGCCTTCCAACCCAACGCCTTGCGAGCGGCACTGTCAGGCAGAGCGTCAATAATACCTTTCGAAAATGCCCACCAGCATAGCTCGTGAAAACTTACGTGATGGTCTTCGGGTATCTGTAGCTCTTTACGGATCATTTCTACAACCCACGTAGCGCGGTTTAAACCGCCAATGTGCCAGAACTCATCTAAAGCCATTTCCCGATATTTTGCTTCATGATGCCAACACAGACGAATAAAACTGCCGTCGTAAGGATGAACGGTCAGGTTTTTGTCATGGTATTCATCTGCGGTTTTTCCCCACTGGCACGCTGGCAACTTGCTTACCCACTGCTCAAGACCAGAGCGACCACCAGCAGCTTTGATGACTCGCTCATCCTTGAAAAAATCGCCCAGGCGCTTATCGTCCACCAGCTTTTGGCTCACTGCCGGAATTGCCCCTGAGGGCAACTTTTCTAACTCCTCCGGTACTACGGTAATCAGCAGACGCTTTTGACCAAACAAGGTGATTAGCTCTCTGCCGGGCTTGAAAATTACAACGCCTAAATCCTTCTGAACGTATGGCGTAAGCAAAGCACGCTTCATGCTGCGATCTCCTTGATAGTGACCTCTGCCATCCCTTTCTTAGTCACTGGCCCCCACACAGCATGCAGATCCTTAATCTGACTATCGTCTGCATACACTCCGGCATGAGTTAACGCATCCAGCAGCGCCTTGAAATAATTATCCAGATCCCGTTTGTGATTAGTCGGCGGGTAAAGCACGATTGAAACAGCCAAATCCGAAGTCAGGGCCTTCGGTTTTCGGTGCAGCTGTTCCAATACCGACGCCAAAGCGTTAACCCTGAACTTACGACCGGTCTCACTGATTAACGTCCTGCCCTTTAAAGCCCCTTTGTTGGGGCTCCTCCAGTATCCGTTTACGCTTGGTGGGAATGGCAGAATAAGATTCATGCAGCACTGACCTCTCTCAATTTTAAACCGAAAGAAACCAGTTCATCTCTTGATACAGTACTAAAAAGGCATTCCCCTTCAATTTGCGGACGCCATATAAGAAGCATGCTGCCTTTACTGTTTCCGTTTTTACCTGGCTTTCCAGTTGCAGAGCTAATGAACCCAATCCTGCCCCCAGTAATCAACCTGACTTCGTTTACAGTTTCTAATGCTTCTGAAAACCATCTTGTAGAAGTGTCAGCTGGGAGCAGCATCACTACGGTTTGCTGCTGCATTTTGCTCTGTAGATTTGCCCTTTTTATCCAAGGGCTAATTTTACTGTATGGGGGGTTGCACCATATGGCCCCCTCGGTAATCCAATCACAAGAAAGCGAGTT
Source organism: Rouxiella silvae (assembly GCF_002093625.1). Lineage (GTDB taxonomy): Bacteria > Pseudomonadota > Gammaproteobacteria > Enterobacterales > Enterobacteriaceae > Rouxiella > Rouxiella silvae. Next base: position 5,912 of record NZ_MRWD01000098.1, on the reverse strand, counting down.
ATCCTCCTTGGTCAGATAGTTTTGACAAAGTGCGTTCCCCTGGTTTGCAGCCACATCGAGAGCAAAGTTAAACTCAAAATCTAATGCCTCATATATTTCAATCGGAGTTTGCCAGCTATCTTTGTGCTCTGCAGCTGTGCGGCTAGCTCCAAGGTAATCAGATTTCATAGTGTCATTTCCCGTTAATTTCCGAAACACCAAGTGCCGCGTTAATCCTCCATTTTCAATTAAACTACTGGGTGTCTTGCACGCAGGTTTACGAGGGCTTATTGTCCTTTTGGGGCATGTTAATGAAATACAGACATCTCCCATACTGGAAATTATGTGATTCAGATCACTATATTTTTGCAAATTCATACAATCTCCCCTCATACTTTTGTGCTACAAGCCGGTAAAACCACACCTGCCTACCAGAATCCGGATCCTCCACCATGCGCTTTTCCTTACGCAGGCCGTGCACCACTGGGTCTACTTCACGAAGCCGCGCACTGATTGCCGCCTGCGTATCTGCGTGGCCGAACATGTTTAACACCACCAATTCCAAGTCGCGCAGGGTGTACCACGTAGGCCCCATCGCCGCGTGCATGACACGGTAAAGCTGGGAGTTTGGCCGGTTGAAATCACCGCCGAGTATCACCTTGCGGACGCCTTCATTGATGGCAGCACGCTCGAACTCATCGACCTCTAAACGAAGCTTTTTCATGCCTTGCCTCCTTTGCGACTGCGGAAACTCTTCCAGGTGAACGGTACCCACATGCCGCCGTTCGTCTGACGGTCCATGATTCGCTCACCCAACAGGCCCGCCATTTCAGCGTGCGTCAGGTTGGTGAGCATGCCGGTAGGCTTAAGCTGCAGCTGGCGACGGTCGATAATCTGGCTCAACAAGTTGATTTCGTAATCGTTGTTAGTGGTCTTCTGCACCCCGACTTCATCCAGTACCAACAAATCAAGGCGGCAGATATCGCGCATCAGGTCGGATTCTTTCACTGGACTGCTCTTATCGAAAGTGGCGCGGAATTTCTGGCACAGCTCCGCAACGGTGATGATTGCCGCTGCTTTGTACTGCTCAATCAGGTTGCGCACTATCGCCGTGGCCAGATGGTTCTTGCCGGTGCCAACGTTCCCCGCAAAGACGAAGCCGCCATGCGTGTTACCGAAGTCCTTCAGGTAGGCTTTAGCCATTGCCAGCGCCTGCTGTTGATCGTCGGTCTCTGCCAGGTAGTTCTTAAAACCGCAGTCTTTGTGAAGCAGCTGAATGCCAGAGCGACCAAGGATTTTTTCAATCCTTGCCTGCCGGTTCTGGTCTGCAACGCGTTTAGCAGCCTTCTTGCCCTCTTCCTGCTGCCAGGCCATTAACTCGGCCCCCGTCTTGCAATGCGCTTCAACGTGGGCAGGTTTCATAGCCAGGAAACGCGCCATCACGTCAGCAGATTTAGATGTAGCCATCATCAGAGCCTCCTTGGGTTGGTGCTGCAGGAAGGTTTTGGTTAAAGCCTTCTGGAATGTCGCTGGTTGCTTGGGTCAGGCTAGAGTTACGCACCCACTTGCCATTCACGCGGGCCGGGCGACCTTTTTTGTCCCAAGCCACGCTTGAACCCTGATAGCCAGGAAACTTGGTAGGCTGAAAAAGCGTTGTTGGGCGAAGGAAATCACACATTTCTTCGTCGTTGCGCCACTTCTCGACCATGTAATCAACGGTCAGAATGAGTTGTTCAGCAGTAAAACCTTCATTCAAACGGCCACGTATGCCGCTCAACGAGGATTTACTGACTTGCCAGCGACGATTGGTAAGCTGATTCAGGTGTTGTAAAACTGATTTCGCATCGTCAGTGATTTGAACTTCACGGTCAGTTTCCGCAGGAACCTGACAAAGGGTTTTATTCTCTGTAGTAATCTCTGTTGTAGTCTCTGTAAGATCAGTGCTATTTGCCCCAATGGATGAGGGTGATTTTGCCCTAATCGATAAGGTGGTTTTTGCCCTCTTCGATGGGTGCAAATTGCCCTCATCGCAAAGCAGCGCAGAATTCCAGTTGATTGAATAAAAATTAGTCCGGTCATGTTTAGACTTATTCAACTGTCTGGCATCGACTAAACCGAGTTTTTTCAATGAGGTGAGCGTGCGCTTCACGGTATCATGCGACCAAAAAGGGAATTGCTCATTCCAAGATTCAATCGAGTTGTAAACCCATTTTTTTCCTGAATGCTCAACGCCAGAATTAGTATCTTGGAGCCAGTAGCAGATCTGCTGAATGACAATGGCCTCGTTAAGGCCGATACGCTGAGCTAGAATGGGGCTAATGACCAAGGGCTGGGTCTTAAGGAGTAAGCTCATACCCGCGCTTCCTGATTTCGTTTTATCCACTGCTGATTGGCTACCATCCAGCAAACGAACGAGTAGTTGAGGGGCTCCCATTTGCCCTGTATATTTTTAACGAAGCGGTAATCATCGTCATGACCACAAAGAGGCAAACAGCGGATTTGCGGTTTTGGGGAAATATCGGATAAACTGTCCATGCGTTGGGATCTCCACAAAGTTGTTTCAATGCAAACCGGTGTGCGGGCTGCAACCTGCACACCAACCTTCTGAATATTCATTTCGGCCCTACCTTCGAAACTTTTGAATAAAGCGTGATAATCGCCCGCACCTCTTCTTCACGCGCAGCTAAATGGCGACGGTGATAAGTCATAATTTCTTCTGCTTCTTCCTTCGTGATATGACCATCTTCTAAAGATTTCCCGATTACTTGGTCTACGTGGCCACGATTTGCAGCAGAACGGATACCCCTTTCGAATAAATCAACTTGGTCCAGTTCTTCAAAAGTGGGGATTTCCACCAGCAAGGCACCGCGACGAGACGCAAAATACTCTGCCAGCAAATTGGTACCTGATAGGTCTTCCATCGCTTCCAGCTCGTGATGTTCGAAGAAACGGCACCCATTTTTCTCATACAGATTGTTGTTAAAGTGAGTCAGCGTCATGCCTAAGGCACCGGCCATTGCCGCACGCCCACCAGCAAAGGCCTTGCACATCGCTTTTACAGTCTCTTTGATGTCTACCATGTTGATCTCTCTTTAGTAGTTTCTATGGGGTAATGATTGGCGTAGTTTCGGGTTGTGGGAACACATCAGGTAAATCTGGGCGTAGCTCATGAGCCTGAATTTGTCCTTCCGTAGCTCTTACGACAGACATTACGTTTTTGGCATCAACACGGCCCCCATGTAACCAACGCCAAACGGTTGGCTGTTTTACGCCACAAAGCTCAGCCAGTTTTTGCTGACTCCCGGCTAAGTCGATGGCCCTCTGAATTACTAAGTTGGTCATTTTATTCCCCTACGTATCGAATTTAGAGAAATAATAGCAATGAGTATAATTAATAGCAATAGCCATGAACATTTGACGGGTTATACGCCTAGCTATAAATTTACTGACATGAAAACTACTCTCTCTGAACGTTTGAAAATTGCGATGGACCTGCATGGGAAAAAAATGTCCCAAGGAACTCTCGCAAAGCTTTCCGGCATATCTCAGCCGACAGTAAACAGGCTATTAACTGGGAAAGTTAATGGGTCGGGTTACCTCATTCAGATCGCTCACGCTTTAGATGTTGATGCCGAGTGGCTAGCCACTGGAAAAGGGGAAATGCTGAAAGGTGAAGTGACCCCAATCTCGGAAAAATTAGAGAGCCTTAAGGCCGTCTCTGTATGGGATAAGAACGGCAAAACTGAAGAGTCAGTGATCTGCCCAATAGGAAAGCCTAAAAATTCTTGGAGAGCATATGTTCTTGAAAAGAATAGTGGGTGTAGGGACGCTACAGCAGGATCATTGATTTTCGTTGATACAGATTCTTCACCAGGCACAAAGGATTATGTAGTCGCTCAGGTAGGAAAAGATGTTTCTGTTTATTCATATTTATCAGGCGGCGCTAAAGGATATTTAGCTGTCGATGATGAACGCATACCGCTTCTTGACTTGTCATCTACTGGTGAGCTGATTGGTGTAGTGCAATTCATACTTCGAGATATGCGCCGGTAATCAGCAACACTCTCGACATCTAAGAAAGTTTCCTCATATACCCCTTCTTTAATTCTTGAAACAATGCTAATCACTTAAACCTCCTCTCGAATTAGATTGAGGAGGCTTCTTCCTGCCCCGCCAGACTGTATATCCATACAGTTAATTTACACTTTATCTTACTTTATAAAAAAATCAATCCTAAGTTTTCTTTGCTTTTCACTCCTAAAAATTCACATAGCTATAAATTTATCAAATAAATCACGTTTAAAAACACCAAGTTATAACAAAAAACATGAATTTAATATCAATAGCAATTGCTATAATAAATACTCAATGCTATTTTTTACCCATCAGTTAGCAAACACGTAGCAATGTGTATGCACCGCTCTTTAACAACCAAACAGATTCAATTCCCGCAGTCGCGGGCCACTGGGAAACCAGATCATGTGAATCAATTGAGTGTCCTTACCACTGCCCTTGTGTGCGAGGGTTTTGGCAAAGTCACTGTTTTCGAGGTAGTTAGAATGGAAAAATCTGAACCAAGAATTATTGCGGGTGACCTGAGCAACGAAGAGTTGCTTAAGTGGATGCAGGAAAAAGTTTGGGCGTCACAGCAATTGAAAGAAGCACTTTCTCTCAAAGAGCATTATGAGGAAGCTCTGAAAGAAAATAATGATCGAATTGAAGCGCTTACTAACCGCGCTGCTTTGGAACTAGTAGTTGAACCCTTAGTAAATGCTGCTACTGCTAAATCGCCCGATCCAATGAAAGTGGCGATAAGGGCATTTTCATACGTCATTAAATGCCTACTTGAAGATGCCGAAAGGCTCCAGGAGTTGGAGCCAACTAGATCAACAGCAAATAATATTAGATCAGGGAATTACGCAACCCGTGACCAGCAAGCATTTCTTAAAACCTGGGCAACCGCAACGCTGCTCTCAATGAGAGAAAGTCCTGAATTATTTGAGGGCTAAAATGGCTCCCAAGGGTCCAGTGTCAGTGGATCTAGAATTTTTAGCGTTGCGTGATAAACAGCCTCCTTACGGGCAGATGTCTTTGGGTTAACTAATAGTTCTTTGAAGTTATCAATATGTCCCTGCAGGTCATCAGCAGCTGCTTTGTTTCCATTTTCAATAATACAGGCTGAAAGCCTTGTGATGGCCAGTTCGATGGCTTCAATTCTTATAGATAGATTTTCATTTTCCATAATTTGAATCTTCTTGGTTGTGTGAGAACACCAAGATAACACCGCCGCCTGAGGTGGAGAAGTACCCAGGCAACCGCCAGCGCATCATGTGGCGGTCCCAAACCTGCGGGCGTAGTTCCTTCATCCGGCCACACCCGGGTGTCACGCCAGATAACAGGAAATGATGTAGCCGAGGCCTTTTGTGTCCTTACGAGCAGTTAACCGCTGCGGCGATCAGGTTTGACAGCCGGAAGAGACGGCACACAACGCGAAGTTCACTGACGAGCAAGGCATAGAGTCTGGTTCGATTCCAGACGCCAGGATAGTTCTATATCAGGTGATGGGCAGGGAAAAGGTCCGTTCGATTCGGACACCGGCAGTGTACTTCGCGTTGTGGTGTAAGCATCAGGGGATGGGCGGGCTACCTACCCACTTGCGGTTTCGATACCGCCGCCACAATCCAAATCACCTGAGAACGTGATAGCTGTGTTTGTTCCGCTTTGCGGCTGGGCCGTCTCATTCAACCCTAACGGAGGAGTGAGGAGAGTGTCCTCATGGTCTAGCCGCCTTTTTTAGTACACATAGAGAAGGGGCCAGCGGTTTAACCCTTAAACCTTTATACAGTATAAGACCCGTTGACCCCTTCTCTATGTGGAGCACCTATCCAGCACCAGCTTTTGCAGAAGCTTGGTGCTTTTTTATGAAACTTAGT
>NZ_MRWD01000097.1 GCF_002093625.1 Rouxiella silvae | reverse complement strand
TTTTAACAGTGAGTCGTCCAATATTATATCTTGATGACAGTAAAGAATACCTTCCGAGTTATGATGCCATTGACCTGCCAATAGAAAGTTAAGAACGCTTAAGTTTTAAGGTCAATCAATTATAATAAACTGATGATTGTTATCATGAATTTTTTTAAAAAACTCGAAATTGTTAAACGCTCACCGACACCTAGTACTCCGAAGACTGTGATTGTTTTGATGAGAGCGCAGTAGGGAGGGTGAAAGCACTTCTAGAAGCAAAAGCCTAATTTAAGAGGAGGAAGTGAGTGTCCTATGTCTCTCTCTATCTCGTTGTGGAAAGAGCAGTCTGTTTTGATCTGATGCTTATCTCTATTTTAATTACCTCCCTAACGGGGTTTTTTTTGTTAAAAATAATAAAAAATATAACAAAGAAGAGTAAGGTTTTGGAGGTTAAGCAGTCCTCAGCTAACCGGTAAGGGCGGAGGGGGGGCGTAAAACTGCCGTCGGCTTTCTATCTCTCTATGCGCGCTGTCACAAAACTGTCATATAAACTACATTTTACTGTCACTAAACTGTCCTATTTTCCTCCTGTGCCAAACACTTTACTAAGCTTCGACTTGAGTCGAATCAAATAATAACCACCAGGAGTGGAACATGAAACTGATGCGTACCACCGTCGCCGGTATTGTGGCAGCGACCTTCTCTTTAACAGCAATGTCTGCCTTTGCAGCAACCAATCTGACCGGTGCAGGCGGTACTTTCCCTGCTCCCGTTTATGCTAAATGGGCTGATTCTTATCAAAAAGCAACGGGTGTTCAGGTTAACTACCAGGGCATCGGTTCTTCCGGTGGTATCAAGCAGATCATTGCCAAAACAGTTGATTTCGGTGCTTCAGATGCGCCAATGAGCGATGCAGACCTCGAGAAAAATGGTCTGTTCCAGTTCCCAACCGTTATCGGTGGCGTTGTTCTGGCCGTTAACATCCCTGGTATTAAATCTGGCCAGTTGACGCTGGACGGCAAAGCGCTGGGTGATATCTACCTGGGCAAAATTAAAAAATGGAACGACGCCGAAATCACCAAGCTGAACCCTGGCCTGAAACTGCCTGATACCAACATCGCCGTGGTTCGCCGTGCTGATGGTTCAGGAACATCTTTCGTGTTCACCAGCTACCTGTCTAAAGCTAACGCCGACTGGAAAAAAGACATCGGCGTAGGCACAACCGTTAACTGGCCAACCGGTCTGGGCGGTAAAGGTAACGACGGCGTGGCCGCATTCGTTCAACGTCTGCCGGGTTCAATCGGTTACGTTGAGTATGCGTATGCCAAGCAAAACAACCTGACTTACACCAAACTGGTTGATGCCAGCGGTAAAGCCATTTCCCCGTCTGAAGCCTCGTTCAGCGCAGCGGCTAAAGGCGCAGACTGGAGCAAGACCTTTGCTCAGGACCTGACTTTCCAGCAGGGCGACAACGCGTGGCCAATCTCTTCCACCACCTTTATTCTGGTCTATAAACAACAGCAGGATGCCGCCAAGGGCGCTGAAGTGCTGAAGTTCTTCGACTGGGCTTATAAAAACGGTGACAAGCTGACCACGGGTCTGGATTACGCTTCTCTGCCACAGTCTGTCGTTTCTCAAATTCAGGCTGCATGGAAATCCAACGTAAAAGACAGCAGCGGTAAGGCACTTTACTAGTAGCAGGCCCTCGGTCTGATATAAAGTACGAGTCTTCTGTCTCATTCTCTCCCGATAACCCCTTGTCGGGAGAGAAATAAATCTGAAAAAGAAGAGAGTGTTATGGCTGAAAAACCGCCGTCCTTCAAAGCACCAAGCAAAAACGGTGACATTATCTTCAGCGCGCTGGTTAAACTGGCTGCGCTGATTACGCTATTGTTGCTCGGCGGGATTATCATCTCGCTGTTTATTTCTTCCCTGCCTAGCATGGAAAAATTTGGTTTTTCTTTCCTGTGGAATAAAACCTGGGACGTTCCCAACGAGCAGTTTGGTGCCTTGGTTCCCATCTACGGAACCGTCGTGACATCCATCATTGCGCTGTTGATTGCCGTCCCGGTCAGCTTTGGTATCTCTCTGTTTCTGACCGAACTGGCGCCGAACTGGCTTAAGCGTCCTTTGGGTATCGCCATCGAACTGCTGGCGGCTATCCCGAGTATCGTGTACGGCATGTGGGGCCTGTTTGTCTTTGCACCGCTGTTTGCTACCTATTTCCAGCAGCCGGTTGGTGATGTTCTCTCCGGCGTACCGATTATTGGTGCGCTGTTTGCCGGTCCAGGTTTCGGTATCGGTATTCTGGCGGCGGGCGTGATCCTGGCCATCATGATCATTCCTTACATCGCCTCGGTCATGCGCGACGTATTCGAGCAAACGCCGGTGATGATGAAAGAGTCGGCCTACGGCATCGGCTGTACCACTTGGGAAGTCATTTGGCGCATCGTTTTACCGTTTACTAAGAACGGCGTTATCGGCGGCATCATGCTGGGACTGGGACGCGCACTGGGCGAAACGATGGCGGTGACCTTTATTATCGGTAACACCTACCAGCTCGACAGCGCGTCGCTTTACATGCCGGGAAACAGTATTACCTCGGCGCTGGCTAACGAATTCGCCGAAGCGGCTTCGGGTCTGCATACGTCTGCCCTGATGGAGCTTGGCCTGATCCTGTTTGTGATCACCTTTATCGTGCTGGCGCTGTCAAAATTGATGATTCTGCGTCTTGCCAAGAATGAGGGGCGTTAAGATGGCAACTCTTGAAATGCAAAGCAACGATGCACTGCTCGCATCACGCCGCAAACGTCAGGCGTGGCGCAGGCAAAAAAATCGCCTCGCGCTGCTGCTGTCAATGGCGACCATGGTATTTGGCCTGTTCTGGTTGGTCTGGATCCTGTTTACCACCGTCACTAAAGGCATCGATGGCATGTCTTTGGCGCTGTTTACCCAGAATACCCCACCGCCGAATACCGACGGCGGTGGATTGGCCAATGCCATTGCAGGCAGCGGCTTGATGATTTTATGGGCCACGGTCGTGGGCACGCCGTTGGGGATCATGGCGGGCGTCTATCTGGCCGAATACGGCCGCAAATCCTGGCTGGCTGAAGTGATTCGTTTTATTAACGATATCCTTCTCTCGGCGCCCTCTATCGTGGTTGGCCTCTTCGTTTACACGATTGTCGTGGCAAAGATGGGTCACTTCTCCGGTTGGGCCGGCATTATCGCCCTCGCGCTGCTTCAGGTGCCTATCGTTATCCGCACGACCGAAAACATGCTCAAACTGGTGCCGGACAGCCTGCGTGAAGCGGCCTACGCACTGGGTACGCCAAAGTGGAAGATGATTTCTGCCATTACGCTGAAAGCCTCGGTCTCCGGAATTATTACCGGCGTTCTGTTGGCCATCGCCCGTATCGCCGGTGAAACCGCGCCATTGCTGTTTACCTCGCTCTCCAACCAGTTCTGGAGCACCGATTTAATGCAGCCTATCGCCAACCTCCCGGTCACCATATTTAAGTTTGCCATGAGCCCGTTCTCGCAGTGGCAAGAGATGGCGTGGGCAGGCGTGTTGCTGATTACTGTGTGCGTACTGCTGCTGAATATCCTGGCTAGGGTCATTTTTGCCCAGAAAAAGCAGTGATGACAAAAAATTTTGATTACAGAGAGATGTCTTAATGAGTCGAATGACCGATGCATCCAATACTAAAATCCAGGTCCGCGACCTGAATTTCCATTACGGCAAATTCCATGCGTTGAAAAACATCTCCCTGGACATTGCTAAAAACGAAGTGACTGCCTTTATCGGTCCGTCAGGCTGCGGTAAATCAACGCTTCTGCGCACCTTTAACAAGATGTATCAGCTTTATCCTGACCAGCGCGCCGAGGGTGAAATTTTACTCGATGGCGAAAATATTCTGGTCGATAAGCAGGACATCGCCCTGCTGCGTGCCAAAGTGGGTATGGTGTTCCAAAAGCCGACGCCGTTCCCGATGTCGATTTATGACAACATCGCGTTTGGTGTGCGTCTGTTCGAGAAACTGTCGCGTACCGATATGGACGAGCGCGTGCAGTGGGCATTAACCAAAGCGGCGCTGTGGAATGAGTCAAAAGACAAGCTGCACCAGAGCGGTTACAGCCTCTCGGGCGGCCAGCAGCAGCGTTTGTGTATTGCGCGCGGTATTGCCATTCGCCCCGACGTGCTGCTGCTCGACGAACCTTGTTCGGCGCTGGACCCTATTTCTACCGGACGCATTGAAGAGCTGATTACCGAGCTGAAATCCGACTACACGGTGGTTATTGTTACCCACAACATGCAGCAGGCGGCACGCTGCTCGGACCGTACGGCGTTTATGTATCTCGGTGAACTGATTGAATACAGCGATACCGACTCATTGTTCACCTCACCTGCTCAAAAGCAGACCGAGGACTACATTACTGGCCGCTACGGTTGAGGAAACATCATGGACAATCTGAATCTTAACAAACATATTTCAGCCCAGTTCAACGCCGAGCTCGAGCACATCCGTACTCAGGTTCTGGTCATGGGCGGCCTGGTTGAACAGCAGCTTACCGATGCTATTACCGCGATGCACAATCAGGACGGTGAGCTGGCCGAGCGTGTTATTCAGGGTGATGACAAGGTCAATATGATGGAAGTGGCGATTGATGAAGCCTGCGTGCGCATCATCGCTAAACGTCAGCCGACAGCCAGCGATTTGCGCATGGTGATGGCGATCATCAAGACCATTTCCGAGCTTGAGCGCATCGGCGACGTGGCGGACAAAATTTGCCGCACCGCGCTGGAAAAATTCTCGCATTTGCATCAGCCACTGCTGGTCAGCTTAGAGTCGTTGGGGCGTCACACGGTACAGATGCTGCACGACGTGCTTGATGCGTTTGCACGTATGGATCTCGATGAAGCGATCCGTATTTATCGTGAAGACAAAAAGGTCGATCAGGAATATGAAGGCATCGTGCGTCAACTGATGACCTACATGATGGAAGACCCTCGCACCATTCCAAGTATTTTGACCGCGCTGTTCTGTGCCCGTTCTATCGAGCGCATCGGCGACCGCTGCCAGAACATTTGCGAGATTATTTTCTATTTCGTAAAAGGTCAGGACTTCCGCCACGTTGGGGGAGACGCGCTGGAGAAACTGCTGGCGGGTGAAAAGAGCAGTAAAGACAAGGCAGATAAAGCCGAATAATGCGCTAACGTCCTTTGAGAAATAAAAAACGCCCGAACACTAATCTGTCGGGCGTTTTTGTATTTTTCGCCTTCGGCCTGAATTCGCAGGGCTAGATCATCAAATAGCGCAGTGCAACCATAACCGCAAGCTGGCGGTAGTGTGCATTTTGCGCGTCAAACTCATCCGGATTTTCAAACAGGGCACCAAAGGTGTACTGATTGGCAACCTGATGAACGCAAAGACTGCTTATTAAACGGTGAACGTCTCGCGCCTGGGCATCTTCTTTGAAAAGATGGCTTTTTTTGCCGCGCTCCAAAATATCATCCAGCAACGTCAGCGCCGTTTGGTTCAAGGCCCGGATGCTGGTGGATTGACGAATAAAACGCCCGCGCAGCATGTTTTCAGTTGAAACAATGCGTATGAATTCCGGATGCGAAACGTGAAAGTCAAAGCTGGCCTCGACCAGTTTAACAATCGCTTCAGCGGGCGGGTAAGCCGAAAGACTGAGTTCAAGCTCGTGTTTACGCAGGCAGCGGTAAACGTGCTCTAAAACCTGCATATAAAGCGCTTCTTTCGATTTAAAGTGATAGACCACCATGCGTTTGGTGGTATCCGCATTCGAGGCGATGTTTTCCATCCGTGCGCCCATTAAACCGGACTCGGCGAACTCATTTAATGCGCTGTCAAAAATGCGCTGCTTGAGGCCTATAGGATCGTTTTTACGCCCCGTTGTCTGAGGGCTTTGGCTAGTCAGCGTCTTCTCCTTAACGGAAACTGTGTGGTCTTGCTCAAGAGTAACGACCGCGAAGTCGAGTTACAAATCAAATTGATGGCGCTTATTTGACGATATTGTAGCCTTTTTCCCGCCAGATTTCGGCAAGTTGATGCATATCTGTGAAGGCGGTAACCAGAGGATGTTCAATCACCGGATTATGCGGGTCCGCGCAGTAATAATAAACCGGGATATTTGCCGCAATACCCGCCTGTACTCCGGCCACCGAGTCTTCGACTAGGAGGCAGCTTTCTATCGGCACCTGCATTTTTTCGGCGGCGTGGAACAGCAGAGCAGGGTCAGGTTTCCAGCGCTGCAAATCGTAGCCGCTGTAAAGCTTATCGCCCATAAAAGGCAACAGGCCGGTTAATCCCAGTGAGTGCTGCATTTTGCTGACTGGCCCGTTGGAGACCACGCACATTGGCACCTTTATCTCCTCCAGCAGCTCTTTGGCACCATCAATGGCTTCAAGATTTTCATCAAACAGACGGGCCACGTGCTGACGGAAAACCGCCTCCATTTCTTCTTTGGTAGCCTCTAGCCCGTGTTGCTGATTAATGATGGCGACAATTTCATACAGTTTCACCCCTTTGTATTGGGTGAACATCTCGTCATAAGTGACGGTGACGCCAAAGTGGGCAAACATCAGCACGTAGGCTTCACAACACAGTCGTTCGCTGTCGACCAGCGTGCCGTCGCAGTCAAAGAAAACGCATTCTATCTGGGGCATATTCCATCCTTTTTCTGAATTCATTCGTCTGGTTTATGACATTGTGCCAATCCCCATCTTACCGAATATAGGCGCGGGTTCCGACCCTCATATTGCCCTTGCCGACAGATAAAATGTGAGTAAATAAGTGTTAAAAACCAGCAGTTGGTCCGAAATTTGGTCTGAAGATTGTAAAAGTGCCCTAAAAAGCAGCAGATTCATCTCATCCCTCTAAATATTTGGGGTAGGATAGCGGCCGACTGATTTTTCCTTCTTTGGAACTCACTAATGAGCACACCGCAACACAACGCCAGCGCCGGAAAAGGGCTGTTAGAACGCCTGTTCAAACTGACTCAGCATGGCACCACGCTTAGAACCGAAACGGTTGCCGGATTCACTACCTTCCTGACTATGGTTTATATCGTATTCGTTAACCCGCAGATTTTGGGCGTGGCGGGTATGGACAAGCAGGCCGTGTTTGTCACCACCTGTTTGATCGCCGCGTTTGGCAGCATCCTGATGGGACTGATTGCCAATCTGCCGGTAGCACTGGCACCGGCAATGGGCCTAAATGCCTTCTTTGCTTTTGTTGTCGTCGGTGCGATGGGCATTTCGTGGCAGGTCGGGATGGGCGCAATATTTTGGGGGGCAGTTGGCTTACTCTTGCTGACTTTGTTCCGCGTTCGCTATTGGATGATAGCCAACATTCCGGTCAGTTTACGCGTCGGCATTACTAGCGGGATCGGGCTGTTTATCGGCATGATGGGGCTTAAAAACGCCGGTATCGTGGTGGCAAACCCTGACACCTTTGTGGCCATTGGTAATCTGACCTCCCACTCTGTGCTGCTCGGCGCCCTGGGCTTCTTTATCATCGCCATTCTCGCGGCCCGTAACATTCACGCCGCCGTTTTGATTTCAATCATCATCACCACGCTGATTGGTTGGGCGCTGGGTGACGTGCACTATGCCGGTATCTGGTCGATGCCGCCGAGTGTGACCTCGGTTGTGGGTCAGGTTGATATTAAGGGCGCATTAAACGTTGGGCTGGCGGGCGTCATCTTCTCGTTTATGCTGGTTAACCTGTTCGACTCCTCAGGAACCCTTATTGGGGTAACCGACAAAGCTGGACTGACCGACAGCGAGGGTAAATTTCCTCAGATGAAGCAGGCGCTGTTTGTTGACAGTATTAGCTCGGTAGCGGGGTCTTTCATCGGCACCTCTTCGGTTACGGCTTACATTGAAAGCTGCTCGGGTGTATCGATTGGTGGCCGCACCGGGCTGACCGCGGTCGTCACCGGCATTTTATTCCTGTTGGTTATCTTTATTTCACCTTTGGCCGGCATGGTGCCAAGCTACGCCGCCGCCGGTGCGCTGATTTACGTCGGCGTACTCATGACCTCAAGTCTGGCGCGCGTCACTTGGGACGACCTCACTGAAGCGGTTCCGGCATTTGTCACCGCCGTCATGATGCCGTTCAGTTTCTCCATCACCGAGGGCATCGCTCTAGGCTTTATTTCTTACGTGGTGATGAAGCTGGGAACCGGTCGCTGGAGAGAAATAAGCCCGTGCGTGGTGGTGGTCACACTGCTGTTTGTGTTGAAGATTGTATTTATCGACAGTAAATAAGTTGACCCAAAAATCCCCTTCCCCCGCTGAAAACGGGGGAAGGTCAGGATTGAGGAAACAACCCACTCTATAGAGAGCTATTTTTTAAATCGACGCGTAAAGTCGGAAAAGGCGCTGAGCTGGCCGGTCAGGTGATCCAGCGTGCTTTGCTCAATCACTTCGCCAAGCTGGGCATCGACCTTGCTTTGAATGACTCCCCCCATAAACTCCGGCTTATTTAGCACCATCGCATCCAGGAAAACCAATATCTGACGCAGATGATACTGGCAGCGTGCGCCGCCAATCGGGCCCATCGAGCTAGTCTGAATTAGCACCGGCTTACCTGCCAAAGGCTGCTCAGGTACGCGGGAAAGCCAGTCGATGGCATTCTTTAAACCGCCGGGAACAGAATAGTTGTATTCCGGAGTCACAATAATCACGCCGTCGGCCTGACGAATGTGCTCGGCAATTTTCTCGACCGTGGCCGGAAAACCGGACGCCTGTTGAATATCGGCGTCGTACAGAGGAATATCGCCAATTGAAGGCAGCGCTTCAATCGTCACCCCCTCGGGGGCCAACTTTGGCAGAGTGCGGGCAACCATGGCGTTAAAAGACTCTTTGCGCAGGCTGCCTAACAGAGTGACAAACTTCAGTGGATGAGCAGACATTAACGACTCCTGATGTAAGTAAGGCTTGTACCAAAGATAAACTATTTAGCCGGAGGTAGGCTGGTTAACTTCATAAAGTGTAGTGAATCAACCTGCTGCTGTGGGGAAAATGTTTGCGTCCCTACAAATCCCTCTCGCGGCGAGTAACGCCAGCAAATGAGCCGCAGAATATCAGGACTGTGCGCACACGACCAAACTACAGGGCCTTCAATGTCGCTCATGACCTGCACGTTGGGAGTGATACTTGAGCGCAACCTTCCTGAGGAGGGATGGAGGCTGAGCGTGTCTGCGACGATATCGTTTTGTCCTGAGAGTTTGTGTACGCTTTGTCGAATACATTCCAGCTGGAGGGCTGACTCATCGGGATCGGCCTGCATCGCTATCCAGCTTTTCTCTACCGCAGAAAGAGCAGACTGTCGCACCTGACTCAGCGCGCTGCGGGCGTGAAGAATCTCCAGGTCCAGCCCGACATTTCCTTCGCTGCTCAGCATCACGCCGAGAGTACTGCCCGCGTAGGCCAAACTGAAGTCAGGTAAACCAACAGAGGAGAAGCTGGGGCGACCGCTAGGCAAGATAACTATCTGCGGCAGTCGAGTTATGCCGTACAGATAGAACATCAGCTCTGCCAGCAGGACGCGTCCGTGGATGAATCTTCTGGCAGGCTTCGGGGAAAGGGTGTTGGCGAAAGTTAACACGTCCGCGGATAAACGGTGGATGTCCGGCTCGCTTTCCGTTATGGCCCATTGGGCAAAGTGGCACGCCATTGTTCACTCCATGATTAATGGTTCGTACATAATTTATATGAATATGTGCTCAATAATACAACTATCACGTAAATTACATAAATAACTTATGAATCAGATAATCATAGGCCGGGGGCTAAAGGTGAATAAGAAAAACCCGTTTTTAGTCCATACCTGCATGGGGAGGGGGACGTGTCCTCAAGGGTTAAGCCAATTCATAAGAGAAGATAACCTGAAAAATAGAGCCTAAGATTAGAAA
>NZ_MRWD01000096.1 GCF_002093625.1 Rouxiella silvae | reverse complement strand
ATACATAACCTAGCAGTATCAATGGCTTCTACACTCTCGGCTTTGTGCATGAATGAAAGGGGGGAAGACCTGTCTATTAAAGATTGTTGGTACTTGTAAAACCGACCACATCCAAGCCTAATGGAGCGGGGTTGGTATAAAATCTATTAATTTCATTGTGTTAAGCTTTTTCTTGGTGAGGTGTGGGGCCAAGGGGACCCTTTTCATCAATCTGTTTTTTGATAGTCAAATTAAATGACTATTAAATAATTAGTATGATATCAAAATCCTTTATGCTCTAGGTAATGATTCAATAAACGCAACTGGGGAAGTCAAATTGTGGATTCCCTCTCATTAGTTAATTTCAAACTAGCGCAACTATCGCTATTACATTATATTCACTAATGTGTTCGTTAGCTGCATATCATAAAAATATTGCTTTCCATCATGAGGGTTGAGATATGAAATCAAAGTTGGCACCAAGTTTACTTTTATCTTGCATGGCGTTAGCCATTATCCCTTCTGCAAATGCAGCCACAGCAACCGGAACTTTTCAGGTACTTATTACCATCGTTAAGTCTTGTGCCGTGACCGCCGGAACTGGCTCCAACATTAATCTGGGGACAACAGTTCCGTCCAGCGCAGTTAATACCACAGCCAATAACACTATCAATGTTAACTGTTCTAAAACCACGCCTTACTTCATTGGGCTGGCTCCTTCTGCTGTCAACGGCGGTAACACTACCGGTGCAGGTTCTATGTCTTCAGTGGCTAACTTCGCTACCAATACCGATAAAGTGCCTTACCAGCTGAATCAAACCTCTGCGACCGGACCGGTATGGGGAAATACGGCGACCACTACAGCTGCGGGTAATGGCGTAGGTGGCACTGGGACGGGGGCGTCACAGTCTTATACCGTCTATGCGACTGCCGCGAGTGCCGACTTTACACCGGATGCCTATGCCGACGTCGTCACCGTTAACGTTAACTACTGATCCAGAATTAAGTATTCGATCAACAATTACGCACTGATCTCGAAATAAGCTACTGAACCAGAATTACCGATCCAGGAAAGGGGACTATGTTGAAATTGCTTGTGCGGCAGTTTGTTTTCGCATGTTTGTTAGGGACAACGGTTTGGGGAACCGAGGCTGCTGCCAGCGGCCTGCAGGTTTCTCCGGTAACATTAACGCTGCCGGGCAATGAAAATGCCGGAGGCCTGTGGTTAAGCAATGAAGGCGACAATGTCGTCAATGCTCAGGTTCGTATATATCGCTGGAGTCAAAATAATTACGGCGATAGTTTAGCGCCTTCTCAGGGATTGGTTGCCAGCCCGCCGATGCTGGCGTTGGCACCCGGCGAGAAGCAACTGATCCGCATAATACGCACCAGTGCTTCTTCTGCAACTCAGGAAGACTCATATCGATTGTCTATCGATGAATTACCTCCTGCGACGCTGCAAAAAAATAAATTACAGTTTGTTTTGCATTATTCAGTACCTGTATTTCTGCAAGCTGCAAGCATGCCGCCGAGCACGGTTAAACTTCAGTGGGCGCTTGTACATGTGGGCAATAATTCTTTTATGGAAGTTCATAATCAGGGAAATAGCCATGCTCAGTTATCAGCAGCAACCTATATAAATACTCAAGGTGTTCGTAAAACAATGACCCCTGGACTATTAGGTTACGTTCTTCCCGGAGCGACTATGCGCTGGGTATTACCAGTCTCTGGCGATAACTCTACTCATGGCAGCAAGATTGAAGTAACTATAAATGGTGAAAAAACCCTACAGAATTTATAAGAACCCACGGCGTTTGGCGAAAGTCGTTTTACTAAACGGAATATTAATATCATGTGGCGCCATCGCTGACGTTAATAACGTTAGCGGTGCAGCGGAAGGTATTATTAATGACAATACGCACGTCCCCGGCGTCGATTTATATCTTGATGTAACCGTTAATGGCAATCATGCGGGCCTAGCTCACTTTGGTTATGCCGATAAAAAACTTTACGCTAGCGCTGCGAATCTGCGGCAGTTAGGTTTCCGGCTGCCCAAAGAAACTACCGACGCGGTGTGTCTGAATGATATTGCGCAGCTGCAAATAGATTATGATGCTCATTTGCAGACGCTGTCGCTGCATGCCCCTTTGGGACTATTAGATTTAGGCACCACTGAGCTTAATACGTTGGATGCTGAACACGCTACGGCATCTAACTCCCGTGGCGTGCTGTTGAACTATGATATTTATACTGCACAACAGCAAGGCATCACCGCCAATACCTTTACCGAGCTGCGCGCTTTTAATTCTGCTGGAGTATTTAGCTCAACCCAGCTTACGCAATATGCTGAGCAGAATAATAATGTGGGTCAGCGCCGTGAGTTCAGCCGTCTGGATACCAGCTGGCGCTCTTCTTTTCCCGACAAGTTATTGGCATTAACGGTGGGTGATACCTTGACCAGCTCATTATCCTGGTCACGCCCCACGCGTATTGCCGGTATTCAGATTGGCACCGATTATAGCCTGCAACCTTATCTCCGCACTGCGCCTCTGCCGTCATTTTTAGGTTCAGCGACGTTACCTTCCAGTGTGGAACTGTTTGTTAACGGCATGAAGTATTATAACGGCCAGGTTCCGGCAGGTAATTTTGAAATCAACACCATGCCCAATATCAGCGGTGCCGGGAATGCGCAGGTAGTGATGACGGATGCCCTTGGCAGAACAACGACACAAAGTTTTTCTTTTTATAACGACCAGCAATTGCTGCGTCAGGGTTTTACCGACTGGTCAGCAGAACTGGGCGTGGTGCGCAAAAATTATGGCTATTCTTCTTATGACTATGGCAGCTCACCGGCCGTCAGTGGCACCTGGCGCTATGGGGTCAGCAATAGCTTTACCGCAGGCATTCACTCAGAAGCGACTGATGGACTGGCCAATGGTGGGGTGAGCAGCGATTGGATCCCCGGCGCCCGCAGCGGTACATTTTCTACCTCGTTGGCGCTCAGCACCGACCGAGGCAAGAGCGGTTCTCTCTACAGCGCTGGGTATCGCTGGTCTCAAAATCAATTGAGCTTCGCCGCCAGCGCTACGGCCACCACCGGTAATTACCATGATGTGGCGACCCATTACGGCAGTGCGCCGCCGGCACTTAACGGCAACGCCGTGGTCGGCTTTGATACGGGATACTTCGGCAATTTCAGTGTGGGCTATTTGCAGTTTCGCTATCCGCAGGAAAGCGCAGTACGCTATGCCACCGCCAACTGGTTTAAATCAGTGTCCGATACGGTTTATCTCAACGCCGGTTTTAATCAAAATATCGACAACAACAGCGACCGCAGCGTCTATTTGACGGTATCAGTAACGCTTAGCGATCGCCTGTCCGCCAGCACCAGCGTGCAGCGCAATAACGATAAAACCGGCTATCTGCTTAATGCCGCTCAGTCGCTGCCGTCCGAAGGGGGATGGGGCTGGAACGTTGCTGCAAACCAGCAGGATTCGCAGCAGAGCGGGCAAGGTGAAGTCGGTTATCAGGGACGTTACGGTAAAGTTTACACCGGTTATAGCAGTTTGCCGGATACCCACTATGGCTATGCCGGTGCTAGCGGCGCGGTGGTAATGATGGGCGGAGGGCTGTTTGCCGCACGGGAAATTAATAATGGTTTTGCGGTGGTCTCTACAGACGGCGTACCCAATGTGCCGATTAAACTGCAAAATAATCTCGTGGGCACCAGTAACGATAAAGGACTGCTGCTGGTCACGCCGCTGAACAGTTATCAAAAAAATCTGTTGACCATCGATCCTCTGGATTTGCCCGCCAACACGCGTATTAACCGGGTCAATGCTTACGCCACGCCGGGTGACCGTTCGGGTACTCTGGTGAACTTTACAATCACGCCGGTGAGGGCTGCGCAGGTGATATTGACTGATGCTCAAGGCAAGGTCATACCTGAGGGTAGCCAAGTTCAGCTAAATTCCAGTCAGGGTCAGAGTGTGCCGGTGGGATTTGATGGCATGGTCTACTTTGATTCCCTCGAACAACACAACCGGCTGTTGGTAACCACGGCGACAGGTGTCTGCTCTGTTCAGTTCGACTATCCCCTCAAGGCAGAGGGTATTCTACAAATTGGCCCATTAGTTTGCAGGTAAAGCTAACGGCTTTAAGGAGTCCACATTATGTGGCTGAGAAAAATTTTTTTGCTGGGTGCGTTAGGGCTTTGTCCCACCTTGAGCTATGCAATAACCTGTACTTTTAGCGGGGGTTCAAACGTAAACTTTGGTACGGTTACGCCGATGGTGGCGGCAACGTACAACACCTCAATGACCTTTAACTATTCTTGTACCAAAGGCCTGCTTGAAACGCTGGCAGGCGCGAACATGTGTATCAATATCGGTGCGTCTACCAGCACATCGCAGATCAATCCCCGCACCATGGCAACGACGGGAACGCCCTCCAGCAGCTTGAACTACCAGTTATACCAAGGTTCGGCCAATGGTACGGTGTGGGGGAGTCAATATGTGGCGGGATCATCGCCGGTCATTATCAACCTAGGTCTGCTTTCGGCGCTTGTTCCCACTACGGGGAGTCTTACCGTCTATGGGCAGCTTGTCACGCCCCAGACGACTGCCGCTCCGGGCAGCTATACGGATAACTTTACGGCGGTTAACGCCAGCGCAACGTACAATGTCGGGCTACTCGTCCCCCCGGCGGGCTGTGGCACCACGGCGGGCCCTACGTTCAGTTTTATCGTCATGGCCTCGATAACCAAACAGTGTAACGTCACGACCAATGGCAATATTAGCCTTGGGCCGGTCAATAACAGGGCTGTGAATACCACGTCCAGCAACACCTTCAGCGTGAACTGCACCAACACCACGCCTTATACCGTGGGATTGTCACCCTCGAATAATAATACCGCAGGCAGCGGCGTGATGGTTGCGTCTGCGCCGAACGCCGATCAGGTTGGCTATCAACTGAGCTCCACGCCGGGACCCAATGGCACCGTTTGGGGCAGCACTACGCTGAACAGTATTGCCGGTACTGGTACAGGTTCGGCAACGAGTTATACGGTTTATGCCACCGTCCCAAATGCTAATTACACCCCTGGTGACTATGCCGATACCGTGACGGTCAACGTCACTTATTGAATGTGCAAATTGGGTTTACCTCCAGGTTAATTTACCGCGACCGGGCGTGAACCCTCCTGACTTATTCCTGCCGTTTTACCGCTCAGCGCAAAGGCCGAAATCAAGGTGAACAGCAGGGCGATACAGCCAAGGATTAAATAAGAGGTTTTGAAACCGTAGCTGACATACATCAGGCCAGCGGCATAAGACATGCCGATTGCCGACAACTGCTTGAAGAAGCAATAGCCCCATAAATAAATCGATGCAGAAAGATTAACGTTAAACTGAGTGGTGATGTATTTAAATATACCGACCAGCAGGAACGGTACTTCAAACATATGCAGTGTTTTAAGGAAAATCACCGCCGTTACCGAATCCGCCTGCGACGAACCGATAATGCGCACTGACATAATAACTCCGGCAATCAGCAAGGCGTTTTTACCGCCAATGCGATTAATAATAAGCGGCGCAAAAAACATGATAAAGGCGTTTAAAAACTCCCCCAGCGTGGTCACGTAGCCGAACGCCTGTGTCCCGGTATGCCTGTCGCTGAAGAACGAGGTGAAGAAGTTGGCAAACTGTTGATCAAACACGTCGTACACGCAGGCCACTCCAACGATGTACATCACCAAAAACCAAAATTTTCGCATTTTCAGCAACCCTAAGGCGGCTTTCAACTTAATCGGTTTATGGTTCAAGGCGAGCCCGTCCGCCACTGCCAGCGCGTTATTTTTCTCAGGTTTAAACAGATAAAGCAGGCCAGCCAATACCAGGGCAAAGCTCGACGCCAGCCAAAATGCGAACTGGTTGTTGATGGTAAACATGTAGCCGACTATCGAAGCGCAAATCGCCCAGCCGATGCATCCAAACAATCGGGCGCGGCCATACTCAAATTGGCTGCGGCGGCTGACCTTTTCAATGTAGGCTTCAATCGCAGGGGATCCTCCGCTGCACACCAAGCCTAGATAAATCCCGCACAGCAACGCGCCCAATAAAAAATTGCTTTGCAGCAGCGGTGAAAACACATAGATAAACAGCGGTGCAAGAAACAGCAGCAGAACAATGATCATCCACAGTAAGTGTTTCTTAAGGCCAAACTTGTCAGTGACGAAGCCAAAAATGGGCTGAAACACCAGGGCAAATAGGGCCATGCTGGCGAAGACTAAACCGGTTTGTTGTTGATCGAGCTGATTGACGTCGTGCAGCCAGATTGGAAAGAATGGCAGCACTGCGCCCATGATAAAGAAGTAGAAAAAACAGAAGGCACCGAAGATCCAAAAATTCTTGTTTCTTAAATAAAACATGGCTCACCGTCCCATTTAGACGGCGCAGGTATCCCTACGCCTTGTGTGTTTTGAGGAGGTTGGATGATTAGTGGTAGGCGGGAAGCCAGTTGCCATGAGCCTCAATCAGTTCATCGCAGAGCTTGCGAATATCATCGATCGAAAGTTCGGCAGAGGTATGCGGATCCAGCAGTGCAGCATGATAGATAGCATCACGTTTACGCGTAACGGCGGCCTCAATGGTCAACAGTTGTGTATTAATGTTGGTGCGGTTCAGCGCGGCCAGCTGTTCGGGCAAATTGCCCACGAAGCATGGAGAGATCCCTTGTCCATCGACCAAGCAGGGAACTTCAACGCAGGCCTCGGTGGGCAGGTTGGTGATTAAACCGGTATTGAGGACGTTGCCGCCAATTTTATAAGGCCTATCGGTTTCGATAGCCTCAATGATATAAGACGCATATTCATGGCTACGAGTGTGGGTCAAACTGTCGTCGTGAGTCAGCGCCAGCTTTTGTTGCTGCCATTTTTCAATCTGCTCAATGCATCGACGCGGGTACTCATCCAGCGGAATATTAAATCTGTCAATGAGTTCCGGGTAGTTTCGCTTAATCCAATAAGGCATGTATTCGGCGTTGTGCTCCGAGGATTCAGTCACGTAATAGCCGAAGGTTTTCATGATTTCATGACGCACCATGTCATCATGTTTGCCCTGTAGCGCATTGGCGCGACGTTTTATTTCCGGATACAGGTCCTCACCGTGGCGGCGAATGTCCAGTAGCCACGCCATATGATTGATGCCGGCAATGTGGAACTGCACATCATCGGTAGGCATATCGACACTTTGCAGCAGCGTTTGTGCGCAAACCTGAACGCTGTGACACAGTCCCACCGTTTTCACGCCGGTGTGACGTAGCATGGCACCGGTGAGTGCCGCCATCGGGTTGGTGTAATTCAATAGCCAGGCGTCGGGGCACACCGCTTCGATATCTCGAGCGAAATCAAACATTACCGGCAGGGTGCGCAGTGCGCGAAAGATGCCGCCAATGCCGAGAGTATCGGCAATGGTCTGCTGCAAGCCGTATTTTTTGGCAAGGGTGAAATCGGTGATGGTACACGGATCATAGCCACCAACCTGAATGGCATTCACCACATAATTGGCATTTTTCAATGCTGCAAGGCGATTTTCGACACCGAGATAGGGTGTTATTTTTGCCCGCCCTGCATTGGTATTACGGTTAATATTGCTCAACATGGCCAAGGATTCGTTGAGGCGTGCGGGATCAATGTCGTATAGCGCGATATCGACTTCTTTCAGTGACGGCGTGG
Source organism: Rouxiella silvae (assembly GCF_002093625.1). Taxonomy (GTDB): domain Bacteria; phylum Pseudomonadota; class Gammaproteobacteria; order Enterobacterales; family Enterobacteriaceae; genus Rouxiella; species Rouxiella silvae. The sequence continues at coordinate 2,486 of NZ_MRWD01000096.1, read as the reverse complement.
CCATAATATCGCCGAGTACGTTCTTGGCGAAGATAGTACTGCCTGCGCCCATAAAGGTGACTTTAATCATCATATTTCTCCATTGCTGCCGTTTTCGATAAGCAGAAATTACCCTGCAATCTGCGGCTGAGATATAGACGAATGTGACCTTGTTATGGCGAAAAATGACGCACGATAAAAACTGTGAGCGAGATCCTAATCTACGAGTCATAGACCCAGACAACCTCAACTACACTGCTACCGTAGGAAATAAATTAGAGGCTATGACTGATGCATAAGAGTTTTACCCTGAGCCGTACCGATAATATCGAGTTAAATCTTTACCAGTATGGCGAGGAAAATTGCGAGAAATGCCACCGCTTTGGTCCCGCGGTGCGTCAGCATTATCTATTCCATTATGTGATTAGTGGCACCGGTGTTTTGCACAGCGATTACGGTTCATTTCCCGTCGCGGCGGGCGAGGGATTTTTGATCCATCCGCATGACGTCACCACCTACTGCGCCGACAAACACCACCCCTGGCATTACATGTGGCTGGAGGTGGACGGGCTGATTGCCAACAAGATTTTTGAAGAATGCCGCCTTAGTCGCCAATTCCCCATTTATCGGCCCCATCAGCCTGAAGAAAATCCCAATGCCGAACACATTTTGCGGCAAATAGTCACCCACGGTGATGAGCATCGCCTGAAGGTGCTCGGCCTGTGTTATCTGTTTTTCTCGGCGCTCATCGGTAATATGCAGCAGGAGACCGCCGAACAGCATAATGACAAGGCGCAGCATCTGCGAAAAGCAGTCAAACAGATTGAAAACCGCTATCACGAAAACCTCACCATTGAGAGCCTGTCTGCCCACTGCAATATTAACCGCAGCTATTTGTGCCGACTGTTCAAGGGAAAATATGGCATTGGCCCCAAGGAGTATTTACTCAATTTCCGCATGAGTATCGCCATCAGCCTGCTGTGTAATGAACACACAGCGGTGAAAGTGGTGGGCATTTCGGTAGGATATGAAAACCAGCTTCATTTCTCAAAAGCCTTCAAACAGGTGCACGGCGTGTCACCGACGCAGTGGCGTCAGGCGTACTTCTCATCGACGATAAACGGCCACTAACTCACCTCTCAATGGTTATTTTCACTCAAGCGTGCCAGCGGGAATCAAGCCAGAACAGCCTGTTGCCAGGCTAAAGACCCGGAAAAACGCAGGCTTATGCTAATAACTTAAGAATTATTGCTTAATCCGCATTTAACTCCTCACCCAACCGATACTACAGTTACCTTTCGTGTTAATGATTAACAGGGTAGTTAATGTGAGCAGTGATAACTTTATAAATCAGCATAATATTTTGGTTCATCAAATTTCCAGGCCCCACGGCGAACCTCTCGCAGAGAATTTTCGCTTTGTTGAGCAGCCTCTGGGATCCTTGGGAGAAGGGGCTGCATGGGTTGAAAACGTCCATTTCTCTGTCGATCCTTATATGCGGGAATGTATGGACGGCGACTGGGAATTAAACGAACCATTAGAGGGCAGAACGATTGGGCGAGTGATACGCTCGAATACGCCAGCACTGCATCCAGGCGATTGGGTATTACACCGCAAAGGTTGGCGGACCTATGCACAGGTAACGCCGGAAGAAGGTCGCGTCATTGCCCCCGTTGCGGGCGTGCCGTTACGTGCATGGCTCAGTCTGCTAGGAGGTACGGGACTTACCGCTTGGGTGGCATTGACCAAAATTGCCCGTTTGCAGCCCGGTGAGTCACTGTATGTCTCCTCGGCGGCAGGCGGGGTGGGTTCGGCAGCGGCGCAGTTTGCGGCTCTGCTTGGTGCAAAACGCATTGTTGGTAGCACACGCAATGCTGAAAAATCCAAAATTCTGACTGAGAGACTCGGTTATACCGATGCGTTTGTCTATGAGTCTGGCAAGGTAAGCGCTCAGTTACGTGATGTCATTCCTGAAGGCATCGATGTTTATCTGGACAATGTGGGCGGTGAACAGCTAGAGGCTGCTATTGCTGCATTTAAAGATTTTGGGCGCGCGGCGCTTATCGGCGCAGTCGCGCAATATAGTGCGTTAACGCCGCCCGTTGCCCCTTATAATCTGTTTGATATTGTGGGTAAGAGCTTAACTCTGCAAGGCTTCCTGGTGCGCGACTATAAAAATTTACAGGACGAGCTGGAGGAATTCATTATTCCTCATATTCAAAGTGGAAGAGTGGTGCCAGAAGACACAGTGACCCACGGTTTTAATAATATTGTAGACGCTTTTCTTTCCATGCTAAAAGGTGGAAACCTTGGTAAGGCGATCGTCAGTATAGAGTAATAATATAAATAGGTAAGAAAACAGCGCAATTTATATTGCGCTGTTTTCGCTTGCCTGCAATTAGCTATTTATTCTTAAGGTTATTATCTTTTGTGGTAATTAATAATACTTATCCATTAAACTTATTTAAATAAATTTAACTCAAGGTTTATTGTCGAGCTGTTAAGGG
>NZ_MRWD01000095.1 GCF_002093625.1 Rouxiella silvae | reverse complement strand
ATTAATCAAGTTGAAAGGAAATATCACGATCAATTAAATATATCGAAGAAAAATTCTGACCTAGCGGGTAAAGTTTTGTTCAAATTAAGGTGACTTCACTTATCCCCTGAAGAGCGTCAACTCAAATTAACCTCTACAGAGGGTAAAGAACCCTCTCGCGTCAATCCTCAGAACTTCCTCAGCATATCCTCAGAACTTTAAGACAAAAAGTGTTTGAAATGTATGCTAACCGTAAAGAAATGTATTTTTTTTGGTTGTTTTTCGTGATAAAAATAAGAACATAAATGATAATTATTATCCTTATCATTTGAGTTATCATGAAGAAATACAATAACTCACTGTTTACCCTGGTTTTTTACGGGCGGTGGGTTATCTGCATGATGGGCCTGCTCACTACCTAAAAACTTATAACGAAGAAAATGGAAAAAAATAACACTACGCCTTTTAGCAGCTTTAACTCGCTAACGTTGTTTACCGGTTTATGCATTGGTATCTCCTCCCCTGTAATCGCACAGGCTGCTGAGAATACGAATAAAAAACAAGATGATACGTTAGTTATTGAGGCTCAGGTGCCTTCTCTTTATTCTCCAGGGCAGTCCGCGGACCCAAAGTTTACCCGTCCGCTTGTTGATACCACGCGCACTATTACCGTCATTCCAAAGCAGGTTCTTAACGATCAGGGGGTGAATAATCTGACTGACGCGTTGAAAAACGTGCCGGGCGTTGGCGCGTTTTATGCTGGCGAAAATGGCAGCTCGTCCACCGGCGACGCAATTTATATGCGCGGCGTAGATACCTCTAACAGCATTTATGTGGATGGCATTCGCGATATCGGCAGTGTGTCGCGCGATACTTTCAACACTGAACAAGTGGAAGTTATCAAAGGCCCTTCCGGCACCGACTACGGACGCAGCGCTCCCACCGGTTCAATCAATATGATAAGCAAGCAGCCGCGCATGGATACCGGCATTGATGCTTCCGCCAGCGTGGGCAGTGCCTGGTTCCGCCGCAGTACGCTGGACTATAATCAGGCGTTTGGTGAAAACTCGGCCTTTCGTTTAAACCTGATGGGCGAAAAAACGCACGACGCCAGCCGCGACAGCGTGCAAAATGAACGCTACGGCGTGGCCCCGTCTCTGGCCTTTGGCCTGGGCACGTCGAATCGCCTGTTCCTGAATTATCTCCACGTTACTCAGCATAATACGCCTGACGGCGGTGTTCCGACCATCGGTCTGCCGGGTTACTCCGCGCCTAATGCTGCAACATCAGCGTTGAACGCTTCGGGCAAAGTTAACAGCCATAACTTCTACGGTACCGATTCGGATTATGATGATTCGACGACTGATACCGTGACGATGCGTTTTGAACACGACTTCTCCGATAGCACCACTATTCGTAATACCACGCGCTGGTCTCAAATCAAGCAGGATTATCTGCTCACTGCGGTGATGGGCGGCGCGACAAATATCACTCAGCCAAATGCGAACGTGGGCAGCTGGCAGTGGTCTCGTTTGGCTAACCTCAAGGATGTCAGCAACAGAATTCTGACCAACCAGACGAATATAACTTCTAAATTCCAAACGGGATCGGTAGGTCACGATGTGAGCGCCGGGGTTGAATTCACCCGCGAGCAGCAAACCAACTATGGCGTGAATGCGCTGACGCCGCCGTCAGTAAATATTTATCATCCAAACAGCAATATCTCGATCGGTGGTCTGGATCGCAACGGTGCCAACGCCAACGGCACCACAGACACTGTGGGTATATATGCATTTGATACTTTGCAAGTTACTCAGTCGTTTGAGCTGAACGGCGGCATTCGTCTCGATAACTATCACACCTCCTACGACAGTGCGACAGCCTGTGGAGCAACAGGGCGTGGCGCCGTTGCTTGTCCGGTCGGAGCACCCAAAAATACCCCGGTTACTACCGTCGACACCAACACATCTGGCAACCTGGTTAACTGGAAACTCGGTGCGCTTTATCATCTGACAGAAAACGGTAATGTTTACGTCAACTATGCAATTTCTCAGCAGCCTCCGGGCGGAAATACCTTTGCTTTGGCCGCCAGCGGCACAGGCAACAGCGCTAACCGTACCGACTTCAAACCGCAAAAGGCTAAAACCTCCGAAATTGGCACCAAGTGGGAAGTTATGGATAAGCGCCTGCTGCTCGCCGCCGCGTTGTTCCGTACCGATATCGAAAACGATGTAGAGGCCAACGACGATGGCACCTATTCTCAATACGGTACCAAACGTGTGCAGGGTTATGAGCTTACCGCAACCGGTAACATTAACTCGGCCTGGCAGATCATGGCCGGTTATACCCAACAGCATGCCTCAGTGCGTCAGGGGGCTATCGTCTCTTCCGACGGTTCTTCATCTCTGGCCTACACGCCAAAACACGCCTTCACGTTATGGAACCAGTATCAAATTAACGATGACTGGTCCGTGGGCGGCGGAGCGCGCTATGTAGGTGGCCTGAGCCGAGGTACGGACGGTGCGGTAGGTACACCGACCTCTACCGAGGGTTACTGGGTGGCAGATGCGAAGGCCGGTTATAGAATTAGCCGCAACGTTGACCTGCAGCTGAATGTTTATAATATATTCAATAAAGACTACGTTGCGTCGATCAACAAGAGCGGATATCGCTACCATCCGGGTGAAGAAAGAACGTTCCTGCTGACGGCGAACGTGCATTTCTAATGCCAGATTTAAAATAGATAACGTGGGGCTTTTAGCCCCACGATTTCATATGAGACCCCCAATATGATGTACCGCGTTCCAGCAGTATTAAATTCGGACGAAGTGGCTGCTTTTAATAGAGAATTGGATAAGGCCCCGTGGATTGACGGACGTGCGACCGTCGGCGCTCAGGGCGCACAGGTAAAAAACAACCAGCAGATTGATACCCGCAGTGAAATTTATGCACTTTTGCAGGCGACAGTGTTGAAAGCATTGCAAAATAGCCCACTGTTCTTCGCGGCGGCACTGCCAAAAAATATCTCTTCTCCGTTGTTCAACCGCTATCAGCAAAATGAAACTTATGGTTTTCACGTTGACGGGGCGGTGCGTAACAACGGCGAGTCCGGTTGGATGCGAACCGACCTCTCCGCCACGCTTTTTTTATGCGAACCGGAAAGCTATGAGGGCGGCGAACTTGTTGTTAATGACACTTATGGTCAGCATTCTGTCAAACTACCGGCCGGTGATTTGATTCTTTACCCTTCCAGCAGCCTGCACTGTGTCACGCCGGTGACGCAAGGCACCCGTGTGGCATCGTTTATGTGGGTGCAATCGATGATCCGCGACGACAAAAAACGCAGCATGCTGTTTGAGCTCGACGGTAATATTCAGAAGCTAAAAGCGCGACATGGCGAAAGTGAAGAAGTATTGTCGCTGCTAAACCTTTACCACAACCTGTTGCGAGAGTGGTCAGAGATCTAGTTAGCATCTTCCACCTATTCTCATGAAGAAACTTAGAAAAAAATCAGCCCAGGCACAGTGTCCTCAGGCTGATTTTTTTGCAGACAGTGCTGAAGACTCAACAGGTTAATAAAGAAGGTCGAGCTGATAGGGTTCACCGACGATTTCAATTTTTCCAGCGGGGATATTTTTAAAATTAGCTTGGTATCTTGCCGTCTTGATACCTGAAATCAGATTGTCTACATCAGTATAGGCAAACCGCACAGATGGATGTCTGGCCCATGAAGGTAATGAGCTTATCGAGTAATCAAAAATGACACTACCCGACTTTTTATTTTGATAAATGCGCTCAATATGTTCAACCACCCTTTTTCCATAACAGAGATCGCCGTACTTATTAAATTCCTTGAGTCCTAATGACGTGAGTTGCCAAGTTTTCTGCTTGCCAATTATTTTAGAATGCGTTAATTCCGCATCGGTAAGGGCTTCCATTTTAGCATTAATATAGCCATAAGAGATATCTTGAGTGGCAATGTGCACTGGCCAAACGGTTGTGCCCAGGCATAGGGGAGGTTGTTTATCTAAGGATTCTTGAATTTTTTTTATATACATGCTGTTATTGGCTGAGTGAGAGATAAAAGGCATAAGCAGTAAGAGAGTTAAATACAGGGGTTTCATTTTTCAGCCTTAAGATTTAATTGTTCAAACGCCTCATCAATGTTTAAATACTTATCCGACGTTTTATAACTTTTCACGTAATCCCAATAAAAATTTGGCACACCTGGATCTTCATGGTTCTCCATTAGCTTATATTGAACGAATTTTACTGGGAGTTGATCAAACATATCGCCATTGTCTTTTCCTGCAAGGATTTTTTGCGCAGTTATCATATAAAGTACTTTTCCCAGTTTATGAAGCTCATAGCCTGAGGTTTTTATTGATGCAGCGGAAAGAACTTCGTCATACCAGGTAAATCCAGAGTTATTCGGGACGGGCACGATGTAATGCCGATTCTGTTTATTTATGATAAACAGGGTTAACGTTTTGCTCGTGTGTGAGGTATTATTATCAAAAGTACTAACAAAGAAAATTCCTTTAACACCATGAGCCGTGATATTTAATGCGTTCGGGCCATCATGTAGCTTCATTTTTGTCGTGGTTATCGCATGAACACTGAAGTTTATACTCAATAAAAGGAGTAGGCCAAGGCTACGTTTTTTCATCAAAAACACTCCTGACCAGTCGAAACCCTATATCCGGCATAGAGAAGCCAGCACTGTGGGTGTCACAGCTTGCAAGATTGGATGTTTTAAAGAGGTAGCTACCGCCGCAGAAGTAATACATTTTTACTCCCATAACATCTTCGCTGGTATAAACCCATTCTGAAACGTTGCCACTCATATCATATAGGCCGAGCGCATTAGGTTTCAGGCTTCCAACTTTATTGGTGCCGAAATGCTTAGATGTATATTCAGGAAACCAGGCGACGTCCTTATTATTATAACTCCCGGCAAAAGGCGCGCCGTAACTTCCGGCACTCAAGGCCTGCTTACCACCTCTCGCCGCAACCTGCCATTCATTTAAGGTCGGTAAACGATATCCGTTCGCCAACGGGTTTATATGTATTACAGCATCCGTACTATTGATATGGATTGGCTCATTATTCTCCAAATAATAGACGGGTTTTAATCCTGAATACTCGCTGAGGGCATTAGAGAACACAACAGTGTCTAGCCAATCCACATTGGTGACGGGATGCTGATTTCCCCCTTCTCCAGGCAAGAGACAATCCTCATCAGATGCACCATTGCATCCTTCGTTAAACACATATTGATGAATTTTTGCCCATTGATATATGTGTTGATAAAATGCATAGGTTACTTCGGTATTCATTATAGAGAAGCTTTTTAAAGTGATATTAGCATTGGTGCTATAATCATGTTTACCAAAAACACCCCCTGCATAATATTTTCCTTGCTCTACAAGGGATTCTTTAATGCTTGATGCGGCTTCAACATTAAACGAGAGGGTAAATAGGAAAATAATATATTTTATGTTCATGAATACATCCTGCATCTATAAACTAGCCGTGATTCTTAGCTAAATATAACCTATCAAATTAGAACCACATGGACAACAAAGCGTACTGTCGGTGTGTATTTTCGTGTTGAGTCTGTTTATATTAACTTTTGCTATTAAATCTGAGAAATAATATTTATATCAGATAATACAGTGGGTTAATATGGGTAAGTTAAGTTATAAAATATTCCTATTGACTTTACATAACGAAAAACCAGCGTGTAATAAATAGGCTTTATTTCATTAATATTAAAAAGTATTAGAGTGAGAAAACGACGGCAAGAGAACTTGATTTTAGAAAATAAATTGGGGTTTTCACGTATAAATAAAAAGGCCGAGAACAAAGTTCCCAGCCTGATTTACTTTCTTCTTTAACAACACATCTTTTACGCAATTAACGCGCTGGATGGTTAACCTCAACCGGACGCAAGTCAAAAAGCAGCACTTCGGCTTTATCGCCATCGCTGAAAGTCAGTGCGGCTTCATTACGTACGCGTGCGCCGTCACCGGCTTTAAAAGGCAGGCCGTTAACTTTTACACTGCCGCGTGCGACGTGGATGTACGCAAAGCGCTCGTCGTCCAGACTGATAGTTTGCTGCTCGTCGCCGTCGAAAAGACCTGCATAAATTTTCATGTCTTGGCGAACGCGCAGCGCGTTATCGTCACCGGTTGGCGAAACAATCAGGCGCAGTTTGCCGCGCTTTTCAGCATCCACTACCGATACCTGCTGATACCCTGGTTTTGTGCCGTTTTCTGCGGGCACAATCCAGATTTGCAGGAAATGAACGCCGTCAGTTTTTGAGTTGTTAAACTCGCTGTGCGTCACGCCGGAACCCGCACTCATCAGTTGCACATCACCCGGGACAATCACCGAACCCGTTCCCATTGAGTCTTTATGTGCCAATTCGCCTTCCAACACATAGGAGATAATTTCCATATTGCTGTGTGGATGTGCGCCAAAACCACGTGATGCCGCGACTCTATCGTCGTTAATCACCAGCAGATCGGAGAAACCCACTTGTTTCGGGTCATAGTAGCTCGCAAAAGAAAACGTATGGTGAGATTTTAGCCAACCGTGGTCGCCCAATCCGCGTTGTTCAGACAGTCTTTGCTCGATCATGATGTGCTCCTGAGTTTTAGGGGGAAGAACGTTTGCCCTTCCGATGTAAAGAGAATAAACGTAAACTGATTTGTGCAACAGATGGCTGTAATGACAATCACTGTCACCTTTTAGTTGACAATAGTGCTGTAGAATACGGACAACGCAGTCTCTAACGGAGTGGATGAATATGCAGATAGAAGACCTTCGCATTTTTTTGGTGGTAATAAAGGCGGGCAACTTTACGGCCGCGGCGGAACAGCTACTGCTGTCGAAGCAGTACGTCAGTAGAAGAATGGCCTCGCTTGAAGCCTCTCTCGGCGTAAGATTGCTCATTCGCAATACGCGCAAGCTGTCGGTAACTGAGTCGGGTCTGGTATTTTCACAGCATGCACAGAAAATTCTTGATGATATTCAGGAAGCCGAGTTGGCAGTTTCAGAAAGGCGCCAGGAATTGCAGGGCTCATTTCGTATCAGCATTCCTATGTCATTTGGTGTGAGCTACCTCTCTCCGCTTATTGCCGAATTTTTACGTCAACACCCTGCCGTACAGTTTCAGATTGAACTCGGGGACCGATACGTTGACATGATAGGTGAAGGCTTTGATATTGCTATCCGCATTGGTTCTCTCGCTGACTCTACGCTGATTGCCCGCCGCCTTAGTGCGCTTAAGCGCGTGATATGTGCCAGTCCCGATTATCTCCTGCGTGCTGGAACGCCTAAAATTCCGGAAGACCTGCTGCTGCACGACTGCTTGCGCTATGGTCGTGAAGGACAAAATGGGTGGGAACTGCTGCGGGAAGGGAAACGAAAACTGCTGGATGTTCACGGCCCGATGGTCAGTAATAACGGTGAAGTATTAAGAGATGCCGCTGTCGCCGGCTTGGGTTTGGTGCTGTTACCCGAATTTATCGTTGAGTCGGCAATAAAGGGGGGGGCGTTGGTCGAGGTGCTAAGCGATTTTTATCCTGAGCCACTCACGTTGAGTGCGGTTTATCCTCAGCATCGACAGCGGAGTGAAGTTAATAAGGCCTTTTTAGATTTCCTTGAGGAACGTTTGAAACCTTAGTACGGATAGTTAATTAAACCCTTATTTAACCGGCTAGGCGAAATTGCATTTAAAAATTTTAATAAAATGATCGCCCTGTAAACCTCATGCATCTTTAATTATTGATAATTAATATGTTCCATCGGTGAGGTTTCCGTAAAAAAATCTGAAAGTAATAAGTGAGTGGTAGAGGTATGATCTTTTTTTTTGATGGATATAATTAATTGGAATAATGAGAGTCACTTATTTTTATTACTGCTATTCCATTAACTACAAGAGAACATACCATGCTGGAAAATATACCCCATGTTATTTCAAATAATTTAACCAAATTTAATCAGCTAGGTGTCAGTGCACAAACGGACCGAAACTTCTTGATGGAGCGTATTCATAACAGCTCTGAATTTCTTCATTCTAATGATTTTAGAACCGCGCACAGGCGTTTTCAAGGGGGTTATAAAAAGTCTGTATTAAACAGAAAGGGTCGAACGACTTTAAGAAATTTACTTGCAATGGACTACAAGCGCGACTTGATTAACGTAACGCTGATGGCATGTTCGGATAAAGAAAAGATCAAGGCCGGGCAGGGACTTCTGGCGAAACAGCCATACTTGGAGCTCACACCTTCATCTTGCTCCTTATGGGTTTAGGCAGGAGCGCAATTATTTACTCAAAATAATTTAACACGTACCGGCCCTGTAAAAGCGCCATCGCCTCTCGAGGCTATACCCAGCATACTGACCAACCCACTGAGTTCAGCCTATAATTTAGGGCGAGAAGCCTTAATCAGCGCAGACAGTTTCATTAATAGTATCATGATCGAAATACTTCCCTGGCGTTGTGCTGAGGCCCGCGTAGAAAATAGGCCTAACACTAACTCATTGAGTGAGTTTCCTTTAAAAAATCCTGAACAGAGCGTTGATGGAGGCAGACATATTGGCGTTAGGGCGTCGGTTCATAAAGTCGATAGAGATAAATACGAGGAAATAATAAGCACCATTAAAGCGGAGTATCCCGAGATATATCATTCTGCATCACTCTTCTTAAAGCTTAGAATTAAAGATAAATATGGCCTGGATTTAGACCCCAATAAAGTTTGGTTTAACCGATTCAATTTTGCCACCTCATCAGCGGTTAGCTTTACCGGCTTTGAACACACTGGCCATCCTCAAGACACTAAAACCCTAACGGAGCAACTGCTGGCGAATTTTGGTACCGAAGACCGACTGAATGATGATGCTCTCAGTGGTAATTCGGGTATTTATACTGAAGGTTCATGGGGTACCGTATTTGGTAAGGAAAATGAAGTTCGCCTTCTCCCTGTACAGTTTTGTGAAATTGTCAAAAACAGTGATTTCAGTCGAGTGTATATCGAACATCTCGATCTATTTTGGAGAAAAAACTTTTCGAAATTTCGAATTATGAATAAGGGAATATTTATCTCGCTGCTCGCTAAACACGTAGATAAATTAAGCGATCAGGCCTTACACTTAGTGGTTTCTGCCGTGTTAGGCCATAAATTAAACCTCAATAAAATAACTTTGTATGATTTAAAAAAATCGTTTATTGAATTAAATTTTGAAGTGCTGGCTTTTGATATTAATGGTTATGAGTCCAGTGATATTCTCCTTATACACTATCCGCAAAGTGATTTTTTTAATAAAAGTATTAACAGTATTATTGTGTTGTATCAGCCCACGGAAGAGAGAAGCTTTATAGAGTTTGATAATAGACAAGAGCTTAATCAGTGGGTAGTCAAACAAGCAAAAAATCCGCAGAGTCGTACAGCGCTGGCAAATCATTTTTCTTTATACGATCGTCAGGATGGACGGCAATACTCAGGGGTGGATACGCTATTGAAAGAGTTGGGCGATGGCTCACGAGATACGAAATATATCAATTACAATCCTAGGCTGGTTTATGGCGATCCTTTTACCTGGATATCAATCAGGGCAATGGAACGTACCCGAAGTGATGCAAAGACACTGACTACCACCAATGGTGAAGTATTCAAGCAGCAACTCATCATGAATCTCCGGCCTGCGGCTAATATGGCTGGCGTTGCCTCAATGCTTCTCCCTGGCCCCGGCAGCCTGGCTTTATTAGGTATTGGTGTGGTGCAGATTGGGCTAGGAATCGATCAAACCATCAATGGTGATACTCAGCAGCAGCGAAACGAGGGAGTGTCAGATATTGTCGAGGGTGGGATCAATGCGCTATTTGGTGCGGCAGGTATTGGTGAGCATCTTAATGAAGCTGAACTTCCCGTTCAAAAAGCGGAAATTGCCGAGGGCGATCTTCATAAATCGATAAAAATAGACACCGACGAGCTTCATGATGTAAAAGTTTTGGACAGCAATAAGCCGTCAACCTGGGCAGATTATAAGATTGAACAACGTGGCATTACTGCTATCCAAAAAAGCGATGCCGTCAAGGCGGCGTTGATTGCCGATTCACTTAAGGATTTGAGAATTGCGCTGGACAGAGCAAGTAACAGGCTGCAATTGCCAGAGGGTGAAGAGATCGCCGCACGTTATCTAGGACTGAAAAACAGAAGTGAACTCACCGCATTAGATCGCTTAGGAATAAAAGAAAATATAACCGGCATGAAGAATTTTTTAATTAAAAGCCTTGATAACGATAAGGCTTATCAAACAGTGAAATATATCGGAACAGGAAACTCAAATACTATTGCATTTTATTC
>NZ_MRWD01000094.1 GCF_002093625.1 Rouxiella silvae | reverse complement strand
CCTTATTAACTGTATTTATACCTTTTAAATATAGCGATCTTGAACGAAAGCTTTATGTGGCATTTGGCGTATTTTCTTTCTATGGAATGATTGCGACAAGTTTGATTTTCTACTTTAGACGGAGATTAGGCCACCGGGTGTGGATTTTCAGCCACAGATTCCTTGCACCGGCTGTCTATATATTCGGTGTTTGGCATACTATTGCATATGGTTCCGATTCATTTTTATATGGGACAGTAAGCCTGATCGTTATTGCATCTCAAATTCCATTAATTATTCTTTTGTCAAGACGTCTGCTCCCATTAAAATGATTAAATAAAATCATGCCATATAGCTAATCCTGCAAAAAATATATAATAAAATGTTCTTTGCCATAAGAAATTTTTTATTCATCAGTTCGCGTTTCAGTAGCTGGAAAAGCCATTACGCAACCGCGTTGTTGTGGCAGTTACCGCGACAATTCATGCTGCCTTCCAGACCCTGTGGTTTCAAGATCGATTGCCACTCATCGCTGTGTAGTGACTGCCTTGATCACAGTAAACCAGCACCTGTTTTTGAGAATTACACCGTCACACCGCCATCAGTATTGCATTCAGGAGTGAATCGGTGCCGGTAACAGATTACATAAATTTCAGTGATGCTGCCCATACAATAGCAGACTATATCGTTGGATATTACAGCGCGCTCATGCCGCAAGAATATAACGGCGGGTTACTACTAAACGAATCAGAAAATCGATACTGGAAAAACTCTAGCGCGGTGGCCAGTTTTTGTTGATCACTACAGATCAGTATTAAGACTCTGGTCACTCCAAATCTGACTCGTAACCGTCCTGGAGAATAGGGCCGGATCAGTGCAAACAGTCCCCTCAGTCGAACTCGCACCCACGGTAAAGACGTTGTTACTCGCCGTTTCACTCGGTTTGAGCGATTTTTTCTTATTTCCCAAGAAGAAAAAGAATTTTCTTTATATCAGTAAGTGGATTCTCATTCAGCCAAAGTAAATTCTATTCAGTTAGTTAATTCATCTTATGTAGAAGCAGAAATACTCAATGTTACGAAAAGATACAACAAGTTACATTTGTGGGACGTTGATAATTTAGAGATATCTGATATGAAACTAACCCATTTAGCTGTGGCGATTGCTCTTGCATCTGTTCCTGTAATCTTCTCTAACCATGTATATGCAAGCGTTAATGTCTTTCTTGATGAAAACACCTTAAAAAACGATGTTGAAGGGGCGCTTTCTGGCAGTGTAAAGTTTGCCCAAACCCATACTATTGATGCCAGTGGTAACAGTGCGCAAGAAATGCCAAGACTCACTAGTACTCGTGACACATTGGTGATGTTTATTCCCCAGCAACAAAATCTGAAGAAAATTACGTTGCGTGCGTATGACAAAAGTGACGCCTTACTGGGTAGCCTAGTGATGAACGTACCGGATCAGTTACCAAAATCTGACCGCCCCGCTAACAGCAAAAATCCGGATGTGATTTACAGTGATAAAGCGTGGAGTCAGAGACTCCCTGCTGACTGGGTGCAACCGGGTTTATCCCTGGAGTTTTCTTCTGATAATGGGCATTCCGGCACGCTAAAAAAAATCGATATCGGTGGTGAAACGCAGGTTGTTTTACAAAATATCCGTATCGGTATGCTAACTGCTCCTGGACCACTGGAAAAAAATCCATTTGAAAAAGAATCGAAAAAAATGGCCCGAGACTATTTCCAGAAAATCCCGGTTTCCCAGTTAATTGTTGGCAACTACTCTCCACTTAATTTAAAAGAAATTGTTTTATCCACTGGGAAAAAATATACGTTACAAAGTGAAGATGAAGGCGGCGTTTACGATGGTGATATGCGGGAAAATATTGGTAAAGGTATTATCTCCATGGGTATTGATAATGCCAATTTTGGTATTAACTCTTCGCCAGGCGAAAAACAGTGGCAACCAGCCCTTTTCCATCAGGTCGCTGTTCATCAGTCCTGGGGACAATACCGTAACGGCAGGGTCCAACATGGATTAAGCGGCGGTAACGGCATGGCTACGTTGTACGATACCGTGGGCAATGAGTTCAGTCACGAAGTCGGACATGGTTATGACATGGGGCACTATCCGGGGGGCGGGAAGTACGCCACTCACAATCAGAACTCTGGTTGGGGATGGGACGGAAATCAAAACCGGTTTATTGCCAATTTTTTCTGGGATAAGGGTGGAGATGAGGTTACAGATGGGCATGTCACCCCGCCTTTTAAAGGAATTTATCGTTTCAACAGTGACACGATGGGCGGTGGTGAAGCCAGTTCCCCGCTTTCTCACTACACCCTCCATACCGGCTATACGCAAAAACGCATTCAGAAATGGCTGGAGTCAACAGCGGTCATTACGCCAACCTCCGCTTCTGGTTATTTGAAGTGGGATGAAAACCAACAGAAAATGGTTGAAGCGAATGATTCCCCGCGTCGCAAACCGTCGGCATTTGGGGTTCCTGTGACAACGCTGGTTGGTTTCTATGATCCGCGCAGTGAACTGGAAAGTTATATCTATCCGGCCTTACACGGCAGTTATGGTTATGCTTATCAGCCAGAACCGATCAAAGCGGGGCAATGTTGGGCAGACGTTACTTACCGTGACGGTGAATCCGAGAAATTTGCGCTAGAGGGGATCCGTCTGGAATCTAGCCATATGAATAAATTCCACATCAATGTGCCTAGCAGCAAGCACCCTGAATCCATCCATATTGCCTGCCCATCTAAAAACATGGAGGAAATGTATACCCAGTGGAAGCTGAAAAAACTCGGTGTAGATAAATTTTACCTCTGGGGCCCAGACAAAAACGAAAAACTGGGGTCCGTCTACCACTATGAGCAATATCAATATTATTTCAAACTAAAAAGTAAGCCTTTCTGGTACTTCCCTACGGCAAAAGAGGACAATCAGTATTGGACTTATTTAACCGATGAGAAAACACTTAAGGCTGAATATGATAGCCAGCTCTCTTTGCTAAACGCAGACTATTTTGGTGAGAATGTGTTAGCAGAGCGCGGTATTGACACCGCCAGCATTGCCCCAATGCCTGCTGCAACAGTAGGACATCTTTTTGAAAAAAACGCGGCACAAGCGCCAGTTGCCGTAGCCGGGGACGATTTTACCGTCACCCCAACCACAGACGCATCACGTGCTTACGATTTGGATGCCAGCGCCAGCCAGCATGCGGTGTCGTATAAGTGGACCATCCTGAAAGGGGCGGGCACCTTCTGGTTACAGGAAAAACACGCAGGTCCATGGGTCAGGGAAGTGAAGAGTGCCAAAGCACGTGCACTGATCCCATCTAATACTACCGGTGAAGTGACCTATCTGCTCACCGTAACGGGTAAAGATGGTAAAACAGCCAGCAGCGAGATCACCGTCACGGTGAAGAAAAGTGAACAAGTGAATCACGATCAGGCATTCCTGGACAGCCTGAACCTGCGCATGGCTTCTCAGGATAAAGATGCTAGCGTTCTCTTTACCGGGAATATCGACGTGGGTACTCAGCCCACCAGTAAACCGGGCTACGTCTGGACACTGCCAGCCGGTGCCAGCGGTACAAACGGCGGTAAACCTGAGCAATCTTTCAGCATCATGAAAACCGACCGGATTCAAACGCTGAGCGCCAGCGTGCAGGCCACCGCAGGTAAAGTTTCCCGTACTCTGCAACATACGATTATCGTTCCTGCCAAACAGGAGAGCAGCATACCGGCCTGGGATGGCTCAAAAACCTACGACAAACCCTGTGTCAAAGTAAGGCATAACGGCAAGGTATGGCTGAATGGTTGGTGGACCAAGGGCGAGAATCCGAATAACAGTGGCCAGTGGGGCGTATGGCGTGAAGAAGGAAATAGCGATATGCATGGATCTTGTAAATAAAAAACCTGTTTACGATTTTGTGTTATTGCCATTTTATTTAAAGGTGGCCGTCAATACGGCCACCGCAGCGTTTTCACCAAGAATGCTGTCGGCTAAATCATCATTATTCAGCAGTAAATCAAGAATACGGTTGCGGACTTCTCATGGTATCTGGTGGTGTGATCCGTGCCAGAGCGGATATGGCCAACACCACGGTCTGTTAATCAATGGGAGCAGGTAAATACGTAGGCTTTCACCTTATCCGTTTTCTAATTCACTAAGACATTAGTCAAAATAAGGTTTCAACACTTCTTCAGTCCAATTCATAAAAGCCCTCACTCGTTGCGACAAATTGCGCCTGTGCGCGACAACGAAAGATGCATTTAGCGGCATGGGCCGCAGATTGGGAAGGATTTCAATCAATGCGCCACGTTGTATATGGGGTAGGAGTGCGGAATAACCTCCCTGAATTAACCCCAATCCCGCGAGTCCTGCTTCATGGTAGGCCGGTACGCTATTGACCGTCATCGTGCCGGGTAACATCAGCGACTTGTAGTCATCACCTGACGGATATTCCCATCCGTCAGGTTTAGCGCCAAAATTCCGCATGTAATGCACCATCCTGTGCCCCTGATTAAGAAGATCCTCAATCGTCTGCGGCACACCGAAGCGTTTCAGATAGCCAGGACTCGCCGCATTGATCATCCGTAATTTTCCCAGCGGTCGGGCAATCAGGGATTCATCAACAATAGGTCCGAGACGAATTACGCAATCAAATCCTTCCAATACCAGATCAACTCGACGGTCAGTACTCGAAAGCTCAAGTTCGAATTCCGGGTGAGCGTCCAGTAGTTGTGGTAGTGCGGGAATAACAACGCTCTGTGCCAGAATAGCCGGCATATCAACGCGTAAACGCCCTCGCAGTGACATTCCGCCAGGTGAAAACATTGACTGCAGTTCGTCTGCTTCCGCCAGCAGGTCTCGTGCACGCGAATAAAAAATACGGCCATCTTCGGTCAACTGCACGGTCCGCGTGGTGCGGTGCAATAGTGTAGCGCCTACGTCATGTTCGAGCTCGCGCACGACCATTGAAGCACGTCCTTTCTGAATACCAAGGCTTTCAGCTGCCTGGGTAAAGCTCTTCATCTCTGCCACTCGCGCGAAAATAATCAGTGCCTCAAGGTCTTTCATTGTTCCTCTTTAAGATAACAGTGTGTTAATTTTCAGGGTATTTATAGCTACTGTAATACTTAATAGACTGTCTTCATACCGCGTTATCCGGCGCAGACACTTGCTGAAGGCAATTATCATGACTCAACCCTTTTCAATGATTAAATCTGTAGTCGTCTATCACTCTGGCTATGGGCATACAGAACGGATGGCGGCCGCTGTCGCTGAAGGTGCCAGCGCTACGCTCGTGGCTATCGATTCAGAAGGAAACATTTCTGTAGACGAATGGGCAAATCTCAACGCGGCAGACGTGATTTTGTTCGGTTCGCCAACGTACATGGGGGGACCGAGCTGGCAGTTCAAAAAATTTGCCGACGCCTCGTCAAAACCCTGGTTTGAGGGCAAACGGGTAAACAAGATTTTCGGCGGCTTTACTAACAGCGCGAGCATTAATGGCGACAAGCTGAATACGCTGGCCTATTTCTTTTTGCTGGCCGGTCAGCACGGCGGTATCTGGGTCAACATGGATATTAAGTCCTCGAATACCAAGGCCTCTTTACGTGATGATCTGAATCGGATGGGCTCAAATATCGGTGCCATGGCACAAACCCCTGCCGATGCTTCCCCTGAAGAAATGTCATCAGGTGATCTCGAAACGGCACGCCTGTATGGCGCACGTGTCGTAAATATTGCCTCCCAGTTCCAACCTATGAATTCAAAGAGTCGTTGAATTACCTCACGTACACATCCTGTGTCTACAAGCGGTATCACGGGTGAAGAGGAAAAGTAAATCAAATGAAATATAAGCAACTTGGGCGTACAGGTTTGTTTGTTTCAGAAATGTGTCTCGGCACAATGACGTTGGGCGGCAACTCGGATGCTGGCATGTGGTCGTCTATTGGCGCAGTAGAACAGAATGAAGCAAATCAGATTATCGCGCGAGCACTTGCCGGCGGGATTAACTTTATCGATACCGCTGATATTTATTCCTTTGGTCAGTCTGAACGTATTACAGGTGTCGCACTAAAAGAGCTCGGTGTTGCACGCAACGACATTGTTCTTGCCACAAAAACAGGTGGGGTGATGGGGCCTGGGCCTAACGCACAGGGAGCATCACGCGGGCATATTATGGATTCGGTACAGAGAAGTTTGGAAAGACTTCGGGTCGATCATATTGATTTGTACCAGATTCATGCGAGCGATCCGGTCACGCCCGTTGAGGAAACGCTGCGCGCGCTTGACGATCTCACACGGCAAGGACTGGTTCGTTATGTCGGTGTAGCTAACTGGGCCGCAGGTAAGCTCGGTAAAGCGCTTGGCCTGAGTGAGGCACGAAATACAACACGTTTTGAGACACTTCAGGCTTATTACTCTATTGCCGGGCGTGATGTGGAGCGGGAATTAGTGCCCCTGATCCGGGAGGAAAAGATGGGCCTCCTTGTCTGGTCGCCTCTTGCCGGCGGATTATTGTCCGGAAAATTCGGACCCGATTCATCTGCACAGGCGGATGCACGCCGTAGTAAATTCGATTTTCCACCCGTCGATCGCGAACACGCTTGGCAATGCGTTGCCGAAATGCGCGCTATTGCAGAAGAACACCGCGTATCGGTCAGTCAGATAGCGCTTGCATGGCTACTGGCCAGACCCTATGTCACCAGCGTCATAATCGGCGTAAAGCGTATCGAGCAGCTCGACGACAACATCGGCGCAGCCGATATCATTCTGACAGCAGAGGAACGGGGGCGATTGGATGAGGTAAGCGCTTTGCCTCCTTATTATCCAGGATGGATGATTGAGCATCAGAACGCCGCTCGCCGCCAAGCATCCTCCCGAGCTCAAAACTGAATGAGATAAAAACGTTGTAAATACCCCCGATCCCGCTGCTTGCATGTTTGCCTGCAGAACTGCATTGCGCTGGAATAAACCACGTCTGACAAAAGAGATAAAGAAATGAATAAAGGTTATTTAATTGCGCATGTCACTGTATCGAACGCTATTGCCTACGCCGAATATGCTAAGGCTGCCGGAGAAGCAATGCAGGCGTTCAGTCCTAAGGTTATTGCCTGGTCTGGGCAGTATGAAAACCTTGAGGGAGAATCCCATGAAAGGCATATTGTTTTTGAGTTTGCTTCTTTTGCCGAGGCAAAACGTTTTTATGAGAGTCCTCAATATCAGGCAGCCAGAGCAATACGTGCAGGTGCTGCGACCGGAACTTTTGTGCTGGTTGAAGGTGCAGCTTAATTTTTGGCGTAATGCTTGATTATAACGTCACTGCTCTGGCACGGAGGTCTGTCTGATGACAGACCTCCGTGCCAGATATAATGTTCATTGGGGCATCACAGGAATGTTATGAAAGGAAACAGCCCCAATATTTGCTACCTGCTGTGGATGAAGCCTGAATTAAGCAACGAACTTCGTTTGGGCGGAAAAAAATATTAGGAGGATTTTGAATAGCACAAATATTATGCGTTGAATCAGAACGTCCGTTCTTCGCTGTGAGTTCAACCAATGGACGCAACACACTTATTGAACCGCTCTGCGGGTGATTCATAGTCTAGCGTTTTTCTTGGCCTATCGTTGAGCTGCCTGGCAACACTGTCTAGTCTTTGCTGGCTGTGAACCGATAAGTCAGTTCCTTTTGGAAAATATTGTCTGAGCAATCTGTTTGTATTTTCATTGGAGCCGCGTTGCCAGGGGGATTGAGGATCGCAGAAGTAAACCTGGATATCTGTGGCTACAGTAAACCGGGTGTGGCTGGTCATTTCAGCGCCCCGGTCCCATGTTAATGTTTTATAAAGCTCAGCAGGTAATTCCCGGGCTTGTTTGATGAGTGCAGATATAACCGTTATGGTCTTGTTGTCCCTGATCTTGGCCAGCATAACAAAACGGGAATGACGTTCTACGAGGGTGACGATATAGGAGTTTTTAGAGCCCTGGATCAGGTCACCTTCCCAGTGACCGGGTATGGCTCTGTCAGCGGCTTCAGGTGGTCTTTCGCTGATAGAGATCGTATCCCGGATTGACCCTAATCCTTTCCCTTTAAGCGATGATGTTCTGGATCTACGCACGACTCTTCCGCTTCTGAGGCATTGCTGCAGCTCTTTTTTTAATGCACCCCGGGTTTGTATAAAAAGCGTTTTATATATCGTTTCGTGTGACACATGCATTTCCTGATTATCCGGATAACAGCGTTTCAGCCAACCGGCGATTTGTTCCGGCGACCAGTCCTGATGCATCTTCTCTGCGATGATTTTACACAGTGTGGGTCTTTCAATTAGCTTGCAAGGTTTTGGTCTCAGAGCATTTTCCCACGCAGCAGTATCCGCTTTTGATGCACGGTATTGATTTGCACCACCGTGCCTCTTTATCTCCCGGCTAATCGTTGAGGGGGCTCTCGATAGTTTGTTTGCGATCGCCCTGATGCTGATTTTTGCTACCAGCGCTCTGGATATTTCCTCTCTTTCATCAAGTGAAAGCGCTAACGGATGCCGCTTTCGGACAGGGGGGCGGTATCCACCAGTCTGGTGGATAGTGGGCATAATAGAAGAATGATATCTGTCGAACATTCTGGCGATATCATGCAGGGAATCACCTTGCTTATATCTGTCCCAGATAATCGCCTTCTGCTCTGGCGTGTAGTTAATCCGAGTTCTTCGTTTCATGGCAACGCCCCCCTTGATTAAGGATAGCGTTGCATCGACCCGTTGAACTCACAGCTCAAAGCAGACGTACGGCTCAGTTGGCTGTCCGCCTCGTGCCAAGAGCAGACATTGCTAACATCAAGGCACACTGTTCTATGGGAAGCAGGTCATTCATAGCATACAAAGAAGAAATGAAAATATTTTTCAAATAAAAAGCCCATTGCAGAGCTTAGGCCTTACTCTTTACCGCGTTTGGTCATCTCATTTGCTAACTGTAAAGACCAATAATGTTGATTCTTTGCATCTAATATGAAGTTTAGTGCTCTCGCACATTGTAGCTGAGCGGACTCATAAGCATTAATATTACCAACTGAAGTAGGAACTAAGTGGGTTTCAGGTGTGTAGTATTGGTAGATGCTCGTTTGTGAAGGATGAACATATTCGCTAAGTATGTCATACGTCAGTTCAAAATTGCTTTCCCTCTGATTAGTCTGCTTCATCTCATCTTCATAGAGATCGCGTAAAGCATCCATCACATGCCGACTGACAGCAAGTAGGTTTTCAAAACGATATTTAGCCTCTTCAGTAAACATGTAGTCGTTCGGGTCAAATACTCCTTTCTGAATCTTATCTTGCTCTGACTTTTTAAATCGGGAACTATTCGTAAAGTCCAAGATGACTTTGAGGGCTTGATCTACACTTTCGTGGCCACTTTGGTTAGTCAAAATTTTCTCCACTTTATTGTTTAAGAGTCGTGAGAAAGCATGTGTTTCAATCATCCCCCGGCTAACAATACAAGCGGTTTGGTATCGTTCATTTTCGAGGAGGAAAAGCCCATCATCGAAGATATCTATCTGCCTGTTCATGAGTAAATTGGCGTAGTTAGCGAGATGCAGTCCACGATCAGGATTATGCATCTTTTAGACAACTATACCGTTAACCTTGTTCAGCGCAGCTCTGGCGGCTTTTGCCTCATTCAGGCTCTGTTCTATAAGTTCTTTATACATACTGTGTTTCCTTACGGGAGAATATGTATCAACGAGTAATCATTCCGCCTTTTGTCAGCTTCTTAATCTGTTATTTTGATAGCAAGGTATCATGTTGAAGTTAGCCATACCAAGCTCTGCTGATTATCGGTAAACCCAAAGTCTATACTTCGCTCAAAGCTGTCCTTGGGCCTGACCTACGGCAGCTTCGTGCCAGAAGCGGACATTACTGA
Organism: Rouxiella silvae; assembly: GCF_002093625.1. GTDB lineage: Bacteria > Pseudomonadota > Gammaproteobacteria > Enterobacterales > Enterobacteriaceae > Rouxiella > Rouxiella silvae. The sequence continues at coordinate 1,779 of NZ_MRWD01000094.1, read as the reverse complement.
GATCAATGTGTGCTACTAAACGGGTACAGCTCACTGATTTAATGTTCGCCATCTTCAGTAACGGTCTTGTAGAGCTCTCTTTAGAGGCGAGTTAACTTGTGTTGAAATGTATGGTTTTAGACGACCATCTGCATCTAATTGTTTTCCTAGTGGTATTGTAGTAAACATAAAGATGTTCTGCTTTACTCCGACCATCGTTTTTGAAATGATAAGGGTGTGTAATTATGAGTTATTATCATATTGTTGTTGAAACCATTGACAGAGATGCAAATAAAAAATTTATAAAGCTGATAGAGTATGATAGAAAAGACTTAGAGGAAATCAAGTCTGAAGTAGTAAACCCATACTCTAAAAAAGAAGAGATTTATATTGATGGTGCATATCTAAAACCTGGTAATATTCGCTCACTTAAAATCAAAAAATCAGAAGTGAGCTCTGCCGAACTGACCACTAAAGCAAACAATGACATCCCAGATGGTTTTATTACGTTTATTACTAATCAAAATGTAATTTCAGGTGATGGATATACCACAGATATAACCAGGGATTTAATCAGGGAAGCCACTGAAAAAAATTCCACCTATTCTAGAGAAGCTGCTGTTACTTTGAGCTCTCATGCTGACAACAAAAAGGTTTTCGTGGTACACGGGCAGGATAATGCAATCAAGTCTGAGATGGCTAGGTTCCTTGATAAAGCGGGTCTGAAACCCATCATATTGCACGAGCAGGCAAGTTCAAGTAATACAATAATTGAGAAAATAGAAGCACATAGTGATATCGGTTATGCGGTAGTGCTTTATACCCCCTGCGATATAGGTGCAAAAAAAGTTGATAACCCTGAATTCAAATCAAGAGCAAGGCAGAATGTAGTATTTGAGCATGGTTATTTTATTGGTCGCTTAGGTAGGTCCAGAGTTTCTGCTTTGTTAGTGGAAGGAGTAGAGACTCCTAATGATATTAGTGGTGTCGTATATATTGATTTAGATACACGGGGTGCGTGGAAAATTGACCTGGTTAAAGAGTTGAAAGCCGCAGGATACAATATTAATCCTGAAGCATTCATGTAATTTATTATCTGATTCTCAGTTAACTAAACCTGTAAAAATTTGGCGAGCATTGCATTAATAATAATGTTAGCCTTTTTATATAATCACTTATTGACTGTGACCTATTCCTTGTTGGTTAAAACATAGGAATGAGATTAATACCCATAACAGAGATGATAATACTTGAGTACTTCCGTTCTTCGCTCATAGTTGCTCTTGATACTTTAACGGATAGGTCTGAGTAGCAACGTACCTTAAAGATTCAAGAAATCTTTGTTTCGGGGTCAGTTATGTAACCGCTACAATTTTTTGCTCATAAACACGGTCTTTCCACCCATGAATTGTTCTCGTCTATCGATTTCATATCCTAGCGCCGCATATAACGTAATGTTCGCCTCGAATGCTTCGTTCGTCTGCAGGCGAATTTCCCCAATCTCCGCTTGAGCTGCTTTACTTTCAACATGCGAAAGCAATATCCGGCCAATTCCAATTCCTTGCCGGAGAGGATGTACCGCAACATTTTCTATCCAAAGATGATCAGCATGGAGCCGTATTTCGATGAGGCCGACGGCATCCCCTGCGATAATGGCTAGGTAAATGTCATGCTCACGTACGGCTTTATTAAAATCGGCCGTCATCGGAGTCGGTTCACGACCAATTGTAAGCACACCCGTTTTAGTTCCACGCACTTTTTGAGATTTCCGTATTTTCGGCCATCAGCCTGTACTCTTCC
>NZ_MRWD01000093.1 GCF_002093625.1 Rouxiella silvae | reverse complement strand
ATGCTGGAAAGGCTGATACACTTCGCGCGGGTGCTTAGGATCTTTCTTTTCTAAGCATTAAGTAATTTTTATGCAAGGGATAGAAAGAGAAAAGCCCCGAAATGATATTAAATCAATCCGAGGCGTCCCTTATGCTCAACAACGTAAAGGTAGCGCCTCACATGCTGAAAAGCAAGGAAAAGGAGGTCGTTATGCGGTACCCACTTATAGCCACTGTTGTGATAACAGCTTTCATCTGTTTGAGCCTTTTAGCGTTCGCTTGGATAAAAGGGGATTCACTTTGTGAAATTAAGGTGAAACTCGCCTGGATAGAGGTTAACGCATATTCGGTCTGTGAATCTGTGAGGTAATGCAACCCGGCTTGCGGGAGTTCGCTCCCGCTCGTTGGCGGTTGTCAGGCGGAGGTCCAACAGCACCCGTTCAGATTTACCGGCCAGCCCACGGGCTGGCTTTTTTGCGCCCCACCCATGTCTAACATACGATCCGCACAATTAGTTAACGATTAATATATAAATGAGTTGCGCAGGATCCGTTCACCCTCTATCATTTACTTATCGAACGTTAATTAATAACGACGACCCAGAATCAAACACTGAACCCGATAAGTACCCGGTTCAGATAACCAGATAAAGAGGAATTACTCATGAAAAACCTGACTAAAGCATTTGCCGTGATTGCACTGACTACCGCTTCATTTGCCACTTTCGCCGCCACTGAAGTCCAGATGGCACCGGCCGGTTCACAAAGCATCGGTGTGGTAAGCGCCTCGACCAACGGTAACGACCTTAGTGGTCTGCAAGGCAAACTGGCCGCCAAAGCCGCTCAGGAAGGTGCAAGTTCATACCGCATCGTCTCCGCCGGGGGTGAAAATCACCTGTACGGTACCGCTGAAATCTACAAATAAGAAAAGTAGGACGGAAAGCGTTTAGCACAATTAGTTAACGATTATTAAATAAATGTATTGCATCGGACAGAGACAAGGCTTAGTATTTAGTTAACGAACGATAACTAATATCGTCATCCAAAATTCAAGCCTTAAATAAAACGAGAATAGGAATTAAGACCATGAAAAATCTGACTAAAGCATTTGCCGTGATTGCACTGACTACCGCTTCTTTTGCTACTTTCGCCGCCACTGAAGTTCAGATGGCACCGGCCGGCTCACAAAGCATCGGTATGGTAAGTGCAGCGACCAACGGTAACGACCTTAGCGGCCTCCAGGGCAAACTGGCTGCCAAAGCCGCTCAGGAAGGTGCAAGTTCATACCGCATCATTTCCGCAGGTGGTGAAAATCATCTGTACGGTACCGCTGAAATTTATAAATAAGTTCGCGAGTTTGTCACCGCGTGAAATTTAAGAGCAGTTGAAGTTTGCAGTAAAGGGTAAAAACGTTTTGTCGGCATGCGTCACGCAGACGAAATGTATCGGACAGTATTAAACGCTTAATTTGAAAAATCGAATGGCAACTATGCCGTCACCGCAAATTAGGCACACACGAAGACTAGGACAATATGATGAAAAACCTGACTAAAGCATTTGCAGTTATCGCACTCACTACCGCTTCATTCGCCACATTTGCCGCTACTGAAGTTCAAATGGCCCCAAATGATGCACAAAGTATCGGTACAGTAAGTGCAACAACTAACGGTAACGACCTGAGTACTCTGCAAGGTAAACTGGCTGCCAAAGCCGCTCAGGAAGGTGCAAGCTCATACCGCATCGTTTCTGCCGGTGGTGATAACCATCTGTTTGGTACCGCTGAGATTTATAAATAACGCCGACAGTATCAGGCAAGACAGCAGTAAGCAGAAGAGGCGACGTTTGTCGCCTTTTTCATTTCTGCGATTTGAGAAAGTGCAATCAGTGTGAACTTTTAAGTTGGCTATCCATTTGATGTTGTTCAATCGCCAACTCAATCAGCAATGTGATAAGCGTAGTATAATCAACGCCGCTCGCCGCCCAAAGCTTGGGATACATGCTGATATTAGTAAAGCCAGGCAAGGTATTAATCTCGTTGATCACCACCTCACCCTCTTCGGTCAAAAACACGTCTACCCGCGCCATTCCACGACATTCCAAAGCCTGAAATGCATGAATAGCAATGGCACGGATCCTGTCGTTAACCTCGGCAGGGAGATCGGCCGGCACTGCCACAGAAGCGCCTTGCTCATTAATATATTTGGTGTCGTAAGAGTAAAATTCATCGTGCAGAATGACCTCGCCGCAGGTGCTGGCTTTAGGATTATCATTTCCTAATACAGCACACTCGATTTCACGCCCTTTAATAGCCGACTCCACCAACACTTTGTGATCAAAGCTAAACGCGCTGTCCAACGCCTGTTCAAAGGAAGCCACGTCTTTCACTTTACTGACCCCAACCGATGAGCCTTGATTGGCCGGCTTAATAAACAACGGCAGTCCAAGATTTTTTACTACTTGATCAAAGGGATACTGGTTACGGGTGCGGCGAGTCAGTGTCACGAAAGGCGCTACGTTGAGTCCGGCATCACGCAGCAGGCGTTTAGTCACGTCTTTGTCCATGCAAACCGCCGATCCCAGGACGCCAGAACCGACGTACGGAATATTAGCCATCCGCAGCAGCCCTTGTAACGAGCCGTCTTCGCCAAGCGTACCGTGAACAATCGGAAAAATAACGTCAAGCTGTGACATCGCGTGGGCATTTTGCGTATCGATTAGCTGGTTTTTTTCAAGCCCTGGCACCAGCGCAACCTGCTGATTGGAACGATTCAAGGCAATAAGTGACGGATCTTCTGCATTAATCAAATAATTGCTGACATCATTGATATGCCACTCACCCTGTTTGTCGATCCCTAACAGGGTGACGTCAAAACGCTGCTTGTCCATCGCATCAACGATATTGCGGGCCGATTGTAAAGACACTTCATGCTCTGATGACTTGCCGCCAAAAATGATACCCACGCGTAGTTTACTCACCCAGAACTCCTCAAAACGTTTGCTGAAATCGCTTTCCACCGGGAAGATTGCCGGAGGAGTAGAATGCCTTAATCGACAATAAAAAGCTTGGCGCCGACCGACGTGGACGACTGATGCGCTTCGGCATTGTCCGCGACCTGATAACTCATACCTGGCGTGAGGACAAACTTTCGGCCGTCTTCTAAAAGGGTATGTAACTCCCCTTCAAGGCAAAAGAGAATATGTCCCTTTTTACACCAGTGATCTGCCAAGTAGCCCGGCGAATACTCAACCATTCTCACGCGAACAGGCTGTAATGTGTCGCCAAAGTGCTGCGTGCGCCAAATCGCCGTCCCGATTTCACCCGGATGTTCAGTGGGGGCAATCTGGTTCCAGTCTGTCGTACAAAAAGGGATGGAAGATAGATTCATATCACTCTCATGCAAAAAGGGGGGATCCCAGAATAAAAGTGAATGGCTTGGCAATCAATGAGGTAATGCTCTCATTTGGAACTGAAAAAAGGGTTAACTATTCCTAAAAGTTATGGAAACCGCAGCCAAAGCCTAAAAACGGTGACTCAATCGACTATCCTTAACTCTCAGCCGCAGCAAAAGCTGAATAACGCACCTCAATTCATGTTCAGAGAAAACGGGCATTTCCCCACTCTTTGAGCGGCAAAACAAGGAGCAATTCATGCCTTATCAAACCATCAATCCGTTCAATAACCAGCTGATCAAAGAATATCAAACGCATAATGATAAGCAGGTCGAACAGGCTTTGGAAACAGCACATCAGTTGTATAAATCCGACTGGGCGCAGGGCGAGATCAAGCAACGCCTTAAAGTGTTGCATAAACTCTCAGACCTGATGTCGTCACGCATTGACGAGTTAGCAAAGGTTGTCAGCGTCGAAATGGGTAAACTGATCGAGCAGAGCCGCGCCGAAGTTCAGATCTGTGCCGATATCGCCAAATATTACGCAGATAATGCAGAAGAGTTTCTCAAACCGGTTCCCTATAAATCGAGCCTGGGTGAAGCGTGGGTCGAGCATAGCCCGATCGGTGTGATTATGGCTGTAGAGCCGTGGAATTTCCCATTCTATCAGTTGATGCGCGTATTGGCCCCCAACCTTGCCTCGGGTAACAGCGTGCTGGTTAAACATGCGAGCATCGTGCCGCACTGTGCAGAAACGTTTGAGAAACTGGTGAATGAAGCCGGTGCGCCTAAAGGGGCTTATACCAACCTATTTATTTCCCAAGATCAGGTGTCAAACATCATTGATGACGACCGCGTGCAAGGGGTAGCGCTTACTGGATCGGAAAAAGCCGGTGCTGTGGTGGCCTCAAGAGCTGCGGGAAAACTGAAAAAATCCACTTTAGAGTTGGGCGGTAACGATATTTTTGCTGTCCTTGAAGATGCCGATATCGATCATGCTGCCAAGGTGGGGGCGCAGGCGCGAATTGCCAACGCCGGTCAGGTGTGTACTGCTGCAAAACGTTTTATCATCCATGAAAAAGTCGCCGACGAGTTTCTGAAGAAATTTACTCAGCACTTTAAAGATTTGAAAATTGGCGATCCGCTGGACGCTAAAACCACGCTTGGCCCGCTCTCTTCGGCCGATGCTCTGAAAACGTTGACCAAGCAGGTTAAAGAGGCCGTTAAACACGGAGCTAAAGTGCACATCGGTGGCGAAGCGGTCAGTGATAATCCGGGTAACTTCTACCAAGCGACGATTTTGACGGGTATCACCCGCGATAATCCCGCCTATTTTGAAGAGTTCTTTGGTCCGGTAGCACAAGTTTACGTAGTGAAAAATGATGAGGAGTTGGTGAAGCTTGCCAATGATTCGAATTATGGACTCGGCGGTGCACTGTTCACCCGTGACCTCAATCGCGCACGCAAGCTGGCAACTATAATCGAGACCGGCATGGTGTACGTCAATTCACTGACTGATACGGCACCGGAACTGCCCTTTGGTGGTGTGAAACGTTCAGGCTTTGGCCGCGAACTTTCCGATTTAGGTATCAAAGAGTTTGTGAATCAGAAACTGGTCGTACTGGCCGGTAAAAGCTGATTTTCATCGCCATAACTCCCCGCGCCAAGGCGGGGAGTTTGCTTTTATTCTGAACGGAAAATCGCCATTTTTGGACGTTTTGTGTCTTCAGGTTTAAACAAATCGATATCATTACCGATAATATATTTTGCACGCAGCATGGAGGAAATTTTATCCATGGTCATAACAATCACGACCAAAATCAGGGTGATAAACATCACCACGTCCCAATTCCACAGCCTCATATTCTCGGCATAAACCAATCCCACCCCGCCCGCACCCACAAAACCTAACACAGCAGCCGATCGCGTATTGGATTCAATTTGATACAACGACAGTGCTAAAAACGTTGGAAACGACTGAGTAAAAATGCCAAATCGATGAGTTTGCAGCGGATTGGCTCCCAGAGCGCGCAGCCCACGGCTCGGCGAACGTTCTACTGCTTCGTGCCCTTCGGCAAAGAGTTTACCCAGCAACCCCAGGTCCTGCATGATAATCGCCAGCACCCCAGCCAACGGCCCCATGCCAACAGCGCGTACGAAAATTAGCCCCCAGATAGCCATGTCCAATCCGCGCAACACGTCCATAATACGGCGAATAATCAGTGAAATGGGTCGAAGCACGGGTGTTGACATCACGTTACGCGCCGCCAAAAATGACAACGGCAGCGCCAGAAGCGAGGCGGTTACTGTACCGGCAAACACGATAGCCAAGGTAATGGCTATCTGCGTAAAGTAGTACATCAGCGGCCACTGTGAGAAGTTCTGCCAGACAAACATACGAATGAAATACTTACCAATTTCGGCGCAGCCGTGCGTCAATTGTTGAAAAGAGATACCGTAAAAGCGGAAGAAAAGCAGGTAGTAAATCACCACCACCACAGCGGACAGCGCTAATAAACGCAGATAACGACGCTGGGCGGCAAAAAGATGCGGGTGTTGCTGCTTGATACTGGCGACGCCAGCGGCCGAGAGAGAATCTGTCAGCATCAGAACGTTCCTTCTACAACGCGTTTACGGAGTTTGCCGGAAGCATAATCCATGACCGAAACCACAAGAATAATCAGCAGCAGCGTCATGCTGACTTGGTCATAGCGATCCAGTTTGATTGAAGTCATCAGCTCCTGCCCTATTCCACCCGCGCCCACCAACCCTAAAATCGTAGACTGGCGGAAGTTGATTTCTAAACGCATGAAGCTGTAAGAGAGAAAAATAGGCTGCACCTGCGGCCAAAGGGCAAAGCGCATGCGCTGCAAACGCCCCGCGCCACAGGCTTTTAACCCGCGTACCGGTTTGTCGGAGGCCGTTTCAATCGACTCATAAAACAGTTTGGTCAGGCTTCCCACAGTGTGCAGCGTCAGCGCAATAAAACCAGGAATAGCGCCTATGCCAAACGCCATCACGCACATTACCGCCCACGCCAATTCCGGCATGGTACGCAGAAAAGCGACAAAAGTTCGTACGCTGAATTTGAGCCATTTTGGCGAATCAGTATTGTTAGCGGCGATAAAAGCCAGCACCACGGCAAGCGCGGTTGAGAGGATGGTGGATGAGAACGCTAACTGAATAGTTTCCCAAATCAGCGGCAGTTGGATATTTAATCGATATCCCCAATAAGCCAGTGAACCTTTCGTGTGGCCGTCAGCAAACAAGTCGGCCCAATGCAACGTCGGTACGGTTTGCACGATATAATCGAAAAAGTGCGGCGCATTAATAAAAATAGTTTTTAAATTTAGTTCTGAAATACTCCCCGCCCACAAATAAAGGACTAACATCAAGCCAGACCAAATCAGCGCCTCTCTTTTTTGCTTGCTGCGTATTTGCTGGTAGTAATGATGAAATTCTGTATTCAAAATAAGGCTTCCACAGTTAATGGCGGAGATAAATCTCTGCTCTGCCTGAATAGATATAAAGCAGTTAAAAAAGTTAAATTCATTCTTAAAGCAGCCGGGCGTCATGCGAATAACTCCCCGGAAACTTACTTAAGTAAGAGACCGGGGAACATACATTCAGCCAACATCCCTGCTGCTAGAAAGGTAAAGAATATTAGCGACCGCCTTGGGTCAGCTCTTTTTTCATGTCGATAATTTGCTGGTAATCAGCCAATGATGCCGGGCCAATATGCTGGGTACCGCCAACGGCCTTAACGAAGCAGGCGTGATCTTCTTTATCCAGCTTATTAATTGCCGCAACCACTTTAGCTTTAAAGTCTGCAGGTAATGAGTTACTGACCAAAATAGGACCGTTAGGAATTAACGGCGATTCCCAGATGATGCGGATCTGTTTCATCAGATCAGGATTCCCCATACGCATCATGCGTCCGAATGCTCCAGAGGTATAACCGGTTGACGGATCACCAATCATTGATGCCCAAGCTACTGCGCCGGCAAACTGGCCGTTCAGCACGCCAAGAATGTCCTGCTCATGACCGCCCGAGAAGGTAGTACTCGAGAAGAAATGGTTATAGCTGTCGTCGGTATTACCACCAAACTTCTTCTTAAATGCGGCGTTCGGGATAAGGTAACCCGACGTAGAGTCTGGGTCAGCAAAGCCGAAGGCGGTGCCTTTCAGATCTTCGAGTTTTTTATATTTGCTGTCAGCCTTAACCAGAACCACGGAATGATAGCCACGTGACTGGTCAGTATCATCGACCAAAATACCTTCAATACTGACGGCCTTCGGATTATTAAGATATACCGATGCGAAAGAAGAAGGTGACATGCTTAATACCATATCGACTTTTCCGCCTAACAGACCCTGAATAACACCTGAGTAGTCAGAAGAGTTGCGTAATTTAGTATCGACATTCAGCTCTTTATCAAAGAACTGTTTTACACACATATTATCGCCGATTTGCTGTGTGGCGTTTTGGCCGCCAAGAATACCTAAATTTAATTCTTTTGGTGCATCTGCGGCCATGCTGTTCATTGCTGCCATTGATCCTGCAACAAATACCGCCAGACGTAATAGCTTCTTCATTTAGTAGTAACCTTGTGTAGTTTGGTGAGTTATGCGTTTACCGCTTCACTTTCTTCGCCATAAAGTTTATGCAGGATTGAATCAGTCAGATAATCAGGATGCCCATCATAAATAATCTCACCATGAGCAATACCAATGACCCGAGTACAGAAATCTTTTACCAGCTCAACGGAATGCAGGTTAACCATCACCGCAATATTGTCTTCACTGACTTTTTTGAGCGCGTTCATAATACGTAAGGTATTTTTAGGGTCGAGTGAGGCAACCGGCTCATCGGCCAATAGAATTTTTGGGTTTTGCATCAGGGCACGGCAAATCGCCACGCGCTGCATCTGGCCGCCCGACAGGTTTTCGGCGCGCTGAAGTGCATGTGGCAACATATGCAGCCATTCGAGCAGTGAAATCGCACGAGCACGGTCTTCGTCGTCAAATTGATTAAAGAAAGATTTCAACGTTGACGTCTGGCTAAGGCGCCCCAACAGCACGTTTGTTAAAACGTCTAGACGAGGTACCAGACAGAAATCCTGAAAAATCATGCCACAGCCCGCACGCCAGCGGCGCAGTGCTTTGCCAGTCAGTCCCGCCAGTTCCTGTTTATCGCCGCCGTCGTAATGGCAAACCACGCTGCCCTCACTCAGAGGAATAGTGCCGTTGAGCACGTGAAGCAGGGTAGATTTACCTGCGCCGGAGCGGCCAATCACGGCAACAAACTCTCCCGCGTGCAGTTCAAAATTAATATTGTTGAGCACGCGAGAGCCTGATTTGTAGGATTTAACCAGTCCTTTCACGTCTAAAACTTTATTCTGATGCTCTGGCTCGGCCTGAGGGTATTCAGCCTGTGCCAGCTTAAGTTGAGCTTGCGCCATTATGCTGTCTCCGGTTGCTTACAGATTCTGACGCCCATTAAGCGGGACAACTGTGACAGATTGATGATGGTTTAATGGCTAAAAGATGACCCATAAATTATTGAAAAAGCCTATCCTTAACGCCTGACCTAATTATTAGGCCTATGATTACAAGCGAGCTATCGGCAAAACGTGCCGTCATAAAGAGACAGGGAGGCAGAATGACTCAACATCCTCATTCCACATCGACGAATAACGTTGCGTTGATAGAAAAACTTAAAACCATTTCGGGCAGCCGTAACGTGTTGACGTCGCAAAGTCAGACAGAACGCTATCGAAAAGGCTTCCGCTCTGGAGGCGGCAACGCGCTGGCGGTGGTATTTCCGCAAACTCTGCTTGAGCAATGGCAACTGCTGCAGGCCTGTGTTGAGGCGGATAAAATTGTCATTATGCAGGCAGCCAACACCGGTTTGACCGAAGGATCAACGCCCAGCGGCGATGATTACGATCGCGACATCGTGATTTTCAGCACCTTAAAACTCGACGATATTCAGCTGATTAACGATGGGAAACAGGTCATTAGCTTCCCCGGCGGCACCTTATACCAGCTTGAAAAACGTCTTAAACCACTGGGACGTGAGCCTCATTCGGTAATCGGATCGTCATGCATTGGTGCATCGGTAGTCGGCGGAGTTTGTAATAACTCGGGCGGATCGCTCATCAAGCGCGGGCCAGCCTATACCGAAATGGCCCTTTATGCACAGGTCAACGCGCGGGGAGAAGTTGAGCTTATCAACCATTTAGGCATTCGCCTGGGCACTGATCCCGAAGAAATTCTGACCCGCCTGCAAAATGGGCAATATACGCCTGAGGATATTGAAAATGGCCCGCTTCAGGCGTCCGATCACGACTATGCCGAGCGCGTACGCGACGTCGATGCGGATACGCCCTCTCGCTTCAACGCGGACACTCGACGCCTGTATGAGGCCTCGGGATGTGCCGGAAAACTGGCGATTTTTGCCGTAAGGCTTGATACTTTTGAAGCGGAGCCGCTGCAACAGGTATTTTACATCGGCACCGACAGCACCGCCGTGCTTACCGATCTTCGGCGCGGTATTCTTGCCCAGTTTGAAAACTTGCCGGTGGCCGGTGAATATATGCACCGGGACATATTTGATATTACTGAAGTTTACGGCAAAGATACCTTCTTAATGATCGACAAACTCGGCACCGACAAAATGCCGGATATGTTTACCGCCAAAGGAAAATTTGACGCACGGATCAATAAAGTCCCCTTCCTGCCAAAGAACTTCAGCGATCGAGTAATGCAGTGCCTTAGCCGCGCCCTGCCCAATCATTTACCGCCGAGAATGAAGAAATATCGCGACCGCTATGAGCATCACCTGCTGCTAAAAATGAGCGGTGCGGGTGTTGCAGAGGCGCAAAACTATTTGACCCATTTTTTTGCCGACCGAGACGGCGACTTTTTTGTCTGTTCAGCCGATGAAGGAAAAAAGGCCTTTCTGCATCGATTCGCCGCAGCGGGGGCCGCTGTGCGCTACCATGCTGTGCATGAAAAAGAGGTCGAGGATATTCTTGCCTTAGACATCGCCCTGCGCCGCAACGATCGCGACTGGTTTGAGGTATTGCCGCCTGAAATTGATAATAAATTGGTGGCAAAGCTCTATTACGGACACTTTATGTGTCACGTTTTTCATCAGGATTACATCGTCAAGAAAGGGGTAAACAGCAAAGAGTTAAAACATCAAATGCTTGAAATACTGGATGCTAAAGGTGCGGAATATCCTGCTGAACACAACGTTGGACATCTGTATGTTGCCAAACCGCATTTGCAGGCATTTTACCAGCAGGCTGACCCCACAAACAGCTTCAACCCCGGCGTGGGTAAAACCAGTAAACTAAAACATTGGCAAAGCTGATCAAAAAAGGAAATCCCCGCAGGATATACTCTCCGACGGGGATTTAGCGTGTAACGCGTGCAACTTTTATAATCTCAAATGAATTGATAATCGGTCCTCGGTTAAAATAGTTTTGAACCATAACCCCACATAATCACTGTCAGTGCCAGCAAGAACTCAAGCACCAGCACGCCCATCGCCAGCGTCGAGCTGGAGAACAGAAAACCTTCACGATGGTCGATTTCCAGGAAGTTTGGGATCCCCAGATACAGCAGGTATCCGCTGTAGCAAAGGCCTATCAGGCCGACAAACAGACACAGCCACACCAGTGGATACAGCGCGACAATCCCGCTTAGGAACATCGGTGTTGCCACATAGCCAGCAAACACGATACAGCTATTAAGGCTGGGTCGACTTTCATACCGGCGCGCCATCCAAAAGATAATTCGCCCCATCAACGCGACGGCACAAAGGATAAGGACATAGAAAGCCGCTGCTATGGAGGCTGCGGTCAGCATGGTGATTTGCAGATTCTGGCCATCACCAAAATTCCAACCTACCTGGGTGGTACCGATAAAGGAACACACCACGGGAATAGCTGCCATAAGCAGAACATGATGGGAATACACGTGCGTTACCGTTTCATGTTCACGTTGAATACGTTGCAATTCGGGACCAGGACGAGACATGAGTCCCCAGACATGATTTACCATGATACACCCCCTTGCCAGCTGGCAGTCGCCTACAGCGGCCTGAAATCATTCCTTTCACTCTGTTAAATCTAACGAGCAACAGAGGGATAAAAGGTGGCGACCTTATGAACAAGTATAGCGTGTGCTGGCAGAGGTGCGAGCCGCAGAAAAAAGTTTTACAAGTGAGGATGGTAGACAACAATATAGTTATTACTTTGCGACCCATTCGATTAATTTATATCCATCGCGCAACCAATTAAATAAATTATTCTAAATAAAATCA
>NZ_MRWD01000092.1 GCF_002093625.1 Rouxiella silvae | reverse complement strand
GGGTTAACGCACTCCACCTTATGCGGGGAAGTGGCATCTTGCTGTTTTTGAGACCTTAACGGTTACTTTTAGCAAGATGCGAACACTCTCGTTAAATCAGTAGATTTATTAATGTAAAATTATTGCTTAATGTCGATCTTGCTTAAAGTTGGGTGATTTTTGTGCTTAAGCATAAGTTTTTTTGTAGTCGTATCATGCACTTTTAAATTTAATAAGAAAAATCCTAATGCGCTTTTCCACTACCCACTGTCGGTTTTGTGTAAGTAATGCGCCTCGTTGCGTTTTTCACTGAGGTCGAGGTAGTGTTTAATTTTGCAAAAGTTACAATGCCAATACAAAAAACCTAGTTAAGCCTTATTTTTGGTTTTTTTATGTTTAATCGAGATTAAGAGAATTAGGCCTATTCATGATGTGCCGCTGATTTTATATTTTCATGTGCCGTTAGGATGACTCTTTATATTTAAGGGAACTATGAAAAATTTGGTCTTAATGGAACCGCATTCCTTTACCTGTATGGCCATCAGGGCGCTTATTCCCGAAGATGTGAAAGTCAGAGGTGCGCTAAAAGGTTTCCCTCCGTTACAGTCTATGCTTGATGCTGAAATGATCGACATACTCGTTATGGAAATTTATGATACTAATTTATTTCCAATGGATGGCATCGATTTTATCAGGAATAATTCCCAACACTGGAATAATGTCACACTTATCGTCTTTACAGATGTTGAGAATATCTTTCTTATCAGAGAGTTAATGAAGTGTAAGGCCCGCGTTCTTATTTCAAAAAAAGATCCCTTGGAATGCATACAACATGCCGTAAATAAAGGAATAACGGGAGACTATTATTGCAGTCCTCATCTGCTTTCGGTGGTTAACTCGGATGATAACGAGTTGTCATTAACCTCAAGTGAACTGAGAGTGATGTCGCTATTGTTGAATAATAATACACCTGTTGAAATATCCGAGCATTTAGGCGTGAGTTATAAAACGGTTCAGACACATAAAAGAAACGTAATGCAAAAATTAGGCGCTAGAAACAGCTTTGGCCTTTTGAAAATAGGTTATCAGTATAAAGTCAAACTTTAATATTTAAATTATCACGTCATTTAACTGTCATCTTTCATCCATAGACTCCTGCCAACATTCTCATAACAGGAGTTTTTATCTTGCGTAATTTTGTCGCCGTTCTGGCCTTTTTAACCTTCGGGGCGGTTTTTACCGCACATGCTGCCGACGAAGCCAAGCCTTTCATCACCGCTAAAGATGTCGATTTAAGTCAATATCTGCCAGCCCCTCCTGCCGATGATTCTGCTCAAACCAAAGCTGAAATAGCCGAGCTGTTGGCAATTCAGGCCAAGCGTACGCCAGAGCAAGAAAAAGCCGCCATTGCCGATGCGCAGGAAAATGTATGGCGTTTTGCCGACGTCATGGGACCCGGCTTTGACGCCGCCAAGTTGCCGAAGTTGGCCGCATTTTTTGACCGCGTTGTTGCAACCGAAGACGTGGTTGATGACCATGCGAAAAAATACTTCCACCGTTCCCGTCCTTATATGGTTTCTGAAGAGCTTCATCCGTTGCTGAAAAAATCAACATCGGGTTCATGGCCATCAGGTCATTCAACGATTGGTTATCTGATGGCCACCGTATTAGGTGATATGGTGCCTGAAAAGCGCAACGCCCTGTTTACGCGCGCTGCGGGTTATGCCGAGAACCGCTTGGTAGCAGGATTCCATTACCGTTCAGATACCGTAATGAGCCGTACCGGTGCCGCGCTTATGGCACAAAAAATGTTTGAACAACCTGAGTTTACTCGTGAGTATGATGCAGCAAAAGCTGAGCTTCAGGCTGAGATGGCAAAATAATTAATGCGTTTCCGCTCCTCTTTTTGCCTTGATTCAACGAGACAAAAAGGGGAGTGGGTATAAATCTACGGCTGTTGTTTCCTAACCCCGCAAGTTTCCCTACACTGGATCATCTTTTCATTCCCAGAGAGTAAATCGCATGGAAAATGCATTTAAGCTGATGAATTCGCCGGTAGGGGTTTTAACGCTGGTGGCAAGAGCGTCCAGGCTTGCGGCTGTGCTGTGGGAAAGCGAGCGAGAAAATCGCGTCAGGCTGGGAACATTGGTTGAAGATAATCATCATCCGATGTTGTTGGAGACAGAAAAGCAGCTAAATGAGTACTTTTCCGGGACCAGAAGGCAGTTTGCACTTGCGTTAGATTTTGAAGGTACCGCGTTTCAGAGACAAGTCTGGCAGGCTCTGCTTGAAATTCCCTTCGGCGAAACACGCAGTTATTCACAAATAGCCAGCGCATTGGGTAATCCCAAATCTGTCCGTGCAGTCGGGGCCGCCAACGGCAGAAATCCAATTTCTATCATTGCGCCCTGCCATCGGGTCATCGGCGCATCGGGTGCCTTAACGGGTTTTGCCGGTGGCCTTGAGGCAAAAGCTTTTCTATTAACCCTTGAGGGGCACAATTTTACAACGCCCTCCAAGGCCAGCATGTGCCTGCAGTCCGAACTGGATTTTTAATCCGCGTGCGAACGCGCTTTGCGGTCGCACCCCCTTTCTTCCCTTCTAAATATCGCCCTTTATATTGCTGAATTAATCCTTAATTTTTTTCCTGCTTGAGTTATTAAATTGTAACTATATGGACGTAACGTTAACCCAGCCGGGTTCAGCGTTTCTGCGGTTGCCGTTGGGGAAGAGCTCTGCCGCTCAGTCTGAAGATGCAAAGGTTTGGAATTGGGACAATACAAAAAAATCTACAATGCATAGAAAAACAAGCTTATTCCTATCGTTTAGTTCTTTGAGTTTTGATTAACTAAGGGTATTGGGAAGCTGTACGAGTATGATTTGTGGTCAAGAATGGCGATCAACTGGGGTGATTGTGTGCCGTAGATCGCGAGAAAAATGTAATTGATGGCTAATTTCATTTTATTTTTCTTAACAATTAAGTCAATGTGTCGATAATAGGTCTTGTCATTTTAGTCGCGTTACCTGCATAACTCTTCAAATTTGAAGAGGCGGCAGTTTGTTGTGTTCAGACAGAACGATCGGCGTAGTAATAATATGTTGATGTGCTGTTTTTAAGCGGGAAAACCGGACAATCGCCTAGCGATGATGGGGCATGGAGCCCACAGTGCCTTGGTAGCTGACAAGCCAGGGCGGTAGCGTGGGTAATAGATACCCAAAAGCTGCAGGCTTTATGTTGAAAAGTATATAACCCCTCATGCCCCTGTGGCATTATCCGCTTTGCATACAAATTTATTGTGAATGCTTACGCTGTCTGAACCCCAATAGAATGAAGTAGCCAACATATACATTATATAAACGTTGCGCTATTTTTCCCATATCGACAATGCGGATGGGCCCAATCCCATCGTAATTGACCACAATCAGTCATTCTCGGCAAAGGAGAGGGATCACCCTGATGGATAAACCAACGGCAGTAAAACCAATTCGTTCTAAAACTCGTGTTATTGGGATGTGTATTGGGCTTGCCTTATTACCGTTTGGCAGTGCAATGGCAAATGGATTGCTACTTCCAGATAACGACTTGCGTTCAGATTTAACCTGGTTGGCCGACCGTGGGGTGATCCAGCTCAGTTTAACCACTTGGCCGATCAGTCAGGATGCCGTCGAAAAGGCTTTGGAAAAAGCCCATCCTTCTTATTCTTCAGAACAGCTGGCCATTGAAAGGGTTCAGGAACGCATGCGTACCCTGAAGTCTGACGCGCGTATTACGGGCTTCGCCTCTACCGACAAACCGGGTTTACCACAGGGCTTCGCACAGACTCCTAC
Organism: Rouxiella silvae; assembly: GCF_002093625.1. Taxonomy (GTDB): domain Bacteria; phylum Pseudomonadota; class Gammaproteobacteria; order Enterobacterales; family Enterobacteriaceae; genus Rouxiella; species Rouxiella silvae. The sequence continues at coordinate 9,072 of NZ_MRWD01000092.1, read as the reverse complement.
TGCCAATAATAAACTCTCGCTGGCTGTTAACCAGAGCGGTGAATGGTGGGACGTGCATTTACAGGGCAACTGGGAAGGCAATGAGCAGATTGGTTCTCCTTCGCACATTAACCCTAATAACAGCTACGGCGCCGTTAAGATTTGGGACCAATGGTTGTCATTTGGTCAGACTCCACAGTGGTGGGGGCCGGGTTATGAGGGCAGCCTGATCCGCTCCGATGCCGCGCGTCCTTTAACCGGCTTCATGCTACAGCGTAACAGTCAGGCTGCGCCGACGACGTGGTGGCTGAACTGGATTGGACCTTGGCAATATCAAATCTCCGCCAGCCAGATGTCGCAATATACCTCTGTTCCCGATACTAAAATTATCGGCGGTCGCTTAAGCTTCTCTCCGTGGCGTTCACTCGAATTAGGCGCATCGCGTATTTTGCAATGGGGTGGCCAAGGGCGTCCTGAATCATTTGGCAATTTCTGGGATGGGGTGATTGGTAATGATAATACCACCGCCAACGATCCTAATGAGCCAGGTAATCAGCTTGCCGGTTTTGATTTCAAATATAAACTCGAACCGACGCTGGGTATTCCTATTAGCTTCTACGGACAAATGATCGGTGAAGATGAGTCCGGTAAATTGCCTTCCGCTAATATGTACCTCGGCGGTATTGAAGGTCACCATAGCTGGAATAAAGACGCCATCAACTGGTATCTCGAAGCGCACGATACCCGCACCAATACCTCAAGAACCGGCTACAGTTATACCCACCATATTTATAAAGGCGGCTACTACCAGCAGGGATATCCGCTGGGTGACGCCATGGGTGGCGACGGTCGTTTGTTGGCAGCGAAAACAGAGTTGGTTACCGAAGACAACCAGCGCTGGAGCGTTCGCGTCGCCTACGTAAAAGTTAACCCGGAAAATGAGCAAATCAACAGCGCCTTCCCTCATGCTGACACCCTCAAGGGCGTGCAGTTAGGCTGGGGTGGAGACGTTTATCGTTCAGTACGACTGAATCTGGGACTGTGGTACACCGATGCTAATAACAGCGATAGCAACGATGTAGGTGCCAGCGCACAATTGGATATACCTTTAAACCTCTAAGCGACCTGACAGCATAATTTGGTCGAAAATTGAATTTGGGGGGATGGTGATAGCGCTTCCTTTCCGTAACTTGACTCTAACGTTGAACTAAATCAATGACAAAAAAACATGTAATCAAGTTAACAGCGGTGGCTGTACTTGTGGGATTGCTTAGCGGGTGTACGTTGGTTCCAGGGCAGGGTTTGAACAGCCTGCGTAAAAATGTCGTTGAACTTCCAGACAGCGATTCTGATTGGAATCAAAAAATTAACGTTTATCCGATGACGCCGGGACTGGTGAGACAGCTCCGTCCTGCGCCTATCGAGGCTAAGCCGAACCCAGAACTGCAGGCTTTAATCAATAACTATCAGTACCGTATCGGTGTTGGCGATGTGTTGATGGCCACTGTGTGGGACCACCCCGAGTTGACAACGCCAGCGGGCCAGTACCGCAGTGCGGCCGATACGGGTAACTGGGTGGGTGCGGATGGGGATATTTTCTATCCTTACATCGGTAAAGTGCACGTAGCGGGTAAAACCATGGCAGAAGTGCGCCAGGAAATTGCCAGCCGTTTGGTGACTTACATTGAGAGTCCGCAGGTTGACCTCAGCGTGGCCGCCTTCCGCTCGCAAAAAGTGTATATGTCAGGTGAAGTGGCCAAGTCTGGGCAACTGCCAATTACCAATATTCCTATGACCGTCATTGATGCAATTAACGCCGCCGGTGGATTGGCCGAGAACGCCGACTGGCGTAACGCGGTGCTGACGCACAATGGTAAAGACGAGACAGTCAACCTCTATGCATTGCTGCAACGAGGTGACCTGACGCAAAACCACCTGATGTATCCGGGTGATATTTTGTATGTGCCGCGCAATGACAATCTGAAAGTGTTTGTTATGGGCGAAGTCGTTAATCAAGGAACGCTCAAAATGGACCGCAGCGGCATGACGTTGGCCGAGGCGCTGGGCAATGTTAACGGTGTGAATCAGACCACCTCTGATGCCTCCGGTATCTTCGTGATCCGTCAGTTGAAGGGCGACCCGCAGGGCCATATCGCCAACATCTATCAGCTTAATGCTAAAGATGCCTCGGCGATGATTATGGCTTCTCAGTTCCAACTTCAGCCGTATGACACAGTTTATGTGACAAGTGCTCCACTGGTTCGTTGGAACCGCGTTATTTCGCAGTTGGTCCCTACCATCACTGGCATCAACTCGGCGGTACAAGCAGCTAAATATATTAAGAACTGGAATTGATCTATGTTTAATTCGGTATTGGTTATCTGTACCGGGAATATCTGCCGTTCACCGACGGCAGAGAGACGACTTCGTCAACTATTACCCGGTTTAAAGATAGATTCAGCCGGCGTGGGGGCCCTTGTGGGCCACCAGGCTGACGAGCAAGCTTCACGGACTGCTGAAAAATATGGGCTTTCGTTAGAAGGACACAGTGGGCGTCAGTTTAGTGCCCAGCTGGCTCGCCAGTACGATTTAATACTGGTGATGGAGCGATCTCACGTTGAGCAGGTCACTCAACAGGCCACGGAGGCGCGCGGTAAAACTCTGCTCTTAGGGCATTGGTTAAACAAAAAAGAGATCCCCGATCCATATCGCCAGAGCCAGGAAGCTTTCGAATATGTTTATCAGTTGATTGATCAAGCCTGCCAGAGCTGGTCAAAAAAGCTGGGTGGTTAACTTTTAGGAACTCATTGCATGTCTTCTGTTATTTCCAATAAACCGGCAACCCCGGACTCTGATGAAATTGATCTAGGCCGGCTAATCGGTGAATTGATTGACCATCGTAAATTAATAATTAGCGTTACTGCTGTATTTACAGTACTGGCGATTGTTTATGCTTTATTTGCCACGCCTATTTTTCAAGCGGATGCAATGATTCAGGTTGAGCAAAAGCAGGGCAATGCCCTGATTAGCAGCCTCAGCCAGATATTGCCAGACAGCCAACCGCAGTCCACGCCTGAAATAGCCCTGTTGCAGTCACGTATGGTGATTGGCAAAACGGTTGATGATTTAAATTTACAGGCCGCTATTGAGCAGAAGTATTTCCCGCTGTTTGGTCGCGGCTGGGCGCGTTTGACTGGTGTGAAACAGGGGCAATTAAGTATTAATCGGCTCTATCTTGAGAGTGGCGATGGAAAAACCCCTAAAATTGTCTTAACCGTAGATGATGCTCATCATTACCATATCTCCGGTGAAAGTTTTCCTCATGATTTCAAAGGCACCGTAGGTGAATTGCTTACCGAGCAAGGTGTTTCTTTGATGGTTGATAGAATTGATGCCAAGCCAGGGACTCAATTTAACGTTGCCTATCAGACTCGCTTAGATGCCATTACTGGTCTGCAAAACACATTGAATGTGGCAGACCAAGGTAAAGATACGGGTATGCTGAATTTGACTCTTGCAGGCCCAAACCCGACTTTGATTAAAGATATTCTCAATAGCATCAGTGATAACTATCTCGCACAGAATATTGATCGTCAGGCGGCTCAGGATGAGAAAAGTCTACAGTTTCTCAGCCAGCAATTACCTCAGGTGCGTGGTGATTTAGACACCGCGGAAGATAAGCTGAATGCTTATCGCCGTAAAAGCGACTCGGTTGATCTTTCGCTGGAAACCAAATCAGCACTCGATCAAATTGTAAACGTAGACAACCAGCTTAATGAGCTGACTTTCCGTGAAGCTGATGTATCTCAGCTCTATACCAAGAGTCATCCAACCTATAAGGCTTTACTGGAAAAACGCCAAGTTCTCGAGCAAGAGAAAATCAAGCTGAACAAGCGTGTATCAGGTATGCCGGCAACACAGCAAGAAGTACTGCGCTTAAGCCGTGATGTTGAATCGGGTCGTGCCATTTATATGCAGTTGTTGAATCGCCAGCAGGAACTTAGCATCGCTAAATCCAGCGCAATTGGTAACGTGCGTATTATCGATGATGCAGTGACTCAACCAAAACCGGTCAAACCTAAAAAAGTTCTTATCGTATTGATCGGTATGCTGCTAGGCGGATTCTTATCGGTTGGACTCGTATTACTTAGAGTCTTCCTGCGTCGTGGTATCGATTCACCAGAACAGTTGGAAGAACTGGGTATCAACGTTTATGCCAGCGTTCCCGTTTCTGAATGGCTTAACAAACAGAATGTGGCAAAAACCGGCAAGCTCAAAACTAAGAAGCAGGTTGAGTGGGGCAGTTTCCTCGCCTTAGAGAACCCAGCGGATTTAGCTATTGAGGCCATCCGGGGTCTGCGCACCAGCCTGCACTTTGCGATGTTAGAAGCTTCGAACAACATTCTGATGATTTCCGGTGCAAGCCCTAATGCCGGTAAAACCTTTATCAGCAGTAACCTTGCTGCGGTTCTGGCGCAGGGCGACCAGCGGATCCTGTTTATCGATGCGGATATGCGAAAAGGCTACACCCATAAACTGTTTAATACCGGTTTTGAAAATGGTTTATCCGATATTTTAAGTGGCAAGGCTTCCATCGCGCAGTGTGTTAAACCTATTTCATCCGTCAACTTTGACTTTATTTCGCGCGGCCAGTTGCCGCCTAATCCCGTCGAACTGTTGATGCATAAACGCTTTAAAGAGTTATTAGACTGGGCTTCGGCAAATTACGATTTAGTGATGATTGATACCCCGCCGATCCTGGCCGTGACCGATGCTGCTGTCGTAGGCCGTTACACCGGGACTACGCTGTTGGTAGCGCGTTTCGAGCAGAACACCGCAAAAGAGATAGAAGTCAGCGTGAAGCGCTTCGAACAAAGCGGCGTTGAAGTTAAAGGTTGTATCCTCAATGGCGTAGTGAAAAAGGCCAGCAGTTATTACGGCTACGGCTACAGTCATTATGGTTACAGCTACAGCGATAAAAAAGATTAAGTAGTACTTTACTGCTTTGCGGGCCTGGAACTCTCCAGGCCCGATTTTTGGTCTATTTATACACACTTCTCGTATTGCTTTCTCTCCTTTGTAAGGACTCACATAATGCGTTTTGCAAGAAATTTATGGGTCACTTGTGCCCTAGCGCTTTCGGATTTTTTAACTTTTGCACTTTCGCTTTATCTAGCAATAGGGTTAATGCACCTGACGTTGAGTCACTATGATATTGATGTGCCTGATGACCAGATTGAAGGTTGGATTGTTTTACACTGGCTCCTTGCCTGCACTATGGTTATTTGGTGTGGCGTTCGCCTGCGTCACTATTTTTACCGTAAAACCTTTTGGTTTGAATTAAAAGAGATCCTGCGGACGCTGATTATTTTCGCAATCGTTGAAATTGCGGTTATCGCCTTCGCCAAGTGGTATTTCTCCCGCTACTTGTGGGGCATGACGTGGGCATTTGTGATTATTTTGGTGCCTGTCGCGCGAATGCTTACCAAAAAGCTGCTGGATAAGATGGGGCTGTGGCAGCGCGATACCATGATTATCGGTAGCGGTAAAAATGCGACTGAAGCTTGTAAGGCCATCACCGGCGAGACCAACATGGGTCTGCGTATTATCGGCTTTATTTCTGATAAACCTTCTAATCTACCCGACGATCGTCTTGAAGGGCTGCCGGTTATTCACAATGATGCCAAGTGGCTTGAAAACGGTATTGATAAAAGAATGCAGTTTATTGTTGCCGTGGAGAACGATGAGGGCGATATTCGCAACTCGTGGCTTCGTGAGTTGATGATTAAAGGTTATCGCTATGTGTCCGTTATTCCTACCTTGAGGGGCATGCCGCTCGACAGTACCGACATGTCGTTTATCTTTAGCCATGAAGTTATGATTTTCCGTGTGCATCAGAATCTTGCAAAGTGGTCGTCACGCATCAGCAAGCGCCTGTTTGATATCTTCGCCTCACTGGCCATTATTGTCCTGCTCTCTCCTGCCTTGCTGTATATCAGCCGTAAAGTTAAAAAAGACGGCGGACCGGCAATCTACGGCCATGAGCGTATCGGCAAGGGTGGCGTACCGTTTAAATGTTTGAAGTTCCGTTCAATGGCAATCAACTCTAAAGAACTGCTGGCAGAACTGCTGGAATCAGATGCAGAGGCGCGTGCCGAATGGGATGAAACCTTTAAACTCAAAAATGACCCGCGCGTTACCAAGATTGGTGGTTTGCTGCGCCGTACCAGCCTGGATGAGCTTCCACAGCTGTTTAACGTGTTAAAAGGTGAGATGAGCCTGGTAGGTCCTCGTCCGATTATTCATGCTGAGCTTGAGCGTTACCGCGACCAGGTTGATTATTACCTATTAAGCAAACCGGGAATGACCGGACTTTGGCAGGTAAGTGGCCGCAGCGATGTTGATTATGAAACCCGCGTTTACTTCGATGCCTGGTATGTCAAGAACTGGTCAATGTGGAATGACATCGCAATCCTGTTTAAGACAGTCGGCGTGGTCTTTAAGCGAGATGGTGCGTATTAGAAATGAAATTATGCATTCTAATCGATGGCATATCTAATAGTGGCGGAACTGATCGTGTTGCGTCACTGATATCTGCCCTGTTTGTTAAAAATGGTGTAGAAACATCAATATACAGTATGTCTTCGGGTAAACCCTATTATGATTTCGACCCGCGTGTAGTAATAAAATTACCAAAATATAAATCAAGGAATCGTAATCTCCTGGATTATAGTTTTTCTATTAAAAGTGAAAAATTCGATTATGTGATCGTATTATCAATGGGGCGACTGTCTGCACAGGCTGTTCCTCTATTAAAATTAATTAATGTAAAAGCCAAAGTTATATGTAATGACCATGTTTCGTTCAAATCTTTTTCTAGAGTGAAACAGATAATTAAATGGCCTGCATACAAAATGGCTGATGAAATTGTCGTTTTAACCGAGTCTGATCGACGTTATCTCGCCGAAAAACTTGGAAGCAAAGTAAAAGTTGTCAGAAACTGTTCTCCTTATGAGCATGCAACATTAGACGTTAGTCACATTGCAAAAAAGGAGAAAATAGTTCTCGCAGTTGGGCGATTAACTTATCAGAAAAACTTTGAGCGCTTATTATCAAATTGGGTAAAGATAGACTCCGACGGTTGGAAACTTGTCATTGTGGGCAATGGAGAGGATCGCGAGCTGTTGGATGAGTTTATCACTAAGCATAATATCAATAATGTTTCTATTGAAAACCCTGGGCATAATTTAGATGAGTGGTATAAAAAATCATCATTGCTCGTCATGACATCTCGATATGAAGGTTTACCTATGGTGTTAATCGAAGCGAAAAACTTCGGCGTGCCTGCAGTAGCTTTTAATTGTGAAACTGGCCCAATAGAAATAATAAAAGATGATGGCTTTGTTATTGATTATGATAACGACGCTGAATTTGTGGAAAAAATAGAAGAATTATTGAAGGATGACGAACTAAGGCTAGATTTGAGCAGGCGTTCGCTTAATAATTCTAGAATTTTTACCGGGGATGAGATTTACAAAGAATGGGTATCAATACTCGTATAATCTCACGATGATTATGTTGACGAGGTGTCTATGTTTTCTGTATTAATGTCGCTCTATAATAAAGAAGAGCCACAAAATTTAATCGAATGCTTGGAAAGCATAAAATCTCAAACTCTACAAGCTAATGAAGTAGTGATTGTTTTTGATGGTTTTATCAATGATAAATTAAAAACTGTTGTAGAATCATTTAATGATGAACTTAATATTAAAGTTGTCGCACTTGAAAAAAATGTGGGGTTAGGAAGAGCTTTACAAAAAGGCTTAGAGTATTGCAGTCATGAGATTGTGGCACGAATGGATACTGATGATATATGTCTGCCCGAAAGATTTGAAAAGCAAATCAGTCTTATCACCGAAAATGAAAATATTGATATGCTGGGAGCAAGTATAATCGAGTTCGATGAGTATAATAATCAAAGGTTGAAAATTCTACCTGAGAATAATGACGATATTCGCAAATTTTCGATTTGGAAAAACCCGTTCAATCACATGACTATAGTATTCCGTAAGTCTAAGGTCCTTGCCGTTGGCGGCTATAGGCATCATCTATATATGGAAGATTATAATCTTTGGCTTAGAATGATATCGGCAGGTTATCATTTTGAAAATATGCCTGAATCCTTAGTTAATGCAAGGATTGGCAAGCAAATGGTATCAAAACGCCGAGGACTAAATTACGTAAAAAGTGAAATTGAACTCATGAGACTGAAAAGAGAGCTTAATTTGACCGGGCGATATGGTGGATTACTTATTTTTATGGTTCGCTCGGCAACAAGGATAGTGCCAAGTGGTATTCTTTCATTTTTATATAACAAAGATAGAGTGAAAGTGTAAGGTTTATGATCTCATGAAAAAAATATCGATCGTAGTACCTGTTTACAATGTTGAAAAATACATCGAAGAATGTGTAGATAGCCTCCTAAACCAAAATTATCAAGACTTTGAAGTTATTTTTGTTGATGATGGTTCCAAAGACAAGTCAGTTGATAAAATAAGAAGCAAAATAGAAGGGAATACTGACTTTAGAATAGTAACCAAGGAAAATGGGGGTCTATCTTCTGCAAGGAATTTTGGTCTTACTTTTGCTCAGGGTGAATTTGTTACATTTCTAGATAGTGATGATTTCCTAGACAAAAACTATTTAAGTATGATGCTTGAAGCCATCGGCGACGCAAATATTTGTTGTTGTGGTTATAGAGAAATTACAGATTCTGGGCAGTTTATTAGAGATGTCGGGAATAACTTCGACAAATCTACCGATTCGAATATTTATGCCAATGTGGTTGAGTCTATAAATTTTATTCCTAATGCATGGGGGAAGATTTATAGAAGAGATATTTTTGATAAGTTACAATACCCTGAGGGGATGTTGTTTGAAGACTTTGCGATAGTTTACAAAGTCTTTTACCAAGAAAAAGTTAAGTTTATAGACTATCCATTATATTTTTATAGAATTCGTAATGGTTCGATAATGCGTGATTTTAATGAAAATATCATTGGTCATAAATTTGTTATATTAAATCAATTATAT
>NZ_MRWD01000091.1 GCF_002093625.1 Rouxiella silvae | reverse complement strand
CTTTTTCTTATTTTCGTACACATTTATGAACTTTTAGTAGTTCAAACTTTACACACTACAATGATGAAAAATTATGCGCCGTGCTGGGCAAAACCAACCTATAACTGTATTATGCGCGCCGAATGTTGACAGACATTCCAATGGAATTTTGTTTAATTGATTTATTTTGTATGGCTCGCCTTCCCGCGAGCTTTTTTTTTGCCTAAAAACCTTACCAATTCATTATTAATTAGAGAATTTTACCCATCACGTGAACAATACTTTGCTGTGTCGCCGAAGAGAAAATTTCATCTTTAACGTGTTTCATCCCTAAAGACTCATAAAAGCGGCGGGCTCCCGTATTTTGTTGCAGAACCTGCAACCAGAGAAACGTCTGCCCATGTGCTCTCGCCAGTAAACTTATTTCATCGAAAATCGTTCTGCCATATCCCTTACCGGTTTCTTCCGGGCTGAGATACAGCTTATTCAGTAGCGTTCCTGCCAGCGCCTCGCCGGCTATCTCACTGTGCCAAGTCAACTTGGCGATGCCTATCGGCCTGTCCGTTTCAGCAATTAACCAACACACGGCAGAGTCTCTCAGGCTGTGTTCGACCACGGGCAAAGCATATTCGCTTTCCAGAAACCGAGTTAACTCGGTTTTCGAGGTCCACAGATGCGCGAAAGGGTAAGTTGTAAAACCAAGACGGTTTAACAACCCGGCATCATGGAGCTGGGCAATCCGAAGGGAAAGAGGCATTAGGTCTCCGACATCAGGAAGAAAATAATAATTATCAATAGCCTATAAATTAATCCAGTCCATATTAAGGGTTAATTTTATTCGCCGCAACGTTTCAAGGGCAGCAGAAAAGACTGTACGTTTATCAGGGTGGTAAGGAGTGGCTGCTGCGTGTAGGATCTAAGTTATTCGAAATAGATATAAAAGATTAATACGTAATAAACACGATGAATGGAAAATATCCCACGGACTGGGACTGCAAAGTTACCGTACATAAAAGTCTTTTTAAGCGCGCGCTTCAATCACGCAGTTTGATGGCCGTATGCGCCCTCTTCACCCTGATGATTGCCACCCATTTTACGCTCAACTTTTTATGTTGGTTTACCTGTGAAGTGCTGTTTAAGGCTTAGGTTAATCAGGCATATTTTATAGCCCGCTGAGCACCTCTGTCAGTGCCAACAGTAAATCGCAAACAAAAATAAAGGCCGGATATCCGGCCTTGTTTAGCGTTTTAACGATTGATTAGTTAGTGGCTTTATTTTTCAGGTCTTCCGCGCCTTGCTTGGTTTTATCCCAAGTTTTCTCTGTACCTTGCTTCGTGCTATGCCATGCTTTTTGGGTGCCTTCGGTCATTTTGCTACCGGTCGTTCCCGCTTTGCCTTCTGCAGCATGTTTAGACTTCAGCTTCAGCTCTGCACCCTTATCTTGTGCATGATGCAGCTTCTCTTTTGCCGTGTCTGCGCCCTTGTTTGCCTGCGCTACAGTGTCGTCAGTTGCCTGAGTAGCAGTGGTAGCAGCGAAAACAGGCGATGCTAAAAGAAGTGCGGATAATGCCAAAATTGTCTTTTTCATGATTCCCTCATTTATGAGCTATTTTAGGTACACGCATACAGGATGGCACATTTTTCAGGTTTTGCGATTTAAGATAGAGCTGAAAATGACGAAGGGGTTCGTGAGCGTTGCCTGTTCATACTCTTTCGGAACCGAAGCTCACCACAGCAGTGGTGTCGCGACATGAACAAAAGAGCCTGACTGACAGCAGATATAAATGCCGCAGCCGGTCTCAAATGCCTACTCAGATAAGAATGCATATCAATGTGCTGAACATAGACGATTTTTTAACCTATACGCCCGAAAAGTGCGAGGCAGGATATCCCGCGTAAAAGCGTCAATACTATTAACACTATTACCGTTATCCCCACTCGATAAAAAGGGGGGATAACTGCTTGACGTGTTTTAAAAAATTTTAGACTGCGCGGCGAGGAGGCGATGCAAAGCGCAAAATCAGTACGCCTGCCAGAGCGGCGATAATAGAACCCGCCAGCACTCCCACCTTCACCTCATCGACCAAAAGCGGCGTTTGGGAAAAGGCAAGATTGCCAATGAACAAACTCATGGTGAAGCCGATACCACAGAGCACAGATACGCCGTATAGCTGTAGCCATGAGCTGTTGTACGGCCTTCTTGCCAGTCCAAATTTGATTGCCAGAAGTGACAGGCTGAAAATACCCACCTGCTTGCCCAGAAATAAGCCCAGCGCCACGCCGACTGGAACAGGAGAGGTCAGGTCGCCCAGCGTCATGCCAGACAGCGCCACACCAGCATTAACAAAGCCAAACAACGGCAGCACCAGAAACGTTACCCAAGAACCCAGGACATGTTCCAACTTGTAAAGCGGTGCTTCTTCATCATCCGTTTTTACACGCAGCGGAATGAAAAACGCGAGTACTATCCCCGCAATGGTAGCGTGAACGCCCGACTGCAACATGCAAAACCACAGTACGACACCCGCAATCAAATAAGGCAGGAGCCGCGTTACGCCAGCGCGGTTCATAATAAACAACAGCACCACGACGGCCGCGGCGGCCATCAGCATCGTGATAGAAATACTGCTCGTGTAGAAAAGCGCAATAATGATCACGGCACCCATGTCATCAAGTATTGCCAGCGCTGATAAAAATATTTTCAATGAAGCGGGAACGCGACTGCCGATCAGTGCCAGCACGCCAAGTGCAAACGCAATGTCGGTGGCGGCAGGAATGGCCCAGCCGGCGATGGTTTCACTGTTCCCAATGTTGAATCCAACATAAATAAGTGCGGGCACCGCCATCCCGCCCAGCGCTGCAAAACCCGGCAGCGCGCGCTGGCTCCACGTGGCCAGTTCACCGATCACCAGCTCCCGTTTTATTTCCAGCCCAACCAGTAAAAAGAAGATAGCCATGAGGCCATCATTGACCCAATGCTCCACAGACAATCCGCCAGCGCGATACTTAAGAAGCAACTCATAGCCTTCGCTGAGTGGAGAGTTCGCGACAATAATTGCCGCAATGGAGGCAACAATAAGAATGATGCCGCCGGCAATCGGTGAATTAAAAAAACCTGACAATGCTGCTGCCACGATCCTCGGCCTGCGAAGAGTGTTTTCTGACACGTTACCTCCCTGTAATGTAAACAATGCTTATCTGAATCAAACGAAACGACAATGAAAAAATTTATTATTAAAAAATAATGTAGAGCGGAAAAATGTTCCCCCCTCTCCACGGTTGGCCTTAGCCCCAGCGTCAAACGCGTTATTTTAACATAGTGAGCCATTATCGACGTCAGGCAGAGTAAAGAATGAAGGGGCCTCTGCTGACAACGGCAGCCGGTGGCGATTTACTTGTTATTGCGCCCGTCACGCCATTTCTGCTCAAGCTGTAGAATAATACTCAAAGAAGCGGGAAGTACCGTTAGCGTAATCAGCGTGGCAACCAGCAAACCCCCCATGATTGCGTAGGCCATTGGCCCCCAAAAAACCTGTTCCGCAATGGGCACCATGCCCAAAATCGCAGCACAAGCGGTAAGGAGTATTGGACGCGATCGATGCAAGGAAGCAGAGATTATGGCGGCTTGGCGTGCCATCCCTTGGCGAAAATTATTGTCCACTTCACTGATTAAAATCACGGCGTTGCGAATAATCATTCCCGATAAGGCGATAATCCCCAACAAAGCAACAAACCCCATTGCTGTTCCCGTGGGCAACATTGCCAATACAATTCCAATGAGTCCAAAAGGCGCCATTGCCAATGCTATGAACATGCGAGAAAAGTTCTGTAATTGAATCATCAGCAATACCAGCATAATGCACAGTGTTAGGGGTAGAACGCGATAAACTGACGCATTTCCCTTATCTGATTCGGCAACGGTTCCTCCCTCCTCTATACGGTAACCAGACGGCAGGCTGGCTTGCATGCGCCTAACAATGGGCGCGAGCTCTTCAGAAACAGTTTCAGCATGCAGTCCCGGAGCCAGGTCCGTTTGTACGGTGATAAACGGCATGCGCTGGCGACGCCATATAATAGGATCTTCCACTCCCCATTCAAGCTGCGCGACCTGACTTAGGGGGATCTTACCTCCATTTTTCGAGGTGACTCTCAGGCTTGAAAGTGTATCAAGGTCTTGCCTTTCCTTGTTGTTTGCCCGCAGAACCACATTAATCTGCCGGTCTTGATCCCGAACAGTGGTCACGACACTTCCCGACCAAATAGTATTAAGCTCGTTAGCCAGGCTTTCTGAGGAAACACCCGCCGCCCTTGCGGCCGTTTGATTCACCTTGAGTGTTATCACCCTCTCCGGCTCGCCCGAGGTTAAATTTACCTCACGTGTAGAATGGTTATTCCCTATTTCCATCTCAAGACGCTGAGCCAAGCGGCGAACCTTGTCATAGTCTGGTCCGCTAACGCGATATTTCAACGGCCATCCCACCGGCGGCCCGAGTTCCAAAGGGGAAACTCGCGTCGTTATATCATTGAAATATTTTATCATTATGAGGTTAAGCTGATGCTGGAGCCGCTCTCTGTCATCAAGATTTTTGGCCACCACCACTAACTGCGCCGTATTTTCATTATCAAGCAGGACGTCCATTGGCAGATAAAAACGTATGGCGCCAGACCCCACGTAGCTAGAGAAATGATCAACGTACGTATTGCCTTTAAGGATTTTTTCCAACCTTTCGGTCTGCCGCTGCGTTTCTGCCTGAGACGCATTGGCAGGAAGTGTCAGGCTGATTAACAGTTCTGGCCGGTCTGAGGAAGGGAAAAACTCGCCCTGCATAAATGTTGTGCCATAGGATGCCAACCCGAGAAGCGCGACGGCAAGCCCGAGGGTAGCCATACGATGCGCCAATGTTGCCTGCAAGAGTTGATGATAGAAGCGCATCACCTTACCTGGTCGAAGGTGATGAATCTTCATGCTCGACGGCAATAGCCAGTTCCCGATTAACGGAGAGAACACTATCGCCACCCCCCAGGAACACAGCAGCGCAATCAACACTACAGCAAACAGAGAGAAGCAATATTCCCCCGCGCTGGATGCGGCGAATCCTACGGGAATAAAACCAGCGATCATCACCAGCGTGCCGGTGAGCATGGGGAACGCCGTGGTTTGGAAGGCGTAAGTCGCGGCTTGCCAGCGGGTATCCCCAGCCTCCAGTCGCGAGACCATCGCTTCAACCGTTATCATTGCGTCATCGACCATCAAACCCAATGCGATGATTAACGCGCCGAGAGAAATGCGCTGCAATCCTATGCCCGCCAACATCATCCCAATAAAGGTCATCGCCAGCACCAAGGGAATGGCCGCCGCCACCACAAGCCCAGCCCGCATCCCCAATGAAACAAAAGATACCGCCAACACAATGACGACAGCCTCAGTCAACACTCTGACAAAACCGTCTACGGCATGTTTTACGACAGCAGACTGATCGGCTACTTTCGTCATATCGATGCCGTGAGGAAGCCCGTTGCCGATATCCTCCATTCGCGCGTTAAGTGCCTGGCCGAAGCTAAACATATTGCCGGTTTTAGCCATTGAGATGGCAAGACCCATGGCGGGTTTGCCATTCACTCTGAAAACAGGCGCGGGGGGTTCCTCACTTTGACGGCTAATCGACGCGATATCGGTGAGGGGAATATAGTGACCCGCAATGAACAATGTAATGCCAGCAAGACTTTGCTGCGCGTTCAGCGCCCCGCTTACGCGCAGGGCAATATTTTCGCGGTCGCTACGCAATGTGCCGCTGGGCGCCACGGCGTTTTGTTGCTTCAACGCCTCCGTGACCTGCTGGAGAGTGATCCCCATACCGGCCAGCTGGCGCGGTGAAAAGGCGATCGTCATCTGCTCTTCCTGCACCCCTAATAATGTGGTCTTTCCAATATCAGGGAGTGACGCCAGGCTGCGCTGAATGTCCTCAACCTTGTCTCGTAGTTCACGCGCCGAGAATCCCTCGGCGCTAAATCCATAAATGGTGCCGTAAGTATTATCAAACTCATCGTCTACCGCCGGCCCTTGAACCCCCTTGGGAAGCGAAGTGGAAATATCCTGCATTTTTTTTCGCAACTGATACCAGATTTCAGGCACCAAAGCAGGCGGGGTATCGTCGCGGAGATTGATATTGACAGTCGAGCTGCCAGCGCGAGTATAGCTTTCCACAAAATCGAGATAAGGAAGCTCTTGCAGCTTTTTTTCCAAAACATCCGTCACCAAATTAACTGTGTCTTGTAAGGTCGCGCCCTGCCACTGAGCGGAGACCACTGCGGTTTTTATCGTGAATGCTGGATCTTCATTACGCGGCAAATTTTCATAACACATCACCCCAGCAGCCAAAATGACTAACATGAAAAAAGCCAACAGCTGTTGATGCCCAAGAGCCCAAGCAGAAAGATTAAACGATGACGGGGACGATTTTTGGCTCATTCTGCCCTATCCCCCAGGCTCACTCGCTCACCGTCCCGCAGCTTGCTAACCCCGGCGGTGACCACGATTTCCCCCGGCGTAACCCCCGAGAGAATATAAATATCTGACAGGGAAAATCTCTCGACAACCACCCGTCGACGTTCAAGCCGTAGACTCCTTGGATTCACCACGAATACACCAGGATGTCCATCAGCCTGCGTGAGCGCCGAAGCAGGAAGGCGAAGGGTGCGTTGCCCGACTGCCGGCAACGCACCCTGCACGCTGGCACCAAGCACCATAGCAGCAGGAGGATTTTCCAGTGTGACCCGCGCACGCCATGTGCGGGTTTGCGGGTCGGCCTGCGGACTGACATCACGTAATATTCCGAGGGTTTTAACAGCAGGTTCAGAAAGCAGGGAAACGCTAAAGGTGGCCGAATCTTTCAGCGCCGCGACCTGCGCTTGCGAGAGATCGAACACCGCATCTCGTTGGCCAGATTCGGCCAGAGTTACCACCGTTTGCCCTGCGCTAACGACCTGCCCGACCGAAGCGCTGACCTGGGTAATTACACCGTCAGCCGGGGACACAAGCCGCGTCCAGGATAAAGTATCTTGTGCATTTTTTAGCGTATTTTCACTGGATTGAAGACGCGACGCCGCTGACTGCCATTCGGACATGGCGTTATCGAGCTGAACGCGAGCAATTGCCCCTGCGGGCATTAACATTCTCATTCGCCTGAGATTACTGGCTGACATCCGCTCGGCCACGCGCGCACTGAGCAGGTCGGCGCGGGCGCTACTAAGCTGATTCTCGCTGGCCTGACTCTCAAGGCTTGCCAGAAGCTGGCCCCTTGAAACCTGATCCCCAACGTCGACCTTGCGATTGAGCAAGCGGCCATCTAAACGAAAACCCAGCGTAAGCTCGTCGTGGGCGCGTATCTCGCCGGTCTGGGTGAACGACGTTGAAAATGAAAACTGAGGTGCAACGACATTACGTACTGGCCGAGGCAACGCCGCTTTCTTTTGCGTTTTATCGCCACAGCCGCTGAGGCCTAAGCAAAATAGGCAAAATAGGCACGCAATAATACAGTGTGTCAGTTTGCATGAGGATATGACGTGGCCCAGCGCGTGGCGGGCAAAGTGGGTAAACGTGTCTGTCATAACTGAACCCCTGAATTGATATAACGCTATTCAATCCAGCTTCTGTCCAGATTCATTGGATATTTCATCAAGGAAGCGTCAAGACAGACACTTTATTTCATATTTATTCAGCGGCGGTTTGTTGTTTGGCAGGCAACTCTATGCTCACCATTAATCCACCGTCGGTAGCATGATAGGCGATGATCGTACCGCCGTGCGCCTCACAGATTGCTCGAGCAATGGAGAGCCCTAAACCACTGCCCCCGAAGTGGCGAGCACGAGACGTTTCCGCTCGAGTGAATCGCTCAAATATTTGTGAAAGAAATGCGTCCTCTACGCCCTGCCCTCGATCACGAAATAAAATCTGCCATCCTGCGGGCAAAGGACAGACTTTAATCGCCAACTCACCGCCTTCTGAGGCATAGCGCAACGCATTTTCCATCAAGATGGTAAAGACCTGCCCCAGACGGAAAGGATCGCCCACATAGCGGCAATCGCCCGCGGCTTCAACGGAAATATTCATATCAACGGCCTCCGACTGAGGCTTTAACCACGTCACTCGCTCTCGCAGCAATTCCGCCAAATCGACTTCGCATTTATCCAGACTTAGCTGGCCAGCATCCGCCAGAGAGAGAAGATGCAGCTCTTCGATAAGCCGACTTAAATGAACGAGCTGTTTCATGACCATCTCGAGCTGCCGCGGTTCTGCTTCAAAGACACCGTCAAGCATGCCCTGAAGCCTTCCCATTGCAGCCGTAAGCGGCGAGCGCAACTCATGCGCCATCGCCACATGAGAGGTACGAAGCTCTTTATCATAGCGAGCGAGCTTGAGCGCCATTGTGTTGAAGTCTTCGGTGAACTGAATCAACTCGGCGGGCGCCCCTTTTACCGGCTCCGCTCGGGTGGAAAATTGCCCCCGTGATACCGCGCCAGCCGCAGAGGCCAGGCGGCTAAATTGAGAGGATAAGGGGCGTGCCGAGCGTAATCCCAATACGAGGATAAAAGGAATGGTAACAACAACCAACACGCCGACCATTATCCAGTCCGCCGACGCAATCGAAGGAACGGAATATTGAATACCCCACCATTTATCGACAAGCTGATGAAAACGTAACGGATTGGCCGCAGGATTTTCCAGCAATACCCCCAGTTCATTTCTCACAGAAAGCGGCATTTGATGAAGGATCCAAAGATTCACCAAAGCAAAACGAATCCACATGCAAAAAGCGATGACGATGACCGAACCTATCGCGAGCATGAGAATACGCACGCAAATCCAGCGCCAAAGAGATTGATGATTCTCCTTAATCATGGCTGTCTGAACCTGTAACCCACGCCTCGAACATTGACCAGTACGTCGCTAACCCCCGCAAACTCCAGTTTTTTACGCAAATTATAAACATGGGTGTCGACAACGCGTTCTAACGCCTCACTCTCCGGCAAGCAGCGTTCGAGGAGATACTGGCGTGAGAAAGGCCGCGTTGGGGCGCTCATCAGCGTGGTCAATACGCTAAACTCGGTGGGGGTTAAATCCAGATAGTTCAAGTTTCCCGTATCGTCTGTGACGCTGGCGACAAGGGCCTCAGTGTCAACGTCTAAATTCTGCCAGCGCAACGATCCCGACGCGGTGTTTTCTGCCAAAGAGGATGTTCTGCGTAACACAGCCTGAACTCTTGCGACTATTTCGCCGGGATTGTAGGGTTTCACGACGTAATCATCAGCGCCGTAGCGTAGCGCACCGATCTTGTCCGGCAAGTCGCCCATCGCCGTAACCATAATCACTGGCGTATTACTCTTGCGGCGCACGGCTGACAGCACTTCGGTTCCGCTCATTCCCGGCAACATCACGTCAAGCAAAATAAGGTCTGGTTTCCAACGTTGAACCATTTCAAGCCCAATCAGCCCATCTGCCGCAATCGCAACCTCGTATTTTTCACGCTTTAAATAGGCGTCGAGCACATCGGCCGCATCAGCATCATCTTCAATAATCAGGACTCGCTTTGTTTGCATGTTCACTACCTTGACCGTTTCTTAATATTTCCCCGACAGTAAATTGACACTGCCTCTTCATACTCTGCGTTTCAGACGCGGCTGCAATCCGCTTTTGTTGGTCGATTAATGAATGATGAGTGATGAGGAGTCACGATGATAACCAGAAAACTGTTGCTGCACATTATCTGTTTTGCCTTCACCAGCAGCATTGCCGCTGCACGTGCGGAGACTGCCACACCGGCGCCGAGCCTGACAGTAGGCATAGGAGGAGAAAACTCGCCGCGTTACAGCGGATCGGATAAACGACACTGGCAGGTTGCCCCCGTAGTGCAGGTTCGGGACGGGGTATTTTTCTTCGATACTCAGAAAGGCCTAGGCTATGACCTGCAAAGCGACAACGGTTTTTATCTCGAACATACGTTGGGATATAGCCTGGGCCGTTCAGATCAGGACTCAAACTGGCGAGACGGTTCAAACAAACTTAAAGGCATGGGCAATATCAATGCCGCATTAAATACCGCCATCGCGGTTGGCTGGTCAGTGACCCCCTGGTTAACCCTCGAAGGTAAAGCCACGCTCCCACTCACCGACGGGCAAGGCGTGCAATATCGAACATCGGCGACGCTGCTTCCCTTCCAGAATGAAACTGACACGATAGCCCTTCAAAGCGCGGCACTGTTTGGCGACAGCCGTTACATGAATACCTTTTATGGCGTGAGTCACTCTCAGGGTCTTCGTTCAGGTTATGCCCCCTACCAGGCCAACGGCGGATTTTATGGCGTGGACAACAGCTTGACATGGAGCCACCAGTTCACGGCGCACTGGGGCACGTTGGCCAGTATCGACTATACTTGGCTAGACAAACAGGCCAAGGATAGCCCAATCGTGTTTAGACCCAACCAGACGTCGGTAAATATGGCCATACTTTATACTTTCTGATCCCTCCAAACTCATTAAGTTGAAGAGGATGAATCACGCGTAAATATCCCTGATAAAAAACGGGACATAATAACCCTCTCGTTTTTATCAAATAAAATCGCCAGTAAAGCAACATTTTGGCACATGAGGAAAATAGGAAAAATCATATCGAGGCGTTACTTTTTTTGACATGCTTTATCTTCAAAAGCAGATTTTGATTCCTTGGCTTCATTGTCAAAAGATTCTTCTAATAGTTTTATTGCATACAGCAGAGATTTTTCTACAGACTGTTGAGATTCTTTCTTCTCGCGCAATGTTGACTTCAAAAAATCTGCTATTTCGGATTTATTTGTTTCTTTTCCCATTACGGCAAAATGAAAAGCAGTATCGCCAATCAATTTGCACGCTTCAGCATAGAGTGCATTAGGTTCTTCATAACTCATTGTAACTCCGGAATTCTAGTGATAAGTGAACAGGTTATTGACTTGCATGTAAGAAGAATTTAGTGCTTCAAAAACCAGGTCAACTTCGCCTAATATTTTTTGAGCTAAATCCTCATTATTCGCATCGATAGTTTTGAGGTTCAATTCACTAGACCAAACAATTTCGCTGGGGATGTTTTGTTCGTTTAATTTTACTATATGGAGTGAAGCGCCTCTTGAACTCACAGCGTTAACAGCTGCTTTCAAAATATCAGCGGGGCAATCGCTGTTTGTCAGAATAACCACACTTTTAGAGTGATCTATTTTAGAAAGATCAAGAACAGTCTCGAACATAGTCGTAAGCCTTGCTTTTTCTTTTTCTAGCATATTTAAAACTCCTCTGCTAGTTAGGTTCCTAGGTGTTAGTAAGAATTGGACAGCAAACATGATATTTTGTTTTTTTAAATAATTTTAATTTGTAGTTGTGTCATAAAATCCACATAAACGCAGACTTAAAAGGGATAATATCAATACCGTATGCGGATTGAAAAAACGTCATAAACCCTCTCACTGATATTATTGTACTTTTTAATAAGCTATTTTCTCCATTCAGCTAAGAAATAGGTAACAGAACTCTTTTTCATCATTTTCCCTAAGGGTTAAGGGATCATATTAAGAAGAAGCGTTTTCAAATCATCCAAAAGCCCATCACGCTCAGGCCAAGTGTGTATAACGTGTGAAGACCCGCTTAACAGAAAATACAGGGTCATTTCTGGGTTACCGCTCGGAAAATTCCCCTCATCCATCGATCTTTTAAGCACCGGCCCAACCTTAACGAGAAAGGGGTCGATGAGTCGTGTTTTTAATACGCCAAATCTTTCGCTATCTCCGGACATCTCATGACTTATCATCATGTGAAATTCCGGGTACTGTTCGGCGATTGCAATAATGATTTCAATTAAGGTATGAATAGCTTCCTTTCCAGAAATCTCACCGTTGATTAACCCTTCAATCCCTTGAATAAATTCCTTTTGTTCTTCGCACAAAGAGTCTATGACCTTGAGCCAAAGCTTATCTTTCGACCCAAAATTATAGGCAATCAGTGATGCATCAACACCGGCTTCTGCCGCTATGATCCTCGTAGTAGCCTTGTCAAAGCCGTAAAATGAAAAGCATCGGTATGCCGCTTTAAGGATTGCCTCACCGCAAGAGATCTCACCTTTTGGTTTAGGCCCACGCTTATTCTTGTTCATTGCTCTCAGCACCAATTTAATCAAGTGATGAAATTTAGATTTATCCCCTGCCAGTGTCAAGAATAAGAAAATATCTGTCACCGAAAAGGCGATAAAAGGAACATTAACAGTGGCGTCTGTTAAAGATAATCGGCGGGAGAAGAGTTGTGGCGCTTATCGCTCTTTGAAGTGCATACCGTGCATTAACTTTATATGAGTCATTGAATTATAACAGTTTAGTAAATAACTGTAGAATAGGTCGAAAGAAAACGACAAACAATTTAGGTTTAGGATTTTCAGTGAGTCTATTGAGGGCAATACTTATAGGTAACAAAATATTAATTTTTTGTTCGCTTCTAAACCATGACGCCAGAACTGCATAAAAGTTTACGGTGCCAGGCTCCCTAGCTCCTGCGACATGTGACAATCTCTCGGTCAATTTTTTTGCATTGCGTGCCAGCGCCATTAGGTTTAGAGTTTTCTAAATTTAGAAACTGCTTAAATAAAAAATGAAAGATACTCAACTGCGTCAATTACAGGAAAGTGCCTCACTGGCAACAAAGCTTCTTAAGTCGATGAGCAACAGCAATCGACTGTTGATCCTCTGTATTCTCATTGATTCACCCGGCACTTCGTCAGGTGACTTGAGTCAACTGACTGGCTTAACCCCTTCGGCAACCTCGCAGCATCTGGCGAAAATGAAAGAAGATGGTTTAATTGCGTCTGAAAGAGTGGCGCAAAGAGTGAACTATTTCATCAAAAACGACGCCGTCAAAAAGGTCATTTCCACACTAAAAGATATCTACTGCCCGGAGGATGTAAAATGACGCCAGGATCCGTATCACCGCGAGAAGCCAAAAAGCTTATTGAACAAGGGGCTGTACTCATTGATATTCGAGACCGCGCGGAATACCTGCGTGAGCACATACCTAATGCGCGATCGGTTCCTTTTGCCGACATTGCGGCAGGTAAAACAGTGGAAGGCGCAGAGCAGCGGCCCATTATTTTTCATTGTCAGGCCGGGATGCGGACCACCCAAAACGCCGACGCGCTCATCAAAGCTGCCAGCCCTACGTCGGTTTTGCTCATGGCTGGCGGGATTAATGCGTGGAAGAGCGATTCTCTCCCGACTATTGAAGACAAAAAACAACCGCTACCTATTATGCGGCAAGTTCAGATAGTTGCTGGTACGCTTGTTCTTATAGGCGTTGCATTGGGATACACCATTGATAGCAAACTGTTCATGCTGTCAGGCTTCGTAGGCGCAGGTCTACTGTTTGCGGGCATCAGCGGCTGGTGCGGAATGGCAAGTTTACTGTCAAAAATGCCTTGGAACAGATTGCGGAAATAGCGGGACCATTTATTCATATCGGCCGTTTGGGTGGGTAATATGGGAAAAGGCATGAACATCTGTGTGCTACATTGTTCGCAAAAATGCTCTGCTTCACAGTGCGGCCATCATTAAATTAATAGGCGATCGGTTCGCATATAAAACGGAGCTAATGACTTCACCATAATCTGGTCGACATCGATACGATTTCCATCCGTGACGCTTTGTAAGCACACCCGTTTTAGTTCCACGCACTTTTTGAGATTTCCGTATTTTCGGCCATCAGCCTGTACTCTTCC
>NZ_MRWD01000090.1 GCF_002093625.1 Rouxiella silvae | reverse complement strand
GACTAAAATACTGGATAATATTATCTCACCAAGTCTTATGTTTTGCCTGTGCCAACCAAATTGAATCGTTTTACCGCACATAATGCATAAAAAATTTAATTAAAAAGGGTATGTCTCTGCTATTTTGGATCCTCGTGATTGAGCTTTCTAAGCGGATTCCTAACATTAACTTGATCGAGAAATATTCTGCTGATCAATTTGGACGGTGTTCTTGACTGAGAGGGCTTTACCGTCATATTCTCAATGCTTACAAAAAAAATACATAATCTATGCATTCATCTGCGGCTGTTTATGCCTGTAACTTACTCCTGTACTTGATAATTTCCGTCATAGGTAGAATGGATTTGGCCGTAGGCGCACCAGCGTGCAGTTGCCTACTAGAAGCCAGTTGCTAAAGGGGTAGTCAATGGTTAGGGGGAGGGCTATGTTTGCGTTATTTATACGTTATGTTGGCGTTGGCGTTTTTAACACGGCAATACACTGGGTTATATTTTCGCTACTTTATTATTTCGGTCAAACGCAGGCATTGAGCAACATCGTTGCATTTATTATTTCTGTTACATTCTCGTTCTTTGCTAATTCAAAGTTCACGTTTGAGCAGAAAGCTACGTCAAAAGGCTACATAATTTTTGTCGCATTTATGGGCATACTCAGCGCACTGTGCGGATGGATATCGGACAAATTACACATTAATCCAATAATAACGCTTGTAGAGTTTTCCTTGGTAAGTTTGATTTTCGGGTTTTTATTTTCAAAATTAGTTGTATTTAGGAAAAAAGATGAAAATATCATTAGTCATCCCCGTATTAAATGAAGAAGAAGCGATACCTATTTTCTACAAGACGGTAAGGGAGCTAGAGGCTTTAAAAAAATATGAGGTTGAATTGGTATTCATCAATGATGGAAGCACTGACTCGACTGAAAATATTCTCACTATGCTAGAGACGGCCGATCCTCTGGTCAGCGTCTTTTCCTTTACCCGCAATTTCGGCAAAGAACCTGCACTTTTCTGCGGCCTTGAAAAAGCGACCGGTGATGCGGTGATCCCTATTGACGTCGATCTGCAAGATCCTATCGAAGTCGTCCCATTACTTATTGAAAAGTGGGAGCAGGGGGCTGATATTGTGCTTGCCAAGAGAATGGACCGCACAAGCGACAGCGTACTTAAAAGAAAAACGGCTGAGTGGTTTTACACCTTACATAATAAAATAAGTAATCCACAAATTGAAGAAAACGTCGGTGATTTTAGGTTGATTTCACGCTCTGTTGTTGAACATATTAAGGTTTTGCCAGAGAAGAATCTATTTATGAAAGGTATTCTTTCATGGGTGGGCGGCAAGACAGCAATAGTTGAATATAAGAGAAAAGCGCGTGTTGTCGGCGGAACAAAATTCAACGGCTGGAAGCTTTGGAATCTCGCTGTCGAAGGTATTACAAGTTTTTCAACGTTCCCCCTTAGAATATGGATGTATATTGGCGTTCTCATTTCAGGTTTTGCTTTTTTATTTGGCATGTGGATTATTTTAACCACGTTGTTTTATGGCAACCCGGTGAGAGGATATCCCTCACTTCTCGTATCTGTATTATTCTTGGGCGGAGTGCAGTTAATTGGAATTGGCATTTTAGGCGAGTATATAGGAAGGATTTATAACGAAGTTAAGAATAGGCCGAAATTTATATTGAGAGATAAGAAATGATCAGGTTAAAAGACAATAGCGCTTATGTTTTTCTAACGTCGTTAGTAGCTTACTTTTTTGTCTATGGTTTTGAGATAAGCCACTTTACCCTTTCGGTCGACGAAGAGTATATGAATAATTCATTACATACTCTTTCTCTGGGGAGATGGGGCCATACTCTTCTGCATATGTACGTTTTACCTGAGCCTTGGCTGCCTTTCTTTTCGATAACGACTGGCATCATTTTCCTGGCGTTATCTAATATATTTATCTGCAAGTATCTTAAGCTTGACTTGGTCCATTCGGTTATCTTCTCGATTTTGCTCGTGGGTATGCCACAGGCGGCGTTCCAGCTCGAATTCGGTAACCAGGCTGACACCTATGGAATCTCAGTGTTTTTGACCACTGCGTCAATTCTGTTTTTTGCTGAAAAGTCACTGAAAAATAGTGTTTTTTTTGTTTTTATCAATGCATTCGCCATCTCCATTTACCAGTCATCGATCGTTACACCAATCACTATTTTCCTGTTAAAAGAGATGTTTGACTACTTCCGCAATGAGCCTGAATATAGAACAAGCTTAGGTAATTCAATTAAGAGTTTAATCAGACTCTTGGCTCTATTAATTGCCTCGTACATTGTTTATAAAATCATCCTTATTCTCGTAATGAAGGCTTTCGGTGTCAGCCAGTCTCCGTATTTGGCCGACTTTATTGGCTGGAATTTGGGTCTTGCTCACGGAATTAAATTTGGTTTTGGCAGTGTCATAAAATACACCTCATTTATCTTTGCGCCTTATGGGATGAAGCATTTCTCATTCGTCTTGCCTGCACTGTTGGCAATACTGATTATTGCGTTCAAAAGAAAAAGACTCGAAATCTTCCTTTGTGGCTTCTTGGCATTAATTTCCGTATTTGCAATAAATATAGGAATTGGCTCTAATCTTCCACCACGAACGTTAATTGAAGCACCGATGGTCTTTGCTGGGTTAATTACCTTTGTAATTTTCGCCACGCAAAAACGTGACGCCGGAATCATCTTCTCTGTCGTGATACTGTTCTTCGCCTGTCTCTTTTCCAGTAAACTTTTCTACAGCGATTATGCAGCGCGTGAAGCGGACTCCTATGTAGCCCAGGAGATTGTCAGTAGAATACATGAAAAAGTCGACGGCTTTGATGAAACGAAAACGCCGGTATTCTTTACAGGAACCTTCGCTCCTCAAAACGTCTGGAAGATAGAAAACTCGGATGCGTTCGGTTTTTCATTCTTTGAAGGCAAAAGATATCGCATCCTTAACTATCTAAAAGTCATTAACCTGGCCAACTTTACGCAACCACCTGATGATAAAGTCAGTGAATTAGTGGCTTATTCCAAGAGCATGAGCACTTGGCCATCAAGCGGCTCAGTTGCACTCACTGACGGTATCGTGATTGTTAAGTTGGGTAGTGACAACACAGAAAACGAAGATTTCAAGATTGATTTAAGAAACCGTTAGCGGTGATTTATTGTCGCCCATGAATGTGGCTATTTCATGGGCGGTTATCTCTCTTCCTTCGCAATCAGCGAATAGCGGTACATCAAGCGCATAAACTGATTATTAATCTGTAGAACGTCCTGCGATGACAAGGCACTTCCTTTCTGTTTGTTCTCTGACAATTGTCGCAGTGACTCCTCAAGCGGTGCTGTTTTTGTTAAGGCCTGCTGTAGTCTGAAAACATCGGACTTAAGCTGAGAGACCGTCATATATTGTCCCCGTCGCTCATCAAGGGCATTTAACTTTTCCGCCAACTGATTTATTAAAATATTGGCGCGATACCATCCGTCGAGCGGCTCCAACGGCGGTATGCCGGTGCCAAGTGGTTCTGTTATTAGCGGAACAGTATTTGCTGACAGCAGGCCGAGTGTGATCACCATTTGCTGCTCAATCGTCGGCCGATTGAGTTCCTGCCACGCCCCAAATAGACCACCGGCCAACATCAGACTGGCTGTCATCCCCAAGAGGAACCCCTTCCACTGCAGGGGAAGCTTAGCCTTCGAAGCAATCATAACCTGCGGTGTAACAGGGTCTTCATGAGTCACATAAATCCAAGGTTGCTCTGAGGGTAATACGCGAGGCGAAGTGACTGAAGCCGAGCAGTCTGGTAGGACAATAGGGACGTCGTTAACCGATGTTGTGTTCTCAAGTCTGATGGCGGCGTTGTGCATAAATTCACCGAGCGACGTCAGTTGGCTCAGGTGTTTTAACTCCAGGCGTTGTAACACTTCGCACAGAGAGGCGACGTGTTTTTCAGCCAGATAAATTTGTGCAAGGTCAGTATAGTTTAATGTCAGACCGCGCAGGCTTTGTTGCAATCGCTGGTTAAAACCAACCAAAATTTCTATGCGCGCGTGAACCTGTGGCGGCCATAAAACTGACCACTGGCGGCTGATAAGTGCATGCAGTATTGAGAACCCCTCATTAAAGCCGGTTAGCCCAATCCGCTGGGTTCTAGCCTGCGTGTACCAGCATGCCGTCTGCAGTTCGACCCCGTTTTGCTGAAATAAGCTCAGGCAAAGACGCTCAACCTTTTTCCAATGGACGTCTGGGCGCGCAGGATGCGTTAGTTTAGCAAGTTCTTCGTGTAAAAAAACGTAGTCAGCCAGCGACCGTGGGTCACCGCCAGTGCTCAGTTGACGATCGTTTGACCATGACATAGTTAATTCCAAATTATTAGAAAGATGCTTTCAGGCGAGGCCAACAGTGAATGAGGGTTAATCGAGGTAATTTTGCTGTTTAAGATGGCGGATCATTATCCTGCCTTCCGGCATAAATGCGGTGCCAAACCGCACCAGTCCGCACTCAACCAACTCGGCATCGATGGCATATTCCAGATGACCCTGTGTGATTTGCGGCAATAGCACCACTGAAAGCTTTCTCAGACGAGGTTCATATTTCAGTAATGTTGCGCAAAGCGTGTTCAATAATAGATGAGCTGTGGCGGGCATACCCTGTAAAATTTTACTCATATCCGGCAGACCATAGTCCGGTAAATGGCTGAGTGTACCTGCGCGGCAGTTCAGGATGCGCTGCATATTGTCGAGCACGGAAAGGATGGGCTGATTTTCTTCTGTGACGTGCTGCAGGCTTAGGCCACCGGCAAAATTACCCTTCAGAATTTCGTACAATGAGGGTTGCGACACCTTATTTCTCCTTAAGAGGAAGCAGGATGAGCGTCTGGTTTTTCAGTTCGATTTGTCGCGCCTTATCTGGTTCCAGTTCACTGCGTTCAAGCACGATTCGCCAGTTATTTCTTTCCATATCGGGGGATAAAAACATACCTGCAACGACGATATAGCGGGTTTCTGGCTCCAGCGGCATGTCTAACGATTGGCTTTCATCGGGTCTAAGCTGGAGATCTTTTTCCGCCAACAGGTCGGTTCTTATCACTTGACCCTCGTGAGCAAAAAGCTGTTGGTAATCGGCGGCATCTAACAATTTACGATCTTTTAGCTGATACACGCGAACCACTGCGGTGTGCGATACGCCGCCAGCATCATTATTAGCGGCGGCGCGCGTGATGAAATCGAGATGCAGCGTTTTCACATGTTTGTAGAAAATGGCTTTCGTCATGGAAACAGTGCCGTCAGAAACGCTCTGCATTAGCCCGCAGCCTGACAGTAACGTACTGATAATCAGGCTTGAAATCATCGGGAGGGGCTTAATATTGATATTCGCCATTTTCGGCCTCATGGTTTTCAGGGTGAGTGGTTACGCATTGGTACCGGCCCAAACTAATGGTGCAGAAATCGTTTTTATTTTTTTCCTTATGCGAGGTTGTACTTTTCATTATGGCCGTCCAGCCCAGAAGGCCCGCACTGACAGTGGGAGTGCAGCAAAGCCTGGCGTCTGGAAGCAGAGATCGCGAGATTTTTAACTGCAGGCGCGCATGTAGCCGCGCGCCAAGATAAACGTGCAGTAGGGCAAGCAGGTCGCTGTGGAGCTGTTCGCCGGGAAACCATGCTCGGGCTTCATCGGGATTAGACGTGGTTAATGTCAGTAATATTTGGCTATTAACGTCCTTAGCTGTTTTCCCCATCAGCGGATGAACCGCGAGGCTCGAGGGTGCTCGGCAGGAAAGCGTTGTCGGATTATCGACCCTCACCGTCAACCGATCGTGGGCGGTCACTGTTGGTAGGGTATGAGGTGCCAGCAGTTTGACCAGCGACATAATTCCTTCCGCAGTGCGGGTGGGTAATCGGAGAACACCCAGCAGGGCTAGAAATCGTGAAACCGGTGTACCGATGTGCGCCGCACTGCCGGGAATACCCAACCCAACCAGCCCCAATAGATATTGCGAAGTCTCATCGCTGCCGCCTGATTCAAAGCTGGCGGGATAGGAGTATTTACGCCAGATGCGGTAAAACTGCGTTGTCAGTCGGTGATTGAAAATATCTAAAAAGTCGGTAACGGCATCACATCCTTCACGTCGTTGCGCGATATCGTCGATATAGCTGGTCGGCAGCGGCGACTCCACGCCGTATAGCCCGATAAAGGTGGTTCTGATGGAAGGCGGAATATTGAGGTTATCGGCATTGATTTCGATACTTTTTAGTTCGCTGGCCGGAAATCCCATGCCTGGATGGGGGCGAAAACGCACCGGTTCATGCTGTAAAGTCTGGGTTGAGCCTAGACAGGGAGCGTCCGGTTGACTGTGTTCCAGCAGTTGGCAGAAGCGGTAAAAATTGGTGTAGGAAATATGAGGTGCCAGTTTTCGAATTAGCCGGGTATGCGCTGATTGTGATTCTCTTTCCATCGCAGGTGTTTTCCACTGGGCTGAATTGTCAGGGTAAGCTGGTTATAAAGATGAATATCAGCGTAGAGAGCGAAGAAGCGATTGAGCATTTCGCCAAATAGATTGATATCGCCCTCGCCGTTAAAACCTTTAACGTCGAGCGTGACTTCAATATCAATGCCGCGCAGCAGAAAGCCATTCTCAAATCGCTGAGTCTGGACGTGTTTAACGTCCATGATTGCATCCAGTTTGCGGTGCGACATTTCGTCATCAAGCCAGCTGTAAAGCGCGAGCGTACCGCGCAGCACTTCGGTACTGGCCATCATATTCAGGAAACTGGATCCCAAATGGCTCAGTACTCGCCAGTGAAAACGATCTTCAGCAGGCGGATAAGCGGGCAGTGTGGGCCTGCACAGGTTTTGTACTTTTAAAGGAATTGGCAGCGATTGTTCACAGTCGTTTAGCAACGTGCTTTGCAGCGCCTTGCGTGGCAATTGCCCGTTAGTGCCGGTTATTTGTAGCGACAAGGTTTCACGTTCAAGCAGGCGGTCTATTTCCCACTCTCGTCCGCCAAGAATGAGCCAAGTATTGTGCAACCCAGATACGCTTCGCCTGACGCGTGTGTGGTAATAGCGTTCGGGGGCGCTGTGGCGCAGCATGCCCCCGCGATGACGAAAGCTGGTGAACGGGACATAGACTGCATCGTGAGTACGTTGGGATCCACTGACGCTGTCAACCGAGTAAATCTCGGTGTAACCGTCCTGCAAACGGCGCGGTTTTAACAAATATTCAGCCTCCAGACCGGTGATCGCCAGAGGATCGGCTTCGACTGCAAACAGGTTGATGACAGGAACACAGTGCAGCCGAAGATTCAGGGCCGACACGGGCAGTTGATGATCCCACTGTTGGTTAAGCACTATGTTGATTTCAAATCCGGATATTTTTTCAGGAAATGCGACCTCTTCCAGACCGTTTAAATACACAAACATGAATTTTTCCGGAAAGGTGAAGTATTCCAACAGCAATTGGTAGCCGCTGAATGCGGTATCACCTTTCGGCCAGAGGCGGTCTTCATCGGCGAAACCACCCGGTGAAAAATAGCCTGACAGCGGCTGCCGTTCGCCGCTGGTGCTTTGGTGGGTAATGAATCTGAGCGACATCGAGGCGCATTTTTTTGTCAGCGCCAAGTGCAGTGCGCAACTCACTGGCGACTCACCGCTAAGATAAAAACGCAGTTTGGCAAGGTTCACGGTTGACCAATCACTCAGTTCACTGCATTGAAAAACCAAACGAATTGCCGACCGTCCATCGAGTTCGGTAAGGATCTTGGCTTGAGTAAGAGCAAGGGGTTGCAGTTGCAAGTCTTGAGTGGTGCGATAGCGACAGCGCGTATTTTTAGGACCGATGGGTTGCGAAGTCACTTCGAACCCTGTCGCAACATTTTCATTCATTTTCATGCTGGCAAACGCGGGGGAAATTTCAACCACCGAAAGAGAAGGTATTGTGCGCAAATAGTGTGGCCACAGCAGGCTGACCAACCCTTCGGTCAATTCAGGTAAGTCATCGTCGAGCTTTTCTCGCAGGCGCCCCATTGAAAAGGCAAAACCTTCGAGCAGGCGCTCCACGTAGGGGTCGGGTGTGCCGGATTGGTTAAGGTTTAGCGCGGCCGCGCGATCGGGGTGTGCGATGGCAAACTCATGGGCCGCATCGCGCAGATAGCGCATCTCAGCATCAAAATAGCGCAGAGTTAAATCTTTCATAAAACTCCATTTAGCTTATAGCTTGGCATATTATTCGCAAAGAACGGCGGCACGCACGGGGTCCAATGACACAAGCTGCGCCGTTAGGCCATGCATCAGCTCAGCCAGCGAAGCTTTATCGCTACTGCTCCTTTGTGCCTGGAGGCGCAACAACCGCAGCCGGCGGGCACATATTTCAAATAGCAGCTCGGGTTCCCAGTGGCTTAGCGTGAGGGATTTTGCGTTGTTGTTGAGTTCGCAAAGCAGATGCAGTGCCATCTGATTCTTGCCAAACTGTTCGCAGACGCGCGCCATTAGCAGATGCAATAGCCAATTTTGCCTCGGCGTTGTATTGCCGGGTTGCGACTGCAGCCAGCGCAACGCAGCCTCAGGCCCTTCAGCATCGGCAAGCCTCACGGCTTCTGGTTCCAGAGAAAGAATCGAGAGATCGCTGCCTCCGGATGACGGCAGGGTTTCACTATGCCATTCGACCGGTGTTTCGCGAACGTGCTGGTTTATCCAGCCTAAAGTGACTTCATCGGCAAAGGGCGCACCGTTGTCATAGGCCATTTTCTCAAGCCCGCAGAGGCGTTCCAGTAAAATACGCAAGTCCTGCCGGATAATGTTTGCCCAGCCCTCGAAAGGATGACCAGATTTGCTTAATGCCTGATAGAGATACCACTGCACATCAAGCCAAAAATGATTGACCCCTTCGGTAAATATGCGCTCGGCCTGCTCAAGAAGTTCGCGCCAGTTTTGCTGAAGATAAAGACGTTTAAGCTGAGTGCGATATTCTTCGCGCGGAGCAACCAAGCGCGTACGGCCGTTGGCATCGTTCGGCGGCACCTGATGAACGGTGTCCCAGCGCAGGCATTTCATCAATCGATTTGCCGCCAGCCAACCTTGCGGTTGTTCACGAAGATAGCCAGAAAGCGTTCGTGCTCTCTCGAGTAGCTCACGTCCAGAATGAACCGGTGTTAACTCGGGTGAATACTCGGACGGTAATTGTGTGACTCTTGGGGTGTCCTGAGTCGCAATGTTTTGCGGCACCAGCGCATCAAGTCCACCTGACTGAAGCAGCCGTGCATTAAGCGCCGAATACAGTGAACCGAGTTCTGGACGGCAGTCGTCAGTCCAGTCATTCAACGTATTTTCAATCAGCGCAAGGGCCGCCAATATTGTCTCAAACTCGGACTTTTCAACCTCTGGATGCAGAGACAGACTGTTCAAAACACGGGATCCCGCCAGCCATTCCAGCGCACTTTTGCGGCTATTGGCCCGTATCGGTAGCAGCTGTTGTGGATAGTGCAGCAGCAGTGCAGAAAGCAAGGTTAGACCCTCGGCGAGGCCTTTTTCACCGTCGCGATGCAGACGCGCCCACAGATAATAGGTCGCCACCCGCAGATCTTTACAGCGCGTGGTGAACAGCTTTTCGGCCAATTCACAGATAAGGCCGATATCGGCGCCCGAGAGCTTATTAACTTCTTCGCGTATGCGCTGAAAGTCATCGTCATAACCTGGATCTTCTCCAGCCGGAAAACTGCCCGAAAAGGGGATCAACCAGTTCTTCCACAGTGAAACGTGCTGCCGTGCGGTGGGTAAAATTTGCGCCTGTTTATCTGAAAAGCACAATAGAAGCAGAGAGTTAAGCGCGCTCATCTTGGGCCTCTTTGGATAGGATGTTCAGTTAGAAAAATCGATTCTGGCATCACAAAGCCCCGGAGACCTCTTAGCGCGAGAGGTCCTTCGCCGAGTTCGGTTCTCAGGGTATAGGTCAGCGGCAGGCCGTCGGGTGCCCTCCATACCAGGTTATAAAGGGTAGTGCCGCCCATATAGTCCTTTACCTCGGCCTTATCAAGCAGGCGGATCAGCCCCCACGGGCCGGT
This sequence comes from Rouxiella silvae, assembly GCF_002093625.1. Lineage (GTDB taxonomy): Bacteria > Pseudomonadota > Gammaproteobacteria > Enterobacterales > Enterobacteriaceae > Rouxiella > Rouxiella silvae. Next base: position 4,199 of record NZ_MRWD01000090.1, on the reverse strand, counting down.
TATGTCGGCAAAAATACGGGTTCCACTGTGGGTGCTCATCCAGCTTAATGTAGCACCGGGGGACTGCGTATCATTTGGCCAACGAAAGCGCTTCCAAACAGGTTTCTGATTGAAGTAAGAGAGTGGCTGGCTGTCGATGGTCAGGTCGGTTTGCATCAGGTCTTTGGCCGTTCCAGGACGTAGTTCGAAATTGAGTCCGGCATCGCCGTCGGTAAACACCTGATCTGCAAGATGGCTAAGCATGTTGACGGCCTTGAGAAATGCTGGATTGAGTGTCAATCCTTGCGCATTGACGCTGTCCTGTACCCATTTACTGCCTTCTTTATGTAGAACGCCGCTTAAATGGGTCTCAAGAAAACGCTGAATACGTCCGCTGTCTGCACGTAAATACTGCGACATTAGCGGTAGCGAAGCGCCGGCAGCGGCATCTTTAAACGGATATCGTCCACCAAAGGCGTTATTCCATTCATCGACGATGGCATTTTTCCATTGGGCATTGAGGCTACTGGCTGTGGGGGTCAGCAACTGCTGCCACGACTGGTCTATCGGCAGCACAAAGAGGGCTTCTCCAAAACTCCGCCATTCCTGACCCAAACTCGCTGCCACCAGGCTGCCATAGTCACGGGTGTCGGTAAGATCGACCGCCTTGCCCTGAAAGACAGTTTGGGCCAATGCCTGCGCCATAGCCCGAGGGTCCGCTGCGTTGGTCACTTGCTGGAGCTTAAGTCTCACGCGAGTCACTCGAGTAAGGAATGTCTGTAAACTCAAGGTATTGCTAGCGTCGCCGCCCGTTTTGCTATCCAGCAGTGTCAGCAGTGGCGCAAAAGTGCTATCTAGCGGGCTGTGTATTGCCACTGTTTGACTGATAGCCGGCTGCGACTCTCTGTTAAACAGATTTTTGGCCGAACTGACCAGTGAGTCGGACAGCGCGGAGGCGGTTTGACCGGTTCGTCCCTGGTAGGCGAGGGTGTTCATCAAAGCGATTAACGGTGATTGACGAACGTCGGCCATCAGTTGCAGTTGGTCGATTGAGTCCGACAGGCTACGCGCTTTATTCCACTTAATACTGTTGAGAAAATCTAACCAACTGCTGGCAAAGTCATTGAAATAACGCTCAGTCAGACGCGCCTTGAGCGCCTCGGGTGAAAGTGCTGACGTTGCAGAATTCTGGCTGTCGGTCAGCACCCAATCAATTTCTTCCCGCCGTTCCTTCACCACGCGGTTAATGGCTTCTGATACCTGCTCCTGCCAGGCTTTTCGGGTGAACATTCCCGGCACAACTTCAGGCGTAGAAAACAATAAACTTGCATCGGTGTCGCCCGTCATTTGCTTAAGGGTCATATCACTGTAGGTTTTGGCAACCTGTTGCAGCATGTTTTGATAAAGTGCGTTTTCAGCATTGCGAAGGCCGTATTGGCGCAGCAAAATTTGGCGCACGTCGCTAACTAGCCCATCGTCTATCGCAATTTTCCACTGTGGATGCGCCGTCAGATTCTTGGCGTAAAAGCTCAGTAAAGCAGGGGACATTGCCTGCCAAACGCCGCTATCAACGCCCTCTCGTTTTACCCACGCTTGATGCAGCGTTTGGCTTAAAAAGACGGCATCAACGTTTTCTGGACGCGCCATCATCAAATAGGCTTTGAGTTGCGCATAGGCGAGCGGTGTTCGACGATTACGTTCAGTGCTGTTGGGCGATAAGGCGACCAAAGAGACGAGGGATTGCTCCAGTTTCGCCGCCGCCTCATCGCGCATTAACGGCGTATTGCTGCGTGAGTAGTACGGCCATAATCCTTGTAAAAGACGCGTATTTTGGTTCAGGCCAAATTGGGTGAACCAGGGAGCGCCAAATTTGGCCTGATATTGCAATTTACTCAGCGTGCGCTGCAAAGATTGCTGAGCCTGCATGCGATCAACAACTGTGCTCTGAGGACTCATCGCCAGTTGTCCCTGTTCAACACTGCTTAGAATCAGAGATCGGTTGGTGAAGAATGAAATGAGCATTCCTGCACCCCAAAGCGATAAACCGACCATCAGGCAATAACGTGCAGTTTTTATCCATGCGAAACCGGCACGTTGGGGTAAAAGAGCTTTAGGCAACTGAAAAACGGAGCTAAGCAGTTCATCCCAACTTTTGTCCACCTGCCAAACGTGGGCTAAATTATTCACCATCAAGGTGGATGGCAGGCTAAACATTACTCCGGCCAATGGAATTGTCCGAGAGCGAGTCAACAAGGTAGAAAGTGAGTGTATAAAGTTTTCGATACCGCCGTGGCTAAGTGCGCCTGCAAGCGACAGTAAATAATCGTGGCGCGTGTCTTCCAACACCTGCTGTGCGCCCCTCAGCCGCAACTTGGGCAACAAAGAGTGTAGGCACTCTCTAAGCATTTCGGCTTTACAATCAGGAGGAAGTAGACACCCCACTGGCTGAGAAATACGTGTAGATTGGTTCCATGGCGTAGTTTGCGTTGACCAGATGTACAACGGTACGCGCCAGCGCAGCGCGCTAGAACATCGGGCCAGCATTTGCATAAGGTTGTCGACATACACTGGCGGTGATAACTCATTTAAAGACATCGCGTTCACCCACACTACGGCATCCAGTGGGCGGCCACGCAGTTTACGCAGTGTGTTAATAACGCGAGGATCGGGATCGTTCTTCGTTTCCCCGCCCCAAATAAGGAGCGTTTGCTGACCCTCAAGCCATTGCTGTGAGCAAAGCTGAGGGATCAGAATGTCAATGTGTTCACGCTGGCCAATAACGAGCAGGATTTTGACTCTTTGCCGCCAAAAAAAACCATAATTTGATTTCAGGCAATAGCGTAGTTCACTGAGCAGCGTACACAACGGTGCCGATGATATTATGCGCCCCTCTGGTGGCGGATAAATGCCTTTTTCTCGAGCTGATAGCGAAGCTATTTTTTGACGAATAGAGTTCCCGATGAGTGGCCACAGCTTTGTCAGTATGGCAATTGAGAGCAGTATCACAGCGGCAAAAATTTTTTTATCTATGCTGTCGAGCCCGACACGTTCGCCATAATTCCAAATAAGCCAGCCAATACCGCAAACTGTCAAAATAAGCAAAGTTACGCCTCCGCTCTTATGCCACGGATTACTGAATGTTTTCATTTATGCACCCGGGAGAAATCGTACTGACGAACCAGTCAGCATCAGATTGAGAAAATACGAGGTAATGAACGTTCTGAATACGTACGAAATCCAGAACAAAACCTGCCGTTAGCCATGCCGAGAAAGGGCCGGGGATCCCGATGTACTGTTCAAGTATCTGAACGTTTTCTAACCTTACTGCACCTGCCATATCGCTGATAACGGGTAATATTGTTGGAATAAGTGCCGACAGTGCTTTGCTGCCACCGGCCAAGCCGCTTGCTTGAAGAGCAATATCTTGTGTTTCTAAAAAAAGACTCAGTTCGATATCAAGCTGCGTCGGATCTATCGGCATCGGCCTTAAAAGACGACCTTCAATCGGGACGGCAAGTTTTTTTACCGCATCATCAGCGGCGAGAAGAAATATGCCGAGTCCATCAGAATATTTCTGTTTACCTTCAAGCTGCAGGATCAGGATGAGATAGACAGACTCGGTTGTTTGCTTTAGGTATTTATCAATGAGGTTGTAGGAGAGTGAAGATACTGCGTCAATCTTTACCGGCTCCTGGAATTTTGGAAAAACTTTGGCCCACTGTTTTAAAAAAACAGATGTTAATATTACATGCTGCCGAGCGTCTACATCAGTAAGTAAAGTCACGGTTAATCTTTGCCTATCAGGCAATGCGGATATCTGCTGAGAAAGACTTTTAAGCAATACTAAAATAGCCTGATGTATCGGAGGGAGAGTTTTATCTAAATAATCAATCCGGCGAGTTAGATTATATTGCATCTCTAGTTTAGGTGGTTTTTTTTCCACAAAGTTGGCTGTAATCATATCAGGTAATAAAACACAACTGCCGAGCACTGCCATATAACGCTCTGACCATACCTGCCACTCTTGATGAGATTTTTCTGCTTGTTGCTCTTGAAAATGACAATGTTCTACTTTTCTGCCATAAAGGAAGCTATAAACGATGAAGGTCACAGTCCAGAGCAGTATTGGAAGTAGAGAGAATATCCAAATATTTATTGAAGTTACTAAGCTCAGTGAGTCTGATGAATGCAATATAAATAGTATAATACCTATAATGACG
>NZ_MRWD01000008.1 GCF_002093625.1 Rouxiella silvae | reverse complement strand
GAAGAATATTTGAATGTGTATTTTTAAAAAAATAAGCAGTGTATTACTTATAGGACTATCTCTGTTTACATCATCAGTGATGGCTAATAATTCAACACCTTCCGCTGCAACATCTAGTGCAACAGAACAGCCTGGCTTTAATGGCTGGTGGGCATCGTGGAAAAATGATGTTTCAACCACCTGGAATGCGTCACCTAATCATGACCTCTATTTGCCGGTGATTACTTGGCACAACCGCGCAACGTATGACCGCGAGAAAATCGACAAGTATAATGAACGTCCTTGGGGTGGGGGTTACGGTATTTCGCGCTATGATGAAAATGGCGACTGGCACGGCCTCTATTTTATGGCCTTCAAAGATTCGTTTAACAAATGGGAGCCTATTGGGGGCTATGGCTACGAAAAAATTTGGCGTCCGATTGAAGGTCAAGACTTCAAACTTGGTTTAGGTTATACGGCGGCGGTGACGGCGCGTAATAACTACGACTATGTGCCTTTACCTTTGATATTGCCTTTGGCATCAGTTGGCTACGAGCGACTCACTTTCCAGGCGACCTATATCCCAGGCACGCATAACAACGGCAACGTTTTCTTTGCCTGGTTAAGATTTCAATTTTAAGTCATATCTCCTGTTAAATCAGTGCTGTGAGCCAGATCTCCCTCTGCCGCAGCCTGATCCTTTATGCTTGATTTTCCTTGTTTTTGTCATGTAATACCCGCTATAAACTTTATGGCAACACTCAAACAATAATTTGATAGCAAATTACCTATGACTATTCGGTTATGGGTAATTATTTATAACAACAGGAGAGTTACACGTGAAAAGATTTTCCCGCTATGCGCTATTGAGCACCTTGGCTTGCCTGGTATCGGCATCGCTGCCTGCTGCGGCCGTTGCCGCAGACAATAATCTTGAGCTACAGCAGGTGCTTATTTTTAGCCGCCACAGTATTCGTGCCCCTTTAGCCAACTACAACAACGCACTGGGCAACGCCACTACCCGCACTTGGCCGGTATGGAGTACTGAAGGGGGATTATTAACGCCGAAGGGCGGGAAAGTTGAAGAGCACGTTGGTGGGTACTACCGCCTGTGGTTAGCGCAAAATAAACTGCTGCCAGCGAAAGGTTGTCCGCAGGCTGGTGACGTTTTCACTTATGCCAACAGCCTGCCGCGCACCATTGATACTGCCAAGCATTTCCTTATCGGGGCCTTCCCAGGCTGCGAACTTCCGGTGGTGAATCGCGTTGAAGTGGGCAAAATGGATCCGGTGTTTAATCCGATCATTACCGCTGACGTGACCGATCAGTTCAGATCGGATGCAATAAACGCTACCGATAAATTTGCCGGTGAGGGCGGCCTTGATGGCTTGAATAAACGTTTGAAACCTAATTATGCGCTGGTTGCCAAGGTCATGGATTTCCAAAACTCCAAAACCTGTAAAGAAGATAAAGTGTGCGATTTGAGCACGCAGCCTTCGAAGCTGGTGGTGAATCAGGGCAAAGAACCAGGCATATCCGGCCCGTTGTCGCTGGGAACCGGCATTAGCGATGCCTTTATGCTGCAATATTATGAAGGCCTGCCGGCTAAAGACGTGGCGTGGGGTAAAATCACCACGCCTGAACAGTGGCGTCAGGTAGAAGAGTTTAAAAATGCCGATCAACAGGCGATCTTTAGCTCACCGCAGATTGGTAAGAACGCCGCGGCCACTACGCTGACCTTTATGTCTGGGGTGCTCGATAAATCACTGGCTAAAACTGACGATCAGCGCGCAGCTCAACAAGCTCGCGTTACCCTGCTCGTAGGCCACGATTCCAATATCGCTGCGTTCTTGTCGGCGCTGAAAATCAAAAACTTCACTCTGCCGGGCCAATACGAGCGTACGCCGATTGCCGGAGCCGTGGTATTCCAACGCTGGCATGACAAGAAAACCAATAAAGATCTGATGAAAATCGAGTACGTTTACCCAACGGCCCAGCAAATCCGCAACGGCAGCACATATAGCTTAAAAAGCCCGATGCACAAAGTGGTTTTACAAGCTGAAGGCTGTCCTGTTGATAGTAAAGGATTTTGCTCCGCTGAAACCTTTAACAAGGTGGTACAGGAAGGCTTAAAAAGCTGATTTTTTTCTGATAAAACAGTCTGGCTCTTATTTAATTACATTTAAGTAACTAACTTGTGATTAATTTGTTATAAAGTGGGGTGTAGAAGTACCCAGAAGAAAGAAGACACTCTCTGATAGACCAGTTTGTTCTGCCCGTACCTCGTGCGGGCTTTTTTTTGCCCGTAATACCCAAAGTCTAGTCCAACGACTCCCTGAGCTGGGCTTGCAAATTGACGATGTCGCGACGGGGCGGCGCACCAAATAGGCGAGCATATTCGCGGCTAAACTGTGAAGGGCTGGCATAACCTACCTGAAAAGCCACGCTCTCTGCCGACGTAGCGCCTGAAAGCAACAGTCGGCGCGCCTCCAGTAATCTGATTTTTTTCTGAAATTGACCCGGCGTCATTGACGTCATCGCCCTGAAGTGCCGATGAAAAGCCGTGGGGCTGAGTCCGGCCACCCCGGCAAGCGTGTCAATACGCAGCGTTTTATCAAAGTTTTTTCTCAGCACGTGCACGGCTTCGATCAGTCGATGATGGCGCTCTCGTCCCAGCACGGTGGTTGCCAGCAATGCGCCATGCGGTCCGGTGAGTAACCAATAGCATAATTCCTTCATCAGACCCGGATAGAGAAGTGGAATCGCTTGCGGAGAATTAAGGAGCTGTAAGGCACGCAATACACACTCATTGAGGCGCGGGGTAAGTTGAATAACCTGAGCCGCATTTTTTGAAGCAGAGTCTGGTTTGGGGGGAGAAGCCATTTGCTGATAAACGTCGTTCATGATGGCCAAGTCCAGTTCGACCACTACGCTAAGGTAGGGCGCTTCGGCGCTGGCTTCAACAACCTGACTGGCGCCCGGCATCTCCACGCTCACCAGCATGGCCTCTCCTGCCCGGTAGCAAAGACGCTCATCACCAAAGCGGGTCCATTTCTCACCCTGCGCTACAATGCATAGCGCTGGCTTGTGAATTAAGTGCATAGGATGGCGATGCGTTTGCGACCTCAGCAGGATCATCCCTTCAGCCTCGGTATAACAGGGGCTGATATTTCCTCTCTGCGTTATTGCCTGCTCGACAGCTTCGCACAATTGTTTAATGTCAGTCATCACGTGCCTCCGTGAAAATATGATTTTTAACTTACCGCTGGAGGTGGGATTAGGCAAGAATAGGCTGGCTTTCGGCATGGGCGAACGCCACGCCGCGCTCTATGATTTATGCTCCAACCGGGTGAGGGGACTCACCGTAATGAGGATAACGCCATGACTGACACTTTTTCACAACCGATTGCGCTGGTAACCGGCGGCAGCAGAGGACTTGGACGAAGCACTGTACTGGCTCTCGCTGCGCGCGGGGTACGCAGTATTTTCACCTATAACACAAACTTGAACGAAGCCGAAAAAGTCGTTGAAGCCGTGAGTGCGGCGGGTTCTCAGGCTATTGCTTTGCAGCTTGATACCGGCAACAGCGCCACCTTTGCCGCTTTTACAGGTCAGGTGCAAACAGCATTGGCTGAGTTGGGCGGCGACCGACTCGACTATTTAGTCAATAACGCCGGCATTTCTCACCACAATTCCATTGCTAAAACCAGCGAGGCCGAGCTTGATCTGATTTATCAGGTCAATTTTAAAGGGGTGTTCTTTCTCACTCAACAACTGCTGCCGATTATCAATAACGGCGGGCGCATCGTGAATATCTCCAGCGGTCTCACGCGCGTCAGCGTGCCTGATAGTGGGCCTTATGCCGCCATGAAAGGCGCACTCGAAGTATTGACGCGTTATCTTGCCAAGGAGTTGGGCGAGCGGGGAATTACCGCCAATAGTGTCGCGCCTGGAGCCGTGCAAACTGATTTTAGCGGCGGTATCGTGCGTGATAATCCAGAGGTCAATAAAATGGTGTCGAACATGACGGCTCTGGGGCGGCCGGGGTTGCCTGATGATATTGGCCCCATGATCGCCTCACTGCTTTCTGAGGATAATCGCTGGGTCAACGGGCAACGCATTGAAGTTTCTGGCGGTATGGTGCTCTAAGCCGTTTTTGACGTTTGCGCAGGCGCTGGCCTGCACAAACGGTCGGTCTCAAAGGTCGTTAGTGCGTTTCAATGGGGTAATCTTCGTTAATATCACCCCATTGGGCCCACGAGCCGTCATAAATCTTCACCTCTTCTGAACCCAGCAAATGCAGCCCAAACAGGAGCGCCGCCGCCGTTACACCCGAACCGCAGCTGGCAATAGTCGGCTGATTTAGCGCCACGCCAAGACGAATAAAGGTCTCTTCCAGCGCCTGCGGTGATTTTATTTGCCCGTCTTGGGTGAGTTCAGTAAAGGGCACGCTGAGGCTACCGGGAATATGACCGCCGTGCAGACCCGGACGGGGTTCTGGCAATTCGCCCTTGAAACGCCCAAGCGAACGCGCATCAATGATTTGCACCTTACCAATAGCCTGTTTCACCTGGTCGGCGCTGACCACCACTTCACCCGGCAGTGTGGCGGTGAAGGTCGCTGTAGGCAGAACATTCTCACCGGCTTCGACGGTTTTTCCTTCCTTGACCCAGGCGTTCAGCCCGCCGTCGAGAATGCGTACGCTGGCCGCACCAAAGCTTTTCAGCATCCACCACACGCGCGGCGCGCTAAACAAGTCGCCTTCATCGTAGAGAATAATCGAACTGTCGTTGCGGATGCCGCGTTCGCTCATTGATTGACTGAAGGCCTCGGCGGTTGGCAGCATGTGGGGCAGGCCGGTGCTGCAATCAGAAATATCATCGACCTCAACATAAAGGGCTCCGGGAATGTGCTCGGCGAGATATTTTCCATAAAAATCAATTGGTGGGGTGATGCCAGGTTTAGATTTACGGCAATCAATAATAACCAGGCCAGGTTCGTTGAGGTGTGAAGCCAGCCAGTCGGTTGATACGATAGATGAACGCATTATGTCCTGATCCTGTGTCAATATTTAAGTGCCGAATTTATGCCAAATCGCCGGGGATCAGCGAGTATAACCAGGCGTTTACGGGGGTTCCCTGATAATAAAGGCGATTGCGGTGCAGACCTTCGTCAATTGCCCCCACCTTTTCTGCAACCCGACGGCTGCGGTGGTTTTTTTCCATCGCCACAATTTCCAAACGGGTCATGGCTAACTCATCAAATGCGAAGCGGGCCAGCGCCTTAACAGCGGTAACCGCCAACGAGCGGCCAGTGAAATCGCTGCGTATCCAGTATCCTATATTGGCAGTTTTATATTCATGAACAATACGATTTAGCGCAATTGAGCCGACAATTTTCCCGCTGGCTCTATCAAATAGGCAAAAGCGGTACTCTATCCCGCGCTGGCGTTTGACGTAGGAGTCGAGAAGGTAAGTACGGCTGTCTTCAAGACTGTAGTCTGCGGTACACCAACTCTCCCAGGCAGAGATATCATCAATAGATGCTTGAATAGCCTCAAAATGCAGCGGCGCTTCCAGCTCAGTCGGCAAACGTATTTCCAAACTTTCATTCTGAAAAATTAGACGGCTCGTCATACTACCTTTCTCCATTCTTCGTCCCGCAGCCTAAGACTCACACTCACATATTCGCTAAACGAATGTCAATGAATCGAGGTGAAACCGCTAGCTGGCTTGTGCAGTCAGCGCTTGTTCTATCAACATCACCATTCTTAACTCACTGTTTCCTGAAGGTAAAAATGTTTGTTGAAGATAGCGTACCGGCCCGCGTTGGGGATGTTCAAAGCGCCTTTCTCCGCCTTCGCGCGCGAGCACTTCCTGCTGCGCCCACCCTTTGTCGAACTCGCTGCTCTCCTGACGTAAATTGAGTACCCATTGGCGGACTGCCTCAGAATGTGCGTAGTGGCTGGTTTCAGCCCTAAACTCGGCCACAATCCGCTTTGCGCGCGCTTCCCAGTTAACCAGCAAGGTGCGTGCCAGCGGATGAAGAAACACAAAACGCAGTAAGTTGGGCTGTTCGTCGTTGTCTAACCAGCCTTGAAACAGCTGCTCGGCTTGGGTATTCCAAGCCAGCATGTTCCAACAACTGTCAATCAGGTAGCCGGGGCAGTTTAGCTGATCAATACACTGTGCCAGATGCTCAGAAACGGTCGGTGCTTGAACATGCTCCTGCGGGTTTTTAACCCCCGCCAGAGTAAACAAATAGTCCTCTTCGGCCGGCTGCAAACGCAGCGCCTGCGCTAGCCTGCTCAAGGTGCCGGCTGAAATAGAAACGTCTCTGCCTTGTTCAATCCAAGTGTACCAAGTGGTGCTGATCCCGCTGATTTGCGCCAGCTCTTCGCGGCGCAGGCCACTGGTGCGACGCCTCGTTGAGTGCGGCAGTCCCACCATTTCTGGAGAAGTCCTTTCTCGGTGAGCACGTAAAAATGCGCCCAGTGCTTTCGGTCCGCTTAAAAGGTCTAGAGAAGTCATGATTTACTCGTTCATTGCCGGTAAGCAGGAAGTGACTCATACCAGTATAAATGGTCATATTGTACCCGTATAAAACGCAGTATAGAGTGTTTTTGAGTTCATCATCTATCGAAAGAAGAGAAGCCCATGGATAACAAAAATAGCCATACGCAGAGTGTTAGTCAGCAGTTCAGCCCAAACGCTCATAATTATTTAACCAGCAAGGTTCACGCGCAGGGGGCCGATTTGGAAAAACTGGCGACTCTGCTTGGGCCATTCTCTGATGCCGTGGTGGTAGATTTAGGCTGTGGGGCAGGGCACGCCAGCTTCACAGCCGCCCGATTTGCCAAGAAGGTTATTGCCTATGATTTGTCCGCAGAGATGCTGAAAGTGGTCGAGCACGCTGCGGCGGATAAAGGACTTACCAATATAGAGGTACAGCAGGGATATGCCGAAGTCTTGCCTTTTGCGGATGCCAGCGTGGATATTGTTATCAGCCGTTATTCAGCCCATCACTGGCACGACGTGGGTCGGGCGCTGCGGGAAGTGCGCCGCATTCTGAAACCGGGTGGCAAAGTGGTGATGATGGATACCTGTTCGCCGGGGCATCCTGTATTGGATATTTACCTGCAAACCGTCGAGAAACTGCGTGATACCTCACACGTGAGAAGTTATTCCACCGGTGAATGGTTGCAAATGTTCAATGATGCCGGATTGAGTATTGGTCAGTTGGGCACGGATAGATTAACTCTGGAGTTCAGCAGTTGGGTGGCAAGATTGAAAACGCCGCAGCATTTCGTGGTAGCGATCCGAGAGTTGCAAAAGGTGATGTCAGATGAGGTGACTCATTATTTCGCCATTCAGGCCGAAGGCACCTTTGAAACGGATACGGTATTTATTGAAGCAGGTAAATCGCGTTAGCGAAAAAAACGGGCCACAGACTGGCCCGTTTTTCTTTGATGGATGACGAGTAAACGATTGGCGTAGGCGGAGGTTATTTTTTAAATAGCTTGCTGCCAAGAGAGACCACTGCCAGCACCGCGGCACCGACCACAATGCCCACCGCCAGATCCGTTGCGCCGGTTATCAGGCTATTTACCCAGCCCTGATGGCCTTCGGTCAACGATTCGAGCAGGCTGTGCATAAACGGCAGACCGTGGCTGATAATACTCCCGCCGACCAGAAACATGGCGAAGGTACCGACTACCGACAGGGTTTTCATCAACCACGGTGCGGCATTGACAATGCCGCCACCGAAACCTCGCACGGCGCGCATAAAGGCACTTTCACCGCCCAGTTTGCTCAGGTAAAGGCCCGCGTCGTCAATTTTTACAATTCCCGCCACCAAGCCGTAAACGCCTAGGGTCATCACGACCGCAATAGCGACCATGACCATAACTTGATCGACAAAAGGCGCAGAGGAGACGGTGCCCAGTGAAATAACAATGATCTCCGCAGACAGAATAAAGTCGGTGCGCACAGCACCCTTAACTTTCTCTTTTTCCATTTTGGCCAATTCGGCATCCGATTTTGGTGCGGTTTTTTGCTGATTTTTCTTCTCTGCCTCGTCCGCGTTGTCATGCGGCATAAATTTATGCGCAACCTTTTCAAAGCCTTCATAGCAGAGGTAAGCGCCGCCCACCATCAACAAAGGCGTGATAGCCCAAGGGGCAAAGGCGCTGATGAGCAGGGCGAGAGGAACGAGGATAGCTTTATTGAGCAGTGACCCTTTGGCGACGGACCACACAATGGGCAGCTCGCGGTCAGCCTTAACGCCAGAGACCTGCTGCGCATTCAGCGCCAGATCGTCTCCCAGTACGCTGGCGGTTTTTTTTGCGGCAACTTTGCTCATTGCCGCGACATCATCAAGAATTGATGCGATATCATCGATTAACGCTAAAAGACTGGTTCCGGCCATAAAGTTCCCTTTGGTCTGAATTTTCTGGTTATAGGTTTTGTTCGTTTAAAAGAATAATAACAGCGATTGCTATGGGGCGTCGATTTGTGCGAATCTGTCTCGCGTTGACCCACTTCTTAACCCTTCATTATGATTTTCTGCACCATAAACGTGCTTTTTTATTACATTATCGAAGGCTGGTAATGTTTTATATTATTCCCTCCTTATTTTCGTCATAAATCTTAAATTTCTTTACATCTGATTACGCCGCCTTTCGTTTAATGAACGATAATTAATTCCAAGGACAACATCCTGCTAATTAAACATCGACGAGTTATCCGAAACTCAATAAAAACTTTAAGGCGAAAAATCATGAAAATTTTACCTATTTTTGCAGCAGCGTTAATTACTACCGCATCATTCTCAGCCTTGGCCGCGAGCGAAATCAGTGCAGCTCAGGTACAAACCAATAATTATCAATCACTCGGCGTCGTTGATGTTCGTCAGGACAACACCGCAGATATGAGCCTGAAAGCTGCAGTGAATGAAAAAGCCAGCCAAGAGGGCGCAACTCACTACCGTATTATCGGCGTGAGCACTCCAGGCGACTCAAGTCTGTCCCGCGCCAGCGTTGAGCTTTATCGTTAAGAAGAATACACCGTCGGGTGTGGAGATTACCCTCTAATAGAGGTTGCGCCAGCGGCCTCTGTCTCCTGTGTCTCATCCGACGGTTACCTGTTTAGTCTCCCTGCAACGGCCTAAAAATATCCTGTCTATCCCGACATGTTTTTCAATTTCACGCTATTACACATTCGTTTTTACTCTTTTTTATTCCCCCTCAGGTTCGCTGTTTCTGCTATTATTCCCCTCTTATGCTATGCCGCTATTTTAGGCTTATGTAAAAATCTGCAAGGTAAGGTATTTTAATTCCCTATCAATATTCCGAAAGCATCTTAAAACAACGTTAATTAAGACCTTTCTTATATAGAAGTGGCGTTTACGTGGTTAGTCAAAAATAATTAGCGCAATTAATTATTCCTTAAGAATTTTTCTGTGTGATAGTGGTCTACTTCCCCAGGGGGTTACAAATATGCTGAATGCGACAAGACTTACTATCAATGCGACCAGATTGACGATTAAAAACCAGTTCTCCTATTTGCAGAATTTTATCTCTTCACCACGCACTTTCGGTACGCTGGCGCCTTCATCACCTTGGCTATGCCAAGCGATGGTCAACCAGGTGGATTGGACGAAGACGCTAAAAATTGCCGAGTTTGGTGCCGCTGACGGCGTGCTCACCAAACGGATACTGGGTAAAATGCGTGCCGATGCGCAGCTGCAGGCATTTGAAATACAACCTAACTTTATCCATAAGCTTAATTTACTGGATGACCGCCGACTGCAGGTGATGGGCCATTCAGCCGAGCATCTCGAAGGTGACTTTGACGCCATTTTTTGCTGTTTGCCGTTGCTCTCTATTCCTACGCGCATCAGCATGCGGATTCTGCAACGCGCCCAGCAGCGCCTGAAGCAGAACAACGGTGAGCTTATTTTGTTCCAGTACAGCCATCTTTCCGAGAAGATGCTGTCGCGTTATTTTAGTTGGAAAAAAATACGTGTAGTGAAAAACTTTCCACCGGCTTTGGTGTATGTATGTAAGCCACTATAAATAAAGGGATATGGGTGTAAATAATTTATTACACTGCGTTTACAGGGATTGCCTATTCGATTTTTATCGGTATGATGCCATGCAGGTTAAAAGATGTTCCAGGCACATTAAGGATAGTGGTAATGACGCAACCCATTTTCATGATAGGCGCTCGTGGCGCAGGTAAAACAACGGTCGGCAGAGCCCTCGCACAGACATTGGGCTACGACTTCGTCGATACTGATATCTACCTGCTTCAAACCTCTCAACTTAGCGTTGCTGAAATTGTCGCGCGTGAAGGTTGGTCAGGTTTCCGCCGTCGTGAAACTCAGGCTCTGCAAAATATCAGCGCACCCAACACGGTGGTTGCCACCGGCGGTGGCGTAATTTTGGCCGAAGAAAACCGTCAGTTTATGCGCGAGAAAGGACAGGTTATCTATCTTCGTTCTCCCGCCAGCACGCTGGCGCACCGCCTCGAAGATGCCCCACAGGAAGATCAACGCCCCACGTTAACGGGTAAACCTATCAACGAAGAGATCTCTGAGGTATTAAACCAACGCGAGGCCTTATATCAAGAGGCGGCGCATTTCGTGGTGGACGGCACTCATCAGCCTTCCGCTATCGTCGAAGACATCCTCGACGCCCTCGCTCTGCAAATCGCGCGCTAAATTTACACCCCAGATCTTTTAGGAGGCTTCTTAGCCTCCCACTCCCGGTAATAATCACCCATTGTCTATACTCAATGTACACGTGATTACTTACAGGAGTTCCCATGCCATCTAAACCACCGTATCCCCGCAAAGCCGAAATTATCACCGTTGAAAAAGGGCTGCCTGGCCAAACTGAAACTTGGTACCAGCTGCGCGCTGACCACCCGAAGCCCGATACGCTGATTAGCGAACATAAAACTCAACAAGAAGCGAAAGACTCTAAACGACGCTACGAAGATGAAAACGGCGATTAGTCGATTACTCAAATGAGCACTGCTTTTACGCTGGCTGTTAACCGGCATGACGGCGGTGCTTGTTCATATGAGAACGCGTTAATGTCGATTAAAATCCCTCCTAAATCTCTTTATTTAACCATCGAAACGTTTCTCTTAAAAACAGAGTAACAGGCTGGTTGTGCGGGAATTGATAATATTTTTCACTAAAAATTACAGGTTACTTAAGTTAAATTTCCTGCATTTCCGTTATGAAAATTATCATTCACTGCTTTTTATACCCTCATAAAAAATAAACAACTTGACGCTGATACGCATCAGCTTTAGTTTTTAGTCATCTTAATCAGGAACTGAGTTCCTAATAGTGGAACTGGTGCCGTGACAACATTAGAAAATGCTTCCGCAGTGCTAAAGCTTTTTGCACAGAAAGGGATCAGACAGGGGCATCCCGGTCTCTCTTTCAGCGATGTTGTTGAACAGCTGGGTTTGCCGAAAAGTACGGTTTCTCGGCTGCTGATGACGATGGAGACGCAGGGTTTGCTCGAGCGGGATCCAGAAACGCGGCTTTATAAGATTGGCCACTTGCTGCTGGCAGTATCTAGCCATTATTTGTCTACGCCGTTAGTCGATGCCGCATCGCCGTATATGGCGCTGTTGAGCAAGCAAACGCAGTGCACCGGTTACATTTCGATGCTCGAAGGTCGAGATATCATGGTGATGCGAATGTTTCCGGGACGGACATATTTGCAGGTAGTTACGCCAGCGGGCAGCCTATTACCGGCGGCAGAGTCGGCAATTGGCCGAGCCATTTTAGCCAGATATACCGACAGTGAAGTGGTTGAGCGTTATCGCGAAGGTTATCGGGTTAATTCGCCGAATTCGCCACAGACGCTGGATGAACTGCTGAAGTGTTTGGCAGCAATTCGCGAGTCAGGCTGGTCTTATGCCAATAATGAGACTCTATTGGGGATCAGTACGATGGCGACCAGTCTTCAGAACAAGCATCGTGATGAAACGGTGGGAATGTGTTTATCTTTCCCTTCTCCGCACGATGGCCATGAATTACCCGCCGGAATTCGCGAAGGTATTTTAGCGGTAACTCGGCAACTTGCCGAAAAGTTAGGTGATGAGTATTGGCAATAGACCAATAACGGACCGGTAGTATTTTTGATTAATTACGCAATAAAAAGCGCGGATACGAGTCAATAATATCGCGCCAACACCAGGAATTTCTTGATTTTTTTCGCCAACACCAGGGGACTATATGACAGGCAATACCGGGAGTGAGAGCAAGGTGACCGACGGAAGCTATAATCCGTTAAAAGAAGTCGGCACGCTGGCTGTAATGATTCTGCTTTCAATATTGGGCGCGATTATTGGCGTTCAATTGATTACCACTCTCGGGGTGACGCCTAATACCTCAATTATCGGCGCCTTGTTTGCCATGCTGTTGGCGCGCATTCCGCTGAAGGCGTTCCAGCGCTATCGTTCTATTCATACCCAGAACCTGGCACAAACCGTTATCTCATCCGCGACCTTCGGTGCGGCAAACAGTTTGCTGATGCCCATCGCTATTCCTTACGTGATGGGGCAGCCGCAGCTGATTTTACCCATGTTCTTCGGCGTATCGGCCGCGATGCTGCTTGATGCGTATTTGCTCTACCGCATGTTCGATACCAAAGTCTTCCCTGCTAGCAACGCGTGGCCTCCGGGCGTCGCCGCTGCCGAGGCAATTAAAGCCGGTGATAAAGGCGGACGTCAGGCCTGGCTGCTGCTGGTGGGCGTGGTTATCGGGCTGGGCGGCGCGATGCTTAAAATACCGATGGCCGCGTTCGGCACGGCGTTTATCGGCAATATTTGGGCGCTGAGCATGTTTGGCATTGGCCTGCTGATCCGTGCTTATGCGCAACCGATTGGCGGGATTGATATTAATGCCTTATACATTCCGCACGGCATGATGGTGGGGGCCGGTCTGGTTTCACTGTTCCAGGTGATCCAGGTCATTCGCAGCAAACATGCCGACGCCAAGGCGACGTTTACCCAGTCAGGAAACGAAGTTCGCAAAGCGCTGGGACTGGGTGCTTTCGGCTATGTTGCTATTGCCGCAGCATTAGCACTGGCCGGCGGTATATACACTGAAATGTCGGTGACTATGCTGGTGTGCTTCATTATTTATGCCGCTTTTGCCGCCTTCTTCCACGAGTTGATCGTCGGCATTGCCGCTATGCACTCGGGCTGGTTCCCGGCCTTTGCCGTGGCGCTGATTACCCTGATCGTCGGGATTCTATTGGGCTTTCCGCCTGTCGCACTGTGTATTCTTACTGGTTTTACGGCAGCAACCGGCCCGGCATTTGCCGACATGGGCTTTGACCTGAAAGCGGGCTTTATTCTGCGCGGTTATGGAAAAGACTTGCATGCCGAGTTGGCCGGACGTCGCATTCAGCTGTTTGCCGCACTGATTGCGTTTCTCATTGCCATTCCGGTGGTGTGGTTTGCCCACATCGGCTATTTCGCTCAAGATTTGGTCCCCCCTGTGGCCCGAGTCTACGCCAAAACGATTCAAGCCGGTGCACAGCCTGGCATCGCTCACAGCCTGTTGATATGGGCTATTCCGGGCGCACTGATCCAGCTTATTGGTGGACCTAAGCGCCAGTTGGGCGTACTGCTTGCGACCGGTTTGCTGATTAACAGCGTGATGGCCGGTTACGCCGTGGTACTGGGCATCGTGCTGCGTATCATCATTATTCGTATCTGGGGTGAAAAAGGCCGTACACCAATGGAAATCCTCGCCGCCGGTTTTATCGCCGGAGATGCGCTGTACAGCTTCTTTAACTCCATTTTTAGTGCCAAAAGTAAGTAATCGAATCTCGACAATCTGTATCAACGAAAAATGCGTCAACACCAGGGCTCCCACGAGCCATATTAATAAATAAAACGGCTTTCAAAGAAAGTCGATAAACGCGGTTGTTTTAGCCGTTGCGCCCTGTGCGTCAGCCGCGTGGTTTAGAGGAATATGCCATGAGTTTACTGCAAACCCTTACCGTATTTGAACTGATCGACAATGCCCACGTCAGCGGTCAGGACGTCGTCAATCTGTTTGCCGATTATCCTGCTGTTACTGCCAGCACGCATCGCGTCACCGGTACAAAAGGCGCGACCGATTTTGTGCGCATCACCCTTCCGGGCAGTGCGGGTAAAATTCAGGGCGGTGCTGCACCAACGCTGGGGATTATCGGCCGCTTGGGCGGGATCGGCGCGCGACCTACGCGCATTGGCGTCGTTTCTGATGCCGACGGCGCGATTGCCGCGATTAGCAGCGCGCTGAAACTTGCCGAGATGCAGCGTAAAGGCGACGTGCTGGTGGGCGATGTGATTATCACCACCCACATTTGCCCGAATGCCCCGACGCGTCCTCATGACCCCGTTGATTTCATGGACTCGCCTATCGATGACGTAACCATGAACGACAATGAAGTGGTGGACGGCGTTGACGCGATTCTCTCCATCGACACCACCAAGGGCAACCGCATCATCAACCATAAAGGTTATGCGTTGTCGCCCACGGTGAAAGAGGGGTACATTCTGCGTGTTTCAGAAGATTTGCTGCGCATTATGGAGATGACCAGCGGTCGTCCAGCAGTCACCTTCCCGATAACCACTCAGGACATCACGCCTTACGGCAACGGTGTTCATCACCTCAACAGCATTCTACAACCATCTACTGCCACGACGGTCCCGGTGGTTGGCGTAGCCATCACCGCTGAATCGGTCGTACCAGGCTGCGGCACCGGTGCCAGCCATGAAACTGACATTGCGCTGGCAGTAAAATTTGCTGTTGAAGTCGCAAAAGAGTTCGGCCGCGGCACCTGTCATTTCTATGATGCCGATGAATATCAACTGTTGTTGTCGCTGTACGGAAGCTTGCGTCACCTGCAAAGCAGAGACTAAAAAGATGATGACCTCTTTTGCTACCCTGACCATCGGGCAGGCGCCACGTAGCGACATTATGCCGCTGCTTGACGAGTATCTTCCTCCCGAGCTGGTGACCCACACCGGTCTGCTAGACGGCCTGACTCTGGCGCAAATCGAACAGCGTTTTGCACCCGAACCGGGAGAAGACGTGCTGGTATCACGCCTGTTGGACGGCACTCAGGTGCGTTTGGCGTCGCCGCGCGTTGAGGTGGCATTGCAGGAAAAAATCGACTGGCTTGAAAGTCAGGGATGCGACACGATCCTGCTGTTGTGTACCGGTGTTTTCCATAACCTGCGCGCACAGCAGGCGATGCTGCTAGAGCCTGACAGGATCATTCCGCCGCTGATTAACGGGATTGTCGGTCAGCATCAGGTTGGTATTTTAGTGCCGGTTGTTGAGCAAATAGAGCATCAGGCGGGTAAGTGGAGCAAGCTGGCTAAAAAACCGTGTTACGCCACCGCCAGTCCGTATCTTGCCGATGAACAAACGCTCATCAAGGCAGCGCTTTCTCTTAAGGATCAGGGCGCTCAGGTGGTATTGCTCGATTGCATCGGTTATCAGCGCAGCCACTGCGACATCATCCAGAAACACCTCGATGTACCGGTGATGCTATCGAATTCGCTGGTCGTTAAACTGGCCGCCGAACTGCTGCTCTAATTACGGTTGAAAGTGCTCAAGAATGAAATCCACCCAGACTCTGACTCTGGGGGGTAAATCCGCGCTGCTGTAATACAGCCAGAGTGGTACGCCCGCCGTCCAAAAGTCCTCTAGAACCGGCACCAGCGCCCCGCTTTTTAAATGTGGCTCAATATACCAACCAGCAACCCCCACCACGCCCAAGCCGTTTATCGCCGAGCTTATCAATGATTCTGGCCGCGTAGAAACCACGCGCCCGCTGAGTTCACCCTGTGGAACACTATCTGCTAAATCCCACTTAATTATCTGATTAGTCGAAGCATTACGGTGTAAAAGACAGGAGTGGTGCACTAAATCCTGCGGCGTGTTAAGCGGCGGATGTTGGGACAAATAGTCGGCGGAGGCGGCATACATCGTGCGCATGGGCCTCAGTTGACGGGCAATCAGACGGCTGTCGGGGTCAACGCGATTGCCAATGCCGACGTCAAAACCTTCAGCGACCAGATTGACCACTCGGGCATCAAGCGCCAAGTCGAGATTTAGTTCAGGATACTGCGCCAAAAAGTTCGGCAGGAGGGGTATTAGCTGCTGCTGCGCAAAACCGGGAATAGCGCTGACTCTGACACTGCCCGAGGGCTGGCGATTTGAGGAGGCAGCATTTTCAAGCGTTGATGAGAGCGCACGCCACAGTGGCTCAACCTCCTGAAGCAGGGCTTTTCCCTCATCGGTCAGCACCACGCTATGGGTGTTGCGGGCAAACAGCCGCAGCGACAGTTTCTCTTCGAGTACACGAATATTCTTACTGATGGCGGCAGGGGTTACGCCGAGTTTGCGAGCGGCCGCTGAAAAATTATCATTTTGCGCCGCACTCAGAAAAGCAGGCAGTAGGCGGTGAATATCCGGCGGTAACGGCATGAGCAAACCTGCATAGTGGAATTTTTCAGGATCGCATCTGATGACCTTAAAATCAATCAACGGATAACGGCTTTGCGGGATACCTCGACAGACGCTAACTCGACAATAAAAATCAGTGACAGATGCCAGCTTCTGACCCTACTATGATGATTCTTGAAATGTGAATATTTATCGCTAAGGGCCAATCTATATGTTGAAAAATAATGAGTATTTCGAAGGGAAAGTGAAGTCGATTGGTTTCGACAGCGACAGCCTCGGCGCACTTAGCGTTGGCGTAATGGTAAAAGGCGAGTACACCTTCGGCACCGCTAAACCAGAAGAAATGACCGTTGTTAGCGGCACCTTGATTGTTCTGCTGCCAGGTTCTGAAGGCTGGCAGACCTTTACGGTGGGTGAGACCTTCTACGTGCCGGGTAACAGCGAGTTTAACCTGCAAGTTCCTGAGACCAGCTCTTATCTCTGTAAGTACTTGTCCAAGTAATAGGTTTTCCCTCTGGGCGAAGTTTGCCTGGTTTTAAATGAGTTGCGCGCTACGTTACCCGCGCAACTCATCTCGTTAGACGCTTAAATCTACGACTAACGCTGTGCTTCGCCGCCCAGAGCTTCAATCAGGTTCTTGATTAAGGCTGCCAGTTCGCCGGTCATCAAGATAAAGTCGGCATCGAAACGTGCTGCGAAATCATCTCTGTCGATATCGTCGTTCTGTTCGCGAATAATATCGGCAAATTTTAGACGCTTGATGCTGGCGTCGTCAGCCAATACCACTTGAACTCGCTCTTGCCAGTCAACCGCCAGCTTGGTGACCAGCTTGCCGTTTTCAATATGATTAGCAATTTCGTCACTGACCAGCGCCTGCTTCTTGCAGCGGATCACGCCGCCTTCTTCCAGAATTGCTTTCAGCTCGGCCTCGTCCTGCAACGCAAAACCGGCAGGCGTCTCACCGGAGCGAACCCACTCGGTCAGCGTCAGTTCGATAGGGCTTTCCATGGTTAACGGCACGACCGGCAGCGAACCCAGGCTTTTACGCAGCAGCGCCAGCATGTCTTCGGCTTTTTTGGCACTGCCGGCGTCAACCATAATCAGGCCGTTGACGGTGTCAATCCACATTAAGGTTTGGCTAAAACGGCTAAAGGCGCGCGGCATCAGCGTGTGCAGCACTTCGTCTTTCAGCGAGTCTTTTTCAGTCTTTTTAAGCTTACGGTGTTGTTCGCCTTCAATTTGGTCGATCTTGGTATTCAGCTCTTGCTTGACCACCGAAGAGGGCAGGATTTTAGCTTCAGTACGCGCACAAATAAGAATTTGACCGCCGCTGGCGTGGGTTAAGGCATCGCCTCCCTGTGAGCCCAACGGGGATACCCAGCCTGTTTTCGCCATATCTTGGCTGCCGCAGGGTGTAAAAGTGAAGGCGCTCAGCTGTTTTTCCATCTCGTCAGCAGACAGTGAGATTTCACGGCTTAAGCGGTAGACCAATAAATTTTTAAACCATAACATGATGTTATCCCTGTCTCGTCACGCTCGTAGCGTGCAAATAAATGGTAAGCAGGGCGGCATGATAACCAATTGAGCGTCATCAGTCCTTAAGAAAAATGAGCTTGTATGCAGGAAGCCTTTTAGGAGCGCTTAACCCTTCATTCAGTCAATATTGTTATAGACTTAAGGAATAAAAATAACCGGCAATGGAGAAATCTTGTGCGTATTGGTATCGATCTCGGTGGCACTAAAATTGAAGTGATCGCGCTGTCTGATGAAGGTCATGAGCTGTTTCGCAAGCGCGTGGACACGCCACGCAATGACTATGAGCGCACGCTGAAAGCGATTAAAGGACTCGTTGACGACGCCGAGCAGGCCACTGGGCATCACGGCAGCGTTGGGCTGGGCATTCCCGGTACGCTTTCGCCCTTCACGGGAAAAGTCAAAAATGCCAATTCAGTATGGTTAAACGGACAATCGCTGGACGAGGACCTCTCACTGTTGCTAGGACGTGAGGTGCGCATCGCCAATGACGCTAACTGCCTGGCTGTTTCTGAGGCCACCGACGGCGCAGGTGCGGGCAAAAAAACGGTCTTTGCGGTGATTATCGGCACCGGCTGTGGCTCCGGCGTTGCGCTTGACGGCGCGGCGCATGCGGGTGGCAACGGTATTGCCGGTGAATGGGGACACAATCCGCTACCTTGGCTGGACGAAGACGAGTTCCGCTTCCAGCAGGAAGTGCCGTGCTACTGCGGTAAATCGGGATGCATCGAGACTTTTGTATCGGGCACTGGTTTCGCCGAAGATTACTTCCGCCTGTCCGGGCAGCGCCTGACGGGAGCCGAAATTATCAAGCTGGTCGCACAAGAAGACCCCGTTGCGGAGCTCGCCCTTGGCCGCTATGAGCGTCGACTGGCGAAGGCGTTGGCCAACATTATTAACATTCTTGATCCCGACGTCGTCGTGCTCGGCGGTGGAATGAGCAATGTCGACAGGCTCTATAGCACCTTGCCTCTGCTCATCCGGCAATGGGTGTTTGGCGGCGAGTGCGAAACACCGGTTCTCAAGGCCGTTCACGGTGACTCTAGCGGCGTACGCGGCGCTGCGTGGCTGTGGCCGCAGGACCGCTTTTCATTGTAAATGTCTGAAAGAATGAAAAAGATGGCCTGCATAGTTTGCAGGCCATCTTCAAAAGATTAACGACTATACAAGGCCATCCTCCTTACTCTCCCGAAAGCATGGCGTCCGGTGCGGCGGCATCGCGCTGTGCTTTGGTTGCTGCAAAGTAGAGATAGGCGACCAGCATAAACGCCACAAAAATACCGGCAATTTCTAAATTGAACCACACCATGGCAACCAGGCAGACGACCGCCAGAATCAGAGCGATAGCGGGTACGACGGGATAACCCGGTGCCCGGAAACTGCGTGCCATCTCCGGCGCAGTTTTGCGCAGTCTGAACAGGCTAAGCATGCTCATGATGTACATCACGATAGCACCGAATACCGCCATCGTTATCATTGCCGCCGTCAGTGACATGCCCTGCAGATTGACCACGCCGTCGCTGAATATAGCGGCGATACCAATCACACCGCCAAGAATAATCGCACGGTGCGGCGTTTGGAAACGGGAAAGTTTCGCCAGTCCTTCAGGCAGATACCCCGCGCGGGCAAGGGCAAAAAACTGGCGTGAATAGCCTAAAATAATGCCGTGGAAGCTGGCAACCAGGCCAAACAGCCCAATCCAGACCAGCATGTGCATCCAGTTAGAGTGTTCACCTACCACCATTTTCATCGCCTGTGGCAGGGGATCGTTGATGTTGGCAAGCTTGCTCCAGTCCCCAGCGCCCCCAGCCATAATCATCACGCCAATGGCCAGTACGACCAGTGTCAAAATACCGCTGACATAGGCTTTAGGAATAGTACGCTTTGGGTCTTTGGCTTCTTCCGCGGCCATGGCAGCGCCTTCAATCGCCAGGAAAAACCAGATAGCAAAGGGGATAGCAGCAAAAATACCGGATACAGCCGGCAGGCCGAAATGTTCGCCGCCGGACCAACCGTTGAGTACGAAGTTGCTAAAGCTGAAGCCCGGCGCGACTACGCCCATAAAAACTAACAGTTCAAGCACTGCCAACACGGTCACCACCAGTTCAAACATTGCGGCGAGCTTAACCCCTAAAATATTCATCGCCATAAAGATGATATAAGCACCAAGCGCGGCCACCTTGGGATTCAGGTCTGGAAACTGTACGTTGAGGTAGGCACCAATTGCCAAGGCAATTGCCGGTGGGGCAAACACAAATTCAATCAGTGTTGCCATGCCGGCTATCAATCCGCCGGTTTCACCAAAAGCGCGACGGCTATAGGCGAATGGGCCACCGGCGTGTGGAATTGCGGTGGTTAACTCTGTAAAACTAAAGATAAAACAAGTGTACATGGTGGCAACCATCAGCGTAGTCACCAAAAAGCCTAGCGTTCCGGCGACCCCCCAACCGTAGCTCCAGCCAAAATATTCACCAGAAATAACCAGTCCCACGGCAATGGCCCAAAGGTGCAGAGTGCCCAGCGTCGGTTTAAGCTGTGTTGTCATGTTGTACTCCTGAGGATTAATGAACAGCACCCCCGCCAGATCTGGCGGTGAAAACGGCCCGCATCACTATCAACGCGGTGCCGTGAAATTCACTTATTACTGCTTTGTGATTTTTTTAGAACATCTTACTGAGCACTTTTTCCAAACTTTCGACCAGAATTTGGCTGTGCTCGGCGGTAAATACCAACGGAGGGCGGATTTTTAGGATGTTGGCGTGCGGGCCGGATGCGCCAATCAGCACCCCCTCGTCGCGCAGGGCGTTAACGACGGCCAATGCCGTTGCCGAGTCCGGTTCACCCTCGGCAGTGGTGAAATCTACGCTAACAAACAAACCTGCACCACGCACGCTACCGATAGCCGGGAAACGGGTCGACAACTCACTGATACCGTCAAGAATTGCTTTACCTGCACGGCCCACACTTGGAATAAGCGCTTCCTGTTCAATAACTTCCAGCACCGCCAAACCGACCGCCGAAGACACAGTATTACCGCCAAAAGTATTGAAATAGCTCGATTCATTGCCGAAACGTTCGAGAATATGCGGCTTAATGGTGATACCGGCCATCGGGTGACCGTTGCCCATGGGCTTGCCAAGACTGACGATGTCCGGCAGTACGCCATGACGCTGGAAGCCCCACATGTGCTCACCCGAGCGGCCATATCCCGGCTGAACTTCGTCGGCGATATACAGCGCCCCGGCCTTGTGAATTTCATCGATCGCTTCTTTTAGGAAACCGGCGGGGTCAAAGAATCCGCCATCGCTGGTAAAGAAAGTGTCAATCATCAGTGCGGCAGGCTTAATGCCGTGGCGGCGCATGTCGGCCAGTGCTGCGCGTACGTCAGCGGCAAATTTTTTGCCTACTGCCGCAGGATTAGCAGGGTTATGTACAGGAGCCGGAATAACGCGAGCATCGCCGTTGACTTTGACGTAAGGCCCCATTGAAGCCGAAAGCCCAGCAATCGCTTTGGTCATGCCGTGGTAGCTGAATTCAGTGATGATAACGCCAGTTCCGCCGGTGAAATCTTCTGCAATGCGCAGCGCCAGATCGTTTGCCTCGCTGCCAGTACAGGTGAACATCACCTGACTCAACTCCGGTGGCATGGTTGATACCAGTTTTTCGGCGAAATTCAGTACATTGTCGTGAAGATAACGCGTATGGGTGTTCAGCGTTGAAGCTTGGCGGATAAGCGCTTCCAGCACGTAGGGATGGCAGTGGCCCACTGAAGGCACGTTGTTGTAGACGTCAAGATACTTTTTGCCTGCGGCGTCAAAAACCCATACGCCTTCTCCCCGCACCAGATGCACTGGATTCTTGTAAAACAGCTGATAAGCAGGACCGAGTAGGCGACGACGGCGTTCAATCATCTCACGTGCTGACTGGGATACATTCTCGCTAGCGGCGGCATCAAAAGCATTGGTTTTCAACATTATAGATTATCTCCTGACGGGTAGATCCCGATTTTTTTCCGGTTGACTCACGCCATCCGGCAAGTGAAGTTGTCTCGATAATGCACCCCACAACGCCACAAAACTTGACCCTAGAGCGCTCAACCCTGCACGCCGAAGTCAAGTTGACCTGCTTAGCGACGTTTTCACTGTCTGAAGTCAACAATGGGTCCTCCTCAGTCAAGCACAGAAAAGTCGGTGCTTTCATTCTGATAGCACAAGCCCTTATCCCCTTGCCTGGAGTGACCCTGATGAATGCCAAACAGTCTGATACCCTGGACAACGCTAGCCTGCACCAGCTCGCTGAACTGGCGCTGAAAAACTATTCCGACAGGTTGCAGGGAGAACTGTCCCTCATCTGCCGTTCCGAAAATGCCACTTTCCTAGTGCGTCAGGCCGATGGAAATCGCCTAGCGCTGCGCGTACATCGCGACGATTATCATCAACACCATGAAATTGAGAGCGAACTGACCTGGCTCGACAGCTTAAGAGAAACCGGTATTCAGGTGCCGGAAGCGCTGGTTACGCTAAACGGAGAGCGAGTGCAAACGCTAGCGTTGAATGCTCATGAAAGCCGCCACGTAGTGCTTTTTAAATGGATTGAGGGAGAAATGCCGACCACCGAGGTGGACCCACGCGCGTTTGCACAGTTGGGTGAAGTAACGGCCCATCTGCATCAACACAGTCGGCGCTGGCAAAAACCCGCCGGTTTTGCGCGCATAGTCTGGGACCACCAAACGATGATTGGCGCGCAGGGGCATTGGGGAAGATGGCAGGATGCACCGGGTTTGCAGCCGCAAGACAGATCGATTGTCGAACAAACGCTGAGTCGAGTCAGCCGTATTTTAGAGCGCTACGGCAAAAGCACCCGGCGCTATGGGCTGATCCATGCGGATCTTCGCCTGACTAATCTGCTATTGCACAAAGGTGAAACACGGGTGATCGACTTTGACGACTGTGGGATGGGCTGGTACATGCATGATGCGGCCGCAGCGATAAGTTTCGTAGAACATCATCCGCGGGCGCAGGAGTGGGTCGAGCACTGGCTGGCAGGTTATCAACGCGTTTGTCCGCTAAGTGAAGAGGATTTAGCGGTGATCCCAACGATGATTATCCAACGTCGTATTCAACTGCTGGCCTGGGTGGGATCGCACGCGACCACTGAAATGGCTGTCAGCCTTGGGGGAGAATGGGTCACCGACAGTGTGAAACTGTGTCAGACCTATCTCGAAACCCAAGAGTGTTCACTGTCAGTAAGCTAGCGATTCCGACCACACTGCACGGTTTACGTGCAGTGTTTCTTTAACTTGATGCGTGTGTAAGCCCATTTCTGCTGTCTTATCTGACTTCCTTTAAGCCAATCGATTGATAGTCTTCTCTTTTTTCCTTAACTGTATAGATACTGGTATGGAAATTGCAGGATAGATGAAAGATCACCTGCTGCGATTAAGCAGACTTATCAAATGAAAATGGAAGCCTCAATGCAGACAGACGTATTACGGCAATCGATGATGTTTGGCCAGACTGATGCTGATAGGAATAGCAATCGGGGAGTACTGGCCGCTGCGGCCAGCGGGCTGAGTGATTTCATTATCAGCAAAGGCGCTGATGTCGATCGTGTGTTGGGGATCTGCCATATCGATCCCGAGCTTTTACAACGGCCTACGTTAAGTCTGGGCCTGACCAACTACTGTCAGGTACTTGAAGAAGCGGCGAGACAGTCGGGTTGTGATAACTTCGGTTTGCATTACGGCAAGCAGTTCAAACCACAGTCATTAGGCCTAATAGGCTACATCGGTCTCTGTTCATCTTCGGCAGAGGCTGCGTTGCAAAATGTCGTTAATGCCTTTCCTTTTCATCAGCATAACACTCTGACCCGTTTGGTGGACAAAGGTGAATATTACCGCTTTGACTATCAGGTTCGCCACGGTGGCATTCTAAGTAAGCGTCAGGATGCCGAGCTGACACTGGGGATGATCCTAAACCTGCTGCGTCATGGTTTAGGTAAAAATTGGGCGCCGCGAGAGGTGCATTTTGAGCATCCGCGTCCGGAGCATTGGCACGAGCACTGTAAGGTGTTTGACGCACCGGTCTACTTTGATCAACCTTACAACTCGCTGCTGATTGGCAAAAGCAGTCTTCAGCGGTCGATGCCTGAGCAGGATCAAACGCTGCTGCTGGTGATGCAGGACGCTATCCGTCGTTTAAACGTTGATAATATTTCGCAGCAGTCGGTCGTGGATCGTGCACGCTCGCAGGTCAGGCAGACGCTTACGCTGGGTGAACCTGTTCTTGACGACGTCGCCGACAAAATGGGGATGTCACCAAGTTCTTTACAGCGCAGGCTGCGCGAGCAAAACCTGACTTTTACCGTGCTGGTGGACAAAGTGCGCTGCGAGTTGGCGACACATTATTTACAGCAGCAACAGTTACCTATCTCCGAGATGGCACTGCTGCTGGGGTATTCTGAAGTTAGCGCATTTTCACGCGCATTTCGCCGCTGGTTTGCCGTGAGCCCGCGTCAATGGCGTCAAGAAAGGCAGCATTAAACGCTGCTTTCAATGTCTACGGCCTGGCCATCTCAGATGCATTGAAATTATACAAAATTTAAACAGCTACATTTCCTGACTCGTATTGCCTCCAGAGCCATGTTATTATTCATAAAATACAGCCAAGTTAAGTGCCCTGAAGATTAGCGATGAAAAATATAACAATAGACCGATTCCTAAAAAATCCTTCAGGCAATAAAGATTATATTAGTGAATGTGTTTATTTTGGTGAGTTAAATAACAATGCGTTATCGAATTACCACATTGCTTTTGGCGTCGACGGCAGTTTCACTCGGCATGCTTTGTTAGCAATTCAATCAATTATTAATAACAGTGAAAATATTTGTCTTCATTTTCATATCATTACCCGCGAAAATGGAAACGAATACGCCGACTTATTTAATAACATTTTGGCAGGTTCCTCTCACGTTATTCATACTCATACACTTCCTGAAACAGCCTTTAGTGAATTACACGCCACAGACGTATTTCCCCACGCGATATATTATCGACTCCTCGCACCTTACATTTTGGCCGAAGAGCGTCATGTGCTGTATCTGGATGCCGATATAGTCTGTCTTAATTCTTTTACCGCACTCTTTGACCATGCTGAATGCGAAAATAAAATAGCCGTCGTCGTGAATGAGGAACCTCATGCTGCGTCACAACTAGCGGCCAGTCTTGCTATGAAATATAACCATTATTTTAATTCTGGCGTTTTATTGATCAATACGCACCAGTGGCGAGAAAGTCATATCACTGAACGCGTTATTTCGCTGCTTGAATCTCGAGGAAAGCAGTTTACCTATATGGACCAAGACGCGCTTAACATTGTTTTGGAAGGACAGGTCGCCTTTGCAGAGCAGAAATACAACCAAATTTTTAAGCTGGGTCACCAATCTGCCGATTATGCACATATGCCGGATAAAGATACGGTTTTTTTACACTATGCTGGTATTGATAAGCCGTGGCAGCAGTGGAACAAGCAGGCCGCTACCCAGTATTACCGTCGGCTGCATGAGCAGTCAGCTTGGTCAGCGCTGCCGTTTGATAAACCTAGAACGGACCAACAGGCTAAAAAAATGTATAAGCTATGTTTTAAAGAGCGAGCTTTTTTTAGCGGCATTAAATGGTACCTCAGCTATTACCTGCTGCGCTATTACAAGTAAGGATCTTGAAATTGA
Source organism: Rouxiella silvae (assembly GCF_002093625.1). Taxonomy (GTDB): domain Bacteria; phylum Pseudomonadota; class Gammaproteobacteria; order Enterobacterales; family Enterobacteriaceae; genus Rouxiella; species Rouxiella silvae. The sequence continues at coordinate 79,619 of NZ_MRWD01000008.1, read as the reverse complement.
TACTTGAATCAAAAAAGTCCGTTTTTATCTATAATTTGAGTTTTTTGGCGCTGGTTTGTGCCATCTCGATGGATCTCTTCGTTCGTGGCTATCCCGAAAAGATTTTCTACCTGGTTAGCTATGTTTCGTTTATCTACACGGCAATTTACTTTTACAAACATCGTTCTATACAGTCGTTGGATAAACCTGCACTCTTTTTCTTTGTCACGCTGTTTTTGGTCGGAGCCAGCCGTTTATCCTGGAGCCTGATTTTTAAGCATACCGAGTTTGGTGATATTCGAAGCAATTACTTTACCGGCGGTAAACGGTTTATGATTGCTGCTTTTTTACTGTTTTATTTTTATCAGTATCGCACTTTACTTAAGCAAAATATTCTTAAGCTAAGCTTGATCATTATGTTCCTAGGCTTCTTTATGTCGCTTTGGCACGGAGATTTAACACTCAGTAAGGAAGGGATGAGGGATAAGTGGACCTCGGATGCAGCCACAACCGGTGCTTATCTTGCGGTTATTTATTCTATGGTGCTGATCATTGCTATCCGGGCCTGTTTCAAAGACGGACTCATCTCGGTATTGTTATTAGTCGCCGCTTTTCTGACGGCGATGGGCATGATTGTCATGACGCAAACCCGCTCCGCAATAATATTGGCACCCCTACTGTATGCCGTGTTCTTTGCCTATTATTACCGCTGTGTCAGTCTGAAAATAAAGATTTCACTGGTGTTGGTGATCGTACTTTCGGCCTCCTCGGTCGTGTATCTCGCTTGGGACCGTATTTCACAAATTAGTACTGAGATTACCGAGTACAGCACCAATAACGACACCTCGATCGGAGCCAGATTCTCTATGTGGAGCGCGGGAGTCCACAGTATTGAACCGAGTCTTTTAGGCCAGTCTGTCGACCAGCGTTATAAGAAAGCCATCGACTACATTGACCAATACCAAAGGGGTAATCCTGAAGCAAAACGTAATGTGGTTTATCACTTGCACAATGATTTACTCGAAACCTTCTCTTTGCAGGGGATCTGCGGTTTTGTGTCTTTGATGATGTTCTTTATTTCAGGCTTCTACTTCTCTTTACGTAAGGGCGCGCTTGAAAATTACGGCACCTTATTTATTATGCTGCCGGTCTTTATCCTTGGAATAGCGGATACGGTGCTGATTCAGAGCAATACTGTGCTGGTTATCATTATTGCACTTGCGCTTTCATTCCCGCTGATGAAGAAAAAACAGCATTAAATAATATCGGCCAATCCGTTCTCACGCATTGGCCGATATTAACCCGTCAGCCGTTAAGCATTAACTTTGTACTCATTATCCAGACGGCTGATGCCCAATCCATTCACCTTCTTAACCTTGATCTGCACCGGAATACGGTCCTTCATCGCTTCCACATGGCTTATTACGCCAATCGTTTTACCGCTGGCGTTTAAGCTGTCCAACGCGTCGAGCGCGGTGTCGAGGGTGTCAGCATCCAGCGTGCCAAAGCCCTCATCAAGGAACAGTGAGTCAATGCGGGTTTTATCGCTGACCAAGTCTGACAGGGCCAGCGCCAGCGCCAGACTCACCAGGAAGCTCTCCCCGCCAGACAACGTACGCGTGTCTCGTACCGCGTCCGCCTGCCAGGTATCTACCACTTCCAGCTCCAGCGCATCGCTGGTTTTTCGCTGCAAGAAATAGCGCCCGTGCAGTTTATCCATCTGCTTGTTGGCCAAATAAACTAAATGTTCGAGGGTTAATCCCTGAGCGAATCGACGGAATTTAGCCCCGTCGCTGGAACCGACGATTTGGTTGAGATAGCTCCAGTCATCAAACTGCTCCTGTGACTGGGTAATTTGTGCAAACAGCGCCTGCTGACCGGCCTGACGTTGGCTGTCATCCAACAATTGACTATTTACTTCTCCCTGGCGCTGCTGCAGCGTTCTGAGCTGCTCGACGAGTTCACCAAGTTGCCTGGAGAGGATCTCGGGTTCAGTTTCCTGAGCGCTCACTCCGTCAGGGCGCGATTGCAAATGCTGTTCAGACTGCTCAACCGACTGACGTAGCAAGGTTTGGACCTGCGTCTGCTGCTGCTGCAATTCCTCTTTGAGCTGCTGTAACTGCTGGCGCAATGTTTCATCAATCAGGGCATTTAGCACGGCTTGCTCATCAATAAATTCACTGGTCGCTAGCGCCTGCTGCCATTGAATTTCAGCCAATTGCAGACTTGTTTCGCTCTGTTGCAACTGCTGCTGTTGGCTCACGAGCTGCCCCGAGAGCTGGTCGAGCTGTTGCTGTAAGTTTTTAAGGCTTTCCTGGGCCAGAAGGTGGGCCTGTTCCGCGCTTTTAAGCCGTTGGCTCAGTTGCTCGCGCACCTGAATAATTTGTCTGTCACCGAAGATTTCTTTACGCTGCGCGCCAAGTTGGGCTAATGATTGCTCATTTTCTGCGATCTGTTTATCAAGCAGCTTCACAAGCTGTTCTAATTCCGAAAGAATTTTTTGCTGCGTGGTGCTGCGTTCTGCCAGCAATAACACCTGCTGCTGCACCTTTTGCTGCTCGTTTTGCGCCGCATAAAGATTCTCTTTGGCACGCTGTAGCGCCTGAGAAGTCTCATCATAATGACGAAGCGTTTGCTGGACGCTGCGTTCTTCCTGTTCACACTCGCGGAGCCAGTTTTTCAGTGCGTCATCTTCCTGAGGGCTGAAGCTCAGAGAGAGCGTCGCACAGGCCTGCTGCCACTGCGTGAAGTAGTCCGCCTGCTGTTTGATGTCTTGATCCAGCACATTTTGCAGTCGCAGTTGCTGTTCTTTACGTGATTCAGTACGGGCGCGCAGATCTGTACCGGCAGTTTGCAAACGCTCCGTTTCCTGACGCATTTCATCAACTCGCCGTGCGGTTTCAGAAGGCGTCACCGCCTGATATTCAGCGATCGCCGGGTGTGAGGTTGATCCACAAAGTGGGCAGGGGTCACCGGTTTGTAGCCTGGCGCGCTCGGCCTCGAGGCGGACGATCAGCTGTTCTTGCTGCAAAATCTTCTCAACATCAAGCTGATGCTGTTTGTGCTGTTTAAACTGTGCCCGAATTTCGATCAGCCGTTGCTCAAAGGCCGTTAACTCTGCCTGTTGCGTCTTCAACTCTTGCTGCTGATTAATAATGCGCTGGGTTACCTGCTGATAAAGCGGGTTCAGCGTGGAAAGTGTGAGGCGAACGGGACGCGACTCTGTTAGTTCAATCTGACGTTGGCGCAGCGCGGCCAGCGGCGACTGGGCCTCCAGTGCTGTCTGCTGCTGCATGTGCAGATTAACCGCGGCGGTGAGTTCGGCCTCTTTAGCACTAAACTGGCTGCTCTGTTGCGCGAGCTGAGCCTGTTCGGCATTGATTTTTTGTCGATCCTGACTGATTTTTTGCTGCTTGCTCTGTTGATCCGCGCGATCCTTTTGCAGCTCACTCCGTTTTTCCTGAGCCTTGGCCGTCGCATTATCTAGGGGTTGAACCTGCTCGTCGATCAGCTTCTCTTCGCGTAATTTCTCTTGATGCAGCAGTTTTAGGTCGTTTTCAGCGTTTTTCAGACCTTCGGCCAGCGGGGTCATCGCCGTCTGTTTTTGCTGCTGCTGAACGGCAAGCTGGTTTATTTGCTGCTGCAAACTCGCCAGTTGTTGCTGATTACGCTGGCGTTCTGCCAATAAAGGACGCAGTTTTTCGGCCGGTTCACTGCGCGATAACTGCTGTAACTTCGGCGCTGCTAAAGCAGTCTGCTGCTCAACCTCAAGCAGTTGTTGGCGATACTGCTGGTTTTTTTGCTCAATATTTTGCCACTGCTGTAGCCAGTTGAGGCTCTTCTGCTGTTGATCTGCTTGTTGACTCAGTACTTTCTCACGTGTGGCAAGCAGCACCCGTTCCTGCTCCCGTTGCCCGCGCTGTTCGTCAGTCATCAGCTCAATACCCGCGGCGCGCTGGTGCAGCAGGTCGAGGTCAATTTTTGCCTGTTTGTGCCGCTCGAACACCTGTTGAGACAGCCGCCCATAAATTTCGGTGCCGGTCAGCTCTTCAAGCAGCTCGGCGCGCTCATTGGCCTTGGCATTAAGAAAGGCAGCAAACTGCCCCTGTGAGAGCATCATTGATTTAGTGAAGCGCCCGAAGTCGAGGCCGGTCAACTCGGCGATCGCCGGCAGCTTGTCGCGCACTTTGTCGGCCAATATTTTGCCGTCGGCCAACAGCGCCAGTTCAACCTTTGGCGCCTGTAGATTGCCGGTTGCTGAATTACCCGCGCGCCGCTGGCTCCAGAAAGCGCGATAGCCGATGCCTTTCACCTCAAACTCCACCTCGGCCAGCGAGTCGGCAGTGTGGCGCGTCATCAGCTCATTTTGGCTCGGGGTCACGTCGAGGCGCGGCGTTTGGTGATACAGCGCCAGACAGATGGCGTCGAGCAGGGTGGTTTTTCCCGCGCCGGTCGGGCCGGTGATGGCAAACAAACCGTTGCTGGCGAAGGGCTCGGCGGTAAAATCGATTTTCCATTCACCTTCCAGTGAATTGATATTTTTAAAACGCAGGGAGAGAATTTTCACTGTGCGCCTTCCTCCGCTGAATGCCCGCTTTCAACCTGCTCTAACACCTGCGAGAAAAGGGTGCGGATGCGCTGCTGACGTCCCTCTTCGGGCGTATTTTCCTGTGCCAGACGGCGTTCAAAGACTTCGCTCACGCTGAGCTCTTTCAGCGTTTCTTTCTCCTGCTGCAACAGACCCTGAAGGCGCTGCTCCTTGCTGCGTCGGAGCAGCACCACCTCAACCGGCAGCGGATCGGTCAAATTCTGGATGCGGCGCTGAATATCACTCAGGTAGTCCTGTGTCGCAACTTCAATATCCAGCCAGACATTCTTCTGTGACTCACCGGGGTGTTGCGGTTCATCATTTTGAAAACTAAGCAGCTGCTTTTCAATTTCGGCCAGCGTGCCTTTGATGATGACCATCGGCTGAGCGCGCGGGATCGCCAGTGTTTCAATGCTGTTCAACGTAGCGCCGGTGAAATCGAGCAGGTAGACGCTTTTATCGTTACTTGCTTCGTCAAAGCTCAGTGGGATCGGCGAACCACTGTAGCGAATATGCTCGGTTTTGGCGATTTTCTGCGCCCGATGAATGTGGCCCAAGGCAACATAATCCACCGGCGGAAACGCCTGTGCGGGGAAGGCATCCAGTGTGCCAATATAAATATCGCGCACTGAATCGGACGTGGTCACGCCTACCGTGGTCAAATGACCGGTGGCGATAATCGGCAAGGGCAGGCCAAGTGCGTCTCGCCGCGCGCACGCAGCTCGATACAGTGAAGAATAGTGCGCCGCAATGGCTTCCTGCAGCGCCAGCTGTTTCTCACTGCCGGACTGTCCGGACTGGCTGGCCAACAGATCACGCGGGCGCAGGAAAGGGATGGCGCACAGCACCGCGCCGGGCTGGCCCTGACGGTCATTCAACGTTAATACCTGACGTGAAAGGTCTTCGCCCACGGTGGCAATCACCTGAGTATTCAGGCATGAAAGCAGCTCTCGTGACTCGTTAAGCGTTGCGACCGAGTCGTGGTTACCGGCCAGCACCACCAGCTGACAGCCGGTTTTTTGCAGATTGACCACGAAGCGGTTATACAACTCGCGGGCATAGCTAGGCGGTGAACCGGTATCGAAAATATCCCCCGCGACGATCACTGCATCTACCTGATGTTGCTCAACCTGTTCTATCAGCCAGGTCAGAAATGCCTGATGTTCAGGCGCGCGGCTCTTGGTAAAAAAGTACTGACCAAGATGCCAGTCGGAGGTATGAATCAGTCGCATGAGGGTCTCGCGGTGGCGGTTGCAAGCGGCAAGTATAAACGCCCACGGCGGGCGATGTCGTTGAAAAATCGTGTTTATGACAAATCAGCGAGCCGAATATGACGGCTTGGCTACACTTAGTCGCACGCGAAACTGTTTTTCATAAATCTGTCACAAATCTGACGCATAATGACGCCCGAAATCAAAATTAAGTTCGCTAACTTATTGGCAGGCTATCAAATGGCTAGACGCATATTAGTTGTGGAAGATGAAGCACCGATCCGTGAAATGGTTTGTTTTGTGCTTGAGCAAAATGGTTACCAGCCCATTGAAGCTGAAGATTTCGACTCGGCGGTTAATCGTCTTATTGAGCCTTACCCCGAATTAATTTTACTCGACTGGATGCTGCCGGGCGGTTCCGGTATTCAGTTTATTAAACACCTCAAACGCGAAGCGCTGACGCGCGATATTCCTGTCATGATGCTTACGGCGCGTGGCGAAGAAGAAGACCGCGTGCGCGGGCTTGAAGTCGGCGCCGATGACTATATTACTAAACCGTTTTCCCCTAAAGAGCTGGTCGCGCGTATTAAAGCCGTGATGCGCCGCATTTCTCCCATGGCTGTCGAAGAAGTGATTGATATGCAAGGGTTAAGTCTGGATCCTTCGTCACATCGCGTGATGGCCAACGAGCTGGCTCTCGACATGGGCCCGACCGAATTCAAACTGCTACACTTCTTCATGACCCACTCCGAGCGCGTTTACAGCCGTGAGCAGTTGCTCAATAACGTCTGGGGCACTAACGTATACGTCGAAGACCGCACGGTAGACGTTCATATCCGCCGTTTGCGTAAAGCGCTGGAATCTAGCGGACACGATAGAATGATTCAAACGGTTCGCGGAACGGGTTACAGATTCTCAACCCGTTATTAATAAGCTTTATATTTTGAATGCACAGGCGTTGACGGCCTTCGTTCACCCCACTGGCTGGCGTATTAAAGCGTCTGGGGCGTTGTCTAGTTGTCGCCGTCCTGCATAATGAAATAGAGTGGATTATTATTCTGATAAAGGCAGTTCACTCACTCACAGCGGAGATACTGTGTGTTAGAACGATTATCCTGGGGACGGCTGGCCGGCGAGCTGTTTATGTTTTGCCTGCCTGCACTGATCCTCGCCATTTTCATTGGTTATCTTCCTTGGCTATTGCTGGCGTCAGTGCTGGCAGCGCTAGGCTGGAACTATTATAACCAGCTCAAGCTTTCTCACTGGCTGTGGCTTGACCGCAGCATTACCCCACCCAGTGGCCTGTGGAGCTGGGAGCCGCTGTTTTACGGTCTAAATCAGATGCAAATGCGTAACCGTCGCAGAAGGCGCGAGTTGGCGTTGCTGATTAAACGTTTTCGCAGCGGAGCCGAGTCTCTCCCCGACGCTGTGGTGCTGACAACCGAAGAGGGCAATATTTTCTGGTGTAATGGACTGGCGCAGGAGCTGCTGGGCTTTCGCTGGCCGGAAGACAATGGCCAACATCTTTTTAACCTGCTGCGTTACCCCGAGCTGCGTAGCTGGATCCAGGGGAGAGAATTTTCACGTCCGTTGACGTTGCAGCTCAACAATACCCACTTCGTTGAGTTTCGCGTGATGCCGTACTCTGAAGGGCAACTGCTGATGGTGGCGCGCGATGTCACTCAAATGCGCCAGCTTGAGGGCGCGCGGCGAAATTTCTTTGCCAACGTCAGTCACGAGCTGCGCACGCCGCTCACCGTTTTGCAGGGCTATCTTGAAATGATGGAAGACGCCAAGCTCGAAGAACCTTTTCGCAGCAAGGCGCTGGACACTATGCAGGAACAGACGCGCAGGATGGACGGGCTGGTCAAACAGCTGCTGACCCTTTCTCGTATCGAAGCCGCGACCAATATTGATTTGCAGGAAAAGGTCGATGTTCCGACGATGTTGGGCATGCTGGAGCGCGAGGTGCAAACCCTCAGCGGCGGGCGTCATGAGATTGTGTTCAAGATCAACGAGCAGCTTAAGGTTTTTGGCAACGACGACCAGCTGCGCAGCGCTGTATCGAATCTGGTGTACAACTCGGTTAACCACACTCCGACCGGCACGCGCATTGAGGTCAGTTGGCAGCATACGGCGCAGGGCGCACAGTTTCAGGTCAGTGATAATGGGCCGGGCATTGCGCCTCAGCACCTTCCTCGTCTGACCGAGCGTTTTTATCGGGTCGATAAGGCGCGCTCAAGGCAGACCGGCGGCAGTGGTTTGGGGCTGGCTATAGTCAAGCATGCCCTCACTCACCACCACTCTCGATTGGATATCATGAGCGAAATTGGCGTCGGTACACGTTTTATGTTCACGCTGCCCAACCGGTTGATTGTGAACGCAACGCCCACTGAAAATGCTAAAAAAAGGCGATAACTCTTTGTTATTTAATTAACGCCGTTTCTTTAACTTGCAAGACAGACCTCTTTAAGCGGGCCTATTCTGGCCCGCTTCTTAATATCAAATTCCCGTGTGCAGACATGAACTTTTTTCACGTAAGGTGAAAAATAGTCATTTGGTGTTAGCGCGTTCTCATGGCAGCATAGTATCAAAGCCGTTTAGACATCTAGATGTCTAAAATAACCCCAAGGTATTATTAACAATGTTAACTAATTCCCACGGTCGCGCTACCCGATAATTAACAGCAGCGATGACGTGTTCATCGATGCGTTTGCCAGGAGTTAAGAATGTCTCAGTCTAATCCCGTTTATCGCGCCGAAGTTGTCGGGAGTTTCCTGCGCCCTGAAGCCCTGAAAACAGCACGTCAACAGTTTAAGTCTGGTGAAATTGATGCGCAGCAACTGCGTGCAGTAGAAGACACCGAGATCCGCCGCGTGGTTGAACAGCAACGTGAAGCCGGTTTGCAAGTGGTTACTGACGGTGAATTCCGCCGTGCGTGGTGGCATTTCGATTTCTTTGAAGGCCTGCAGGGCGTTGAAGGTTATGACGCAGAGCAGGGTATTCAATTCAACGGTGTGCAGACTAAGGCGCGCAGCATCAAGGTGGTAAATAAGCTGACGTTCGGCGACCACCCGATGATTGAACACTTCCGCTTCCTAAAAAGCATCAGCGGTGATGCGGTCGCGAAAATGACCATCCCAAGCCCGAGTGTGATGCATTTTCGCTATAACCGCGATGCGGTAAAAGATGTCTATCCAAATCTGGAAGACTATTTTGATGATTTGGCGCAGGTCTATCGCGATGCGATTAAAGCCTTCTATGACGTGGGCTGCCGTTATTTGCAACTTGATGACACCGTGTGGGCCTACCTGTGCTCTGAAGATCAGAAGAAGCAAATTCTGGCACGCGGTGATAACCCAGAAGACTTGGCGAAAACCTATGCTCGCGTGTTAAACAAAGCCATTGAAGGCAAGCCAGATGATCTGATCATTGGCCTGCACGTGTGTCGAGGCAACTTCCGTTCAACCTGGATTTCTGAAGGTGGCTATGAGCCGGTAGCGGAAATTCTATTTGGTACCGTCAACATCGACCGCTTCTTCCTGGAGTATGACAACGAACGCTCCGGCGGCTTCGAGCCTCTGCGTTTTATCAAGCCGGGGCAGCAGCAGGCTGTTCTGGGACTGATTACCACCAAAACGGGCAGTCTCGAATTGGCAAAAGACGTGGAATCGCGTGTCAAAGAAGCGACACAATATCTGGATATCAATCAGATTTGCCTCAGTCCGCAGTGTGGCTTTGCCTCAACCGAAGAGGGCAACAGCCTGTCCGAGCAACAGCAGTGGGACAAGTTGAAACTGGTGGTAGATCTCGCGGCGAAAATTTGGTAAATCCCGAGCTTTAGGCCGTAAAACGGGTTAAGCGGCCTAAAAAATACACCGAGTTATTGTGCGTGAATTGACCTTAAAATGGTTGTTTCGCGCACTTTTAATTTAATTAAAGCTTGAAATAGGCATTTGTTGTTCAAAAAACATACGCATCATGTGGCGGTATTTTGACTATATCCAGTTAATGTTACTACTCAGGATTTAAAATCCAGTCAAACGCTCTGCTTTTTTGATTCAGACTTGCCTTTGTGCACTGTAAAGGCGTACCTTAGCGCCGCTGTCGCTCGCACTACCCCTGCATAATATCGTCATTTTATACCTCGTCAGGCGTCATCCTCAGCGTTCGAGCCGAGTGCCAGCAGCGGACACTTTATTCATTTTGCACAGGCATCGCGACATCCATCATGAGTCATCGTTTAACAACCAAAGATATTCTGGCACTGGGCTTTATGACCTTTGCCTTATTCGTCGGTGCAGGGAATATCATATTCCCGCCGATGGTCGGCTTACAGGCCGGTCACCACGTTTGGTGGGCAGCTGCCGGATTTATGATTACCGCCGTAGGTCTACCGGTGATAACCGTGATTGCGCTTGCTCGCGTGGGGGGGGGAATCGATGCACTAAGTACGCCAATCGGCCGTAAAGCCGGTTTGCTGTTGGCTACGGTCTGCTATTTGGCTGTGGGGCCGTTGTTTGCAACGCCTCGCACCGCAACCGTCTCTTTCGAAGTCGGTATTGCGCCACTGACCGGCGACGGTGCCTTGCCTCTGCTGGTGTATAGCCTGATTTATTTCGTGCTGGTGATCGGCGTTTCACTCTACCCGGGGCGCCTGCTCGACACCGTGGGCCATATTCTGGCACCGCTGAAAATTGTTGCGCTAGGTATTCTGGGGATCGCCGCCGTATTGTGGCCCGCCGGACAGCCGTTAACGCCTACGCCAGCCTATGAGGCCGTTCCTTTCTCCAACGGCTTCGTGAATGGTTATCTGACCATGGACACGCTGGGCGCGCTGGTGTTTGGTATTGTTATCGTTAACGCCGCGCGTTCGCGTGGTGTAGAAGATGCCAAACTGTTAACACGCTATACCATTTATGCCGGTCTGATTGCCGGTCTGGGCCTGTTACTGGTGTATCTCAGCCTGTTCAAACTGGGCGTCAATACGGCGTCGCTGGTGCCTGAGGCGAAGAACGGCGCAGTTATTCTGCATACTTACGTTCAGCAGACCTTTGGCGGCGTGGGCAGCTTCTTCCTCGCAGCGCTGATTTTCATCGCCTGTATGGTGACGGCGGTTGGCCTGACCTGTGCCTGTGCCGAGTTCTTCTCACAGTATTTACCGCTGTCTTATAAGACGCTGGTGTTTATTCTGGGTCTGTTCTCCATGCTGGTCTCCAACCTCGGCCTGAGCCACTTGATTCAGATTTCGATTCCGGTGCTGACCGCGATTTATCCGCCGTGTATCGCACTAATTGTGCTGAGCTTTACCCTGCGCTGGTGGAACAGTACCTCGCGCATTATTGCACCGGTCATGTTGGTTAGCCTTATTTTCGGTATTATCGACGGCATTAAAACCTCCAATTTTGCCACTATGCTGCCGGTCTGGACGACCCATCTGCCGCTTGCCGATCAAGGTCTGGCCTGGTTACCCCCTTCGATACTTATGCTGGTTTTGGTTGGTGTTTATGACAAGGTGAGTGGTGCGCGCAGCGTTACAGCGCACCAGTAATGAAATCTTGGGTGGAACCTTGATTGACTAAGCTTGCGCCAATATGGGCCACGGAATAGTTTCCGTGGCTTTTTCGTTGGCAGAGGATAGCGGAAACTTTTCCATTATCTCGTTATTAGACTGTGCTTTATGATTTGGAATTTTTGAATGCAACAATCTCTCGATACAGAGTCGGCTGACAAACCCTCAACGTCGCTTAAGCGCGGACTGAGTACCCGACATATCCGCTTCATGGCGCTTGGCTCGGCCATCGGCACCGGTCTGTTCTACGGATCGGCGGACGCCATTAAAATGGCCGGGCCTAGCGTACTGCTGGCTTATCTGGTCGGTGGGATTATTGCTTTTATCATTATGCGTGCGCTGGGTGAGATGTCGGTTAATAATCCGCAGACTGGCTCTTTTTCACGCTATGCGCAGGACTATTTAGGGCCGCTTGCGGGCTATATCACGGGCTGGACCTACTGCTTTGAAATCCTGATTGTCGGCATTGCCGATGTGACCGCGTTCGGAATTTACATGGGCGTCTGGTTTCCTGACGTGCCGCATTGGATGTGGGTGCTGAGCGTGGTGCTTATCATCGGCGGTATTAATATGATGAGCGTGAGGGTCTTTGGTGAGCTGGAATTCTGGTTCTCGTTCTTTAAGGTCCTGACCATTATCATTATGATTTTGGCCGGTTTCGGCATTATTTTCTGGGGTATCGGCAATGGGGGACATCCTACCGGCATCAGTAACCTGTGGAGCCACGGTGGATTCTTCAGCCAGGGAATTATGGGTACAGTACTGTCGCTACAGTTGGTGATGTTTGCCTATGGCGGTATTGAGATTATTGGTATCACCGCCGGTGAAGCCGAAGATCCGAAAAAAACCATTCCCAAGGCCATTAACTCGGTGCCGTGGCGTATTTTGGTGTTCTACGTGGGCACGCTGTTTGTGATTATGTCTATCTTCCCATGGAATTTGGTAGGAACGCAGGGCAGTCCGTTCGTGTTGACTTTCCAGCACATGGGCATTGCCGCCGCCGCGACCATTCTCAACTTTGTGGTGATCACTGCGTCGCTGTCGGCCATTAACGCCGATATTTTTGGCGTAGGGCGTATGCTGCACGGCATGGCGGAGCAAGGGCAGGCGCCTAAGGTGTTTGCCAAAGTATCACGACGCGGTACGCCGTTTATGACCGTTATCGTGATGATGGCGGCGCTGCTGGTGGCGGTTTATTTAAACTACATCATGCCGGAAAACGTCTTCTTGGTGATCGCCTCGCTGGCGACTTTTGCCACCGTTTGGGTGTGGATTATGATCCTTTGTTCTCAGATTGGCTTTCGCTTAAAACTGAGCCGCCAGCAAGTTTCTGAACTCGAGTTCCCGCTGCGTGGCGGTATTTTCACCTCGGTTGTTGCCATTATCTTCCTGGTATTTATCATTGGATTAATTGGCTATTTCCCCGATACGCGCATGTCGCTGTATGCCGGTGCTGTGTGGGTGACTGCACTGCTGGGTAGCTATTGGATAAAGACACGTAGGAAAAACCTGACAGCGACTGAAGCTGAGTAAAAACAGAAAGGGGTAAGCAAGTGCTTACCCCCTTTTTTAAAGCTTCATGCTCAAGGTAGAGTGATGCAGCTTAATAGCCGATTGCCGCACCTGCCGGACGACGCACGTCGTTGGCACCGTACAGATAGCCTTCACGGACTTTCCCCGAGACCGCTGCGTCATTACCGGAGCTTTGTGGCGTTACGCCTACGGCACCTGGCAACCCGACCATAATCAGCTCAGCCGCGCCCCACGGAGTCTGTTCAACCATCTTGTAGCCCATCTTCTGCAGCAGATTCAGGCTGTCGGTGGAAACGCCGCGCTGCTCGTAATAGACCTCATCCGGTAACCACTGGTGGTGAATGCGCGGTGCGTTAACGGCTTCCTGTGGAGGCATGCCAAAGTCAATGACGTTCAGCGCAGTTTCCAACGTAATGGTAATGATGCGAGATCCGCCAGGTGATCCGAGAACCATAAAGGTTTTACCGTCTTTAGTGATTAAACTCGGGCTCATCGATGATAGTGGGCGCTTACCGGGGGCGATAGCATTTCTGCTGCCCTGCACCAGTCCATACATGTTTTTCTCACCGACTTTACTGGTGAAATCATCCATCTCATCATTGAGGAAGAAGCCGGTACCCGGGGCTATCTCAATCGAACCAAACAGCCCGTTAATGGTGTAAGTGGTTGAAACGGCGTTACCGTCTTTATCGACTATTGAGTAATGGGTGGTTTCAGGTTTCTCATGCGGTTCCATGCCCGGCTGCACCTGCGAAGAAGGCGTGGCTTTATCCGCTTCTATCTTCTTGCGAATGTCGGCAGCGTAGCTTTTGCTCAGCAGACGATCGGTTGGATTATTCACAAACGCCGGATCACCGAGGAAAGTGTTGCGGTCCATGTAGGCATGACGCATGGCTTCGGTCAGGTAATGGATAGAAGCCGCCGAGTTGAAGCCCATGCTTTTAAGGTCGTAACCTTCAAGAATGTTCAGGGTTTCACACATTGTGACCCCACCCGAGCTTGGCGGCGGGGCAGAAACAAATTTATAGCCGCGATAGCTACAGGTTACTGGTGCTGTTTCAGTCACTTTATAGTTGGCAAAATCTGCCGCGGTAATAATTCCACCGCCTTTTTTAGACGCAGCCTCAACGGCGGCCGGAATTTTGCCTTTATAGAATGCATCAGTACCGTGCTTTGAAATGGCTTCAAGTGTATTAGCGAGGTCTTTTTGCACCAATTTGTCGCCCGGCTGCAACGGCGTACCGTCTTTACGCAGGAAGATTTTTGCGACGTCAGGCTGGTCTTTAAATTTTGAGGTTTTGGTATCGAGGATGTCGGTATCGGCGCGGGTCAGCACAAAGCCCTGACGTGCCAATTTGATCGCCGGCGCCATAACCTGTGCGCGGGTCAGCTTGCCGTATTCGCGCTGGGCGTGATCCAGCCCCATCACCGTGCCTGGAACGCCGACGGCCAAATAGCCGTAGAGGCTAGCGCCTTTCTTCACGTTGCCGTCGGCATCAAGATACATATTGGCGCTGGCTGCCGCTGGAGCCATTTCACGGAAGTTGATGAAGGTGTCCTTGCCGTTGGCCAGATGCACCGTCATAAAGCCGCCACCGCCGATATTGCCGCAGCATGGGTTTACCACGGCTTCGGCGTAGCCTACTGCCACGGCGGCATCGATAGCGTTACCGCCCTTTTTAAGAATGTCGACACCCACCTGGGAGGCTAAATACTGTGACGTTACCACCATTCCGTTTTTAGCTTCTACTGCGGGGTTGGAGGCCGCCTGCAGTGAGCCACTCACGAGCAGTGCCGCGAGCGTCAGCGGTACAGTTAACGGTTTGGTCCATTGGTTTAAAAACATAATTGCTCCTGATTACACCCTGTCAGTGTGTTTTTTTATGTGTCTGTGAGCGTGAGGCCCGCCGGATTGAATGCAAAGTGCAGGCCAACTTATTGATACAAATAATTAATAGCTGCAATAACATTCATCAGCTTAGATGTTATTTAACATTTCTGACACAAAGGCAAGCAGGAGTATGAGGTGGGTCAGATATTTACGTAAAATGCCGTTTCAGCGGAAGAGTGAGGTGGGTAAAACACAAATAAAAACGGCCAGCGCAGGCTGACCGTTTCGGTAAAACGTAAAGGCTAATGCCAGTAATCGATGAGGATTACAGGTTGATAGCGTTTTCAGACAGGTAAGCAGCAACGCCAGTTGGTGATGCGTCCATCCCTTTTTTACCTTTTTCCCACTGAGCCGGACAAACTTCACCGTGCTCTTCGTGGAATTGCAGTGCGTCAACCATACGCAGCATTTCGTCGATGTTACGGCCCAGTGGCAGGTCGTTAACTACCTGGTGGCGCACGATACCTTTATCATCGATCAGGAAAGAACCACGCAATGCAACGCCAGCGTCTGGGTGTTCGATGCCGTAGGCTTTCTGGATTTCACGTTTGATGTCAGCAACCATCGCGTATTTCACTTTACCGATGCCGCCGTTCTCAACTGGCGTGTTACGCCATGCGTTGTGAACAAACTCTGAGTCAAAAGAAATACCAACAACTTCAACGCCTTTAGACTGGAATTCTTCATAACGCTTGTCGAAAGCAATCAGCTCAGATGGGCACACAAAGGTGAAGTCCATTGGCCAGAAGAATACAACAGTGGTTTTGCCTGCTGTGTGTTTTTTAAAGTTGAAGTTTTCAACAACTTCGCCGCTGCCAAGTACAGCTGCTGCGGTAAAATCTGGGGCCGGACGCGTTACCAGAACCATAAAAACTCCTTTCTAGTAGAAATAAATGATGAAGGGTGAAGAAATCAGGGGGCAGTATAAGGGCAACGGGTAGGGGAATAAACCCCATGAGACCAATCGATCAGATAGCATTCGACTATCAACTGTGATCTAGATCTGCTTATTGCGCGCTTGTTGCATCATTTGCGGATAAAATTGCCAGAACTGTCGCTCTAAAAGGGCATAATTGCGTTCAACGTCATAAAATGAGCCGGCGAGCGCGGCCAGTTTCGGGCGTCGATTGGCCATGCCCTGTAACACATCCTTAATAAAAGCTAACTCCGCATAGCGTTCCATCCATCGTTGTGGCCAGAGATAGGTATTGAGGTTGCGAAAACGCTCGGGCGTCGCGGACAGATGCGGCTCAATGGCCAGGCGGCACTGATTAATAAACAGCGGCAGAGGCGTTTCAGGACACAGCCTGTCCCAGTGCAGCGACAGGAAGTGATCCCACACCACGTCGAGCGTGATAGGTGATACACGGCGATAATCGGCGCTAAAAAATTCGCGTGCGACTTTAACCTCGGGCAGTGAATCGGTCATGACGTCTACGCGGCGATGCATGCGTATGCCGTGGGTGACATCCTCGGAATAAAGGCCGTCAGGATTGCCGCGAACGAAATCCGCCATCAGGTTACCCAGCAGCGAACTGTCGGCCAATTTGGCCAGATGTAGGTGTGCGAGAAAATTCATTCGCGCAGTATAACGTGTTTATCCTGATAATTGCGGGTAGGTTACCTGATTTATTCCGGTGAAAGCTTGCAGCTGTACCCCGCTAGCTCTAGACTAGGCCCGCTTAAATTTTGGATAATTTTTTACGTCACCGAGTGGAATAATAAAGCTATGCGCGTTGCCGATTTTACGTTCGAACTTCCTGAGTCCCTGATTGCCCGCTATCCGCAAAGCCAGCGCAGCGGATGTCGTTTGTTGTCTCTGGACGGGCCGACCGGCGAACTGACGCACGGTATTTTCACCGACGTGCTCGATAAACTTAATCCGGGCGACCTGCTGGTGTTCAATAATACCCGCGTTATTCCGGCTCGCGTGTTTGGCCGCAAGGCCAGCGGTGGAAAAATTGAAGTTTTGGTCGAGCGCGTGCTGGACTCAACGCGCGTTTTGGCCCACGTTCGCGCCTCCAAATCGCCGAAAGCGGGGGCAGAATTGCTGCTCGGTGATGCCGAAAACATCAAAGCCACCATGGTGGCTCGTCACGATACCTTGTTTGAGCTGGAATTTAATGAAGATCGCGATGTCTTCACTCTGTTGGACGAAATCGGCCATATGCCGCTTCCACCCTACATTGACCGCCCTGATGAAGACGCCGACCGCGAGCTGTACCAAACGGTCTACAGCGAGCGCCTGGGAGCAGTGGCTGCTCCAACCGCAGGTCTGCACTTTGACCAGCCGCTGATGGACGCATTAAAGGAAAAGGGCATAGAGTTTGCCTTTGTCACGCTGCACGTAGGTGCCGGGACTTTCCAGCCGGTGCGCGTTGACACCATTGAAGAACACATAATGCACGCCGAATACGCCGAAGTGCCGCAGGAAGTGGTTGATGCCGTGCTGGCCTGTAAAGCACGGGGTAACCGCGTGATAGCCGTGGGCACCACCTCCGTTCGCTCCCTCGAGAGTGCGGCCAAGGCTAGCGAAGACGCGCTCATTGCGCCGTTCTTTGGTGATACCAGCATCTTTATTTATCCGGGCTATGAGTATCAGGTGATTGACGTGCTTATCACCAATTTCCACCTGCCGGAGTCCACGCTTATTATGCTGGTCTCGGCGTTTGCCGGTTATAAAAATACCCTCAATGCCTATCATCAGGCAGTGGCAGAAGAGTACCGTTTCTTTAGTTATGGCGATGCCATGTTCATCAACCGTAACTTGCTGGCACCGCAGGAAGTGGTGGGCCAGTAATTATTATCGGCCCATATGCTGGGCTGTCAATTTGGGGTAACCCAAATATTACCTGGCGTTGGACTGTTTTTCCGGCGCGGAGAAGAATGTGAAAATGAAGTACGAATTATCTACCACAGACGGTCGCGCACGCCGCGGACGTCTGGTGTTTGAGCGTGGCGTAGTTGAAACGCCAGCCTTTATGCCGGTCGGAACTTACGGCACCGTAAAAGGCATGACGCCGGAAGAAGTCAAAGAAACCGGCGCACAAATCCTGCTTGGTAACACTTTCCACCTGTGGCTTCGCCCGGGACAGGAAATCATGAAACTGCACGGCGACCTGCATGATTTCATGAACTGGCATGGCCCGATCCTCACCGACTCAGGCGGCTTCCAGGTGTTTAGCCTAGGCGCGATGCGCAAAATTAAAGAAGAGGGCGTGCACTTCCGAAACCCGATCAACGGCGATCCGGTATTCCTCAGCCCTGAAAAGTCGATGGAGATCCAGAACGACCTCGGTTCCGACATTGTCATGATCTTCGACGAGTGTACGCCGTACCCTGCCGATTGGGACTATGCTAAACGCTCGATGGAGATGTCGCTTCGCTGGGCAAAACGCAGCCGCGATCGTCACGATGAATTGAAAAATAACAATGCCTTATTCGGAATTATTCAGGGCAGCGTTTACGAAGATTTACGAGATGTATCGATAAAAGGGCTGGTAGATATCGGCTTTGATGGTTACGCTGTGGGCGGTTTGGCTGTTGGTGAGCCGAAAGAGGACATGCATCGTATTCTTGAGCACGTCTGTCCACAGATCCCCGAGGACAAACCTCGTTATCTGATGGGCGTAGGTAAACCGCAGGACCTGGTTGAAGGCGTGCGTCGCGGTGTTGATATGTTTGACTGCGTTATGCCAACGCGCAATGCCCGTAATGGACACCTTTTTGTGACCGACGGCGTAGTGAAAATCCGTAATGCCAAGCATAAAGATGACACTTCGACCCTTGATGAACACTGTGATTGCTATACGTGTCGCAATTATAGCCGCGCCTACTTGCATCATCTCGACCGTTGCAACGAAATACTGGGTGCCCGCCTGAATACCATCCACAACCTGCGTTATTATCAGCGTTTGATGGCCGGTTTACGCCAGGCTATCGAAGAGGGTAAATTAGAGCTGTTTGTGGCAGATTTCTACGCGCGTCAGGGCAAAGAAGTTCCGCCTTTAAACTTCTGATTTCGAACTTAAATCGCCTTTATCCTTAAAGTAAGGCGATTTGAGTGTTAGATTGCCAAGATTTTTTTTAGTGTTCTATTAACAACAACAATGAGGGAATTTAAATGAGTCTTTTCATTTCTGATGCCGTCGCAGCTACCGGCGCAACGTCACAGGGAAGTCCTTACTCTCTGGTTATCATGCTGGTGGTATTTGGTCTGATTTTCTATTTCATGATCCTGCGCCCGCAGCAAAAACGTTCTAAAGAGCACAAAAAACTGATGGACTCCATCGGTAAAGGTGATGAAGTCATGACTACCGGCGGTCTGATCGGTCGCGTAAGCAAAGTAGCTGAAACTGGTTACGTTGTTATCGCGCTGAACGACACCACGGAAGTGATGATCAAACGTGACTTCGTGGCTGCCGTTCTGCCGAAAGGTACGATGAAGGCGCTTTAATTTTTGATTTTCCCGAAGGGAACTGCCGTGTTAAACCGTTATCCTTTGTGGAAGTATCTGATGCTGATCGCCGTGATCATCATCGGTATGCTTTACGCGCTTCCCAACCTTTATGGTGAGGATCCGGCTGTTCAAATTACTGGTGCTCGGGGTTCCGACGCCAGTGTTGCAACGCTGGACCAAGTCAGAGATGTACTGAACAAAGACAAACTCGTTAGCAAGTCTATTGCGCTGGAAAACGGCTCAATTCTTGCGCGTTTTAACGACACAGACGTACAGCTGCGCGCGCGAGATGCGCTGACTGCGGCGCTGGGCGACAAATTTGTTATTGCGCTTAACCTGGCACCGGCCACGCCGACCTGGTTAACAATGCTGGGCGCCGAGCCGATGAAGCTGGGCCTCGACCTGCGCGGTGGTGTGCACTTCCTGATGGAAGTCGACATGGATACCGCACTTGGCAAGCTGCAAGAGCAGACCATGGACAACATGCGTAGCGACCTGCGTGACCAGAGCATTCCTTATGCAACGGTTCGCAAGGCTGACAACTATGGCGTTGTGCTGACCTTCCGTGATTCCGCTACTCGCGATAAAGCCTCAAGCTATCTTGCCCCGCGCCATCGTGATTTGGTCTTTACCAATAGCGGTGACAACGATATTCGTATCGTGATGACCGACGATCGTCTGAGCGAAGCCAAAGAGTACGCGGTACAGCAGAACATTAATATTCTGCGCAATCGTGTTAACCAACTGGGCGTAGCCGAGCCGCTGGTGCAGCGTCAAGGTTCTGACCGCATCGTGGTTGAACTGCCGGGTATTCAGGATACTGCGCGCGCCAAAGAAATTTTGGGTGCAACCGCTACGCTAGAGTTCCGTCTGGTTAATACCAACGTTGATGCTACTGCGGCAGCCAGCGGACGTGTTCCTGGTGACAGCGAAGTTAAAAACATGCAGGACGGACAGCCGGTTGTGCTGTACAAGCGTGTTATTTTGACCGGTGACCACATTACCGATTCCACCTCAAGTCAGGACGAATATAACCAACCACAGGTTAATATTTCTCTCGACAGCGCGGGCGGCAATATCATGTCTAACTTCACCAAGGACAACATCGGCAAACCGATGGCGACCTTGTTTGTGGAGTATAAAGACAGCGGTAAAAAAGATGCTAACGGCCGTGCAATTCTGGCGAAGCAGGAAGAAGTTATCAACGTCGCGACCATTCAGTCTCGTCTGGGTAACAGCTTCCGCATCACGGGTGTAAACGATCCTAATCAGGCTCGCCAGCTCTCGCTGCTGCTGCGCGCCGGTGCGCTGATTGCGCCGATTCAGATTGTTGAAGAACGGACTATCGGTCCAACCATGGGTGCGCAAAACATTACCCAAGGTCTGGAAGCCTGTCTGTTTGGGCTTCTGGCTTCGATTCTGTTTATGGTGGTGTTCTACCGTAAGTTTGGTGTGATTGCGACCTCGGCTCTGGTTGTCAACCTGGTACTGATTGTCGGGATTATGTCCCTGCTTCCAGGTGCCACGCTGACCATGCCGGGTATTGCGGGTATCGTACTGACGCTGGCGGTGGCGGTTGACGCCAACGTACTGATTAACGAACGTATCAAGGAAGAGCTGCGTAATGGACGTTCCATTCAGCAGGCCATCCATGAGGGCTACAGCGGTGCGTTCTCCAGTATCGTCGATGCAAACATCACGACGTTGATCACGGCAATTATTCTGTACGCAGTGGGTACGGGCTCGATTAAAGGCTTCGCAATCACCACCGCTATCGGTGTTGCGACCTCTATGTTTACGTCGATCGTCGGTACTCGTGCCATCGTCAACCTGCTTTACGGCGGCAAACGCGTTAAAAAGCTGTCTATCTGAGGAGTGCGTTGTGGCACAGCAAGATTATACTGTTGAACAACTCAACTATGGCCGTAAAGTCATCGACTTTATGCGCTGGGACAACGTGGCCTTCCTGATTTCAGGCCTGTTGTTAATCGCGTCAATCGCGATTATGGGTGTTCGCGGGTTTAACTGGGGTCTGGATTTTACCGGCGGTACGGTAATTGAAATCACCCTGTCTCAGCCTGCAAATCTCGATAATATGCGCGATTCGCTTGAGAAAGCCGGGTTTAAAGATCCGATCGTACAGAACTTTGGCAGCAGCCGTGACGTGGTCGTTCGTTTACCACCGGCCTCTGACAGCGCCGGTCAGGAACTGGGTAACAAAGTTATCAGCCTGATCAACGCCGATGTCGACAAGACCGCGACCGTTAAACGTATCGAGTTTGTCGGACCCAGCGTGGGCAGTGACTTGGCGCAAGCCGGGGGAATGGCGCTGTTGATTGCGCTTATCTGTATCCTTATCTACGTTGGTTTTCGTTTTGAATGGCGTTTGGCACTCGGTGCGGTTCTTGCACTGGCGCATGACGTTATCATTACGATGGGCGTTCTATCGCTGTTCAAGATAGAGGTCGACCTGACGATTGTCGCGTCACTGATGTCGGTTATCGGCTACTCGCTGAATGACAGTATCGTGGTATCGGACCGTATTCGTGAAAACTTCCGCAAAATTCGTCGCGGTAACTCTTACGAAATCATGAACGTGTCCCTGACCCAAACGCTAAGCCGCACCATTATGACCTCAGCGACCACGCTGATGGTTGTTCTGATGCTCTACATCTTCGGCGGTCCTCTGCTTGCAGGGTTCTCACTGACGATGTTGATTGGTGTCACTATCGGTACTGTTTCATCTATCTATGTTGCTTCTGCCTTGGCTCTGAAGCTGGGCATGAAGCGCGAACATATGCTTCAGCAAAAAGTCGAGAAAGAAGGGGCCGACCAGCCCTCACTTCTGCCTTAAGCGTAGTATGGGTGCCTCGTGAGGCGTCTGGATGAACTGATAGCATTGATATTGAAGTAATAAAAAAGCCTCGCTGTTTAATCACCGCGAGGCTTTTTTTATGCATTACGGCCAGACTTACGGCTGCGTTGGAGCTGCGGGTGTTAAGGTCAGCTGATGCAGATGCACAAACCCCAGCGTCTCGGGCGTTACGTTGCCAAAGCGCACTTCGGTAGTTTGCTCGCTCGAAGGCAGTAACCTTGGCGTGACGTTAATGACCTGCGATTGCATATCTACCGTTAAAGGTTTGCCGGTGACCTGGTCGAGCTGCCCCCAATCAACCACGGCGCTGAACGCTGGAAGGGGTTTACCCGAGACCGATTTAATCTTCAGCACTGCGCTGGTACCGGTGCTGTCAGAAGCCACGGACTCTATTGCCAAACTTAACTGGGCGAATTCGGTATTGAGCAGGGCCGGGCTTTTGGCCTGAGGCAGCAGATAAACGCCGTTAGTTGACTGGCGGTTGAGCATGGTTTGATGCTCAAGCGCCCCGGCGAGATCGGTCAACCGGTCAAGTTTTTGGTTTAGCTGATTCACTTCTTTGGTTAGTGCAGGCAACTGAGGGTCCTGCTGTGCGCATCCCGCCAGGCTGAGCAGGGCGGTCACCGCGAAAACGGCACGATAAGAGGGAGTCATTGACCTTAAGTCCTTTTCTGCGATTTCTGTCTTTTGGTGTAGGGTTTAGTGCCAAAGTTTATCACGATAGTGCGCCAACGTTGCGACAGCCTTTGTTGTCGCGCCACTTCGCGCTAAACTATTGTCCAGATATTATCCGAGCAGGAAGTTCTATGCATTGTCCATTTTGTGCAGCTGTTGACACGAAAGTCATCGATTCACGCCTGGTAGGCGATGGATCCCAGGTTCGCCGCCGCCGTCAGTGTCTGGTGTGCAGTGAGCGTTTCACCACCTTTGAAGTCGCGGAGCTGGTTATGCCACGCGTGATTAAAAGTAACGAGGTCCGTGAACCGTTCAATGAAGATAAACTGCGCAGCGGTTTTTTGAAAGCGCTCGAAAAGCGCCCTGTGAGCTCAGACGATGTGGAAATGGCGATCAGTCACATTAAATCTCAGCTTCGTGCCACCGGTGAACGAGAAGTTCCCGCCAAAATGATTGGTAACTTGGTGATGGATGCGTTGAAAGGGCTGGATAAAGTCGCCTATATTCGCTTCGCCTCCGTTTACCGCAGTTTTGAAGATATTCGTGAATTCGGTGAAGAAATTGCCCGACTTCAAGATTAAAACATCCACTCGCCACGGCAGATAACCCTACAGGGAAGGCTATGTTCAGCGACGAATACTACATGGCGCGAGCGTTTGAACTCGCGCGTAAAGGCCGGTTCACCACTACGCCAAATCCCAACGTAGGCTGCGTTATCGTTAACAAAGGCGAAATTGTCGGAGAAGGTTTTCATGTAAAAGCCGGTGGCCCTCACGCAGAGGTTCACGCGTTGCGCATGGCCGGTGAACGTGCACGCGGCGCCACCGCCTATGTGACCCTCGAACCCTGTAGTCATCATGGCCGCACGCCGCCCTGTGCTGATGCGCTGCTGGCCGCGGGCATTTCACGTGTGGTTGCCGCGATGCAGGACCCCAACCCAGAAGTCGCAGGCCGCGGGCTTTATCGCCTTAAGCAGGCGGGCGTTGAGGTCAGTAACGGACTGATGCTCAGTGAAGCCGAGGCCGTTAATCTGGGCTTTCTTAAGCGCATGCGCACCGGTTTTCCCTATGTTCAGCTTAAAATGGCCGCCTCGTTAGACGGCAGAACCGCTATGGCCTCGGGTGAAAGTCAGTGGATAACGTCTGCTGCGGCTCGCCAGGACGTTCAGCGATTTCGTGCCGAAAGTTCCGCCATTCTTAGCTCAAGTGCGACCGTGCTGGCCGATGACCCGTCATTGACCGTGCGCTGGAGTGAACTGGGTGACGAGACGCAGAGCCAGTATCCGGCGCTTTCTTCAAACGCCAGTGCATCTGCCGAGGACGTTCGCCAGCCCTTACGGGTGATCGTTGACAGCAAAAATCGTGTCACCCCACAGCACAAGCTGGTACAGCAGCCGGGTGAAACGCTTTTGGCCCGTCTACAGGCCGACGATAAGGTCTGGCCCGACGCTGTGCAGCAGTTGACTGTGCCGGCGACCTCGGACAATCGCGTCGATTTGGTCATTCTGATGATGCAGTTGGCGAAACGTCAGGTGAACTCCGTCTGGGTAGAAGCTGGATCTGAGCTTGCTGGCGCGCTGCTTCAGGCCGGGCTGGTGGACGAGCTGATCGTTTATATGGCACCTAAGTTGCTGGGTCAAAACGGCCGCGCGCTGTGCGTATTACCGGGACTTGAAAGCCTCGTCGATGCCCCAAATTTTGAATTTAGCGACATCAGGCAAGTGGGTCCTGACCTGCGTTTACGCCTTAAACCGGTCTACTGACCGCCTTGATGGCGGTTTATTTTTTATCTGTCTGCCCAGGTTTACAAAACCGTGTGTCCAGGCAGGGGAATAATATGATAGAATCCGCCCCCCTGCGGCTAAGCATGGGCTGGGTCGATGCTATTTAGCATTAAGCTTTTAATAAAAGCCGGTATTGGGCTTTTAATAAAAAACATAACGATTTAACCCATCCTAAGGAAATTCTATGAACGTTATTGAAGGTGTTGTAGCAACTCCTAACGCGAAAGTAGCCATCGCGATTGCCCGTTTTAATAATTTCATCAACGACAGCCTGCTTTCTGGCGCGGTTGATGCGTTAAAACGTATTGGACAGGTTGCAGACGACAACATCACCGTCGTATGGGTTCCAGGTGCTTATGAGCTGCCACTCGCCGCACGTGCGTTGGCTAACAGCAAAAAGTATGACGCTGTTATTGCTCTAGGTACCGTTATCCGTGGGGGCACAGCCCATTTTGAATTCGTCGCTGGCGAATGTAGCTCTGGACTGTCCAGTGTTGCAATGAACAGTGAAATCCCAGTTGCCTTTGGTGTGCTAACAACAGAAAGCATTGAACAAGCCATCGAACGCGCGGGAACTAAAGCCGGTAATAAAGGTGCAGAAGCTGCCCTGACCGCGCTTGAAATGATAAATGTTATCAAGGCCATTAAGGCCTGAATCTAGTTAAGGGGAATTCCGTGAAACCTGCTGCTCGTCGCCGCGCCCGTGAATGTGCCGTACAGGCGCTTTATTCTTGGCAGTTGTCTAAAAACGACATCGCCGATGTTGAATTACAGTTCCTGACCGAGCAGGATGTCACAGATGTCGACATTACCTATTTCCGTGAGCTGCTGTCAGGTGTTGCCACCTCAGCCGATAAGCTCGACGCGCTGATGGCTCCGTATTTGTCTCGCCAGCTCGAAGAATTGGGTCAGGTTGAACGTGCGATTTTGCGTCTGGCTCTGTATGAGCTGAGCAAACGCCAGGACGTCCCTTATAAAGTGGCAATCAACGAAGCTATCGAACTGGCTAAAACCTTCGGTGCTGAAGATAGTCACAAGTTTGTTAACGGTGTGCTGGACAAAGCAGGCCCGCACATTCGTAAGAAGTAACGTTCCTCATCAAAGAACGCGTTTCATTAAGGCCGGATATCCGGCCTTAATGCATTGTGAAACGCAGGATCGTCATAATCTGGGATCACACTATGGCATGCGGTGAATTTGATTTAATTGCGCGCTATTTCAACCGTTACAGAACGGCACGTCAGGACGTACAGTTAGGCATTGGCGACGACTGCGCCTTGCTGACTGTGACTGACAAGCAGCAAATAGCAGTAAGTACCGACACTCTCGTCGAAGGTATTCATTTCCTTAGCACTATTTCTCCTGCCGATCTTGGCTACAAGGCGCTGGCGGTAAACCTCAGCGACCTGGCGGCGATGGGAGCTGACCCTGCCTGGGTTTCACTGGCTTTGACACTGCCCAAGGTTGACGCCGACTGGCTTGAGGCCTTCAGCGACAGCTTGTTTGAACAGCTCGATTATTACGGTATGCAGCTGATAGGCGGTGATACGACGCGCGGCCCGTTGAGCATGACCTTGACTATTCAGGGCCTGATCCCGGCTGGACGCGCACTGCTGCGCAGCGGAGCGCGGGTCGGCGACTGGATTTACGTCACCGGCACGCTCGGCGACAGCGCGGCGGGGCTGACCATTTTGCAGGACCGCTTGCAGATAAACGATGAGCAGGCCAGCAAGGCGTTAATTAAGCGCCATCTTCGCCCGCAGCCACGCGTACTGCAGGGGCAAGCGCTGCGCCAGCTGGCGTCATCGGCGATTGATATCTCCGACGGCCTGGTTTCCGACCTGCGGCACATCCTCAAGGCCAGTGAGTGCGGCGCGCGTCTCGACCTTGACCTTCTGCCTTACTCGAGTGAGATGCTGCAACACGTCGATCCTGAGCAGGCCTTGAAGTGGGCGCTCACTGGAGGGGAAGACTATGAGCTGTGCTTCACCGCGCCTGAAATTAACCGCGGTGCGCTGGAAGTGGCACTCGGTCATCTGGGCGTGCGTTTTACCTGCGTAGGGCAGATTGCGCCGCTTTCCGAAGGTATCAAATATCAGCGCTCGGGTGAGACTGTTGAACTCGAGTGGCAGGGATACGACCATTTCGCACAGGAGATTGCACAGTGACCGTCGAAAACAACGCCAGCGGCAACGCAGGAAACAGAAAGCGCCCGATGCGCCACAAGGGCAGAACCGGTAACGATGCCGCTGATATGGCAGCGGCTAAAAAACGCCTGAATCTGCGCAACCCTTGGCATTTATTGGCAACCGGCTTTGGCAGTGGTCTGTTCCCCATTGGACCCGGCACCGCCGGTTCCATCGCGGCAATTCCGTTCTGGATTGTGATGACTTACTTACCTTGGCAGGTCTATTCGCTGGTGGTGATGTTCTCAATCTGTATCGGCGTTTACCTGTGTCGTCAAACCGCCAAAGATATGCGCGTTCATGACCACGGCAGCATCGTGTGGGACGAATTTGTTGGCATGTGGATAACGCTGATGGCGCTGCCAACCAATGACTGGCAGTGGGTATTAATAGGATTCGTGGTGTTCCGTATTCTTGATATCTGGAAGCCGTGGCCTATTCGCTGGTTTGACCGCAACGTTCAGGGCGGCATGGGCATCATGATTGACGACGTGGTCGCCGGGGTGTTTGGCGCGGCGATTATCTATCTGATTGGCCATCACTGGCCTGCGGGTTTGTTCTAAAGGCTTCCAGCTTAGGATAGCCGAAGAATAAACGGGCGTTTGGAGGTCTACTCCATCGCCCGTTTTGCATTTCTTGATTAGTATTATTTAAAACCGGTTGCCTGATGCGGCTGATAGGCCATTTCCAGCTCGGCGATCTCTTCAATGCTCAGCGCGATATCCAGCGCTGCAATGGCATCTTCAAGATGGCCTGCCCGCGAGGCGCCGATGATCGGTGCCGTTACGGCCGGTTTGTTCAAAATCCACGCCAGCGCAATTTGTGCACGCGGCACGCCGTGGTCGGCGGCAATCTTTTCTACGCGTTCGGCAATTTTTGCATCGGCTTCTTCCGTGTCACCGTACAGCGTCGGGATCACCTCATCGGAAACGGAGCGCGCGGTGGTTTCTCCCCACGGACGCGTCAAACGCCCGCGCGCCAGTGGACTCCACGGCAGCACCGCAATGTTTCTCTCCACGCACAGCGGATGCATCTCTTTCTCTTCTTCGCGCTGGATAAGATTGTACTGGTCCTGCATCGAGACAAAGGGTGCCCAGCCTTGCTGCTGCTGAATATCTAGCGCCTGTTTGAACTGGGCGGCATGCATCGATGATGCGCCAATAAAGCGCGCTTTACCGGCCTTAACCACGTCATTGAGTGCTTCAAGGGTTTCTTCGATTGGCGTGTCGTAGTCCCAGCGGTGGATCTGCAACAGGTCAACGTAGTCGGTGCCTAAACGACGCAGGCTGTCGTCAATCGATTGCAGAATCGAGGCGCGAGATAGGCCGCCTTTTAGATCAGGCAACGGGAAGAAGACTTTGGTTGCCAGCACGTATTTATCACGCGCTAAGTATTCGCGCAGAACTTTCCCGACGATCTCTTCACTGCTGCCGTCAGAGTAGCTGTTGGCGGTATCAAAGAAGTTAATTCCGGCGTCTATCGCCTGTTTGATCAACGGACGGCTGCTCTCTTCCGGCAGCGTCCAGGCGTGTTTTCCTCGGGAAGGTTCACCGTAGGTCATACAGCCGAGGCACAGGCGTGACACGTTCAGGCCGGTTGTTCCAAAGTGGGTATATTGCATGATGTCCTCTAAAACAAACTTTTTATACAGGCTTTAACTGTAGCGTAGTCTGAAGAGGGAAAGGGGGGGAAGAGGTGTTGGAAAGGATAAATCCCCCTTTTTGCTAAATAAAAGGGAGATTTTCAAGGCTAATCAGGCAAGCCAGTCGTTTATCTGACGTTCGATGCCTGCGGCGTCGAGGCCAATATCACTGCGGATCTCTTCCTGCGTACCCTGCGGCACAAACAGGTCCGGTAGGCCGATGTTCAGCACGGGAACGAGAACGCGTTTAGACATCAACAGCTCATTCACTCCGCTGCCTGCACCGCCCATGATGGCGTTTTCTTCAACCGTCACCAGTGAGTCATGGCTCGCGGCCAGTAAAAGGATCAGTTCATTGTCTAAAGGCTTGACGAAGCGCATATCGACCAGCGTGGCGTTAAGTTTTTCAGCCGCTGCTTTGGCTTCAGGCAGCAGTGTGCCGAAGTTCAAAATGGCGATTTTCTCACCTTCACGACGCACGACGGCTTTACCGATGGGCAAGGAGGCCAGGGGTTCACAGGCCGCACCTGTGCCGGTGCCACGTGGATAACGTACGGCGACTGGGCCTTGCTGGTGGTGATAACCGGTATGCAGCATCTGGCGGCATTCATTTTCATCGCTTGGCGTCATGATGATCATGTTCGGAATACAGCGCAGGAACGAAAGGTCAAACGCGCCCTGATGCGTCTGCCCATCGGCACCGACAATGCCGCCGCGGTCAATGGCAAACAGCACCGGCAGGTTCTGAATCGCCACGTCGTGGATAACCTGGTCATAGGCGCGCTGGAGGAAGGTCGAATAAATCGCCACCACCGGCTTGTAACCGCCGATTGCCAAGCCTGCGGCGAAGGTCACTGCATGCTGTTCGGCAATTGCGACGTCGAAATACTGCTGCGGGAAGGACTTGGAGAATTTAACCATGCCCGAACCTTCACGCATTGCTGGCGTAACGGCCATCAGTTTGCTGTCGCCGGCGGCGGTTTCGCACAGCCAGTCACCAAAGATCTTCGAGTAGCTCGGCAAACCTTCTTTGCTTTTCGGCAAGGTTCCACTGGCGGGATCGAACTTCGGCACGGCGTGCCAGCTGATCGGATCCTTTTCTGCCGGCGCATAGCCTTTGCCTTTGCGCGTCATGACGTGCAGCAGTTGCGGGCCTTTTAAATCGCGCATATTTTTCAGCGTTTGGGTCAGCGCAACCACATCATGCCCGTCAACCGGGCCAATGTAGTTGAAACCAAGCTCTTCAAACAGCGTGCCGGGCACTACCATGCCTTTCAGGTGCTCTTCGGTACGGCGAATCAGCTCTTTGATAGGCGGAACGCCGGAAAGCACTTTTTTGCTGCCTTCGCGCAGTCGGGAATAAAGTTTGCCGGACAGCAACTGTGCCAGGTGATTATTCAACGCGCCGACATTTTCAGAAATCGACATTTCGTTGTCGTTAAGCACCACCAGCATATCGGACTTGATATCACCGGCGTGGTTCATTGCCTCAAACGCCATGCCGGCAGTGATGGCACCGTCGCCAATGACGCAAATAGTGCGACGCCCTTTGCCTTCACGTTCGGCTGCAACTGCCATGCCCAGACCAGCGCTTATTGAGGTTGAAGAGTGACCCACCGACAGCACGTCGTACTCACTCTCACTGCGCCAAGGGAAAGGATGCAGCCCGTTTTTCTGACGAATAGTTGAGATCCTGTCGCGGCGGCCGGTCAGTATTTTGTGCGGATAAGCCTGATGCCCGACGTCCCACACCAGATGGTCGAATGGCGTGTTGTAGGCATAATGCATGGCGACAGTTAGCTCAACGGTGCCGAGACCGGAGGCGAAATGTCCGCTGGACTGACTTACGCTGTCCAACAGATACTGGCGCAGCTCGTCGCAGAGCTTTGGTAAGCTTTCTTTAGGAAGCGAGCGGAGTTCTTCAGGATTCTCCGCCAAGGCCAGCGTTGGGTATTTGGCTATATCAAGACTCATTGGTTACTCATATAAGAGGCTCATCCAAGTAATTTGGAAATTCGCAGCGGCAGCTATCGCAGTAAAATCAGCTGTCGCGCTCAATAACAAAGCGGGCTAACGCCAGCAATGGGGCCGTGTTGTAAGAATGTGTGGCCAGCTCATCCAGGGCGGCAACGGCTTCCTGATAAAGGTCTTTGGCTTTGGCCTGCGCGCCTTCCAGACCCAATAGGGCCGGATAGGTGCTTTTACCAAGCTGTTGGTCCGCGCCCTGGCGTTTACCCAGCGTGTGGGTATCACCAATGACATCCAGAATATCATCCTGAACCTGGAAGGCGAGGCCAATTGCCTCGGCATAGCGGTCAAGCAGGGGCAACGCAGCGCGTCCGCGTTCTCCTGCCGCCAGCGCACCGATGCGTGCCGCAGCGCGGATAAGCGCGCCCGTTTTATGGCGATGGATAAGCTCCAGCGCGGTTAAATCAACTTGTTGGCCCTCTGCGGCGAGGTCTAACGCCTGACCGGCGCACATACCGGCAACGCCGCTGGCGCGCGCCAACTCGGAAATCATCGACAGGCGATCTTCGACTGCGACGTCGGGCATCGCGACGTCGGCAAGAATAGAAAACGCCAGCGTTTGCAGAGCATCACCGGCCAGAATTGCGTTGGCTTCGCCAAACTTGACGTGGCAGGTAGGTTGGCCACGGCGCAGATCGTCGTCATCCATTGCAGGAAGATCGTCATGAATCAGCGAATAGGCATGAATGCACTCTATTGCTGCCGCCGGAGCATCCAGATTGCTGAGGTTTAGCCCGAAAAGTTGCCCGCTGGCATACACTAAATAAGGACGCATGCGTTTGCCGCCCAGCAGTGAACCGTGGCGCATCGCCGCCACCAGCGGCGTATCGGAAAAAGGCAGCTCGGCGACGCGGGCGGCAAGTACGCCATCAACACGCTGTTGCATCTCGCGAAGTTGCTGACTGAAACATGGGGCTGCGATTTTTTGTTCTGTTTCGGACATCAGGAATTACTCAGCTTCCGGTGTAAAAGGTTGCAAAGGGGCATCGTTATCGCTGTCGAGCAGGATTTGAACGCGTTGCTCAGCTTGCTGTAATTTTTGTTGTCCCTGTCGGGCAAGCTGTACGCCCTGTTCAAACTCATTCAGCGCGTCTTCCAGCGGAAGTTCCCCTGATTCAAGGCGGGCGACGATGTGTTCCAGTTCAGCCAATGCAGTTTCGAAATTGGCAGGTGGTGCAGCTTTTTTTGGCATAATTCTCTTTCAATATCGAAGGTCTAGGGGCCGTAAACTCCGCATGAGATATTTACGACGCAGGTAACCAGCTATTATGATGCATCCTTTTGCGCGCAAAGTACCCGATTTAAATGCTATACTCCGCGCCGCAGAATCTATTGGTAAGCGCAGTATCCGTGAATCATACGTTTACCAATAGTTGATTCTAGATCCTTATTCACACACTTACGACCCAGTATTCTCACCCGCTAACAAAAGAATGCCATGAAGTTTATCATTAAATTGTTTCCAGAAATCACCATCAAGAGCCAATCTGTTCGTTTGCGCTTCATTAAAATACTTGCAAGCAGCATTCGTAACGTTGTGAAGCCTAGCGATGAGACCCTGGCTGTTGTGCGCCACTGGGATCATATCGAAGTTCGCAGCAAAGACGAAAGCAAACATGACGTGATTGTTGAAATGCTCTGCCGTATTCCAGGGATCCATCACGTTCTGGAAGTCGAAGATCGCCCATTCAACGATGTGCACCACATCTTTGAACAGACGCTCGAAGCCTACCGTGATGAGCTTGAAGGCAAAAGTTTCTGTGTGCGCGTTAAGCGCCGCGGCAAGCACAGCTTCAGCTCCGGTGAGGTTGAGCGCTACGTCGGCGGTGGTCTGAACCAGCACATTGAATCAGCCAAAGTAAACCTCACTAATCCGGACGTCACCGTTAAGCTTGAAATTAACGATGACCAGCTGGTACTGATTAAGCGCCGCTATCAGGGGCTGAGCGGATACCCTATCGGCACGCAGGAAGATGTGATGTCGTTAATTTCGGGCGGCTTTGACTCCGGCGTTTCCAGCTATATGCTGATGCGTCGCGGCAGCCGTGTGCACTACTGCTTCTTTAATCTGGGCGGTTCCGCACATGAAATTGGCGTTAAACAGGTCGCTTACTACCTGTGGAATCGCTTCGGCAGCTCGCACCGCGTACGCTTTATTGCTATCGACTTTGAGCCAGTGGTGGGTGAAATTCTTGAGAAAATCGAAGACGGCCAGATGGGCGTGGTGCTTAAGCGCATGATGGTCCGCGCGGCTTCTACCATTGCCGAGCGCTACGGCGTACAGGCGTTGGTGACCGGTGAGGCACTCGGCCAGGTTTCCAGCCAGACGCTGTCAAACCTGCGCCTGATTGATAACGCCTCCGACACGCTGATTCTGCGTCCGCTTATCTCTCACGATAAACAGCACATTATTGATATCGCGCGTCAAATCGGTACCGAAGACTTTGCGAAAACCATGCCGGAATACTGCGGTGTGATTTCCAAAAGCCCCACGGTAAAAGCGATTAAAGCCAAAATCGAAGCCGAAGAAGCGCAGTTTGATTTCTCAATTCTGGAGAAGGTTATTTCCGAAGCGAAAAATCAGGACATCCGTACCATCGCTGAAGAAACGCAGCAGGAAGTGGCCGAAGTTGAAACGGTTGCCGAATTCTCTGCGACTGAGGTGGTGTTGGATATTCGCGCACCCGACGAGCAGGAAGAGCATCCGTTGACACTGGAAGGCGTGGAGACGGTGGCAGTGCCGTTTTACAAGCTGGGCGGTGCGTTTGCTTCTCTCGACCAGAGTAAAACCTATTTGCTCTACTGTGACCGCGGCGTGATGAGTCGCCTGCAGGCGCTGTATCTGCATGAGCAGGGTTTTAAAAACGTTAAAGTCTATCGTCCGTAATCAGCGGAAGAAACGCTTCATTAAAGAAAAAGGGATTGCAGATGCAGTCCCTTTTTTTTGTGCAATTTTCTAGAAAATCTATTTAAAGCAGGCTTACTTTCCGCTTTGCTTCATTTTTGCAATCTCTTCCTTGGCCTTCGCTAACTGGCTCACAAACTCAGGATTGCTGTGCAGTCGTGCGACCACGCCCGATGAAACCACGCGTGCGGCGTCAACGTCACTCTGCCAGTGGTAGCCACAGATGACGCGGCTTTGGCCTAATTCAAATCCACGTTTGAGGATTTCGTTCTGGCGCTGCGGGTTAATTTCTGCCAATACCAACGCAATCGACCAGCCAATAGCGGTATGACCCGATGGATAAGAGCCGTTTTTGGCTAATTTGCTTTCATCATCTGGACGGCAGGTTGGCTCGTGGAAGAAGGCGAATGGTCGGATGCGGTTATACTTTTCTTTTGCCGATTTGGTGGCGTAATCACCGGCATCTTCTTTCATGGTTGCAATCAGCTCAAAGGTCGCTGGGGTGTTTTGGGCATTAATATCAAAGCCAAACGGCGCCGAGAAATTCTTGGTGACGTTATCTGCTGAAGAGTCGGCATCACTGTAGGCCTGCGCGCCACGCGGCGTGTTTCTTAAAAACTTACCCTGCTCGTAGGCGGCTTTGTCAGCCAGAAAGGCCACGCTGTCAAAGGCCGGAGGTGCGGGGAGAAGCTGCACGCTGTCGGCGGTTTCCTGTAGCGTGAGGTAGTGTTTGTCTTCGGCGTGAACATAGCCGGTTAATACCAAGCTGACGAGCAGGGCTGAGGTTAATTTCTTCACGTGCTATTTCCCTATAGTGATTGAAAATGAATTTATTACTTTATGAAATGTTTAGAAATAAAATCATATCAATCACTGATAGGACTGCAATGAGAAGGGCGTGCGATTGTGATGAGGATCGACTCTTTACCGCTGATGGATGGCCGCACCGTGCATATAAAGATCTAACACTTTGGTATCTGACTTTGTATTTATGTACAGCTCGGGATCTTTATCTTGTAACAGGGCATATTTTGAAGATTCAAAAATTTTGTCGATACGAGCTGAAATTTTCAAAACTGCGTTTTGCAACGGCCTACCATTAGCATAAGAGTCGATTTTAGTTAGGGTTCTCAATGCATTATTGCATTTTTTGTTAAATGCGGATGTGTTGCTTTTTAATTCATTCCCGTTATTTTGAATTTTTAAAATGCCAAATATTAGTTGTTTGGCAATGTCGCTGGATCCATTGGGATAAACGGGCAAGACATCACGTACATAAGAAATGCTTTTACTCATGGATGGGCTAATAGATTGCACTTTTTCTTCGTCCTTGGTTAAAAATGCAATCATAGTGCAGCGAGGTTGATCGTGACTTACACATTTCGCTCATAACATCCCATTATTTTTGCGAGCCACATCATGCCTAATCCTGATAGTTATGCACGCCGGGATAGAGCACCAGCTGCGCGGCAACCTCGGCGGCCTTGGCTTTACCCACCAGAAGGTCAATCATTTTTAACGAAAACTCGATAGCGGTTCCCGGTCCTTGGCTGGTCAGAAGGTTTACGCGTGGGTCAAACATCACTCGCTTATCCATCCATTTGTTTGGCGATATTTTATCTTTTAGCGCCGGGAAACCGGTCATGTTCCCCACCGGGAACAGGTCGTGATATTCCAGCACCAGTGCGGGTGCGGCGCAGATAGCGGCAACCAGTTTTCCGGTAACGTTAACATGACGGACTTTTTCAACCAGCAACGGACTGTCGCGAAAACATTCGGCACCTTTTACACCACCGGGTAGCACAATCGCGTCGTATTCTTCGTCGGCAACGTCAACCAGCGCCACGTCGGCTAACAGTGTCACACCGCGTGAGCAGCGAATTTCGCGATTACCGTCACCGGCCACGCTCGCAGTGGTGACTTTTATACCAGCGCGAACCAGCAGGTCAATGGCGGTAACGGCCTCCAGTTCTTCACTGCCAGGTGCCAGACATACCAGAGCTGAAACGCTCATAATCATTTTCCTTTCTTTTAATTTTCTCGAATAACCGGTTGTTCACCGGCAGTTGCAGACCGTGACTGCGGCCACGTCGCAAGACATAACCGGTGATGTAATCAATTTCTGTATGCCGCTGATTGCGGATATCCTGCAGCATGGAAGAATGATTGGCCGACGTGGTGTCGATAACCTGATAAACATAGCTCAGCAGCGACTCTTTATGGGTTTGATAACCCTCGATAGCCATCACTTCCGCCACCTCCGAGCAAATTTTTTCGATCTGCTCGCCGTAGGTAATCAGGTCGCCGTTGGTGCAATCATGCAGCGCAGTCAGCGGATTAATCACGCAGTTCACCGCCAGTTTGTTCCATAATGAAGGCAGAATATTGTCGTGCCAAGCGACGTCGGGCAGAGCATCGTGCAGTTGATCTGCCAGATAACTTGCCGCTGCCCCGCGTGCATTGGCGGGACCAATGTGGGTGATGCCCGAGGCAACGTGAACGATTGCATTGCCTTCATGACGCGCGGCGTGGGTGGTTGCGCCGAGTAAAATGGGCAGCCGATGCGCCGGCAGTTCATCCACCGTGCCCATACCATTATGCAGCAGTAAAATAGTGCAATTTTCGTTGAGCAGTGGCAGCAGCGAGCTGAGTGCGCTTGAGACCTGCCAGGCTTTCAACGTAACCAACAACAGCTGGCTTTCGGCCAAATGTTGAGGATCGTTAGTCGGCAGATTGCGGTTAAACGCCTGACCGTCAGGGAAAATCACGTTGACTGCGCAAAACGGCTGGGGAATACGGATCCATCCCTGCACGTCGTGTCCCTGCTGATACAGTGTGGACAGCCAGAGTTGCCCCAGGGCACCGCACCCTAAAACAGTAATCTTCATTTCTACTCCTCTATACTCCGTATCTCTGCTGCTGAAACATCAAATCTACAGGAGCATAAATGGTGGATTTTTTGCAAAACACACGATGTTGCAAAAATGTAAAATCTATCTTCTTAGTATAGCCTTTTGTGCAGCAGATCACACTTTTAACCTGGCCGTTAATTTTGCTCGGAGATCAGGATGGCATGCGTGTCTGGCTCTAATGCTTTGAAAATGTGCGGTTGATCGCCTGGGTAGCAAATATAGTCACCAGGATTTAATTCCACGGGATTATCGGTGGGGCCTACTAGTGCGCGGCCTTTGGTCACGATAATGTGCTCAATCGACCCCGGAGAATGCGGATGTGAATGGCGGTCGTCTCCCGGCTGGGTAATCAGTTGATAGATATCTCTCCTGGCACCGGGCGGGCAGGTGGCGAGCAGAATGGCTTTATAATGTGCCATCTCGGCCGTTACCGACGGCCCTTCGCCGAATCGGATAACCTGCGAGGTAATAACCTGTGGTTCCATCAGCCGAGCAAAGGGAATATCCAGCGCGACGCAAAGCGACCACAGCGTTTCGATACTCGGGTTGCCGTTGCCTGACTCCAGCTGCGACAGGGTGGATTTTGCTATTCCGGCGCGACGAGAGATTTCGGCCAAAGACAGGCCGGTTCTTTGCCGTTCACGAACGAGCGCTTTCGCAATAATACTGATGGGTTGAGTCATAATGGCTACCGGTGTTTTTTATATCGAACGTTCGTTCGTCTTGAAAGTTATACGCCAATTGTTCATTATAACAGCCTTAGCGTTCGTTATGGGATAGTAAAAATGCGTAAAACATTGATTACGCCGCTCGGGGGCGATGTGATTAAGGCGATAGCACTGGTCTGTCTGGCCGACGGAATTGTTGGGCTATCATACGGTTCTTTGGCCACGGCCAGTGATTTTCCGCTGTGGGTACCGATGGCGCTTTCACTGCTGGTGTTGGCAGGAGCGTCGGAATTCCTCTTTATCAGCATTGTTGCTGGGGGCGGCAGTCCGTTTGCTGCCGCAGCCGCAGGACTGTTGGTGAATGCTCGTCATTTGCCTTTTGGGATGACGGTTAAAGGATTGATGGGTAAGCATCGTGCGACTCAGCTACTTGGTTGCCACATTATGAATGATGAAAGCGTGGTGTTTGGCGTTTCGCAAAATGGCCACGCTCAATCTCGGGCCGCCTATTGGCTGTGTGGGCTCGGCATTGCTCTTTGCTGGCCGCTCGGCGTTTTGATTGGCGGAACGTTGGGGAAAATAATCCCCGATATCAAGGTGATTGGACTCGACGCTGTCTTTCCGGCTATTTTACTGGCCCTCACCGTTTCGGCCCTCAAAAAGCATCAAACTCGGCGTCGGGCGCTTACCGGCATGGCCATTTCGCTGGCTGCGGTACCGCTGGTGACCACCGGACTGCCGGTGTTGTTTTCTCTTCTTGGTCTTGCGGCCTGGAGGAAACATAAATGATGAGTCACGCTCTTATCATCGGGGGTATCGCGCTGTTGGCTGCGGGAACCTACCTGCTGCGTTTTGCTGGATTTAAGTTGGGTAATCGTTTATCACTGTCGCCCGCGGCCAACGCGCTGCTGGCCGACGCGGCAACCACGCTTTTATTGTCGGTTGCCGCCATTTCGACCTTCTATGAAGGTGAGGGTTTTGCCGGTCTTGCGCGTCCTACGGGCGTCGCGGTGGCGGCATTTCTCGCCTGGCGCGGTCGTCCGCTGATTGTGGTTATCCTGGTTGCGGCTGCCATTACCGCAGGACTTAGGCTATTAGGGCTAAAATAGTCTTAAAAGCAGGCATTAGTGACCGATTTGTTGGCTTGCTTTTGGCAATGGCGAGGTAAGTCGGTATCATGTCCGCCATTGAAGAGTTTAATGCTCATAATTAGTGACGTACCAATAAATTTAGGGGAGAAGCAACAATGCCATCTTTCGATATTGTTTCTGAAATTGATATGCAGGAAGTTCGTAACGCGGTAGATAACGCGACCCGTGATCTGGCCAACCGTTTTGATTTTCGCAACGTTGAAGCCAGTTTTGAATTAAACGAAAAAGACGAGAGTATCAAAGTTGCCAGCGTCTCTGATTTTCAGGTTGAGCAGTTGCTCGATATCCTGCGTTCGGCCCTGCTGAAACGTAACATTGAAGGCGGCGCACTGGAAATCCCTAAAGAGATGACTCACAGTGGGAAAACGTTTAGCGTAGATGCCAAACTGCATTCAGGTATTGAAAGCGCATTGGCGAAGAAGATCGTTAAGCTGATTAAAGACAGCAAACTGAAGGTTCAGGCGCAGATCCAGGGTGATGAAGTTCGCGTTACCGGTAAGGCGCGCGATGATTTACAGGCGGTAATGGCGCTGGTTCGCGGAGGCGATTTGGGCCAACCTTTCCAGTTTAAAAACTTCCGCGACTGAGTCGCTGTTCCCCCTCTCTAGCTCTCCCCCAAAAGGGGAGAGGATAAAAGCCGCACCATTCGCAGATATTACTGCGCAGCCGCGTAGCTTTGCCTCTTATTTTACACGTAGGGGAGAGGATAAAAGCCGCACCAGTCGCAGATACTACTGCGCAGCCGCGTAGCTTTGACCACTCTTTCACTCGTAGGGAAGAGGATAAAAGCCGCACTATTCGCAGCTATTACTTTGCAGCCGCGTAGCTTTGATCCCTCCCCCCGCGCTTTTTCAGCGGGGGGAGGTTAGGAGGGGGGGAACCCGCATCTCGGAGGTTAACGTTGAGTTGCTGTTCCCTCAATCAGGCCTGACTCACAAACGCCTCAAGCGCCTGACGATTGGTCTGTTTGGTATCAACCTTCACGTAAGCACTCAATTCTTCCGCAACCACTACCACGTCGGCAACGCCCGGCTGTGATTTCATGCGCGTTGCAAGCGTGGCGTCTTTCGCCACATCTTCAGAAAGCGTAATTCGAATGCTGCTAACGTAAGGCGGTTCGGACATGCTCATGCTGACAAAGAACCACACCACGGCAATGGCTGCGCACACCAGGAAGACCGCACCGGCACCGGCATGACCGAAAATATAGCCGCCCATGCTGCCGCCAATGGCCACGCCGATGAACTGGCTGGTGGAATAAAGCCCCATCGCCGTGCCTTTGTATCCTGCCGGAGACTCTTTGCTGATAAGCGAAGGCAGAATGGCTTCCATCACGTTAAAAGCCAGGAAGAACAGCTGAATTCCGGCAATTATTACCCAAAGATGCAGACCCGCAAACCACAGCACAATTTCGGCCAGCAGTAATACCACCACGCAGCCGACGAAGACCTGTTTCATGTGGCGCTTTGTCTCGGCATAGATAATCACCGGAATAACCGCGACAAATGAGGTCAACATAGTCACCAGATAGACGCGCCAGTGTTCACTTGGCGGGAATCCGGCCTTTTCCATAACCTGTGGTAGCACCACAAAGCTCGACATCAGCAGAATGTGCAGGCAAAGAATGCCAAAGTTAAGTTTCAGTAATTTGCTGTTGGACAACACTTTACTGAAGCTGCCTTTTACCACGCTCGACTCACGATTAAGAAGATGAGAAGCGGGGGAGGGGACAACCGCAAGAGTGATCACGATGCCGCAAATTGTTAATGCAGCAATTGCCCAAAACAGCGCGTGTAGACCCCAAGCGTGGGTGATGATGGGGCCAAGCACCATCGCAATGGCAAAAGTAATGCCGAAACTGATACCGATAAACGCCATAGCCTTGGTGCGATTCTGCTCGCGCGTCAGGTCGGAAAGCAGCGCCATGACGGCGGCGGCAATCGCCCCTGAACCCTGCAATGCACGGCCAATAATCACGCCCCAGATAGAATCTGTGCTTGCGGCAACCACGCTACCAATAGTGAAAATGAGCAGTCCGAAGACGATAAGCGGTTTACGACCTACGCGGTCAGAGAGCAGACCGAAGGGGATCTGGAAAATGGCCTGAGCCAGTCCATAAATACCGATGGCGATACCAATGAGCGTTTCGCTCGCACCGGATAATGACATTCCGTAAGTGGTCAGTACCGGAAGAACCATGAACATGCCGAGCATGCGTAGTGAAAATACCGTCCCTAGTCCCCAGGTTGCCCGGCTTTCCTGACGGGTCATTTGGTTATCGTTCATTGCTACCTCAAAATTACAAACAGCGTTATTGTAGTGGCTTTTTTGTATGCAGGTAAATCGCTGGATGATTAGCAGATATTTCAGATTTCACAATATAGACAAGAAAATATTTATACTGTGCGAGTATTGGGTAGGGGAGCGTATTCATTTCAAAAAAAATGGCCGGTAGCGATACCGGCCATTTTTCATTTGCTGTTAACCGTCCGGCTTACCAAACGTAGGTCAGTAAGCTATTCGGTGCTGCGGCGTTAAAGTCGATAGACATCATGACACTCAATGAAGTGATGGCAACGATGGAGAAGATAAACAGCTTTCTTGCCCATACGATGTCATTTTCAGTTTTGTATCCGCGCAGTGCCATACCCAACCACCATACGCTTACCGCGGCGGCAACGATCAGGTATTTATACCCGGCGTAACCACTCAGTGTGAGCATTAAAGTGGCAATCATAAAGGCCAGGATCCAGACCGTAATATGATGCTTGGCAACCGCGACACCTTTAACAACCGGCAGAACCGGAATGTTTGCTGCCTGATAATCTTTAAAGCGGAAGATAGCAATCGCATAAGAATGCGGCATCTGCCACAGGCTAAAGATCAGTAGCAGGATCAATGCACCCATATCGAACTGGCCAGTAACGGCGCAGTATCCGATAACCGGCGGCGCAGCGCCGGATAAGCTACCAATCAGCGTGCCGTACACGGAGTTGCGTTTCATGTACAGGCTGTAAATGCCGACATAAACCACAAAGCCCATGACCGCCAACCACATAGACAACGGGTTGGCGCCAACGTACAGCAGTGCAAAGCCTAAAATACCCAGGATAGTAGCGTAAACCAGGGTGGTTTTCGGCGGTATAAGTCCTTT
This sequence comes from Rouxiella silvae, assembly GCF_002093625.1. GTDB lineage: Bacteria > Pseudomonadota > Gammaproteobacteria > Enterobacterales > Enterobacteriaceae > Rouxiella > Rouxiella silvae. The sequence continues at coordinate 38,407 of NZ_MRWD01000008.1, read as the reverse complement.
TACCAGAACTCGGTTCTTCGTTCTTTCCATTACCTTGTCGATGTCGCGGTCTATGTAGTTGTTAAACACACAGCCCGACGCAACCACCAACGAGACGCCTACAAATGCAGCGAGAAAGAGAGGGAAATCAATGCTTCCTTTGGAAGCAAGGAGGAATCCCCCGACGACAGAAATTAAATTACCGAAAATAATTCCTGGTTTAGTTACTTGCAGGTATTTCTTAATCATCACATGCAGCTCGGCTTTTAACTGACCATCATATTGAGGTTGAGGTTATACATAATCCACAGTGAGCCCACAACAACGATAAAGATAATCACAGCGGTGAACAGGAACGCAATCAGGTTCCAGCGTCCTTCCGATGATGTATTCATGTGCAGGAAATACACCAGATGAACTACGATCTGGATTATTGCCGAAGCAATGACAGTGCCCAAAATCAGCGAGTGTGATGCGGTATTGCTCATCACCATCGCAAACGGGATTACCGTCAGGATAATCGACAGAACGAAGCCAATCATGTACGACTTGAAGCTACCGTGGCTAGCACCGCCGTGAGAGGTTGTTGAATGACTCATGCCAGAACTCCCATCAGATAAACAACGGTGAATACACAAATCCACACTACGTCCAAGAAGTGCCAGAACAGGCTCAGGCACATCAGACGCGTTTGGTTAACAGCGGTCAAACCGCGACGGTTGATTTGTACAATCATAGTGATTATCCAAATCAGGCCGCAGGTTACGTGCAGACCGTGCGTAGCAACCAGTGCAAAGAAGGCAGACAGGAAGCCGCTGCGATCCGGACCGAAACCTTCAGCAATCAGGTGATGGAACTCATAGAGTTCCATGCCGATGAAGCCAAGACCGAACAGGAAAGTAACAAACAGCCAGCCTTTAACAGCGCCTGCGTTACCTTTGCTCATACCCAGCATTGCGAAGCCGTAAGTAATAGAACTAAACAGCAGGCAGAAGGTTTCTACCAATACAAACGGTAGCTCGAAAATGTCTTTACCAGAGGGACCGCCAGCGGTCCCGTGTACCAGTACTGCGAAGGTTGCAAACAGGCTTGCAAACAATACGCAGTCGCTCATCAGGTAAATCCAGAAGCCAAAGACTTTAGTCTCACCCGCGTCGTGGTGCCCATGATCATCATGGACCGCGCTGTGGGGATTCAGGGAATCAGTTGCCATGTTTCACGCCCGCTTTGCTGATATTTTCATAATGTTGGTTTTCGATACGCTCAACTTCTTCAACTGAAACGTAGTAATCAACATCCTCGTCGAAGCTTTTCCAGATCCAAGTGATGACCACGCCCAGTAAGCCGACGATCACTAACCACCACATGTCCCAGATTGCTGCGAAACCGAAGGCCAGGCTGAACATAGCGATGACGAAGCCTGCGCCACTGTTCTTAGGCATATGAATTTTTTCATATTTAGCCGGTTTCTTATAAGCAGTACCTTTCTCTTTCATGTCCCAGAACTCATCGCGGTCGTGGATATGTGGCACGATGGCGAAGTTGTAGAACGGAGGAGGAGAAGAGGTTGCCCACTCGAGAGTACGTGCGCCCCATGGGTCACCGGTCAAATCACGATTCTGTTCACGGTCACGAATAGAGACGTAGAACATAATGAAGATACAAGCGATACCAATGGCGATTAACGCGGCACCGAACGCTGCAACAACCAGCAACGCGTGGAACTGCGGATCGATGTTTTGGCTCAGACGACGGGTCATCCCCATGAAGCCCAGTGCGTACAGCGGCATAAAGGCAACGAAGAAACCGATAATCCAGAACCAGAACGCACGCACGCCCCATTTTTCGTTCAGCGTGAAGCCGAATGATTTAGGGAACCAGTAAGTCATACCTGCGAAGCAACCGAAGACCACACCACCGATAATCACGTTATGGAAGTGAGCAATCAGGAACAGACTGTTGTGCAGCACGAAGTCAGCACCAGGAACCGCCAGCAGAACGCCGGTCATCCCCCCCACAGAGAAGGTGATGATGAAACCGATGGTCCACAGCATAGCGGCGTTCAGGGTGATACGACCCTGATACATGGTGAACAGCCAGTTGAAGATTTTAACCCCGGTAGGGATAGAAATAATCATCGTCATAATGCCGAAGAAGGCATTGACGTTAGCGCCTGAACCCATGGTGAAGAAGTGGTGCAGCCATACCACGAACGCCAGCACAGTAATGGCAATGGTTGCCCATACTAATGAGGTGTAACCAAACAGGCGTTTCTTGGAGAAGGTTGCGGTAACTTCAGAGAACACACCGAACACTGGCAGAACAAGGATATACACTTCCGGATGGCCCCAGGCCCAAATCAGGTTGATGTACATCATCATGTTGCCGCCCATATCATTGGTAAAGAAATGGGTGCCCAGATAGCGGTCGAAAGTCAGCAGTGCAATGGTAACGGTCAGGATCGGGAACGAGATAATGATCAGAACGTTGGTGCACAGTGCAGCCCAGGTAAATACCGGCATTTTCATCAGCGGCATACCAGGCGCACGCATCTTCATGATGGTGGCGAAGAAGTTAACACCGGTTAGCAAGGTCCCTATACCGGATATCTGTAGACTCCATATCCAGTAATCGACCCCCACGCCCGGGCTGTATTCCTTACCTGACAACGGCGGATAGGCCAACCAGCCAGTCTGTGCGAACTCACCAATACCCAGAGAGATGTTGATAAGTACCACAGCAACGGCGGTAAACCAGAAGCTGATGTTGTTCAGGAACGGGAAGGCAACGTCGCGCGCACCGATTTGTAGCGGTACCACCACGTTCATCAGACCGATAACGAAAGGCATCGCCATGAAGAAGATCATGATTACGCCGTGCGCGGTAAAGATTTGGTCGTAGTGATGAGGTGGCAAGAAGCCGGGACTGCCCTCAGACGCCATAACCTGTTGGCTACGCATCATAACGGCGTCAGCAAAGCCGCGGATAAGCATGACAATCGCAAGGATGATGTACATGATACCCAGTTTTTTGTGGTCAACAGAGGTAATCCACTCTGACCACAGATATTTCCATTTACCGAAATAGGTTATTGCGGCAACCAGGGCGAGACCGCCGAGAATGATTGCGCCAACAGTAACCATGACGATTGGTACGTCAAATGGAATGTCACTTAGCGTTAGTTTTCCGAACATCGTTTATTCCCCGGCTCCGGCAGTGTGAGACTTATCACCCATATCCATGCCTTTCATGTCTGTACCTGCTGGCATAGGCATTGTGTGCCCAGCTGGCATATTCATATCATGCGAATATTGACCAATGATTGATTTGAACAGGTCCGGCTGAACGGTAGAGAAGTATTCGACTGGGTTGTCGATACTGTCCGCTGCCAGCTTCTTGAAATCAGTCATTGCTGCAAGCTGATTCGGCGCTTGCTTAACTTTAGCAACCCACGTATCAAAATCTGCACGGGTAGGGGTAGCAATAGCGTTGAACTTCATACCTGAGAAGCCGCGACCACTGTAGTTTGCTGAAATGCCTTTATAGGTGCCGGCTTCGTTTGCAATCAAGTGCAACTGAGTCTGCATTCCAGGCATCGCGTAAATCTGCCCCCCTAACTGCGGGATAAAGAAGGAGTTCATGACAGAATCGGACGTCAATTTGAACTGAACGGGCACATCTTTAGGGATAACCAACTCATTTACCGTCGCGATACCCTGCTCTGGATAAATAAACAGCCATTTCCAATCGAGAGAAACTACCTCAACGACCATCGGCTTTTCGTTAGTCACGATAGGTTTATAGGGGTCAAGCTCATGGGTGGTTTTCCACGTTATCGTTGCCAAAATGGCAATGATGATAACGGGGATGGTCCATACCACAGCTTCTACTTTGTTGGAGTGTGACCAATTAGGACTGTACTTAGCGTCTGTATTAGAAGCGCGATACTTCCATGCAAATGCAAAAGCCATAATGATTACTGGTATAACGACGATCAGCATTAATCCGATCGCTGTTAAAATCAGCGTTCTTTGCTCCAGTCCAATTGCTCCCTTGGGATCCATCAGTGCCGTATTGCAACCACTTAACATTACAGTGGATGCAAATATAGACAACATCCCAATACTTTTATTGTATTTCTTAAGTCTCATCTAACGACCTCAATAACAGGGCTCTATTGTCGCTTCATGTGTGCGGGCATTTTACGGGAAGGTTACGGTACTGTAAACACGCTTAAAGCAGTGTAAATGCACGTCCCACACTTTATGTTAACGTGGTCACACATGTTACGGGAAGTGACAATTTCCTTGTGGCAACAGTACCTTGCGCTCTTTTCCTTCACTATGTGGAGGAAAAACAAGACGTAGCAACAGTATGGATATTTAGTGCCTTTTTTTAATGATCACGATAGGTATAAATTATGTAAACAGAATGTTGAAATTGCGTGAAATTAAAATTAAAAAATCGCTGATAAAAAAAGATGTCTGAAACAAGTTGTAAGCGGGAAATAATTTTTAATTGGTGTGAAGGCTTTTTTTGATGGCGTTAAGAGTAAATCAAGATATTAACGAAATAACAACATTGAATCCCCAGGATACACAACAAATGTGCACCTAGGGAAGAGAAGATATGACGCTGTAAAGGCGGTCGATATGAGCAGTGTAGACCAGTTTTACACTCTTGCCAGTGTTTCGCTAAACCCGCTGATGGCGGCGCAGAGCGAGGAAATCCAGCAGGCTGCCCAGCGCGATACCCACCAGACAAAGCAGTGCGCCAAGCTGTACGATTTTGGCGGCCACCTGCGACAAATCAGTCCAGTTTAATCCGTCGGTAATAAGGAGAATAACCCACACGGCCAGTAACACGCTGCCAACCAGCAGCATACGCAGCGCCCAGCGATAGGCGGAAGCAAAATGAATCCGCGGTAGAAACGAATCGGAATGCTGAGTGTGTTCAAGGGTTTGGCGGCACAGTGCCAGCAATATCAGGCCTGGAACAGAGGCAACAATGGAAAACAGGTAGAACAGGGGCCAGCCGTTTGCCTCGACAAACCAACCGGCAATCGGCCCCACGTAAACTCGCCCGACCGCCGAAAGCGCAGAAAGCAGAGCAAACTGGGTAGCGGAAAAGGATTTGTTGCACAGTGCCATCAACAGCGCGACGAAGGCCGCCGTGCCCATACCGCCACAGAGGTTTTCGAAGAAGATGGCCGTGCCCATCGAATAGAGATGCTTATCCGTGATGGCCAGTATCCAGTAACCGGCGTTCGACACGCCCTGTAAAATGCCAAATAGCATTAGCGCCTTGAACAAGCTGAGGCGCTGCATCAGCACGCCACCGAGCAGTGCGCCGAAAATAGTCGCCAGCAGTCCGAGCGTTTTGTTAACCAGCCCAACTTCGCCCGCGTCAAATCCCACCCCCCTAATAAGGAAAGTGGTGCTCAGGCTCCCGGCGAAGGCGTCACCGAGTTTGTACATGACGATCAATAGAAGAATAAGCCAGGCATTATTGCGGCCAAAAAAGTCTTTAAGGGGCGCAACCACTGCCATTTCAATGCTGGTAGGCGCCGGCTGATTTACCTCTGGCTCAGGGGCAAACAGAGTGGCCACCACGCCGATGAGCATCAGCGCCGCCATCAGCCAGTAGGTATGCTGCCAGCCGAGATAACGATCGGCCAGCCACAATGCCAGCCCGCCAGAGACCAACATGGCCAGCCGGTATCCCAGCACCGACACCGCCGCACCGTTGCCGCGTTCTTCGGCGCTTAAGAGGTCGGTTTTATAGGCGTCAAATACAATGTCCTGCGAGGCGGAGGCAAAGGCAATGAGCACCGCCAGCGCGGCCAGCCAGAACAGATCGTTGGCCGGGTTCATATAGCCCATGCCGAAAATGGAAACCACCAACAGCAGCTGCGTCACTATCAACCAGCCACGGCGGCGTCCCAAAAATGACGGCGTATACCGGTCCATCATCGGTGACCACAAAAATTTGAACACGTAGGCCTGGCCGACCAGCGAGAAAATGCCGATGGTTTTGAGATCGAGATTTTCGACCGTCATCCAGGCCTGCAGCGTGCCGGACGTCAGGGCGAGAGGTAAGCCGGATGCAAAACCCAGCAGGAGCAGGATCGCGGTATTACGTTGGGTGAAGATTTTGAAGTACTGTTTCAGCATAGCATCCGTGTTCCAGCAGGCCATTGAATAGGGGGCGCAAAGGCATGATAAAGGATAAACGCGGATAATAAAGGAAGGATTGGCGGGTGGCGTGTAAACGGAGAGGATAATCAAAGGTTTCTGCCCGGAATCACCGGGCAGAAGAGGCAAAGACTAGTGTGAGTTGGCTTTAATAAAGTCGCTCACGCTGGTGTCCTGTGCCATGTCTGAAATGACATCACCCAGCGCGGTGTTAATCACGTTAGTGATTTTCGCATCGGTCGCCGTGAACGCGCCCTGAACGTTGTAGCTGGTGTTGTAATTTTTAACCTGTTTGTTACCGTTTTTCGCCGTAGCGATAATTGAGATGTCGGCTTTAGTGGTGATGTTGTAACGCAGGTTGCCTTCCTGGACGTCGGCATACAGTCGATTGACAACGATTTGCAGGTCAACTGCACCGGACGGCCCAATCATGTAGCCGCGAGCGGTCATTTGTTTTTCAAGTGACTCTTGCAGCAGGAAGCGCATATCACGGGAAGGAGTCAGAGAAACCAGCTGTCCATCGCGGTTAACTTTAGCGAGTGCTTTGTCTTGACGCATATCGGCACCGTTAATGCTGATTGTTACGCCCATCAGGGTAGGATCCTGAGTCGGCAGAGCAATTTTCGGTGAAATATTTAATGTGTTGCTGCTGGTAGCACAACCTGCAAGCATAAATAATGCCAGTACAGGGAAAAGAATTTTCTTCAACATGGTCATTTTCTCAATTTTCCATCTTTTCAAAGTCAGGAGTTGGCGTGTTTTCATTGTAGAATTGGCAGCATCATAGCATTGCCGATGTTTAGCGTGCCATGAGATTGGACCTCGAAAGTTGGGAATTTATCGCCTTTGTGCGAAAAAATAGTTAAAGAACCTTCTCGTTTGCATTCCAAACGGCTATTTGTTCACATAAGCAATATTTTCTCATTGAAAGTAAGAATAAAGCGGAAAACAGCCTATTATTGATCTAAGACGGCGAAATAGTTTGGCGGAGTTCTCTGCAAGATGTGTTTTTAAGGAGATGGCTATGATTCGCGAGCAAATAGAAGCAAAGTTAGCTGCAGCGTTTGAACCAACGCATCTGGACGTAACGGACGAAAGTTATCGTCACAACGTGCCTGCTGGTTCAGAGAGCCACTTTAAGGTCGTGATGGTCAGCGATAAATTCCTGGGTGAGCGCTTTTTATCCCGCCACCGCGCAATTTATTCTGTGTTGTCTGAGGAGCTGGCCGGCAGCGTTCACGCACTGGCGCTGCACACCTACACGCTGAAAGAGTGGGAGGGGTTACAGGACACCGTTCCCGCTTCTCCACCCTGTCGTGGTGCAGGAACGCTTGCCTGAAACGGCTTTTTTTAAGCAAAATAAGGACTAAATATCTATTAATCGACAGTATCTCTGGAACTTTGCCCCCAAGTTGCTGTATTAGTAGAGGTGAATTTCGAAACGGCCTGCGGGCCGTTTTTTGTTATGTCTACATAAAGGCTAACGGCAAGGTAGTTTAGGTTCTGCAACATGATGTATTTCGAGGGATTGAACTCGCAAGTAAGCGAGCGCCATCACGGACGAGCCATGAAGAATCAGGCTTTGAGATAACCGTCCTCGACTCGCTGCTGTTGCGCCGCTATAATGTCGCGTCTTATTTTTCCGGAATGGTTTCGGGACTTTCTCGAACACTGAGCTTGGGTTCTGCTTGATGCGTCCCGGTTCGGGATTGACCGAGCACTGTGATTTTTTTGAGGTAACAAGATGCAAGTTTCTGTTGAAACCACTCAAGGCCTTGGTCGCCGTATCGCTATTACTGTTCCTGCTGACAGCATTGAAAAAGCAGTGACCAGCGAACTGGCCAAAGCGGCTAAAAATGTTCGTATCGACGGCTTCCGCAAGGGCCACGTTCCAAAAAACATCGTTGAACAGCGTTACGGCGCCAGCGTCCGTCAAGACGTACTGGGCGACGTGATGCAGCGCAGCTTTGTTGACGCAATCATCAAAGAAAAAATCAATCCAGCTGGCGCGCCTAACTATGTTCCAGGCGACTACAAAGTGGGCGAAGATTTCAACTTCACCGTTGAGTTCGAAGTTTATCCAGAAGTTGAACTGAAAGATCTGGAAAGCATCGAAGTAGAAAAACCGGTTGTTGAAGTTAACGAAGCTGACGTTGACACTATGCTGGAAACCCTGCGCAAGCAGCAGGCTGACTGGAAAGAATCTGAAGCAGCCGTTAAAGCTGAAGACCGCGTCACCGTTGATTTCTCTGGTTCTATCGACGGCGAAGAGTTTGAAGGCGGCAAAGCGTCTGATTTCGTACTGGCTATGGGCCAGGGCCGCATGATCCCAGGCTTCGAAGAAGGTCTGGTCGGTCATAAAGCCGGTGAAGAATTCACTATCGACGTGAACTTCCCAGAAGACTACCACGCTGAAAACCTGAAAGGGAAAGAAGCCAAGTTCGCTATCGTGCTCAAGAAAGTTGAAGAGCGCGAACTGCCAGAACTGACTGAAGAGTTCATCAAACGTTTCGGCGTTGCTGATGGTTCTGTTGAAGGTCTGCGTGCCGAAGTGCGTAAAAATATGGACCGTGAGCTGAAAGGCGCGGTGCGTAATCGCATTAAGTCTCAGGCAATCGAAGGTCTGGTCAAGGCTAACGAAATCGACGTTCCGTCAGCACTGATCGACAGCGAAGTTGACGTTCTGCGTCGTCAGGCTGCACAGCGTTTCGGTGGCAACGAGAAACAAGCCCTGGAACTGCCACGCGAGCTGTTCGAAGAGCAAGCTAAGCAACGCGTTGTTGTCGGCCTGCTGTTGGGTGAAGTTATCAGCCAGCACGAACTGAAAGCTGACGAAGATCGCGTTAAAGCGCTGATCGAAGAAATGGCTTCCGCTTACGAAGATCCATCAGAAGTTGTTGAATTCTACAGCAAAAATAAAGAGCTGATGAACAACATGCGTAACGTCGCGTTGGAAGAACAAGCCGTCGAGACCCTGCTGTCAAAAGCGAAAGTGACTGAGAAAGCCACGACCTTTACCGAGCTGATGAACCAAAACACCCCAGCATAAGATTTACGCCGCAGGGGAGTTTTATTCAGAAGTCTAAGCCCGTAGTTTGCGCTACGGGCTTTTTATTTTGTCTTTTTTGTCTTTTTTGGCTGTTAGCTGGTTTTTTCGGATGCCGGTACTCTATATTTATTAGACATTGCACTATATTTATCAGAGTGATAACCGAAAAAATGGCGACAAGTACATTAATTGAGCTATTTGCTTGCTCAATGGATCCGGGGAAGAAAAGAATTTTATGCAAGGCTTGAAATTTTGCCTCTCCTCCCCAATTGTCTAGTGCTACAAGGGCAACTTTGCTGTTAGCTTCTGACTGATAACCACCGTCAGCCGTGTATGTGGCGACTTGGCCGCTTGAGCATAGTCATCATCGCTTATCTCAAGTAGAATCGGTTTCAACTCGCGCTAAAGAGAATTCTATTAGGAGACGGTTATGTCATACAGTGGTGAAAGAGAACAATTTGCGCCAAACATGGCTCTGGTACCGATGGTTGTAGAGCAGACTTCACGTGGTGAACGCTCTTACGATATTTTTTCTCGTCTGTTAAAGGAACGTATTATCTTCCTGACCGGACAGGTTGAAGACCATATGGCTAACCTGATTGTGGCCCAGATGCTGTTTCTGGAAGCCGAAAACCCGGAGAAAGATATTTACCTCTATATCAACTCACCGGGCGGCGTGATCACCTCGGGGATGTCAATTTATGACACCATGCAATTCATCAAGCCGGACGTCAGCACTATTTGTATGGGCCAGGCCTGTTCAATGGGCTCCTTCCTACTGACCGCCGGTGCCAAGGGCAAACGGTATGTGTTGCCTAACTCTCGCGTGATGATTCACCAACCGCTGGGCGGTTTCCAGGGCCAGGCGACGGATATCGATATCCACGCCAAAGAGATCCTGAAGGTTAAGCACCGTATGAATACGCTAATGGCGCAACATACGGGCAAATCTCTTGAAGAAATAGAGCGTGACACTGAGCGAGATCGTTTCCTGTCAGCCGCCGAAGCTGTAGAGTATGGTTTGGTTGATAAGATTATGACCCATCGCGGCGAACTCTAATTGGCGTTTTTCTGCTGACGCGATGGTCTATAGTTAAACTCATACGCATGTTTTTGAGTGTGGCGGCGTGAAAGTCGCCGCACGATGCTTTACCCTAAGGCATCCGATATGAGTGAATTGTTCAATAGACTTAAGCTGCGTCAGTGATTGACCTGTCTGTTGAGTTAAATGGTCGTGCCGCCGTGTGTTGTCCGCGGGACAGATATTAAAGAAGAGGTTTACTGATGACAGATAAGCGCAAAGACGGTTCAGGAAAGCTGCTGTACTGCTCTTTTTGCGGCAAAAGCCAGCATGAAGTGCGTAAGCTGATTGCCGGGCCGTCAGTGTATATCTGCGATGAATGTGTCGATCTATGCAATGACATTATTCGCGAAGAGATTAAAGAGGTCGCACCGCATCGCGAACGCAGCGCGCTGCCAACACCGCACGAAATCCGTGAACACCTCGATGACTATGTTATCGGTCAGGAACCTGCGAAAAAAGTTCTGGCAGTTGCGGTTTATAACCACTACAAGCGCTTGCGTAATGGCGATACCAGCAACGGTATCGAACTTGGCAAGAGCAACATTTTGCTGATTGGTCCAACCGGTAGCGGTAAAACGCTGTTGGCAGAAACGCTGGCGCGTTTCCTTGATGTCCCTTTCACTATGGCAGATGCTACCACGCTGACTGAGGCCGGTTACGTGGGTGAAGATGTTGAAAACATTATTCAGAAACTGCTGCAAAAATGTGATTACGACGTACAAAAAGCGCAGCGCGGCATTGTCTATATCGATGAGATCGACAAGATTTCTCGTAAGTCTGACAATCCGTCTATCACCCGTGACGTATCGGGCGAAGGCGTGCAGCAGGCGCTGTTGAAACTGATTGAAGGTACTGTGGCTGCGGTTCCTCCACAGGGCGGACGTAAGCATCCTCAGCAAGAGTTTTTGCAGGTTGATACCTCAAAAATTCTGTTTATCTGCGGCGGCGCATTTGCCGGCTTGGATAAAGTGATTTCGCAGCGTCTGAATACCAGTACCGGTATCGGCTTTGGTGCAGAAGTGAAAGGCAAGTCAGAGAAAGCAACCGAAGGTCAGTTGCTGGCTCAGGCAGAACCTGAAGATTTGATCAAGTTTGGTCTTATCCCTGAGTTCATTGGTCGTCTGCCCGTTGTGGCAACGCTGAGCGAACTGAGTGAAGAGGCGTTGATTCAAATTCTCAAAGAGCCTAAAAATGCGCTGACCAAGCAATATCAGGCATTGTTCAACCTGGAAGGCGTTGAGCTTGAATTCCGCGATGAGGCATTGATTGCTATCGCGAAGAAAGCGATGGACCGTAAAACGGGTGCTCGTGGTTTGCGTTCTATTGTTGAAGCTGCTTTGCTGGATACGATGTACGATCTGCCATCTCTGGACAGTGTGGACAAAGTCGTTGTTGACGAGTCCGTGATTGCCGGGCAATCCGAACCGCTGATGATTTATGGCAAACCTGAGGCCCAACAGGCTTCTGGCGAATAATTAGCCAATTTAACCAGCGGTTTAGATGAGAAATGGGGGATTTGTTCCCCCATTTTTTTTTCCTCGCATTCTTGTCGTTGAATGTCAGACATTCATCCCCATATACTCAGTTAACGACTTGCTGAAACCCGCTGACTCGTGTTTCACGAGATTTCCTTAACCTGGCGGAAGCTAAACTAAGAGAGAGCTCTATGAACCCTGAGCGTTCCGAACGCATAGAAATCCCCGTATTGCCTCTGCGCGATGTGGTGGTTTATCCGCATATGGTTATCCCGCTGTTCGTTGGCCGGGAGAAATCAATTCGCTGTCTCGAAGCAGCAATGGATAATGATAAAAAAATCATGCTCGTTGCGCAGAAAGAGGCGTCGACGGATGAACCTGGTATCAACGATTTGTTCTCAGTGGGAACCGTAGCCTCTATTTTACAGATGCTTAAACTTCCTGATGGAACGGTAAAAGTTCTGGTCGAAGGCCTACAGCGTGCGCGTATTACCACGTTATCCGACAGCGGTGAGCATTTTGCTGCCCATGCCGAATACCTGGAATCGCCAGCGGTAGACGAGCGCGAGCAGGAAGTGCTGGTTCGCACGGCCATTAATCAGTTTGAAGGTTACATCAAGCTGAATAAAAAAATTCCGCCTGAAGTTCTGACATCACTCAACAGCATCGAAGACGCTGCGCGCCTGGCGGACACCATCGCCGCGCACATGCCGTTAAAGCTTGCCGACAAACAGTCAGTGCTGGAGATGTTCGACATTACTGAACGTCTTGAGTACCTGATGGCGATGATGGAATCGGAAATTGACCTGCTGCAGGTTGAAAAACGCATTCGTAATCGCGTCAAAAAACAGATGGAAAAAAGCCAGCGCGAGTACTATCTGAACGAGCAAATGAAAGCTATTCAGAAAGAACTGGGCGAGATGGATGACGCGCCTGACGAACACGAAGCGCTGAAACGCAAAATCGAAGCGGCCAAAATGCCGAAAGATGCGCGTGAAAAAACCGAAGCCGAGCTGCAAAAGCTGAAAATGATGTCACCAATGTCCGCCGAGGCCACCGTAGTCCGGGGTTATATCGACTGGATGCTTCAGGTGCCATGGAACGCTCGCAGCAAAGTTAAAAAAGACCTGCGTAAGGCGCAGGAGGTACTGGATACCGATCACTTTGGTCTTGAGCGTGTGAAAGACCGTATCCTTGAGTACCTCGCCGTGCAGACGCGTGTCAGCAAAATTAAAGGGCCAATCCTGTGTCTGGTTGGGCCTCCAGGCGTGGGTAAAACCTCGCTGGGGCAGTCAATTGCCCGTGCAACCGGTCGTGAATATGTGCGTATGGCGCTGGGTGGCGTGCGTGATGAAGCGGAAATTCGCGGTCACCGTCGCACCTATATCGGTTCGATGCCAGGCAAACTTATCCAGAAAATGGCTAAAGTGGGCGTGAAGAACCCACTGTTCCTGCTCGACGAGATCGACAAAATGTCTTCCGACATGCGTGGTGATCCAGCGTCGGCTCTTCTGGAAGTGCTTGATCCAGAACAGAACGTGGCCTTTAACGACCACTATCTGGAAGTTGATTACGACCTGTCAGACGTGATGTTCGTGGCGACGTCTAACTCGATGAACATTCCGGCGCCGCTGCTTGACCGCATGGAAGTGATTCGCCTGTCGGGTTATACCGAAGACGAAAAACTGAATATCGCCAAACAGCACCTGCTGCCGAAACAAATCGAGCGCAACGCGCTGAAGAAAAATGAACTGACCGTTGAAGACAGCGCCATTATCGGCATTATTCGCTTCTACACCCGCGAAGCCGGTGTGCGTAGTTTGGAACGTGAAATCTCCAAGCTGTGCCGTAAAGCGGTTAAACAGCTGCTGTTGGACAAAACGCTCAAGCACATTGTCATTAACGGCGATAACCTCAAAGACTATCTCGGCGTGCAGAAGGTTGACTATGGCCGTGCAGACACTGAAAACCGCGTAGGACAGGTTACTGGCTTGGCGTGGACCGAAGTGGGCGGCGAGCTGCTGACTATCGAAACCGCCTGCGTGCCGGGTAAAGGCAAGCTGACCTACACCGGTTCTCTGGGTGAGGTTATGCAGGAGTCGATTCAGGCCGCGCTGACCGTGGTACGTGCGCGCGCTGAAAAGCTGGGTATCAACCCTGATTTTTACGAAAAACGTGATATTCACGTTCACGTACCTGAAGGGGCGACGCCGAAAGATGGCCCAAGCGCCGGTATCGCAATGTGTACCGCTCTGGTTTCCTGTTTGACCGGTAACCCGGTTCGCGCCGACGTGGCCATGACCGGCGAGATAACGCTGCGTGGTCTGGTTCTGCCGATCGGCGGTCTGAAGGAAAAACTGCTGGCTGCACACCGTGGTGGTATCAAAGTGGTACTGATCCCTGATGATAACAAGCGTGACCTGGAAGAGATCCCAGACAACGTGTTGGCTGATTTAGAGATCCACCCGGTTAAGCGTATCGACGACGTGCTGAACTTTGCATTGCAAAATCCAGCCTTCGGCGCACTGCCGGTTGCTGCAAAATAGTGACCTAATGCATAAAGTGTAAGCAAAACTAAGGCTGACAGGTGAATTCCCACTTGCCAGCCTTTTTTTGTGCCGTTAAGTTAGTAAACCTGTCAGAAGGGTGCAACGGGTTCTGGGTAGCTTGCATACCCCTGACAAGCTTGATATAACAGCTGCGCTGTCACGTCCGTAGGGAAATTTCGGCGTGACGATAGAATTTTAAGAGGGGATGAAAACGTGAATAAGTCACAACTGATCGACAAAATTGCAGCCGGTGCGGATATTTCTAAAGCGGCCGCTGGACGTGTGCTGGACGCGGTGCTTGCATCGGTAACTGATTCTCTGAAAGCGGGAGAAGAAGTTGCACTGGTTGGATTCGGTACCTTTGCAGTTCGTGAGCGCTCAGCTCGCACAGGCCGTAACCCGCAAACCGGTAAAGAAATCAGTATTCCGGCTGCCAAAGTTCCTGGCTTCCGTGCAGGTAAATCGTTGAAAGATGCAGTAAACGGATAATTACTAACAATAACCTGACGTCTCAGGGTTGGTAAGGTACTATATAAGGCGCATCGCAGAGATGCGCTTTTTTTACTTTTGCATGCCTATGTCCGTGGCCGCAGAAGGTTTTGCTTAAAGGTATTGCCTGTTAACAGTGATTCTTTTGAACACCGCTCGAAACGAAGTGTCAGTGTAAACACGCAGTTTATTGTGCAGCACCCAGATGGGTGTCACAGGGATCGTTGGTACAACCCACGCAGCCCAAGTTTTAAACCCCAAATACAGCGGAGTGTTGCTTCACTATGATGGACAACTTACGCGCGGCAGCTAATCACGTCGTGCTCAAAATTATTCTTGGTCTGATCGTTTTATCTTTTGTTTTAACCGGTGTAGGCAATTACCTGATCGGTGGGTCGAGTGACTACGCCGCGAAAGTAAACGGCCAGGAAATCAGCCGTGCACAGCTTGACGACGCCGTTGGTAATCAGCGCAGCCGCTTGCAACAGCAGCTTGGCGATCAGTTTGCCGCACTGGCCGGCAGCGACGGCTATATGCAGCAGCTGCGTCAGCAGTCTCTTAATAATCTGATCGATGTGACTCTGCTTGACCAATACTCCAAAAAATTGGGCGTAACAGTGAGCGATCAGCAAATCAAAGACGCCATTCTGGCCACGCCTCAGTTCCAGACCAACAATCAGTTTGATAATGCCAAATACCTGCAAACTATTCAGGGTATGGGCTACACCGCTGATAATTTCGCACAACTGATGAAACAGCAACTGGTGAGTCAGCAATTGGCTCAGGCCTATGGCGATTCAGACTTCGTGCTGCCAGTAGAAACCCAATCTATGTCACAGCTGGTGCTGCAGGAGCGTGATGTTCATATCGCCACCTTCAACACTGAAGCGCTTGCGGGCAAACAGCAGGTAAGCGACAGCGAGTTACAAGCTTTCTATGACCAGCATAAAAACAGCTTTGTGGCGCCTGAGCAGCTGAAAGTCAGCTATATCGAAATGGACGCAGCGGCGATGCAGGGTAAAACTCAGGTGACTGATGCCGACGTTTCTGCCTACTACGACCAGCATAAAAGCGAGTTTGGTCAGCCTGAACGTCGTCGTTACAGCGTCATCGTTGCCAAAGACGACGCTGATGCTAAAGCCATCGACGCGCAGTTAAAAGGCGGCGCTGATTTTGCAGAGCTGGCAAAAGCCAAGTCTATTGATACCCTCAGCGGCAAGAAGGGCGGTGATTTGGGTTGGATGGAACCTGAAACCACGCTGCCAGAATTCAAAAGTGCCAATCTGAACACCAAAGGCCAGACCTCAGGCGTTATCAAATCAGACAGCGGCTACTTTATTCTGCGTCTTGAAGACATTATGCCAGAGCAGGTTAAGCCGCTGGCCGATGTGCACGACAGTATCGTAGACAAGCTTAAGCAAGAGAAAGCGCTCGACGCTTACTACGCGCTTCAGCAGAAAGTGAGCGACGCTGCCAGCAACGACAACGAATCCCTGGCCTCGGCAGAGCATGCTGCGGGCACTAAAGCCCAGCATACCGACTGGTTCACTGAGCAGAGCATCCCAGCGGCTATCAATTTCAAGCCGGTTGTTCAGTCACTGTTTGACGGATCCTTGATTGGTCACGACGGCGCACCGGGCAACAACTCGGACGTTATCACCGTTGATGGCGATCGCGCATTTGTGGTTCGCGTGGACTCTCACAAAGCGGCCGGTATTAAGCCGTTTGCCGATGTGAAAGACCAATTGACGCAGATGGTCAAACGCCAGAAGGCAGAAGATCAGGCGCGCGTTGATGCTGAGAAACTGCTGACTGCGCTGAATGCCGGTAAAGGCGACGACGCCTTGAAAGCCGCTGGCTTGAGTTTTGGCAACGTGCAGAAAGTGCAGCGTACCGCTCAACCTTCCGACTTTGAGCAAAACGTTTATGCGCTAGCCCAGCCTACGGCAGATAAGCCAAGCTACGGTATTTCACGAGACCCTCAGGGCAATACCGTGCTTATCAAGCTCACCGCCGTGACTCAGGGCAAACTGCCTGATGCAGAGGCCGCTCAGTTTAACCAACAACTGCAACAGACTTCGTCAAATAATACCTTTGACGCGCTGCTGGGCAACCTTCGCCAACAGGCTAAAATCAAGTTAGGCAGTGCTGCACAGAATCAGTAAAAGTGCGAGGCTTCACGGAGCCTGACTGCAATGACCTGCAACAACCAAAGGCCGCTTTCGCGGCCTTTTCCATTTCTGATTTCTACCATTTGTTATTGCCTTCCCGCTGCGCCACTCTGTCCGTGCTGAAACAACATGGAGGATTACAGCATGCACAAATTATCAATCACTACCCTGGCATTGGCTTTAGGACTTGCGGTTATGCCGTTGAGCACGCAGGCGGCGAAGGAGAATTCCGCTAAGGGCGCGGTTTCGAGCAGCATCGAGGAATCTGCCGTTAACGGCAAAAGCGCAGCAAAATCGGCGGTCAAAGATACCGATGCGAGCAAGGCGGAGGAAGATAAGGTCAGTTTGAACAATGCCACTGCCGAAGATCTTTCAAAAGCACTGAGTGGCGTGGGGCTTAAGAAAGGGCAGACCATTGTTGAATACCGCACCGATATGGGACCTTTTACCAAGATAGAACAACTGCAGGAAGTGCCCGGCATCGGCCCTTCTTTATTTCAGCGTAATCAGTCCCGTTTGAAATTGTGATGCGGATCGCGGCGATGAGGTGAAGACTTTTCTCGCCGCGTTCTTCTGCTAATCTGAAGAAGTCCGACCAGTTAATTGGCTTCTTCAACGGCAGGTTTATCACTATGCAAACAATGATTAAAGTTCGTGGATTTCACATTGATGTTTATCAGCATGTTAACAACGCGCGTTATCTGGAATTTCTTGAAACGGCGCGCTGGGAGTGGCTGGACAATAAGCAGGGCTTTAAATGGATGGCGCAAAACAAAATTGCCTTCATTTTGGTCAATATAAATATTAACTACCGTAAACCTGCGGTACTTGGCGATGAGCTGCAAATTAACAGCCAGCTTTTGCAACTCAGTACTAAAAGCGGCGTGCTGACACAGGTGATTACCTGCAACGGCGAAACGGTGGTTGATGCAACGCTGACCTTTGTCTGTATTGATCTTCGCACCCAAAAAGCGTTGCCACTGGAAGGTGAATTAAGGGACAAACTCCGTGAGCTTGAAGAATAACGCGGATAAAAATATGCGCTTTTAAGGAGATAGTCGATCACTCAGAGCGGCTGAATATGACGCCGCTTAGTGCGGTATTCAAAGCGTGCGGCCGTTAATTAGGCAGGGAAATCAGAGGTTTTTAAGCGTTTTTTTGTATTTGCAACCCTACAAACTCTGCAACATAGAGCCTCTTTTTATGTGCGACGTAAGTTAGGGAAAAACAATGTTTCCTCAAACAATCGGGGCTCCGAACATTCAGTTATCTTCAGTAAGCTCATCTTTTACACCCGCAGCAGTCAATGCTCTTGCGCGTAATATAACCAGCATCCGCCAGGGTATGCTGGCCGCGGCCCCTTCCTCTAATCAGCCATACCGTGAAAGCAACGTGATGACTCCAATGGCGAATTCTAATCAATGCCAAGCTACGAAGTTTATGCCCTTGAAGAATCATCATCTCAGGAAATGGCTATCAATGGGTGACGAGGAGAGAAAGAAAAAGGGTACCGAAAATTTTGCTTCTGAACATAATATTAGTTTTAAGAAGCTAATAAGGAACATTAATCTTCAAGGGCTGACGGTGGTTGGGCATCAAAGACTCTCGCGCCACGAGCTGGTCCCAGTAGAAATCGTGCATCTTGAAAAGTGGAGTAAGATGACGCGTAAGGAAAGACAAAGGATTGGGGTAGCAAAGTTTGCGCTCAACATGAAAATAAATCTGGCGAACTGGCGGCGTCTCGTTTCGACTCAAGGGCTTAAACCCGCAGGAGAGCGATTTCTGTCGCGCAAGAAGACTACGCTTTTTCACCAGCTTCACATCCAGGCCATTCCCAACAACGAGACAATAGCCGCCGTCGCAAAAAAAAGTACCTGCTTCTTTTGCATCAACGATACAGAGGGTCAACTTTCAACAATATTTGCACCTAACGGACATGAAATTGCACAACTTCCGCCAACGGTCGCACCAGAAAAAATAATGTGGCTTTTGTTACAGAGAGAAAATAATAAGCTGGTTTATGATGCCATTAGGCCTAGAGGAGGGATCAGAAAAATTGCCGTAAGCCCGCGCGATGAAAACAACCTTTACCATGCGTTGATAAAAGCGCTGCATCCGCACAGTACAGAAGAGGACTGTCAGGAGCGAATCAGCGCAATAAGATTAATTAAACAATCACATTAGGCCGGTTTTTTCACGCAGGCTGGCTTTTGTTGCTTCCGGGAACTGCTGAAATTCAGCCAAACCTTTAGCTCGCAGGTGGCAGGCGGCGCATTCACCACAGCCGTCACCGGCAATGCCGTTGTAGCAGGTCAACGTTTGATTACGCACCATAGGTAGCTTGCCGTAATGATCGGCCAGTGCCCAAGTTTCCGCCTTGTTTAGCCACATTAGCGGTGTTTCAAAGCGGATTTCACGTGCGATACCCAGAGATACGGCATGATTGAGCGCTTTGACAAATTCGTCACGACAGTCAGGATATCCAGAGAAGTCCGTCTCGCATACGCCGGTAATCACCGCTTCTGCCTGAATTTGGTAGGCATAAATCGCCGCCAGCGTGAGAAAGAGGATATTGCGGCCTGGCACAAAGGTGCTCGGTAATTCGTTTTCTGCGCCTTCGCCAAACTGTGGCACCGGGATGTTATCGCGAGTCAGGCTGCTGACCGCCAATTCGTTAAGTAGGCCAACGTCGAGAACCTTATGTGCTTTTGCACCAAGCTCGACAGAAAGCTTTTGCGCGATCTCGATTTCGGCGCGGTGACGCTGGCCATAGTCGAAGGTGATGCAGTGTACTTCGTCATACTGCGTCAGCGCTTGCACCAGGCAGGTTGTAGAGTCCTGTCCGCCACTAAAAACCACCACGGCTCTTTTCATCGTTAAATCCTTTATTATGTTAAGGCTGCATGCATGCAAGAAAGCAACATTCAATGCCGGTATGTTACTGACGTTTTGCAGTCGTTAATAGTAAAAATCAGTCACCTTAGTCGAGCGGCGGCGGCAACCATGCCTGGCAGAAATCAAACCAGCCCCAGGCGGTAAGCTGCACGCCATTAACGCCCGGCGGCGCACTGACCTGGTATTGATAATTGAACAATGGCGTAATGCTGCCCTGCTTCATGAGCTGGAAAAAATGTTCACGCAGCCTTTGTTCGCGCAGCGATTCAGAGGGCAACTGCTGTATTTCAAGCAGGCGACAATTTTGCTGCTCGAGACTTTCAGCATCAAGAATCGTGGGCCATAGCAGGTCCTGGCGCAGCCAGTTTTCCAGCGTGGCGACGGGAGCCTCACCAATGAGCCGATCGCCGAGAAGTAAATCCACCTCGGCCAACTGCTCGACGCTGTCCCAAAGTCGTCCGGGATGATACGAGGTGTGTAACTCACACCCGTGGGTGGCAAGAATAACCTTCAGTTCATCGGCCAAAAGTTTCAGTTCTATCGGCGGATGAAACATCAGTGCAAGCTTGGGGGGGAGCTGTACGTCATTTATTCTCGCATGATTTTCATTCCGTTCAGGCAGCGGCCAACCGGGCAGCATTTCACGGCTACGTTTCACCAAAGAGTGGTCGATAGGCAAGTTATCAAGAAGCCCCGAGTGCTGAATCAAAGCAATTATTTTTTGCGCCTGCGCAGGAGTGAGGTGCTGTCTTTGAAGATTTACGGCCAAATAACAGAAACCCAGACTGGTGCTACGCTTGACTGGCCTGAGTAAACCCATTTCGCTTTTTTCACCGAGTATTATCTGCACCGGATGTTGGCAACTGACGTTATCGTTACCCTTTGGCTCATAACGCTGCGGCGAAATCCAATATTCAATCGCCGAAAGGTAAGGGCGCTGCAGATGGTAATAAGGATGCTGTTCTAGCCTGACTCTTTCGGCGGCAAAGTGAGCCAGTTTGAATGGGCCTGAACCTATGGTCGGTTCCGTTGGGTGAAACAGCAGGCAGCTAAGGTCGGCCAAACGATGGGCCAGCCAGTAGTCAGGTTTTTTTAGATTAAATTGCAGACAAAGCGCGTGAGGTTGAGAGATGCGTTCAACATTTTCCAGACTGTGGCGGCTGTGCGCAGAGTGGCGCAGCTTCTCAAACAGCTGACACAGTTGGCGGGTGAGCAAGGGTTCTCCATTATGCCAATAAAGTTGGCTACGCAGAAAAAACTGCCAAACCTCGCCTTCTTGTCTTATTTGCCAATGGTGTGCGAGATCCGGCTGCGGGGTGGGTTGACCGGTAATAAAGCGAGTCAGCCCAGCGTGCAGCGTATGCGCGATGTGCTGCTCGGCGCGTCCGTTGAGCGTTTGTGGGTCAAGTACCTGCATTGGGCGATAGTAGGGGATACGCAGCGTCGGCGCATCTTCCTGCCATTGGCCACCTAAATGAGGTGCTAAGAGGGAGTTAAGATGCTGCGGATCCAGCTGTGTAAGCTGGAGCGCGGCCGAGTGTTCTCCCTCGTTTAACAACTTTTGCAGATAGGATTCTCTCAGGCTTTCGGGCGTTTTAAGGCAACTTATTTGTGCTCGTTTTCCTCGCCCGGCCTGTGATGACCAACTTATCCAGCCTGACTCCTGAAACTGTGTTAACAGCGTTCGCGTATGGCGTTCGCTACAGAAAAAAATTGCCGCCAGCGACGCCACGGTCACCGCCTGCACGTCGAGGCCGATTTTATCGTATAAACGTTGATACTGGTTAAGGCGGTTCTGCAAACGCATAATAAATCCGGAAGTGTTTTTAATAAGTTGTCACTATTTGTTCAGCATATAATAGACGATACTTTTTGCAGAAATTTCTTCCGTTAATGACGGGTAAGCAGCAATTTTAGCTCTGGGAGAACGGCATGTTGGAACAGGAAAAACCGCTTCGTTTAGCCGCTTTTGACATGGACGGTACGCTGCTGATGCCAGATCACCGGTTGGGAGAGAAGACGCTCTCCAGCCTGCGTCAGTTGGCCGAGCGCCGGGTTACGCTGGTGTTTGCCACCGGCCGTCACTATCTCGAAATGAAACAAATTTTGGCGAATATCGATATCCCCGGCTATCTGATAACCGGCAACGGGACGCGCGTGCATGACCTTAACGGCACGTTGCTGCACGCCAGCAATTTGCCCGAGGAAAGTTTTAAGACACTGATTACCCATAAATGGCCCACGGCAGCCAGCTTTCACGTTTTTCGTGACGACGGTTGGGTAACGAATCAAGATATGCCAGAGCTACTGCATGCCCATCAATTTAGCGGGTTCCGTTACCAGCTCAGTGAGTTGGAGAATATTTCAGCCTCTGGCAACAGTAAAGTCTGCTTCTGCGCCGCACACGACGAGCTGTTGGCGCTGTTACCCGTACTGCAGACCTGTTTTGGCGACAGGCTGGATTTTTGCTTCTCGGCTTACGACTGTCTCGACGTTATGCCGGTCGGCAGTAATAAAGGCAGCGCGCTGGCCCTGCTGACCGACAGGCTGGCGATATCGCTCAGTGAATGCATGGCGTTTGGCGATGCAATGAACGACCGAGAAATGCTTGAAAGCGTAGGCAGAGGGCTGGTGATGGGCAACGCGTTGCCGCAGCTCAAGCAGCAGGTTGCGCATCTTGAAGTGATCGGACATTGCAAAGACCAGGCAGTTTCGCACTTTTTACAACATTGGCTGAACTCACCAACCCTGACCTATTCCCCCGAATACTAAGGTCTTACAGCCAGCCGACGTGCTTAACGTCGGCTTTTTTCCGATCCATAGCGCTGAAAATCAACGCAGGTTAGCGAGTTTTTCACGAAACGGCGACAGATCGCCGAGATTTTCGGCCACCCAGTGTGGATTAAAATAGGTATGCTGATAGCGCTCGCCGCTGTCGCAAATCAGCGTCACAATCGAGCCTTTCTCTCCCTTTTCACGCATCTCCTCTGCCAGCAGCAGGGCACCCCACACGTTGGTGCCGGTTGAACCGCCGACCTTGCGGCCCAGCATCGTTTCCAGCCAGTGAACTGTGGCAACGCTCGCGGCATCAGGCACACGCATCATGCGGTCAATTACCCCAGGAATAAATGAAGGTTCGACGCGCGGGCGGCCAATGCCCTCAATGCGGCTGCTGCACTGGGCGACAATATCTTTGTTACCCTGTTGATAACAATCGTAAAATACAGAATTTTCCGGGTCAACCACCACCAGCTCCGTTTGATGCCCCTGATAGCGGATATAGCGGCCCAGCGTCGCTGACGTGCCGCCCGTTCCGGCACTCATCACCAGATAGCGCGGTACCGGATAGGGCTCTAGGGTCATCTGACGATAAATGCTGTCGGCAATGTTGTTATTACCGCGCCAGTCGGTTGCACGCTCGGCATAGGTGAATTGGTCCATGTAGTGACCCTTCAACTCTTTGGCCAGCTGTTCGGAAGCCGCATAAATCTGGCTCGAGTTTTCTACAAAATGACATTTGCCGCCGTAAAATTCGATTTGCTGTATTTTACGCGGCGCAGTGCAAGCAGGCATGACGGCGATAAACGGCAGCCCCAACAGGCGCGCAAAGTAGGCTTCTGAAATGGCGGTGCTGCCAGAGGAAGATTCGATAATCGGCGTATCTTGCTTAATCCAGCCATTGCACAGGCCGTATAAAAACAGCGAACGCGCCAAACGATGCTTAAGGCTGCCAGTTGGGTGAGTGCTTTCATCTTTTAGATACAGCGAAATCCCCGGAAAATCCACAATACTCAGGCGGATCAGATGAGTATCCGCAGATCGTCGAAAATCTGCGTCGATCTCTTTAATGGCATTTTTAACCCAGCAGCTGTTCATTGCGTGTTTCCAGAGAAGTTAAATTTAATAGGACGTAGCTTACCTTGGTCTTTAAGGAAAAAGGTTGCTATTTTTAATGAACAAAGGCAGTTATAGAGAAAATTATTCTCCTGGATGTTAAAATGTTAGATAAAACTGACCGCAAGCTATTGGCGCTCCTACAGCAAGACTGTACGCTGTCGCTCAATGAATTGGCCGAGGCCGTCAATTTGACCTCCACGCCGTGCTGGAAACGCATTAAAAAGCTGGAAGAAGAGGGCGTTATTCTGGGTAAAGTCGCTCTTCTCGATGCTGAAAAACTGGGGCTGACGCTTACTGCCTTTGTGCGCATTAAGACGCAGCAGCACAGCAGCCAGTGGTATCAGAACTTCGTTGAGCAGATTGAATCGTTTCCCGAGGTGTTGTCATTTTATCGAATGGCCGGAGAATATGACTACCTGATGCAGGTGCAGGTGGCCGATATGAAAAGCTACGATAACTTCTACAAGAAGCTGGTCAGTGCCGTGCCGGGGCTATTGGATGTCACCTCAAATTTTGCGATGGAGAGAATAAAATCGACCACGCATTTACCTCTTTAAGCAAAAAAGTTTCGTAAGAATAGGCGGCTATCGGTGTTATCCTAAGGCGGAAAATCAAAGAATTTTAAAACTAAAATCATGGAAAAATCTGCGTGAGACTGTTTGCCCAACTGGCCTGGTATTTCCGCCGCGAATGGCGTAGGTATCTGGGAGCCGTCGCTCTGTTAATTATCATCGCCATTCTGCAACTGTTGCCGCCAAAACTTGTGGGCATCATTATTGATGGCGTGACCAGCAAAACGCTGCCTGCAAATAAACTCTTTGGTTGGCTCGGGCTTATCCTTGGCACTGCCATTTTAGTTTATTTGCTGCGCTATGTGTGGCGCGTGCTGCTGTTCGGCGCCTCCTATCAGTTGGCGGTCGAACTGCGCCAGAATTTTTATCGTCAGCTGAGCCGCCAGCATCCGGCCTTTTATTTACGTCACCGTACTGGCGATCTGATTGCTCGCGCGACTAATGACGTAGACCGCGTGGTTTTTGCCGCCGGAGAAGGGGTGTTAACGCTGGTGGATTCGCTGGTGATGGGCCTCGCCGTGCTTATCGTGATGGCGACGCAAATCAGCTGGGAGCTAACCCTGCTTTCCCTGGTGCCTATGCCAATTATGGCGGTGGTGATTAAGCGCTACGGTGACCAGCTGCATCAACGTTTCAAAGTTGCCCAAGCGGCCTTTTCGTCATTAAACGATCAGGCGCAGGAGAGTCTGACTAGCATTCGCATGATCAAAGCTTTTGGTCTCGAAAACCATCAGTCTTCACAGTTTGCCGACGTGGCGCAGGACACCGGCGTCAAAAATATGCGCGTTGCCCGCGTCGATGCCCGCTTTGATCCAACGATTTATGTTTCTATCGGCATGGCTAACATGTTGGCTATCGGTGGCGGAAGTTGGATGGTAGTCAATGGCCATCTTACTCTTGGCCAGCTCACCAGCTTTGTGATGTATCTGGGATTAATGATCTGGCCGATGCTGGCATTAGCGTGGATGTTTAACATCGTGGAACGAGGCAGCGCCGCCTACAGCCGCATTCGCAGCCTTCTGCGAGAAGCGCCGTGCGTGGTTGACGGTACTCAGCCTCTTTCGGCCGACCCCGGCAGTCTCGATGTTGATATTGATAACTTTTACTATCCTAAAACCCATTCGCCCGCCCTGCAGGACATTCAGTTTCGCCTTGCCCCGGGCAAAATGCTGGGGCTTTGCGGCCCGACCGGCGCAGGAAAAAGCACGCTTCTATCCCTGATACAGCGACAGTTTGATGTCACAGAAGGCAGCATTCGCTATCAGAATAAGACGCTGAGCGACGTTCTGCTCGACGACTGGCGTTCGAAAATGGCCATCGTCAGCCAAACACCGTTTCTATTTTCAGACACCGTGGCGCAAAACATTGCCCTGGGTCGCCCAAACGCCACGCAGGCAGAAATTGAACAGGCGGCGAAAATGGCCTGTGTTCATGACGATATTTTGCGTTTACCACAGGGGTATGAAACCGAAGTGGGCGAACGGGGCGTGATGCTGTCTGGCGGTCAAAAGCAGCGTATTTCGATTGCTCGTGCCCTGCTGCTTGATGCTGAAATTTTGATTCTTGATGATGCCCTCAGCGCCGTCGATGGCCGCACCGAGCACCAGATTTTGCAGAATTTGCGCCAGTGGGGCAGCAATAAAACGGTGATTATCAGTGCGCACCGCCTGTCTGCTCTGTTTGATGCGGCAGAAATTCTGGTGTTCCATAAGGGAGCGATTGCCCAAAGAGGCAATCATGAAACCCTCTCTACCCACGCAGGTTGGTATCGTGATATGCATCGTTATCAACAGCTTGAAGCGGCATTGGATGAAGTTCCTGCCCAACAGGAGCCCGTTAAACCGTGAGTAAGACTCTTTCAAACGCGGCACCCGCCAAAAAAATCAAACTGTGGCCCACGCTCAAACGGCTGCTGGTCTACGGGAAATCCTACCGCAAACCGCTGTCTATTGCGGTGGTCATGCTTTGGATAGCCGCCGCTGCCGAGGTGCTTGGTCCGATCCTCATCAGCTATTTCATTGACAACTATGTGTCGAAAGGCCTGTTGCCGCTGGGCATGGTCAGCCTGCTTGCCGTCACTTTTATCGTGCTGCAAATATTGGCCGCCAGCCTGCACTATTCTCAGGCGCTGTTGTTTAACCGCGCGGCGGTCGGCGTGGTACAGCGCTTGCGCACCGACGTGATGGACGCCGCGCTGCGCCAACCTTTGAGTGCATTCGATACCCAGCCGGTGGGGCAGCTTATTTCGCGCGTCACCAATGATACCGAAGTCATCCGTGACCTCTATGTTACCGTGGTGTCAACGGTGTTGCGCAGTATTGCTCTGATTGGTGCCATGCTGGTGGCGATGTTCCTGCTCGACTGGCGCATGGCACTGATTGCTATCTGTATTTTCCCTGCTGTGCTGGTGGTTATGGCGCTGTATCAGGTTTACAGCACACCGGTGGTGCGGCAAGTACGCACCTATTTGGCCGATATCAACGACGGCTTTAATGAAGTAATTAATGGCATGGGCGTGGTGCAGCAGTTTCGTCAGCAAAAACGCTTTGGTGAGCGCCTAAGTCGCGCCAGTCAGTCGCACTACCTGGCGCGCATGAAAACGCTGAAACTGGAAGGTTTCCTGCTTCGCCCACTGCTCAGCCTCTTTGGTTCGTTAATATTGTGCGGGCTGCTGGTACTGTTTGGTTTTAGCGAGGAGGGCAGTATTGGCGTCGGCGTGCTCTATGCCTTTATTAACTATCTCTCGCGACTCAACGAACCGCTGATTGCGCTCACCTCGCAGCAGTCAATTCTTCAGCAGGCGGTGGTGGCCGGCGAGCGCATTTTTGATTTAATGGACCGCTCGCAGCAGGAGTACGGTGAAGACGTACAGCCGTTGACCAGCGGCGAAATTGATTTTCGCGACGTCAGTTTTGCCTATCGTGATGACAAGTGGGTGCTTGAAGATATTTCGTTGCATGTGCCTTCACGCGGATTTGTGGCACTGGTTGGACACACCGGCAGCGGCAAGAGCACTTTAGCCAACCTGCTGATGGGATACTATCCGCTGAATCGTGGAGAAATCCTGATTGATGGTCGCCCGTTGACCAGTCTGTCCCACTCCTGCCTGCGCAAGGGCGTAGCGATGGTGCAGCAGGACCCGGTTGTGCTGGCAGAAACAGTTTTGGCCAACGTTACCCTCGGTCGCGATGTTGACGAAGAGCAGGTCTGGCACGCGCTTGAAACCGTGCAGTTAGCGCCGTTGGTCAAGGCCATGCCCGAGGGTATTCACACGCGGCTCGGTGAGCAGGGCAATAATCTCTCCGTTGGACAGAAACAGCTGCTGGCGATGGCACGTGTTTTGGTGCAAGCGCCCGAGATTCTGATCCTCGACGAGGCAACGGCAAATATCGACTCCGGCACCGAGCAGGCTATTTCGAGAGCGCTACGTGCCATAAGACAGCAAACCACCTTGGTGGTTATCGCCCACCGTCTTTCGACCATTGTGGACGCCGATAACATCTTGGTACTGCATCGTGGGCAGGCGGTTGAGCAGGGTAATCACTTCCAGCTGCTGCAGGAAAAAGGTCGCTATTATCAGATGTATCAGCTGCAATTGGCGGGTGAAGAGCTTGCCTGCGCCGAGCAGTCTGAAGCGCTTCCGCTTGCCTAAACTCAGGTCATAAAGTCGACGAAGTGTCGGCTTTATGACGCGTTTTTCGCTCACCTCAATATCCTTCCTATTGATTCAACGCACCATCATCATGCAGCGCCTCAGCGGGCTCTGATACCTCTGCACTCTTTGTGACCACCACGCACCAAATTGGTGCTCAATCGGCTACACTTTGTTCATCTATTGCTGCACTAATCTTGCCAAAGAGCTTCTTGAATAAACCGAATACGGCGCAGGTTGGCGTTAATTAGCTGAATCGTCAACTTTGTACACATTTGGCACAGCCTTTGCTTTAACCCTTTTGTATTGGGCGTGAGTCGCATCACGATAAGCTCTTAATTTAAGGAGTGGCAAAATGAAGCTGGTTACTGTGGTGATCAAACCTTTCAAGCTGGAAGACGTGCGTGAAGCATTGTCTGCTGTGGGCATTCAAGGGCTGACCGTAACAGAAGTTAAAGGTTTTGGTCGCCAAAAAGGTCATGCGGAGTTGTATCGTGGTGCTGAGTACAGCGTCAACTTCCTGCCAAAAGTAAAAATAGATATCGCAATCGCTGACGATCAGCTCGATGAAGTTATCGACGTGATCAGTAAAGCGGCCTACACCGGCAAGATCGGTGATGGCAAAATTTTCGTTGCCGAATTGCAACGTGTTATTCGTATTCGCACCGGCGAAACCGACGAAGCAGCGCTGTAATTACAGACTCGGATATTAGAACTTTTATATAAGAGAAACAGGGGTAGATTGATAATGAAAAAACTCTTATCCATGATGGGCCTGGCTGCGGTAGCGATGCTGCCTACGCTGGCAATGGCTGCCGACCCGGTAGCCAATGGCGCTGATAATGCCTTCATGATGATTTGTACTGCGCTGGTGCTGTTTATGACCGTACCGGGCGTTGCACTGTTTTACGGCGGTTTACTGCGTTCAAAAAACGTTTTGTCGATGCTGACTCAGGTTATCGTCACTTTTGCTCTGGTTTGCGTACTGTGGATGCTTTACGGTTACAGCCTGGCCTTCAGCGAAGGTAACGCATTCTTCGGCGGCTTCAGCAATGCTATGCTAAAAGGTATCGGTCTGACATCTGTCACCGGCACCTTCTCGCAAATGATCCACGTTGCTTTCCAATGCTCTTTCGCGGCCATTACGGTTGCGCTGGTCGTGGGCGGCATCGCTGAGCGCGTTCGTTTCTCTGCGGTTCTGATTTTCACTGTTATCTGGCTGACCTTCTCCTACATCCCAATCGCACACATGGTTTGGGCGGGTGGTTTCCTGGCAGCAGACGGCGCGCTGGACTTTGCGGGCGGTACTGTTGTTCACATCAACGCAGCAAGCGCGGGTCTGGTCGGTGCCTACCTGTTGGGCAAACGTGCGGGCTTCGGTAAAGAAGCATTCAAACCACACAACCTGCCAATGGTGTTCACCGGTGCAGCTATCCTCTACGTGGGCTGGTTCGGCTTCAACGCCGGTTCTGCAAGTGCGGCAAGCTCAATCGCAGCGCTGGCGTTCCTTAACACTGTGATGGCAACCGCAGGCGCAATCCTGTCATGGGTGCTGGTTGAGTGGATGGTGCGCGGCAAACCTTCTCTGCTGGGCGCATGTTCCGGTGCTATCGCGGGTCTGGTTGCTATCACCCCAGCCTGTGGTACCGTCGGCGTCGGTGGTGCTCTGATTATTGGTCTAGTAGGCGGCGTTGCTGGCCTGTGGGGTGTTGTCACCCTGAAAAAATGGCTCAACGTTGATGACACCTGTGACGTGTTTGGCGTTCACGGCGTGTGCGGTATCGTTGGGTGTATCCTGACCGGCGTATTCAGTGCCAGCTCTCTGGGCGGTACCGGTTATGCAGAAGGCGTGACTATGGGTCACCAAGTCTGGATCCAGCTGTTGAGTGTTGTTGTTACTCTGGTTTGGTCAAGCGTGGTTGCTTTCATCGCTTACAAAATTGCTGACATGGTTGTGGGTCTGCGTGTTCCTGAAGAACAAGAGCGCGAAGGTCTGGACGTTAACAGCCACGGCGAAAATGCTTACAACCAGTAATCCTGGTGGGCGAACCTATACTCTCCCTGTAAATGGGGCATGATGAGATAGCAAAAAGGGGGACGATAATTATCGTCCCCCTTCTTTTTGATTTTTGGCCACCCTAAATAACGCGACACTTACTCCGGCTTTCTCTGCCGCATGACCCCTTCCTGCACGGTGGAGGCAACCAGCACGCCTTCTCGGGTGTAAAACTGTCCGCGAACGAATCCCCGCGCGCCTGAAGCCGAGGTGCTCTCAATGCTGTACAGCAGCCATTCATCGAGACGGAAAGGGCGATGGAACCACATTGAGTGATCGATGGTGGCGACCTGCATGCCCGGTTCAAGAAAGCCCACACCGTGCGGCTGTAGGGCGGTGGGTAAAAAGTTGAAGTCTGAAGCATAGCCCAGCAGGTACTGATGAATTCGCAGGTCGTCCGGCATAGCGCCGTTGGCTTTTATCCACACTGCGCGCTCCGGAGGCTCTACCTTGCCCTGCAACGGGTTGTGAAACTTAACTGGACGCATCTCTATGGGTCTTTGACCGATAAACTTTTCCCTGACTTTTTCGGGAATGATGTGCGCAAACTTTTTGGCTATCTCGGTCTCGGTGATAAGCGTTTCCGGTGCCGGAACTTCTGGCATGCTGTTTTGATGCTCAAAGCCTTCCTCCAGACTTTGGAACGACGCCGTCATGTAAAATATCGGCTTGCCACTCTGTACGGCTTTAACGCGACGCGCGCTGAAACTGTTGCCGTCGCGCAGGTTCTCTACGTCATAGACAATCGGCTTGCTACTGTCACCTGGACGCAAAAAATAGCTGTGAAAAGAGTGAATGCCACGATCGCCAGGTACTGTCTGCTTTGCGGCGTAAAGCGCCTGCCCAACCACCTGTCCGCCGAATACCTGGCGCAGCCCCAAATCTTCACTCTGACCACGAAACAACCCTTCTTCTATTTTTTCAAGATTGAGGAGATCCAGTAGTTTATTTAGTGCCTGAGTCATAGGTTGCCTCGTGAATGTAGGGATTACTGGGTCGGAATTTTCTCATAAATGCCGTTAATTTTGGCGACTCACCGGCGCAAAAAACGACGCTAATCGTCTGTCACAGCGAGAATTACTTAATTTATGATAGTAGATAGCGCATAGCAGCAGAAGGGTTGATTAAGGCCACGGCAGGAATAATTCAGTTTTGTGTGCCATAGTTATTGATACGAGTGGTTAAATAATCCATTCCAATCAAATCGGCATATAGAAAACCGTGTCGTGCAGATGATCATAAAAGGAGTACGATCAATGAAACTTTGGCAGATAGTAGGTGGAACCGCGCTGTCTTTTGCTCTTGCAGGTTGTGCTACACAGCATCAGGCACCGCCGCAGTCTTCACCCAATTCGAGCGCTAGCCCGACGTCGGCACCGGCCATTACCGGACCCAATGTTTCGGGGATGGTGAACATTTCGCAGCGCGTTGCCCTACCGCCTGATGCGGTCTTGACGGTAACTCTGTCGGATGCCTCATTGGCGGACGCACCTTCTCGCGTGATTGCGCAGAAAGTGGCACGCACCGACGGTAAACAGGCACCATTCAGCTTCATCCTGCCGTATAACCCGCAGGACATCCAGCCTAATGCCCGTATTATCCTGAGTGCTGCCGTAACGGTGAACGACCGTCTGGTGTTTATCACCGACAACATTAAAGAAGTGATTAACGGTGCGAAAGGCACCCGTGCTGACCTGAACCTGGTTCCGGTAACGGCAGTCCCTGTTGCGACCAAACCTACGGGTTTAGGTCCTATGGGTAACACGGGTGATACAGCCCCTAACGCGGTACCTGTACCCCAACCGGCTCCTATTACCTCTTATTAATTAAGTCTTATTAATTAATGAATTGGGCCGTTAAGTCCGTCCCTTCTTCCGCCTGCGGGAGAAGGGAGTTACAACTTCCAGCCAAACTTTAGCAAATCAATTTGCCCTTTTTTAAAGATAATACCTTCGGCCAGTAGCGCATGACGCTGTCGTTTAAAATCTTCTCCCTGAAGTGAAATCTCACCGTGACGATTGACCACACGATGCCAGGGGAGACTGCTACCCTCAGGCAATTTCTTCAAGACACCGCCGACCTGACGCGCGGCGCGCGGTGAACCTGCAAGGCGAGCGACTTCGCCGTAAGTGGTCACTTGCCCCAAGGGAATAGCCGCGATGATTTGAAACACCCGCTGGCGAAAATTGTCGACTTCTGACATGCAAACACCTTTGTGAAAAGAATTCACCGTTGATTGTATAAGAAAACAACGGTTGTCGGCAGTTAACTTGCTTTTGTTTAGGCCATCCCTGATAATGCCCACCGCTTCGCAGTATTGAAGCCGTCAACGTCAATGGGGGCCCTGTTGGTTCTCCCGCAACGCTAACTTGTTAACTCGGTCAGGTCCGGAAGGAAGCAGCCATAGCAGGTGTCGTGTGTGCCGGGATGTAGCTGGCAGGGCCTCCACCATTTCGGCCCCACCGCACTATTTTCCTTCTTTCCCCATCAAGCCCATTTTATCCGTCAACCCAGTGTTAATGGTGCGTCAGTGTTGCGAAATAATACACCAGCGGAATAGCCAAAACGTAAAGACTCACCGGCACTTCACGTGCTTTCCCCGCCACGACTTTTATCGCCACATAGAACAGCAACCCTGCGGCAATACCCGTCCCGAAACTGTTAGAAATCAGCGTAGCCATCACCATCATTAATACCGGCAGACCTTCGGTAAAGTTGCTCAAATCGACTTTGCGCAAGCCGCTGAACATATTTAGCCCAATCAGAATTAATGCGGGTGCCGTTGCCTCTTTCGGGATCATCAGCGCTATCGGCGTCAACAACAGCATCAGTAAAAACATCACCGCAGCGGTCAGTGCCGTTAGCCCCGTTTTGCCACCCGCTTCGGCTGCTGCCGCAGACTCAATCAGCGCCGTCGCCGCAGGAATGCCGAAAATAGGACCTAATGCCGCCGCGATAGAATCGACAACGAACGGACGATTGATGTTCTTCATATTGCCGTGTTCGTCGAGCAGCCCTGCTTCACCGCCAACGGCCAGCGTCGTGCCCATGGTCGAGAAAAACTCTGAGGCAAAAAAGATAAACAGGAACGGCAGGAAGGCAATATTAAGCGCGCCCAGCAGGTCAACTTTACCGATAAGCGGCGTTAATGAATGCGGCAGGGAAATCCATTCGGCAGGTAAATGTGTAATGCCGAAAGGCAGACCGGCCAGCGTGGCTAACAGAATGGCCCACAAAATAGCGCCGGGAACGCGACGCGCCTGCAGCCCTATCGCGATTAATAAACCCAGCAGCGCAATCAGCGCACCGGGCGCGGTAAAATCACCCAGCCCAAGGGCGTGTGTTTTAACGTTGGCGGTAACCAGACCCGCATTGCGAAAGCCTAGCAAGGCAACAAAGATGCCGATAGACGCCGTCAGGCCCAGCTTGATCGACTGCGGAATCGATCGGGTAACCACTTCGCGAAGTCCCAAAATGGTCAACAGAAAGAATAAGATACCAGACCAGCAGGCTATTCCCAGCCCGACAGGCCATGTAATGCCGTCACCTGCCAGCGTGATACCGACCAGCACCGAACCGCCTATGCCAGGCCCGACCATAAACGGCAGGTTGGCATAGAAGGCCATCAGCAAACTGCCGGCAACCAGAACGATAATGGTGCCTGTCAGCGCAGCGCCTTTATCAATGCCGCCGACTGCCAGCAAACCTGGGATTACTACCAAAAGATAAGCGGCGGCCAAAAAACCGGTAATACCCGCAAGACACTCTATTTTCACACTGGTTTGACGTTGGTAAAGTTGGAAACGTCTTTGTAGCCAGCCTCCACCGGAGACGGCGTTAGTAACGGATGGTTGTGCCATGTTGTGTTCCCCTGAACAAAATGAATTATCTTTTTTATGCTTTGCTATCAATTGCTTGTGTTATTTATAAGTTGCCCTTCACATAAAACAGTTGTTTATGGCACTTCCCAAGCGTCGGTCAGCGGGTCGATAATTTGTCGCGTTCCACCGTCGGTCAGCCCTAAATCCGTCAGGTGTGGGCCGGCATTACAGGCCAGACAGGTGCCTTCAATCGCTTTAAACACCCGATAAGGCGGCTCCCAATCGGCAATTTTGGCACTCAAATCGCGCAGATTTTTAAACTGCGCGGCCAACTGCTCGGCGGGTAAGTCAGACAGCATCCCGGCAATCGGCATGTCGACATTGGCCAGCAGTTTTCCATTCTGGCTTAACGCCATGCCACCGCCGCAGGTAATAAGATGGTTTGCCGCCAGCGCCATTTCGGCAGGGTCACGCCCCAGCACCACCAAATTATGCGCGTCATGGGAATAGGACGTGGCAATCGCGCCGCGTAATTCCCCCCAACCCTCTAGCAGTGCAAGCTGAGGCTTTGCCGGGTATTTCCCGTGACGATGCAGAACCCAAATCAGGCTAAACTCCGCCGGTAATTGCACCACGCCTGCCCGTACGTCTACTGTGGTTTCGCTCCACTGGGTGAAGCGCGCGCCCTTGATGTGTCGTAGCGTAGCTTTGCCATGGTTGACGCTTGGAATGCGGATGGCGAAGTCAGACTCTTCGACCGGCGTAAGGTGCATGGTGTCGCGCGGTGGCTGAAGCAGGGTCGTAGGTTCAGTTTCTTCAATCAGCATGCGACCACCGTCGGCGATGCATTGTCCACCGACAAAAACTTTGTCGGGGCAGATCTTTTCCAGCGAATCGAAGGTGAAGAAATCGGCACTGCGGCCAGCGGCAATCAGGCCCAAATCGGCACGCTGTAGGCGCAGAGCAGCGTTAAAGGTTGCCATGCGCAGCACGTCTTGTGCGGGTAAACCGCAGTCGATCAGCGTATTGACCAAAGCAATCATTCCGCCCCGCTCAAGCAAAAAGTCTGGCGGTACGTCGTCGGTGCACAGCGTGATTTGCGATGACAGATGGGGCAGCGTTTTAAGTGCGCTGACAATGTCAGGCAGTAAATACGGATGCGAGCCGCGAATTTGTAGATTCAGCCCCGCGCGCAGTTTTTCAAGCGCGTCTTCGGCCGAGGTCAGCTCATGATCCGAGCCAACGCCCGCCGCTAAATAGGCTTGCAGCTCTTTTCCTTTGAGCCCGCGCGCATGCCCTTCGATCAACTTGCCGCTGCTGAGCCCGGCATCAAGAATTTCCAGCATGCGTTCACTGCCGGTGATCACGCCGTGCATGTCCATCATTTCAGCAACGCCAGCAACTTCTGGCCAGGCAAGCATGGTTTGCATCTCTTTACCGCGAAAATCAGCGCCCGATGTCTCAAGGCCGGGCGTTGATGGCACGCTTGAAGGCGCGGCGCAGATCACCCGCAGCGGCAGGCCGCGGCTTGACTCCACCGCATAGCGTACGCCTTCGACACCCAGCACATTGGCGAGCTCGTGCGGGTCCCAGTAAATGGTGGTGGTGCCCTGTGCAACCACAATTTGCGCGTAGCGGTGAGCTGGGAGGTGTGAGCTTTCTACGTGAACGTGGGTGTCAATCAGACCGGGGGAGAGGAAGGCTCCAGCCAGGTCTTGGGTTATTGTCGCCTCAAAGTCGTCACCGCACGGATGAACGCTGGCAATAATCGAGCCGGACAGGCCGATATCGACCTCGCGAATTTCACCGGTGACCATGTCAATCAGTCGGGCATTTTTTAGCAACCGGTCGAAAGGCGTCTCACCCATCGCTGCCTGAACCGCGCGCCGCCGCAGCGAAATGGCCGGTTTGTCTGTGGTCATCATATTGTCTGCCAAATTAGGAGTCGAAAACGAGGGAATGGCCTTACTGTAGGCAGGCCGACAGCGATTTAACAGATGATTTATTTTATCAGTGGATAAGATGGGGTTATGCTGGCGAATACTTTCTGCTGCATCATTGAACTGACGGGGATTTATGTCTGAACCCTGGCGCAGGTTGCCTGCGTTATCGCTTAAACAAATTCAGTATTTTGTTACGCTCGCCGAACTGCGCAGCTTTACGGCTACGGCACATCTTTTGGCTATCAGTCAGCCAGCATTAAGCAGCGCGCTGCGCCAGATTGAGTCCGTGTTGGGCGGCAAGCTGGTGAATCGCACGGCGCAGGCGGTGACTCTGACCGATAGGGGGCTGGCGATTTTGCCCTATGCGGAAAGAATGCTGAATATTGCGCACAATACTTTCGATGACATGCTGCAGATTATGGCCCAGGGGGGTGACGGGACGTTGCGAATCGGATTGGTGCCCTCGGTCAGTACGCTACTCTTTCCTGCGGTTCCCGAGCTGCTGGCAACGCGTTTTCCACATCTTCGGGTCGAGTTTCATGACCTGACCAATGACCGGCTTGTCATTGAGCTTGAGAAGGGGTCAATTGATTTTGGACTGGGGTCGCTCGACAGCACGGTACCGTCAAAAATAGAGGTTTTTCCGCTGCTGGAGGACCCTTTTGTTGTGGTGATGCGTAAGGACGACGTGCTTGCCGATGGCCATCATTTACCCTGGCGACATCTGGCGCAGCGGCCCATTGCTATCTTCCTTAGGGGCAATGTGAGTCGTCTGGTTAACTCGCTTATTGAAAGCCATCGTTTAAATCTGGACATCGCCTATCGGGTCGATTTTCAGGAGACACTTTACGGGTTAGTGCGCTCAAGATTGGCACTGGCCATATTGCCCGAGCTGTATACGTCGACGCTTAATGACGATGAATTAACCGTGATGCATTTACAGCAGCCAGAATTAACCCGTACGGTAGCGATGATGAGAACCCATTCACCTTTGCGCTCACCGCAAACGGAGCAGTGTTTTCAATATTTACTGCAGGCATTTCGTCAAAGGCTAAAATTATAGGGTGAAAATAGGCGAGTAGAGCTGTGAGTTTCAGTAGATGGAACTCATTAGCAAGATAAATGTATCCTACATTTAAGCCTGATTAATTAATAACGGTATCGGGCATAAATTTAAGATAAGTAAAAATGCATTGAGCCGAGAAAATATCGGCTCAATGAGGGAAGGATGAGAAATTAGCGTACAAACTTCCAAACGGCGACGGGGATTTTATCGTAAAGCTTATTCATTGTTAACTCGGCGAGGCGATGATCTGCCGCAGAGTAAAACAACTCCAACTCATCATTAGAAAGTTCGTACTTATTTTTCTCAATAACACGTTCAAGCGTATCGATAGTGGTGCATTTTCTTAAACGCATCAAATAGTCGGTTTTGTTCATCATAGCCTTTTCAACTGTATCTACATTCTTTATTAAATTATCTTTTATGTTTTCATCAAGGTACAGACATAATCCCCTGAGAACATTCTGAATAGTCGTTTTTTGGTTTTTTGCCATTGACGTAAATCAGAATCGTTAATTCCGTAATTGCTAAACAGGGTATAGGTATCGTCAAGATACTCTTCTACCAGGTCGCTGAGGTTCGTTTCATCCGGGTATTTAATTTTAAAGCTCATGATGAAAGAGGCAATATGCTCAATCAGGTCATTCAACTGCAGATTTACCGCTGAAGTTGGATCATTGACCCAGCCATGATGGCTGTCTCCCAGGGTTGCAATTCCTTCGTCGTACAAATTTTCGTTGAGGAACCGCAGTTGCGCAATATCATGTCGCTTAGGCGAGTACTCATCCATATCATCCCCTCCGTAATGGTTATTCGGTGTGATAACACTCTGTGAGTAAACAAAAATTGTAAATAAACAACAAAAGCCGAGCTGAACCAGGGACTGCTTAGTAAAAAATATTACCCTATTAAAAATAAATGATATTTCGTATCACTATTGTTGAGAAGCGGCAGGTTCAGGGTTGATTGCCACGCTCATTATCGTATCGAATGTTGTCAAGGATACCTGACATGACGTAATAATGAACTCACAATATAAATATAATCTAATTTTTGAAAACTGCGCAAACCTATTACTGAAACTTACAATTCATTCTCAGTGCCGGCCGAATCAAAATCTATTATATCAAACTCCAAACCATTGGGTTTAACGATAAATGACACGGTTTCTTTGGCGTCTTCTTCTGAGTTGAGGTCAAGGCAGCCATTGAAAATGGTCCAGTCATAAGTGTAACTCATTGAATACAATTGATTATGTAATAATTCAATAGATTTGATAACCAGCGTGCCCGGCGTATAGCGAGCATTTTGCGAATAATAAGTTAACCCGGCAGTTAATGTGTCCTCAATCACTTGGATATTAGATTCTATTATCTGCTTAAGTTCAGCAATGCTGAGTTCTTTTCCCTGAGTATCATAAGTAATCAATTTCTTCATAAGAATTATCTGATCATTAAAATGGTCAGCGTTAATTATTACACATTTTCGAGGTAAAGTGGCAAAAGAGAAAAAATAATT
>NZ_MRWD01000089.1 GCF_002093625.1 Rouxiella silvae | reverse complement strand
GCCTATTTGTCATTCATTGAAAATAATAATAAGTAACTTTATCCTAAATTAATGATAAGGTATCTCGATGCGTACCGAGTTTCATGTCAGGTAACATTTTTAAATGTATATTATATGATTGGCAGTCTTTTTAAGCCGTCGCCTTCCGCTATTTAAATGTAGAATTTACCCACTGTTTAATAGCATCAATATCCACAGGTTTTTCTTGGTCGGAATAATATACCGGTCCCAATTCCATGGGCTGAGCTTTCTCGGCCAATATTTTTAGCTCGGGTATATATTCGGCCCCCAGATGGCCCGCGACTCGCTCACCTAATCGCGCTTCGTATCTTGCTCCGGCAGTGTGGGACGAAATCTGACACCATATTTCCAACACGTCGGTCACGCCCGCTTGAGTGAGATAGTCAACCAGCACCTCTTTTGGCTGAAAACCGAACCAGGCATCGACAATAAAGGTACTGCCCTGCGGCGCATCCGCCACAATTGACCAGATAACCTGATAACTGGCTTGACCCAGCCGACGGTTAAATGCCCTGTCGACCCCTTCAATGCGCTGAAGGAAAGGATTTTTTATGCCATCAAGCGACAGCTGCAACCAACCGGTCTTTACAGAGAGTTCAACGGCGAGACTGCTTTTACCCGAAGCAGGGATCCCGTTGACCAGAATGACCCGTTTACCCGGTTCGGCCAGCGCCTCAGCGTTAAAAACTTCTCTGTTATCAGACATGTTCCACCTGTTCGGTTGATGCACTTTTACCCTTTTGGACCGCTTTATAATATTGCTGAATCACCGCCTGAAGCTCTTTCAGACGAGGAACCGCGACGGTTTCGAGCTTACTTTTGGTGGTGTTGTGATCCAGAGAAATACAGTCTTTCCACAGCGAACGACCCGCAATCACGCCTGACGCACCGGTACTCATCGCATCTTCAACCTGTTTGAGGAAGGTTTCATGATCCACCCCTGCCGACAGTACAGCCCAAGGCACGTCTCCGGCAAGCTTGGTGATTGCCGCACAGGCCTGTTTTGACCCAGGATAAGGCAGCTTCAGCACTTTGGAACCGGCATCGAGACAAATTTGCGTACCGCCATAAATCAACTCGGGCACTTTAGCCTTATATTCTTCGTCGGTTTCGCTATCAAGCTTATAGGTCAGAAACTCGACCACCAGCAGCAGGTCTTCATTGCTGAAGTCCTTAATGCATTTATGCAGGATCTCAATATTGTGCTTATTGGCTTCTGGCTGGTCAGAGCGTAAATAAACCATTATTTTGCCGCCGGTCGCGCCCAACTCACGCACGCGGCGGGCATCAACGCCTTTCGCCAAACGAGAGAGGCGATAACCTTCCGGCGTATTGTCCCAACCCGAGGCATCCAGCCCGATCAGCAACGCGGTATCGCGTGAAATAATGCCATCATCAACCAACTGCGGCACCGCACAAACCGGATCCACCAATACGCAGGACGCTTTACTCGCAAGATACTGGGTGATATCGGCTTTGATCAGCCCAAGCTGCTGCTCGGAAATAGACGCCTGCTGTTGTGGGTCACTGGCAAGTAGCGTACGCATACCGCCGCGTTGGTCGCAGGCAATCACCAGCATGGCACCGTTTTTACCACAGATTTGCTGATAGCCGCGTAATTCAGACGTTGACAACTTTGACATGGAACTCTCCTTTGCGTGAAATTTATTACAGATTAAAAAATCTCGATTACACTGGACGCTCTGTCGTTTCCCCTGCTCACAAGGGAGGCCGAAAAATCATGGACAATGCCGGTTTCAAAGGGTTTAAGCCCTGAGGGGAACATTGCTTTCTCACCGCTATTGAGCAATAATTCCTCAACCAACACACTGAGTGTAATTCATTACTGAAAGGAATTTCAAGCTGAAAGAGCCAATTTTGCAAGATATTGCAGCAACGCGCACATTAATGCATATGGTCGCGAAGCTTCACTACGAGTCCGATATGTCGCAAGTCGAGATTGCACGCAAGCTGGATGTCTCAACCGCGACCATCTCCCGACTGCTTAACAAAGCTCGCGCAGCAGGCATAGTTCGTATAGAAGTCATCGGGTTATCCTCACCCGAAAACATGACCGCCGATCTGGTTCAGCGCCTTGGCCTTAAGCATGCCTATGTCGTTGACGCCCCGCCGAACAACGTTTTGGACGCGCTGCGCACGCCGCTGGCATCGCTTCTTTCACAGGCAGGATTAAGCGCTGGCTCGGTACTCGGTATTGGCTGGGGGCGTGCAGTTAGAGAGGTGACGCTGGCAGGCCTGCCGCGACTGCCGGGCGTGTTGACCGTCGCGTTGAACGGCGGCATGCAGCAGGCAGCACCGCATTTTCAAATTACCGAGTTTGTCCGCCGCGCGGCCGAACAGATGGAAGGCACACCGTACTTCCTGCATGCGCCCTACATTTCGTCGCCGGAGCTGCGGGAAGCTTTTTTGCGTGACCGCAGCGTGCAGGAAATTATTTCTCTCTGGGACCGGCTGGACGTGGCGATTGTGGGCGTGGGTCTGACGCACGAGCCAAAACCGAGCGAGAGCAGCACCGCCACGCCGGGCGAGCAGGCGCTGAGCCACGCCACCGGCGACGTGCTACGTCATTACATCACCGAAGCCGGTGAAATTCTGCATTGGGAGGGGGAAGAGCGCATGATTGCTGCATCCGTTGAGCAACTGCGGCGCACGCCGCTGACCATTGGCGTAGCCGCGACGCCGGAGAAAGCGGCTGCCATTATCGGCGCCGTTCGTTCAGGAATGATTAATTCGCTGGTGACCGACGTGAATACCGCGCAGGCCATTTTGGACCGCCTGCCGATAAGCTAAACACGATAAAAACCATAATCTTGCGCCTGAAATGGAAGATCAAGCCCTCGTTACACTGACAGGCAAAATGCTGCTGTAGACGCCAGTAGGGCTGAATTACGCCCTACTCATCTTGATCAAGTCCTGCGCGCAGGCCCAAGCGGAGCTCCAGGCCCACTGGAAGTTGTAGCCGCCGAGCCAGCCGGTGACGTCGACCACTTCACCGATAAAATACAGGCCGGGCACAGCGTTGGCGACCATGGTTTTAGACGACAGCGCCCGCGTGTCTACGCCGCCCAGCGTGACTTCGGCGGTGCGATAACCCTCAGTACCGTTCGGTTGAACCTGCCAGTTTTGCAGTTGTTCAACCAACGCGGACTGCTGCGCAGGGTTGAGCTGCTTGAGCGTGACGTCGGGAATTTGTTCCAGCGTCTGTAAACACTCCACCAACCGCTTGGGCAAATGTAAAGACAGGGTGTTTTTCAAACTTTGGTTAGGATGTTCTTGACGCTGCTGGTTTAAAAACCCCGCCAGGTCTAAGCTAGGAAGTAAGTTAACGCTTACAAACTCACCGGGTTGCCAATAGCTGGAAAGCTGCAAAACCGCCGGTCCGGAGAGCCCGCGATGGGTAAAAAGGATGCTCTCACGAAACACAGT
The DNA here is from genome assembly GCF_002093625.1 of Rouxiella silvae. Taxonomy (GTDB): domain Bacteria; phylum Pseudomonadota; class Gammaproteobacteria; order Enterobacterales; family Enterobacteriaceae; genus Rouxiella; species Rouxiella silvae. The sequence goes on along the minus strand of NZ_MRWD01000089.1, from coordinate 11,505 downwards.
GCCGTCTTTGGCAGTGAGCACCGACGGCACCGAGACCCCTGAAAGCGTCTGCAAATGGTCTAACAGGGGCTTATGCAGGGTAAAAGGCACCAATCCGGCGCGGGTTGGCAGGATTTTAAGGCCAAACTGCTCGGCAAGCCGATAGCCAAACGGTGAGGCGCCAAGACCTGGCATTGAAAGTCCGCCGCTGGCCACGACAAGTGAGTGAGTGCTCACATCTTGACCGTTTAGCGTAATGTTGAAGCCCCGTTCGGTTTTTTCCACCGCGCTGATTTCACTGCGCAGGCGAACCGTGACCTGACCCTTTTGGCACTCCTGCTCCAGCATTGACACAATTTGCTGAGCAGAGTCGTCGCAAAACAGCTGGCCCAGCGTTTTTTCATGCCAGGCAATACCGTAACGGGTAACCAGGTCGATAAAATCCCACTGGGTGTAGCGCGCCAGTGCTGATTTACAAAAATGCGGGTTTTCGGATAGATAGGCCGCAGGTTCGGCATAAAGATTGGTGAAATTACAGCGGCCACCGCCGGACATCAGGATTTTGCGGCCCAGTTTTTTGCCATTATCAAGCAACAGTACTTTGCAGCCTCCCTGGCCCGCCTCTGCAGCACAAAACATTCCTGCCGCACCGGCACCAATGACTACAACGTCGTACTGTTCCACAAAAACCTCTCTGCATGATGCTTTTTGGTTGAAAAAACCTTGGTTGGCGAACAAAAAGCGTGCAATTCAGCTTCTTGCGCGCCCGATTGTAAGCGCTGTAGCCAAGATACGCCAGATAACCGCAGAATAATCAGCGTGGGTAACGAAATGTTTCACAGGCAAAACTCCTTTTAAATCAATGAATTTAAAAGATTCCCTTTGCGCACGGCTGATTTTTTACCTACGTTTAGTCAAAAAAATGTCATATTTTCCTTTTCCCCCCCCCCTGTTCTCGCAGATAATGCGCGGCGTTCATGTCCACAAACTGGCGTAACAATTATGCTGCATTTATTCGCTGGGTTGGATTTCCATACCGGCCTGTTACTGATTCTCGCACTACTGTTTGTGCTGTTCTACGAAGCCATTAACGGCTTTCACGATACGGCTAACGCAGTCGCGACTGTTATTTATACGCGCGCTATGCGTTCACAACTTGCCGTTGTGATGGCTGGCGTATTCAACTTTCTCGGCGTCATGCTTGGCGGCTTGAGCGTGGCCTATGCCATCGTTCACCTGTTGCCAACCGACTTGCTGTTGAACGTGGGTTCTGCGCATGGTCTCGCTATGGTGTTTTCAATGCTATTGGCGGCGATTATCTGGAATCTGGGAACCTGGTATTTCGGCCTTCCGGCCTCCAGCTCCCACACGCTCATCGGTGCCATTATCGGCGTAGGATTAACCAACGCGTTAATGACCCACAGCTCGATAGTGGATGCCTTAAACATTCCCAAAATGATCGGCATTTTCCTGTCGTTAATCATCTCACCGCTGGTAGGGATGATTATTGCTGGGACCATGATATTTGTGCTGCGCCGCTACTGGAGCGGGAATAAAAAACGGTTGCGAATTCACCTAACGCCGGCAGAACGCGAGAAGCAGGATGGTAAGAAAAAGCCGCCATTCTGGACGCGTATTGCTCTGATCCTTTCAGCCATTGGGGTCAGTTTTTCCCACGGTGCGAATGATGGGCAGAAAGGCATTGGCCTGATCATGCTGGTGCTGATTGGCGTAGCGCCTGCGGGATTTGTACTGAACATGAATGCGACCGGTTACGACATTACCCGTACCCGTGACGCCGTAAACCATCTTGAGCAGTACTATCGCCAACATAGTGATGCATTGCCGCACGTGGTTGCGCTAACGCCGCTGGTGCCCGCACCGAGCGATGTCAGCAATAACGCACCGGTGGAGTTCCACTGCAACAACTCGCAGGCAATGGAAGCGATAACCCGATCTCAGGCAATGTTGGCTAATTTACAAAGCTACAGTGACCTGGCGCCGGAGCAGCGTAGCCATATGCGTCGCCTGCTAATGTGCGTGGCAGATACCGCAGATAAAACGGCTAAACTGGAAGAAACCAGCTCTGCCGATAAGCGTTTCCTTAACGACTTGCACAGCGATTTGCTTCAGACCGTTGAGTACGCGCCAATCTGGATCATTGTCGCCGTGGCTCTGGCGCTCGCGCTGGGGACGATGGTGGGTTGGAAGCGCGTGGCGACCACCATTGGTGAGAAGATTGGTAAAAAAGGCATGACCTATGCGCAGGGCCTTTCTGCACAGGTTACCGCAGCCGTATCGATTGGCGTGGCAAGTTACACCGGTATGCCGGTTTCGACGACTCACGTACTGTCCTCCGCGGTGGCGGGTACCATGATTGTTGACGGCGGTGGCGTGCAGAGTAAAACCATCAAGAATATTGCACTGGCGTGGTTACTCACTCTGCCCGTCTCAATATTACTTTCTGGCATACTCTACTGGCTGGCGCTAAAACTGATCTAATCGGTTTATGCGTAAAAAAGGCGGTGCATGAGAATGCATCGCCTTTTTTTTACTTTGATATCAATACTCACTGTCGTTTTACTCTCTTTCATCGGCCCCTATTTCAATGGGATTCAATACCAAATCAGCATCGCCAACATACTGATAAGAATTAACCCACAAAGTGCGGTCGTCAGTACAAACTGACCGCGCACCCTTTCACAACGGCGAATAAACTCAGGGTCGTGATGATCAACATACCGCTGAGCATAGATATAACGCACCAATCTAATCTGCTTACTCGGCTGTCCGTGTGCTGTAAAAAACCCACCGCCGTCAACGTATTGATAAAGAAGCGGATCGCATCCTCTCAGGACCACCAGCAGTGCGCGCAGAGAAGAGTAGTAACGCAGCATATTTACGACACAAACCACACATAAAGCCCAAAATAGCGCAACGGGACTTACCATGATTCCCCCTTAAGGCGACATCGAAACGCATCGGCAGACTGCCGCATGTTTCCCGCCCTCACTCTCTTCTTATGACTTAATCCCCTGGGCAATTTTCTGCCCGCCCCCCAGATCCTTTCCAGGCTAGCACCTTCAGCGTGGGCTTCACTTTCGTGAAGAGACGACGTGTCATTCTCGCGCCTATTATTGAGTGTAGGAAATGAAATATAAATCGGGGAGCAAATAAGCAATTATTCTGGCACAGCGCCCTTATGAACAATGTGATACGTATCATTGATGCCGACCAATGATGCCACTGCATCTCGCGTTTTAGCGCTATACTTGAGGTATGATAAGTTTTCAGCCTGTTGTTTATGCAACGATTAGCTTAGGCGACCCTCCGCTTACGCAGCAGTGACAGGACGACACTCAGATAATCCGAATTAACGTTAAATGACTTATGGAAGGAGTTTCTTATGGCTTATAAACACATTTTGATTGCGGTTGACCTTTCTCCAGAAAGCAAAGTGCTGGTTGAGAAAGCAGTTTCTCTTGCCCGTCCGTACAACGCCAAAGTGTCTCTTATCCACGTTGATGTGAATTACTCGGACCTCTACACCGGCCTGATTGACGTTAACCTTGGCGATATGCAAAAACGTATTTCCGAAGAAACCCACCATGCTCTGAGCGAACTGTCTCAAAATGCGGGCTACCCTATCGCTGAAACGCTTAGCGGCAGCGGCGACCTGGCGCAGGTGTTGGTTGATGCAATTAAAAAATATGATGTAGATCTGGTGCTGTGCGGCCACCATCAGGACTTCTGGAGCAAGCTGATGTCCTCGGCTCGCCAACTGATTAATACCGTTCACATTGATATGCTTATCGTTCCCCTGCGCGACCCTGAAGACGCGGCAGAATAAGAACGCCGTCTAGGCAGTTTTCCCGGGGTGCAGCTCTGTACCCCGGCATAACGCATTTCACGATATAATGATTTAGCTCAAATTTCCCTTTATTAAATTTGCATTAACTTAAATCTAACTATACAAAGTGCTTTGTTTCACTTATAGCTAGAGGTTCATTTGTGAACAAATGGATTTTGTTAGCCTATGGACATCCATTCTTGCCTGAAAGACCGATCGCCGCCGCTTCCCTGCCACTACAGTATTGAAACTGCAGCCCAGTACTGCGGCGTATTGCCCGCAACGCTGCGTGTGTGGCAGCGCTATGGCCTGATCAACCCTGAGCGCGATGAGAAAGGGAGCTGCTGGTACAGCGAAAGCGATCTCACCCGCCTGCATGCGATCCTGAAAAAGGTCACCGCCGGAGTGCCGATCGCACTGATCCCTCCGTATCTTAACGAGCCCGACGTGCGCCCTGACATTGAAGGAAAAATTCAGCGCCGAAACAGCAGTTGGCGCGGTTTGCAGGCCGCAATTTTAGAGTGCCTGGGCGAGGGAAAATTGCCGAAGCTGCGCCGTATTCTCTGGCGATTTGGCCGCGAATATCCACTACATTGCCTGGTAAATAAGGTGCTGCGGCCGATAAGAGAATTTTTGGCAACCAGCAACCAAGGCTTGCTGGGTCAGCAAAAAGGTCTGCTGGACAGCATTATTATTGAATATGCGACTTATGTGATGCGCACCTCACGCAGCCATCCCGAGACGCAGGTTTTACTGCTGCCGATGCAAATAGACGATCCTCTAGAGTTGTGGCTTGAGGCGCTCAAACTGGCGGGTGAAGGGTTAAACGTCGAGTTAATAAGCCTTGAGGTGAATGACCCCGATCTGTCGGCGTTTAAGGTTGAACATTACATGATATGGTCAGATAGCACGCTGGACTCACGCCAGCAGGCCAAATTTGACCGCTGGCTGAATCAGGGCCTGCCGGTAATGCTGGTCGGCAAAGCCGCGAACCTTAAAGTGGCGTATAAATATCAAAACGGTGACTTTTAGTCGTCACGGCCGCCTGAGCTGGGGTGTCGGCCATCGGCGGTGCGTAGTCCGGTCGCTTCACCACAATCCGCTTGGTGGCCAAACGACGTGCGGGCTCAAGCAGGCCATCGGCGTCTTCATCGGCGCCCACCAGTCCCTGAAATACCCGCATCTCCTTTTTGACCAGCGCACTTTTCTGCCGGTGAGGATACATGGGGTCCAAATACACCACCTGCGGTCGCGGCGAAATATTATCGAGCGCGGTCAGGCTTGAACCGTGTAACAGCGTCAGACGCTGCTGTAGCCAAACGCCGATTTCCGCATCGCGATAGCCACGCGTTAGCCCGTCGTCGAGCAATGCCGCCACCACCGGATTACGTTCAATCATTCTTACTCGACAACCCAGTGCCGCCAACACAAAGGCGTCACGCCCCAGTCCGGCCGTCGCATCAACCACGTCGGGCAGATAACTGCCTTTGATCCCGACCGCCTTGGCAACCGCCTCGCCACGCCCGCCGCCAAAACGCCGACGATGGCCCATCGTCCCCCCCACAAAATCGACGTAAATTGCGCCAAGCTTGGGCTCATCGCGCTTGCGCAACTCAAGCCTTTCAGGGGTCAGCACTAGCGCCATCAGGGCATCAGGCTCTGAAACCAGTTTCCAGCGTTCTGCCAGAATAGATAAGGCGCCTTCATCGGCGCCTTCTTCACATGCTAAAAACACACTCACGGGATGTTGTTATCCTTCAAGGCTCAGCTCTTTGATATCATAATGGCGCAGCATAGCATCCAGCTGTGGTTCACGGCCACGGAACCGTTTAAACAACGCCATTGGCTCTTCAGAACCGCCGCGCGTCAGGATGTTATCCAAGAACGACTGGCCCGTTTCACGATTGAAAATACCTTCCTCTTCAAAACGTGAATAAGCATCGGCAGAGAGGACTTCCGCCCACAGATAGCTGTAATAGCCTGCCGCGTAACCGCCCGCAAAAATGTGGCTAAAGGCGTGCGGGAAACGGCCCCAGCTTGGAGAAGGCACTACGGCAACCTGTTTTTTGATTTCCGCCAGCGTCTCAAGAATGCGCGCACCTTTGGCCGGGTCATACTCGGCATGCATGCGGAAGTCGAACAGGCCGAACTCCAGCTGACGCAGAATAAACAGCGCCGCCTGATAATTTTTAGCGGCCAGCATTTTCTCCAGCATTTCCTGCGGTAGCGGCTCGCCGGTTTCGTGATGACCAGAGATAAACGCCAGCGCCTCAGGTTCCCAGCACCAGTTTTCCATAAACTGGCTCGGCAGCTCAACGGCATCCCACGGCACGCCGCTAATACCGGCAACGCCTGAGGTTTCAACCTTGGTCAGCATGTGGTGCAGGCCATGGCCAAATTCGTGGAACAGCGTGGTCACCTCGTTATGGGTAAACAGCGCCGGATTATTGCCCACTGGACGCGTAAAGTTACAGGTGAGGTAGGCGACCGGATGCTGTAGTTTCCCGTCGCTGCGGCGCAGGCTGCCGACATAGTCATTCATCCACGCACCGCCGCGCTTGTGCTCGCGGGCATAAAGATCCAGATAGAAGCTGCCGCGCAGTTCACCGCTGTCGTCAAACAGGTCAAAGAAGCGCACGTCTTTGTGCCAGGTATCCACGTCTTTACGCTCTTTGGCCGTAATGCCATAGATGCGTTTGACCACCTCAAACAGGCCAGACAACGCGCGATTTTCCGGGAAGTACGGTCGCAGCTGCTCGTCGTTGATAGAAAACAGATGTTGTTTCTGTTTTTCAGCGAAGTAAGGCAAGTCCCAGGCGTTCATTTCATCAACACCAAAATTCTCTTTGGCGAAAGCACGAAGCTGAGCCAGCTCTTGCTCACCCTGCGGACGGGCACGTTTAGCTAAATCATTAAGGAAACCAATTACCTGCTGAGGATTTTCCGCCATTTTTGTCGCCAGCGACATGTCGGCGTAAGAGTCAAAGCCCAGCAGCTGAGCCAGTTCGTGACGCAGTGCCAACTCTTCGGCCATCACCTCGCTGTTGTCCCACTTACCGGCATTCGGGCCCTGATCCGAGGCACGCGTACCGAAGGCGCGATACATTTCTTCACGCAGCTCGGCGTTGTCGGCATAGGTCATCACCGGCAAATAGCTCGGCGCGTCCAGCGTGAGCAACCAACCTTCCTGCTCTTTCGCTTCAGCCAGCGCTTGTGCTGCTGCCAGCGCGCTTTCAGGCAGGCCGCTCAACGCATTGATATCAGTAATCAGCTTGCTCCAGCCCATTGTGGCGTCGAGCACGTTGTTGCTGTAAGTGGAGCCCAGTTCAGACAAACGTGAGGTGATTTCACCGTAACGTTTCTGCTTTTGGGCAGAAAGGCCGATGCCTGACAATTCAAAATCACGCAGCGCGTTGTCGACGGCTTTCTTCTGCTCCAGTGTCAAACCGGCAAAATTATCGCCCTCTTTCAGGTCGCGATAGGCCTGATACAGCCCTTCGTTTTGGCCCGCCCAGGTGGCGAACTCAGACAGCATCGGCAGGCACTGCTCATAGGCAGCACGCAGTTCAGGGCTGTTTTTTACAGAATTAAGATGGCCAATCGGTGACCAGACACGGCTGAATTTGTCTTCGCTTTCGGCGATAGGCTGGCACAGTTTTTCATAAGTGTAAGGACCAGACTGGGCCACAACTTCTTCAATAGTTGCGCGACAGGTATCAATGGCGGACTTCACCGCGGGCACAATGTGCTCAGGGAGAATCGCAGAAAATGGCGGTAAATCGAACTGTTCCAAGAGCGGGTTTTTAGCTAACGAATCGTTTTGCGTAGATGGGGTCATAGGGCAGTCCTGGTATGAGAAACATCATCAATAAGGCGTAAAAACTAACATGAGGACACCGAACGCCAAATTCAAGGGCAGCGCTGGGTTGTCTCACGTCGATAATCTCAGGATTTCTTCACTGCCAGTATCACGCTCGAAGCTTTAACCAGCGCCGTAATCGGTGACCCACTGGTCAGCGCCATGTCGTCTACGCTGTCGTTGGTGATAACCGCGGTCAAGATAAGCCCCTCTTCCGTTTTAATCTCTACGGTGGCATTAATCGCGCCTTTTTCCAGCGCGGTAATCTGGCCAGTAAACTGATTGCGGGCCGAGAAAATCAGATCACTGTCTGGCGTCGCCAACAGCACCCACGAAGCCTTGATGAGCGCCGTGACCTCTTTACCTATTTTAAGCCCCAGCGTGTGCGAACTCGACTGCGTGACGACTGCGACCAGTTTGGCCCCACTGGCCAGCTTGATTTCAATCTCGTCATTCACCGCGCCTTCAGAAAGCGAGGAAATAACACCAGACAGCTGGTTACGCGCAGAAACAGACATCGTGTTCTCCTTGGAAAAAAGTGACTTCTTAGAAGTTAGCATGCATTTATCACTTAAGCCTCGACATGCCGGTCTAACCTGTCGCTCGCGTTAGTTAAAGGCGGCAGTTAATGCCTGTAACTTTTTATGCCCTAAACAGTTTATACTGTCAGATATTACCTGCTTGTCGCGGCGGCTGTTTTGTAGAAAGCGGCTAAAAAACGTCAAGCATGGCATTCTTGCACAGTATAAACTTTCGGTAACCTACTGATTTTACTGTCACTATAAATTATTCGGAAAACGTAAAAACATTATGTTGAGTTACCGCCACAGTTTTCATGCAGGCAACCATGCCGACGTTCTTAAACACACCGTTCAGAGTTTGATCATCGAATCTCTGAAAGAAAAAGAAAAACCGTTTCTGTATCTCGACACCCATGCGGGTGCGGGACGCTATCAGCTGAGTGGTGAACACGCCGAGCGTACCGGTGAGTATCTGGAAGGGATTGCCCGTATCTGGCAGCGTGATGACCAACCGGCCGAGCTGGCGCCTTATATGTCTGCGGTAAATCACTTTAACCGTAACGAAAACCTGCGCTACTACCCAGGTTCGCCGCTGATCGCTCGCCAGCTGCTGCGCGAAGACGACAAGCTGCACCTGACAGAGCTGCACCCGAGCGACTTCCCTCTGCTGCGCAACGAGTTTCAGAAAGACGATCGCGCGCGCGTGCTGCGTGGCGACGGTTATCAGCAGTTAAAAGCCCAACTCCCGCCGCCTTCACGCCGTGGTCTGATTCTGATGGATCCGCCTTACGAGCTGAAAACTGACTATCAAGATGTGGTAAAAGGCGTTCAGGAAGGCTATAAGCGTTTTGCTACCGGCACCTATGCGATTTGGTATCCGGTTGTTATGCGCCAGCAAATCAAACGTATGCTGCGCGATTTTGAAGCTACCGGTATTCGTCGTATTCTACAGATTGAGCTTGGCGTGCGTCCCGACAGCGACCAGCGTGGCATGACCGCCTCCGGCATGATCGTTATCAACCCGCCGTGGAAGCTTGAACAACAGATGAAAAACGTGCTGCCGTGGTTGCTTGAGGCGTTGGTGCCGAACGGTAACGGTCATCAGTTGGTTAAATGGGTCGTGCCAGAGTAAATCTAGGTGTAAATCTCTGAATGAGACCAGCATAGATTTCGAGTCGCAGCAAGGTGGTAACTGAGCACATTTCCAGGAGCTTACATGGGTAAGTGACTGGGATGAGTAAAGGCAGTGAACGCCGCTGAGGCTCGAAAGATAAAGGGCATGCGCTACAAAACCTATTACAATCATAGCTGCAATCTTTGCGACAAAGCCGTTTCAGGCGTTAAACTCTATGCCATTAGATTTTGGGAACTTATGCTCCCGGCCTTCTTATCATTCTTAACTTATGGAAAATTCGATGACCAAACATTATGACTATCTGGCAATTGGCGGCGGCAGCGGTGGTATCGCATCAATTAACCGCGCAGCCACATATGGACAAAAATGTGCCATTATCGAAGCAAAAGCACTCGGCGGCACCTGTGTAAACGTCGGCTGTGTTCCTAAGAAAGTGATGTGGCACGCCGCACAAATCTCTGAAGCGATCCGTAATTACGGCCCGGACTACGGCTTTGACACCCAGGTAAACGGCTTCAACTGGAAAACGCTGGTTGCTAACCGCACCGCCTACATCGACCGCATTCATACCTCTTACGATAATGTGTTGGGTAAAAACAAAGTGGACGTAATCCACGGCTTTGCCCGTTTTGTTGATGCGCACACCGTTGAAGTGAATGGCGAAACGATCACAGCCGATCACATCCTGATCGCCACCGGCGGTCGTCCGAGCCATCCTGACATTCCGGGTGCGGAATACGGAATCGACTCCGACGGCTTCTTCGATCTGATGGAGATGCCGCGCCGCGTTGCCGTCGTTGGCGCAGGGTATATCGCAGTAGAAATCGCCGGCGTGATGAACGGCCTGGGTGCAGAAACTCACCTGTTTGTGCGTAAACACGCGCCGCTGCGCACCTTTGACCCGCTGATTGTCGAGACGCTGGTTGAAGTGATGAACACCGAAGGTCCGGCGCTGCATACCGACTCAATTCCTCAAGAAGTGGTCAAAAATGCCGACGGCAGCCTGACCCTGAAACTGGAAAACGGCAAAGAGTTTGAAGTAGACAGCTTAGTTTGGGCCATCGGTCGTGAGCCAGAAACTGACAACTTCAACCTGAAAGCGACGGGTGTAAAAACCAACGATAAAGGCTACATCGAAGTCGACAAGTATCAGAATACCAGTGTGAAAGGCATCTATGCGGTCGGTGATAACACCGGTGCGGTAGAGTTGACGCCGGTCGCAGTAGCCGCAGGTCGTCGACTGTCAGAGCGCCTGTTTAACAACAAGCCGGACGAGCATCTGGACTATAACCTGATCCCAACCGTGGTGTTTAGCCATCCTCCGATTGGTACACTGGGCCTCACCGAGCCAGAAGCCGAAGAGAAATACGGCAAGGACAACGTTAAGGTTTACAAATCTTCCTTTACCGCCATGTATACCGCGGTAACCCAGCATCGCCAGCCTTGCCGCATGAAGCTGGTTTGCGTAGGCGAAGAAGAGAAAATCGTGGGCATTCACGGCATTGGTTTCGGCATGGACGAAATCCTGCAGGGCTTCGCGGTTGCCGTTAAAATGGGCGCAACCAAGAAAGATTTCGACAATACCGTCGCGATTCACCCAACTGCGGCTGAAGAATTTGTGACCATGCGTTAATACGGTTAATAAGAGCGCCCATGGGTATCATGCTGATGGGCAGCTCTGTACCATTAACGACGTCAGCGAGAGATTTTCAGCTCTTCGTTTTCGCCCCAAGGCAGTTTCATCTTTCCATCGTTCCCAATAACACGTTCTATTTTATAGGCCAGCTCCATTATCATCATAGTTTGCGTGTCTGGATTTTTTAATAATAATTCTTTTCGCAACTCGTGGTTATTAATGAATTTCACAGCAGCAGAAAACCAATATTTTTCCCCCATTTTTTTGGCAAAATTTTCTCTCAGAAGATGAAAATCTTTAGACATGAAATATTCCATGTTAAGCTTCCCCTGAGATATAAATAGCATTTCATCTCGATTTAAATTTATTCCATTTTCTTTTAGCGTGCTCTCCCTTAAATAAAAATAGTCCGGCGTAGGTTTCCCAGCCTCCTTAACGCCTGCATGAACAAATTCGTGCATCAATACTCTAAGCCTGTAAAGATGGTCGGGTGAAAAAAAGTGTTTAGTTAAATTTATTTTCTTA
>NZ_MRWD01000088.1 GCF_002093625.1 Rouxiella silvae | reverse complement strand
TTTATAAACTTTCGTTTAGAATTTATAAATAGTTAAAAGCAGTATTTTACAAGATGAAGATACTGATATCGGGTTCCCACGGGTGAAAACAGATGTAACTACAGGATCTTGTTATTATCTTTGCCAAAGTAGTGTGAGGGTATTAACCGCGCAACATTGCTTCGATAAAGTCTTTCCAATTACCTAATTCTTGCTCGACCATATTATTCCCCTTGAATGAACGGATGGGATTATACGAGCAATATTTAAGCAGACAAACAGTTTATTCCGATAATGAAACCGAGATCACGCAATCTTAACCGGTAAACACTGCCAGCACAGCTTACCTATCAGGCTTTAAAATGGCTTCGTACGGCGTTGCCTGCCAGCATCAGAACAGTTAATCTTTGAAGCATAAGAAATAACCAGCGCACACAAGTGAGGCAGGCAATGAATTTTGACATCATGAGCAATGACGGGATAAGTTCGGTTGATTGGCAACGGTTGGCCGATATTTTAGAGTTAAGCGGCCTCAATAAACGTGACCTGGGTAAGCTAAAGCAGGGTTTTGAGCACAGCCAGTTCCGCTATCTGGGATACTGCGAGGGTGAGTTGGTTGCCACTGCCCGCGCAATCAGTGATTTTACATCGGCCTCCTATTTGAGTGATGTGGCAATCCATCCTGACTTTCAAGGGCGGGGTTTCGGAAAAATATTAATGGATCGTGTCATGCGAGATCTCGCGCCGTTGGGCAAGGTTATTATTTATGCCGTACCCGATAAAATCGAGTTTTATAAACGCTTTAGTTTTCATCCTCTATTAACCGCAATGACTTACGTCGAGGGTGAAAATCTGACCCGAATGCGCCAGCTTGGCTATATTCCCCCGGCGACATGAAGGTAAAATAGAGTTATTAAGTGCTGGTTATTTGAAATCGGAATTATTGATTTTTGGCATGTGCCTATAAACAATGAATCGAATCAATGACGTCTTGACCCAATATACCCTCACCGGCCAACCGGCAGCGCAATTTTTATGCGTCTGTCGCTGAACATCTTCGCCACCGGAAATCAGCCTGATTTGAGGCCGGTCTGAGGGTAGATCCCGACGATGTTTTGCAGCATTATGTAACGCATCATTTTTTCAGGCCGAAAACGCAGGCAGATAGCACTCTCCGGCCTGAAACTGGCTACTTTTCCGTCTAATTTCTCCCTTGATTGGGCGAGTTAACTTTTAGGGTACGTTTGCACATGGCAGAGACATCCTCATTGACGATTTTTGGCATCAAAAATTGCGATACCGTTAAAAAAGCCCGCCGTTGGTTAGAAGAAAATGGCATTGAAGCACGCTTTCATGATTATCGCGTCGACGGCCTCGACGGCGAACTGCTGCAAAAGCTGATTGATAAACAGGGCTGGGAAGCGCTGCTCAATACGCGCGGCACCACCTGGCGCAAGCTCGATGAATCACTGCGCGCCGCCTGTAATAACGCCGACGCCGCCAAAGCCATCATGCTTGAGCATCCCGCGGTGATAAAACGCCCTTTTCTTCTCGCCGCCAGCGGACAATCGCTGCTCGGTTTTAAATCTGAAAGCTATGCGCAATTTGTTGCAGAGGTGAAGTAAATGATTTGTCCCGTTCTGGATCTTGCGCAGCAGCTGATTCGCCGCCCGTCCCTCAGCCCGAATGATGCGGGTTGTCAGGAAATTATGATTGCCCGTTTGCAGGCGATTGGCTTCCATATCGAAACCATGAACATTGGCGATACCCTCAATTTCTGGGCTACGCGCGGTCAGGGTAAAACGCTGGCCTTCGCCGGTCATACCGACGTGGTGCCAACCGGTGATCCTTCACTGTGGATAACGCCGCCCTTTGAACCTGCCCTGCGCGACGGCATGCTGTTTGGCCGCGGTGCAGCAGACATGAAAGGCTCACTGGCCGCGATGGTGGTTGCCGCCGAGCGCTTTGTGGCTGCCAACCCTCATCATCAGGGCCGTTTGGCGTTCCTCATCACCTCAGATGAAGAGGCCAGCGCGGTTAACGGCACGGTTAAAGTGGTTGAAGCCCTGATGGCCCGCAACGATCGTCTGGACTATTGCCTGGTGGGTGAGCCTTCAAGCACCACCCGCGTTGGTGATATTGTGAAGAATGGTCGTCGCGGCTCAATGACCGCCAACCTGCAAATTCACGGCGTGCAAGGCCACGTTGCCTATCCTCATCTGGCCGATAATCCGGTGCATCATGCCATGCCTGCGCTGAATGAGTTGGTTGCCACCGAATGGGATCGCGGTAACGAATTCTTCCCGCCGACCAGCATGCAAATTGCCAATATCAATGCCGGAACCGGCAGCAATAATGTTATTCCCGGCGAGCTGTATGTGCAGTTCAACTTCCGTTTCAGCACCGAACTCACCGATGCGTTGATCAAAGAACGCGTTGCCGCCCTTCTTGATAAACATCAATTAAATTACACAGTTAACTGGGTGGTTTCGGGTCAGCCGTTCTTGACGCCGCGTGGTGAACTGGTTGATGCCGTGGTCAACGCGGTACGCCATTACAGTGAAATCACGCCAGAACTGCAAACCACCGGCGGCACCTCAGACGGTCGTTTTATTGCCCTGATGGGCGCGCAGGTGGTTGAATTAGGACCGGTGAACTCCTCAATCCATAAAATTAACGAATGTGTACAGGCGGCAGATTTGCAGCTTCTCAGCCGCATGTATCAGCGCATTATGGAACAGCTGGTCGGATGATAAACTCCGAAATGCTGACCGGCCGCTCAACGGCACATTTGATCAAGCTAGAGGGGCCTCATAGACTGCAGGCCGAGGCGGTAGACGCCTTTCGCGCACTGCAGTGTGCAGCGGCGCGGGCAGGATTTAATCTGCAACCGGCCAGCACGTTTCGTGACTTCAATCGGCAACTGGCGATCTGGAATGGAAAATTCCGCGCAGAGCGCCCAGTATTAGACAGTAACAGTCAACCGGTTGACGTAAGCCCGCTCAGCGACGCGGACCGTGGAGAACTGATCCTGCGCTGGTCGGCGCTGCCCGGTGCCAGTCGCCATCACTGGGGCAGTGATTTGGATATTTATGACCCCGATCTGTTGCCTGAGGGCAGTAAACTTCAGCTGGAACCCTGGGAATACGAGCAAGGTGGCTATTTTTATCCGCTCACTCAGTGGTTGACGAAAAATATGACGGCATTTGGCTTTTATCGACCGTTTAGCCACGACAGCGGCGGTGTGGCCGTTGAGCCGTGGCATTTGAGCTACCGCCCGCTGGCCGAACAGTGTGAACGTTTGTTAACGCCGGAAGTGCTAAAACAGGCCTGGATCGGACAAGATCTTGCCGGTTATGAGTGGATAACGAGTCAGCTTGAGAGGATTTTCCAGCAATACGTTATAATTAAAGCTGTTGTAGGCAAATAATTCTGCGAGTGCGCAGAATAACCAGTAAGGGAGCAACGTTATGGAATGGGTTAAAGATTACTGGTGGATAGTGCTGATCGTACTGGCCGGCATCATCATCAGCGGTGTTAAAGAACTTAATCGGGTCGATGTAAAGGCGTATCTCAAAGACAAACCTGAGATCCCACCGCATCGCGATAACAACGCCGAATGGGATGACGACGACGATTGGCCGAAGGACAAGAAAAAGTAATCGTCGCGGATTTTAACCTGCCACAGTGACAAGAACCCTGCGTTTAACGCGGTTAAAGTCCGCATTTTTCACTCCCGTTGCCAACTTATCCTAGCGTTGGCAACGCGGCGAGTCCGGCAACATCTCCAGTAATATCGGGTGGGTTGCCCACTCACTTCATTGTTCATCAAATAAACTTCAGTCACGGTACATCGCATCATAGCTGATACGTAGCGTCCCTTTTTTGAACTTGGCTGACTTGATGGTTAAGTCAGCGATCTGATTAATATTGGCCAAGTGCGTTCCGCCGCACAAAATCGGCTCGGTATTTTCAATCAACGTAATCCGAGTTTCTCCTTCACGCCACGCCTTAACCTCCGCCCCCTCTCGCAGCCTTGCTGCCATTTCTTCTTCAATTTCTCTTAATGGCAAAGCGTCGACGGCTAACGCATCAGGGCCAATCGGCGAAAATTCCACCCGCGACTCCCCGGGGAAATGATGCCCCGCAATTCCCTTCCATCCATACGGATAGAGTGCAAAGTTAAGAAAATGCCCTGCCGTATGCAGCGCCGAGTTTCTTAACCTTTCGGCTGGCGAGACTTTCGCTCGCAGGATTTCATTCTTCACAAATTCCAGCGCCTGTTCAGGATACAGCGCCACCAGCCCGGAGGCGTGTCGGCGAACTTTTACCGCAATATCATTGACCCAGCCGATATCAGCAGGCTGACCGCCGCCCTGAGGGTAGAAGATATTATCTTTCAGCGCAATCCACTCGCCGTGCTCATCACTGCCGCGGGCAACGACTTCACTCTCGATGCTGAAACAGTAAGTATCTTCTAGATAACGTGGTTGCTGGGTCATGCAGATTTCCTTTTTTGATTTTGTCCTGGATAATTATTTGGATATTAAGAGAGCGGAGTGCAGAACCGTTGCCAGAACTCACTCTTTTGGGCATCAATCTGCCTCAATGCCGCCTGTGTTTCGCGGCGACACTCCTGAATAAGGGCCTTTTTACCGCTCAATCCAGACTGTAAAACGGCTTCGGCCATGCTTTGCTCATGCAAAACAACGGCGCACAGCGTGGCTAAAGGCAATGAGGATTGCGTTAACAAACGCAAAAGCGCACTGCGACTGCCATCGAGTGTGCGACTAGCATAGGCAAAACCAGCCAGTTCACGCCAATCGTCATCATTCAGCGCGTCGTCTTGAGCAACCTTTTGCTCAACATCATGCTGTTTATAATGGTTACCGTCATTGCAGGTTTCAACCCTCTGCCACAGCGTTTTCACGACCTCAGTGGGCAACAGCTGCCGGTTTCTGAACAGCTGCTGCACTGCCTGTTGGCAAAGTTGTTGGCCGCGATCGCTGAGCGGCAAGAGGGCCATCGCGGTATAGCATCCGCTGCTTGCCTCTCGCACTCCGCCCACCCGCGCCATCTTAAAGCCGCAGCTGTGCCAAAAGTGCCACAGCTCCTCGGTAAAGCCGAAACTCACCGAAAGGTAATCCAGCCGAAGCTGGGTGGCAAACTTGCGCTGCTCGTTAACCAATGCCTTGGCTATGCCCTGCCTGCGTGAGTCAACAGCCACCGCGATGCGGGTTATGCGTCTGGAAAGCATCTCGGCGGCGTCGGGAAAACCGCCGTGCGCGGCTAAAGACTGCGCCACCAGACTGCCTCTTGGACGCCGACGACCGGCCCAAATTTCATGCGCCAAATCTGGCTCAAGCCCGCCTTCATCCACCGTCCACAGCGCCGCCACTAAACACTCATCGCGTTGGGCAATTGAAAAGGAACTGCCCGGCGCATCCATCATTCGGCGCAGGTCAAGCGGCGAGGTGCGGTAGTGGGCGCTGGTCAGCAGGTGGTAAAATGCCGCCAGCCGCTCAGGATACTTGGCCCAAACCTCGGCGGTAAAATGTAAGAAATGCAACGGGTTCACTGAACGACTCGGGCTGACGGCAGTGATAGACTCAGGTTCATTGAACAACAGAATATCGTCGAGCAGTAACTCGAGCGGACAGCCTTGGGCCCAGCGGATAGGCTCAAGGAGGCGCAGGTCGTGCCAGTGCGGCAGTGAGGCACAGAATTTGAGCAAAAAACCGCGTCCTGTGCCTTCATAACCCTGCACCGTAGTGGTCAGTAGCACGCGGGGGAAAGAGGTAATCAGCTGCGCAAGCAGCGGCGTAGGAATAGCTGCGGCTTCGTCAATCAATAACCAGTCGGCGTCAATCGGTGCACCCTTCTCGCAGTGCGCCAGCAGTGCATCGGGCGCCCAAAACTGTGCCCCATGCTCGCCTTGAACACTCAGCATTTTTCCCGCCGCCTTACTGGGTGCACTCATCCAGCAGGTTCCCTGCCACTGCTGCACCAACATGCCGGCAAGTGTCGATTTGCCACGACCGCGCGCGGCAGTCAGCACCCAGACGCCTGCCTGTGCCTTTAACAGTTTTTCCAAAATAGCCTGCTGCCGAGCGGTTGGGTTTCCTTGTGGCGCGGACCACGACGGCGTTGATGCAAGCAGGCAGGGAGCACAGTCTTCTCCCTGTCGCCAGATAATGGCCTGCGAGTCTGACTGCACTTTTTGAGTAAAGCGGGCAATAAACTGCGGAGTGGCAATGGCCTCAGCCTGATCACTCCAGCGCCTGCTGTCGGCATCGGGCAGTTGTGGCCAAATTTGCCACTCCGGCACCAGCATAATGAGCCAGCTTCCGGCGCGCAATACACCGCTAAACGCCGCCAGCGCCTCAACGTTCACCCCCTCTCGGGCATCAAAAACGCCGTGCAGGCATTCCTGACCCAGCAGCTGATTAACCACCTCAGGCGCTAGCGTTTTGAAGTTTGGCTGTAAATTTGGACTAATCCACAGCCAGTCGCCGATAAACGGGCGGATTATCTCTTCTACGCGCGCCTGACACCACGCGGCTTCACCACTCAGAACGAGCAGCCTGCGCACGCCCTGACGCTGCATTTGCTGCTGGCAGCGTTCTAACTGGGCAATTAATGGCTGGTCCGCGCCTGAGCGGGAGATATCGCGGTTCATCGGGTCAAGTTTTCCCTACCAGCAGCGAAAGTAAACCGGCGGCGATCAGCGGGCCAACCGGTACTCCTTTGAAAAAGGCAACGCCCAGCACCGTACCCACTAACAGCCCGGCCACCAGCTGCGGTTGTGTGCCCATTAGGGTGAGTCCACGGCCGCCGAGCCACGAAACACCCACGCCTACCACGATAGCCGCCAGGGATTTCCAGTGCATAAACGAGTGAATCAACGTGCTGGCACTCAGTTTGCCATTGGCTATCGGCGTCATCACACCGACAGTAAGAATAATAATTCCCAGCGTAAGACCGTATTTTTCTATCCACGGAAAGAAATTATTCAGCGGCGTAATACGCACCGTGAGCAGAAAGAACATGGCAATCGTCACGGCGGAGTTGTGGCTGATAATGCCTAAACCGGCGAAAACCAGCAGAATAAGCAAGGTTGGATCGAGGAAAGCCATAGTCATCCCAAAGTAATGTTATTTTTCCCAATAGCTCTTTCACCGCAGCTAATTGGCTGCGGTGAAAGATAAAGGAGATGATTATTTATTATTTTTATACGCTAGACCAGCCGCATTTAACGACTGGCAAAGGTGTTGCACTGATCGATACGACCACTGTCATAACCGCGCTTAAACCAATCATAGCGCTGAGCGGAAGTCCCGTGAGTGAAGCTGTCTGGCACTACTCTTCCCTGACTTTGCTGCTGAAGCTTGTCATCACCAATCGCGCGGGCGGCATCCAGCGCCTGCTTGAGGTCACCGCTTTCAAGCACCTGTTCCTGCTGCATGGCATGACCCCAGATACCGGCAAAGCAATCGGCCTGCAGTTCCATTTTTACCGACAGACGGTTGATTTCAGTTTGCGAGGCGCCCTGCTGCATCTGACGTACTTTGCTGTCGATACCGAGTAGATTTTGCACGTGATGCCCCACTTCATGCGCCACCACATAACCCTGCGCAAAATCGCCACCGGCTCCGAGCTTGTCTCTCAGCTCCTGATAAAAGGATAAGTCGATATACACCGTACTGTCAGCTGGGCAATAAAACGGTCCCATGACCGACTGTCCCGTACCACAGCCGGTGCGGGTTGCACCACGATACATCACCAATTTAGGGTCGCGATAGGTCATGCCGTTTTGCTTGAAAATTTGCGTCCAAACGTCCTCGGTAGACGCCAGAATTATAGAGGTAAACTTCGCCTGACGGTCATCGTCAGGACTGATTGAGGCAGACGTTTGCCGCTGCTGATACTGCGAAGGGTTTTGAGACTGGCCACCGTCGATAAAACCGGTGAGATCAACGCCGTAGTAACCGGCTATCAGCACAACAATGACAATAACAATACCGCTTTTGCCGCGAATAGGAATGCGCATACCGCCCATACCGTTTCCACTCTGGCCGCTGCTCTCTCCTCGGCGGTCTTCCACATTGTCGCTCTCCCGACGCCCTTGCCAACGCATATCATTCACCTCCGCTGTTTTTTACTAATCCTAGTTAACAAGGCGAAGGAATACCACAGGCAGGGCAAGTATTTAGGGATAGCTCAACGTTTACCGTCCAAAAGTGTTAAGTTGCATAAAGAATAACGCCCCCTCAGACGACAGCGCTAAGCCGTGTTAGCAATCTGAGGGGGCGTAATCGTTTGCGCGGTAGGGCTAAAAAAAGATTAGTCTAAATTAACACCAATACGCTTCGCGACTTCTTCATAGGCTTCAATCAGGCCGCCCAGACTTTGACGATAACGGTCTTTGTCCATTTTCTCGAGCGATTTGGAATCCCACAGGCGGCTACCGTCTGGAGAGAACTCGTCACCCAGCACCACTTCACCTTTGAACAGGCCAAACTCAAGCTTGAAATCGACCAGAATCAGACCGGCATCGCCAAAAATCTTGCTTAGCACGTCATTTGTCTTGTAGCTCAGCTCTTTCATGCGCGCCAGATTCTCTTCGTTAACCCAACCGAAGGTCTTGCAATAGGATTCGTTGACCATAGGGTCATGCTTGGCATCGTCTTTAAGGAACAGGTCAAACAACGGTGGGTTCAGCACCAGACCTTCTTCTACGCCTAAACGCTTAACCAGTGAACCAGCGGCACGGTTGCGGATAACGCACTCAACCGGAACCATATCCAGTTTTTTCACCAGCACTTCGTTGTCTGACAACAAACGTTCCATTTGGGTAGGAATGCCAGCTTCTTCCAACTTTTGCATAATGAAATGGTTGAATTTGTTGTTGATCATGCCTTTACGGTCGAACTGTTCAATACGTTCGCCATCCAGTGCTGACGTATCATTACGGAACTCCAAAACCAGCAGGTCTGGGTTTTCGGTGGTATAGACGGTTTTCGCCTTTCCGCGATACAACTCAGCTAACTTTTGCATCTTAACTTACTCCAGTGATATGACGTGTTGGGTAGAACTTGAAACTTAATTATTCGCCAGAAATCGGCAAATGCAAAAAGGGGCCGGAGCCCCTTCGCGTATTACTTGGTTACTGCACTGCTTTGATTAAACGCCGCCTGCATCACTGCCACCATTGCATCGTTCTGCGATTGGGTCAGAGCATGTCCTTTTGGATCAAGGAACTGCAGACTACTGCGGTTATTCAGGTCACCGAGCTGGAGTTTATACTCTCCAGACGTCAGCTCAGGATCTTTTGCACCCAGCGCATCCCAGGCGTCGCTGCCCAACGGTGAGTATTTCGCGGTTAAGGTCCCCTGCGGACGGCTGCTGTCGGTCACTTTCATGCCCGCTTTAGCCAACGCAGTTGGCAGACGTTCCCAAACATTGCCGTAAGGTGCGCGAATAATCAGCACCGGCAGGCCGGTATCATCTGCGCCGCTTTGCACGTCAATCTCGCCGATTTTACGGTTGTCGAGACGGCTTTGCGCATCCTGCTGGCGTTTGTCTAGGCCGGCAGTAATCGTGTTCAACATCTGGCTAGTATAGCGCTGCTGTTCAGCCGCAGAAGTGACCGGTTTACCCTGCTGCTGAAGCTCAAGCGTTTTCACGCTCAGTGAGGTCTGATAGCCCTGCGTTTTCACGCTGATTTGATAACGACCCTGATACTGGAAATCTTCATCTTTACGGTTCCACTGCACCATACCGGTAGTCAGCGTCTGATTCGCGTCATCACGGTTGGCGATCGGGTAGCCGTTCTCTTGAACGATAGTCGCCACGTTTGCCCACAGGCCGCTGTTCTGCGCGCTATTTTCAAGCATCACGGTGCCGGTATCGGTGGTGTACTGCGCACGTGAACCGTTTACCAGAGCCAGAGGCTGTAGCGGAGGACGAATGTCTAAACTTTTACCCAACGCGCCCTGAAGGCTGCCGGGCGGTACATCGTAAGTTCCATTCTGCAGAGGCAGAATCATGCCTTCCGGTGTTTTCAGCTCTTGCAGTGGCGCAGCTTGAAGATAGGCTTCGTCGCCGCTTACCTGACGTTTGTAGCGTGAATCGTTAGAGCAGGCCGCGAGCAGCATGATCAGGGACAGACCCACAACTTTTGCTACCGTCGACTTTTGAAAACGTGGTTTTGTTAATGAATAGGTCATCAAATATCCCTAAAAGTGTTATCCCCTAAGTACTTAACGCGACCGCGCCAACTACTGCGGGTTATAGCAAACCGGCCTTATTTAGTGCGTCTTCCACTATTGGACGAGCAGCATCGGTCAACGGCGTCATCGGCAGACGCACTGTATCGGTTGCTATCAATCCCAGCGCCTTACAGGCCCATTTCACAGGGATTGGGTTTGCTTCTACAAACAAATGCTGATGCAACGGCATCAAGCGCTGATTTAAACGGCGCGCTTCGGCAAATTTGCCTTCCGCTGCCAGACGGCAAAGCTCAACCATTTCGGCTGCCGCAATGTTCGCGGTTACGGAAATAACGCCCTTACCACCCAGTTGCATGAAGTCCAGTCCGGTAAAGTCATCACCACTGAACAGGATGAAATCTTCATCATCAACCAGCACTTGGATCTGACTTACGCGACTTAAGTTCCCTGTTGCCTCTTTACAAGCAACAATATTTTTAATTTTTGCTAAACGCGCGATGGTCGCAGGCAGCATATCGCAGCCGGTACGAGACGGTACGTTGTATAGAATTTGTGGCAGCGCCGTATTTTCAGCAATGGCTTTAAAATGCTGATAAAGGCCTTCCTGAGTCGGACGATTGTAGTACGGCGTTACCGTCAGGCAGCCAACAACACCGGAATTCTCAAAGCGCTTAGTTAACGCAATGGCTTCAGCGGTGGCGTTTGCGCCCGTTCCGGCAATGATCGGAATACGTCCGTCGGCCAGCTCCAGCGTCTGCATCACCACGTCAGCGTGCTCGTCGTGGTTCAAGGTTGCAGACTCACCGGTTGTGCCTACGGAAACGATCGCCGCAGTACCACTGGACACATGATAATCAATCAGTTTTTTTAGACTCGCGCGACAGACGGCACCTTTGTCGTCCATCGGCGTAACCAGTGCAACAATACTTCCCGTAAACATTGACCTTCCCCTCCACAAACAGGTGACTCATGGTACTTTTGACACTTGGGCAAAGCAAGCAAACAACGTGATGTAAGCGCCCGCCAGACAGTTTTTTTTCTGTTTACCGACATTTTCACCGCGCAGGTTATTTTTTAAACAACTGGGAATTTTTGTCCACTTGAGCGTTTTTACAGTTGAAATAGTTTTTCTGTTTGCGATAGTTTTCATGTCTGCGATAGTAAGCCCTACAACAGGGCATGACAGGAAGGGCTATTTTGTCACAACCACAACAACATTATCTGGTTATCACCGCACTGGGTGCCGACAGGCCTGGCATCGTGAACACCATTACTCGCCAGGTGAGCAGCTGCGGTTGTAATATTGAAGACAGCCGTCTCGCCATGTTGGGCGAAGAATTTACCTTTATCATGTTCCTCTCGGGCAGTTGGAATGCCATCACGCTTATCGAGTCAACGCTGCCGCAAAAAGGCGCCGAGCTTGAACTGCTTATTGTGATGAAAAGAACCAGCGCGTCTGAACGACCGCCGATGCCGGCCACCGTTTGGGTCAAAGTAGAGGTTAAGGATTCACCGCACCTGATTGAGCGTTTTACTAACCTTTTTCATACGCATCAGATGAATATAGCCGAACTTGCGTCTAAAACTACGCCAGCCGAAGGCTCGCGCAGTGCGCAATTGTCTATTCAAATTACGGCACACAGTCCGGCAAATACTGATGCAGCGATTATTGAGCAAGCGTTTCACCAGCTATGTACAGAATTGAATGCACAAGGCAGTATTAACGTCGTCAGCTATTCACAGCCTGCAGATAAACATAATGATGGAGAAAAATAATGAGCCCACTGAAAGCCGGAGATACAGCGCCGCAGTTCAGTTTGCCTGATCAAGATGGCGAACAAATCAATCTGGCCGACTTCCAGGGACAGAGAGTCCTGGTCTATTTCTATCCGAAGGCCATGACGCCAGGCTGTACCGTACAAGCCTGTGGCCTGCGCGATAACATGGATCAACTGAAAGAAGTTGGCGTTGAAGTGCTGGGGATCAGCACCGATAAGCCAGAAAAATTGTCTAAATTCGCAGAAAAAGAGCTTTTGAATTTCACGCTGCTTTCAGATGAAGACCATAAGGTCTGTGAGGCGTTTGGCGTGTGGGGTGAGAAATCCTTTATGGGTAAAACCTATGACGGCATTCACCGCATCAGCTTCCTGCTCGACGGTAACGGCAAAGTTGAAAAAGTTTTTGATGACTTTAAAACCAGTAATCACCATGACATCGTACTGGCTTACGTGACGGGTCAATAAGGGCGAAAGCTCAAAGCCCTCTTCCGCCCATTGATGGGATTGAAGTGAGCGGCGAGTAAGCCTCTTCCCTCGCTGACGGGGGAAGAATGGAATGGGGGAGTAAACGACTGAAAAACCAGTTATTTTACGGAAAATTCTTTTAAAATAGAGTCGTTTATTTCCCCCAACCCTCCCCATCAATGGGCGAGGGATGATCAAATTTTCTTCCGGTAATTTTCTTCCCATAAATGGGCACGACTTCTAGCTTTCTTCGATCTCTTCGTTAAGCAGTTCATCCGGCCATGCGTGATATACCGCCTTCACCAACGTCGCGAGGGGAATAGCAAAGAACACGCCCCAGAATCCCCACAGTCCGCCAAAAATCACCACCGCCAGAATAATGACCAGCGGATGCAGGTTCACCGCCTCGGAGAACAGCAAAGGCACCAGCAGATTACCGTCTAGCCCCTGAACGACCAGATAGGCGATAACCAGCGTCCAAAAATCAGCGCCGATCCCCCACTGGAATAATGCCACCACGAATACTGGGATCGTCACCAACATGGCGCCGATATAGGGAATAAGCACCGAAAAACCGACCAGCACCGCTAACAGCAACGAATAGCGCATGTCCATAAAGAAGAACACCAGGTAAGTCGCAAAACCGACGATTATCATCTCAAGCACTTTGCCACGAATATAGTTGGTGATTTGCTGGTTCATTTCTGTCCACACCAAGCCGGCTAACCCACGGTCTCTTGGCAGCACACGCCGCACCGCACTTAGCATCTGGTCTTTGTCCTTAAGCAGAAAAAACACCATCAATGGCACAATTACCAGATAAATCGCCAGCGTCAGTATCCCTACCAGCGAGGCCAGTGAATATTTAACCACCGACTCACCGGCACCTGAAAGTTTAGCCCGCAGGTTGTCGGTCATCATGTCGATAATGCCTGCATCGACCAGCGCCGGATATCGTTTAGGCAAAGTGGCCGCCAGCGCATAGAATCGGTTGAGCATGCTGGGCAGATCAGCCAGTAAATTTACCCCCTGCTGCCAGGTCAGCGGTGCAATGACAAACACCATCAGCATCACAATACCGGTAAATATGATAAACACGATACTGACCGAAAGCGTGCGCGAACAGCCGAGATTTTGCAGGCGAACGGTGGGCCACTCGAGCAAATAGGCGAGTACGATCGCCACCAGCAACGGTGCCAGAATGCCGTTGAGAAAATAGAGAATACAGAAACCAACCACCAGAATCGCCAGCAGCGCAATAGCCTGCGGGTCAGTGAATCGACGGCGGTACCATTGTAATAACATCTCGAGCATCAGTGCTAACTCCTAAATTCCATTACCCTATCGCTGACGCATATGCCGCAGATAAATCAGGTACAGTGGTTCCAATATTGCATCGCTTAGATAAAATAGGGAACATCAGTCTTATGTGCGCAACAACAAAACGTGATGCTACTCT
Organism: Rouxiella silvae; assembly: GCF_002093625.1. Classification (GTDB taxonomy): domain Bacteria; phylum Pseudomonadota; class Gammaproteobacteria; order Enterobacterales; family Enterobacteriaceae; genus Rouxiella; species Rouxiella silvae. The sequence continues at coordinate 1,169 of NZ_MRWD01000088.1, read as the reverse complement.
GACCTCAGTCAGCCCGTAGCCAAACCTTATCACGGATGAACGGCTCAAGGTCTTATTCAAAGCAAACTTGGCCTATGTTTAACAAAGGGTTTCACGGCAGTCAGGGCGCTGACGGGATGGCACATCCGAGTCAGCTGCCTGTAAAAGGAAGGTCAACAGTGCTTCAGACGTACACTTACCAGCGCGGAAAATCCTCAGGCTCTTTGTCAAAATTAATTATTTTAGAAGAGATGAATTTTGTAGGGAGATAACAGTCATATCCTCTATTTCTACAAAATTCAAAAAAGTCATCAAAATGACTCACCCCAGCTTTGCTATAAAGAATATTTAAGCGATTATCGATTGTTTTTCCTGATAGGTTCAATACCTTACCCACATCTTTACTCGTCATACCCTGTAATTTCAGGAAAATTATCTCACACTCCTTTTCGGTAAAATAATTGTCAGGTTTAGAGAGTAACAATGAACCGGGGGCGCGGTTTTTTAATAAATCATTCAGACTGAAAACCTCAAGATTTTTCATATAACAGGCCACGCCAATGCATTCATTGCTGTCATTATAAAGAGGGATTTTTCTGTTGATAAAAGGGTGTTCAATTGAGCCTCGGTGAATTTCCAGATGTGTGAGCGGTTTCAACGAACATCTCACCTTTTGGTCCTGCGTTTGCCACTGTATAACAGAAGATTCATTATCAAATACCTTTGACTGAACCTCATTATCCAGCCTTCCGATAATAGTATCGGGGGACTTTACGCTAACAAGCTTTGCCATAGCAAGGTTAGCATAAACAAATCGAGAGTCTAAGTCCTTGATAAAATAAGGCTCATGATGTAAATCCAACATTTTCCGCATCATATTGGGGATTTTAACTTCGGGAGTTTCTATTCTTTGAATAAATGGACCTTTATTTTCATTCATATTATTACCCATTAATTGATCTATTAAATATATAGTATTGCTATTAACAAACATCACTGGAAATATAAAAAACATACACCAAGCTTATAAATTAAAAATAAAATATACTTAAACTTATAATTAATTATTTTCTATAAGACTTATAGGGCTGATTTGGTTTCACATAGAGTTTATCAAGGAACTAAAGAACCAACATCTATTATAGGTTTATTGATCTAACATTCTTTGACACCATACATAAATATTACAA
>NZ_MRWD01000087.1 GCF_002093625.1 Rouxiella silvae | reverse complement strand
TTTACACTTATTATGTGACGCTTGTTGAGGTTGGGAGTTTTCTATTATTTAAAATATTTAACAGTGCTTAGGGATAGTGGGTGGTTTTTATTATCACGTTGGATAAAAGGATTTAGAAATGAAATGTCGACATGCCAAAGATTCGGAACTGGACGGGGTATGTTCGCTTCTGGCAGAGGAGTTTTATAATGATGCTATTCATAAGTTAATATTTTCCGATCATGCCGTTCGTATGGATGGATTACGAAATTTATTTCGTATTTATGTAAATCTTGCCACGAGGCATGGAGGTATACTTCTTGATGAAAATGGGGCTGGTGCGCTAGTTTATTTTTGTCCCGAAGCAATGAAAATGAATGATGAAGATATTGCTTCGGTCGATCATCAATTGCGGCAAGTCTGCGGTTCAAACTATCCGGCAGCAGCCGTTTATACAAACGGGCTGGACCAGCACCATCCACGTACCCCCCCTCACTACTATATCTCTCTTCTTGCAGTACAGCGTGTTCACAGAGGCGGAACTGTGGTTGGCGATTTATTAAATGCATTAAACTCAATGCTTGATAAAGATAATTTACCCTGTTACGCCGAGTGTACAAGGTTTAGTACAAGGACCTTGCTCAGACGATGGGGATATCGTGATGCTGGTTCCCCTTTGCACATTGATGGCTTCCCTAAACTTTTCCCAATCTGGCGAGAACCTAGAGGGATCACCGGCGTTAATTAACTGAAAAAAGTGCGTTCTAAGGACGCTATTTTACTCTATGGTTTGAGTGATTTATTGACACAAGCGTAATTTTTCCCTTGCTAAAACGACCTTCTATAAATAAAAAATCCGTAACCTTTAAGAGGCTACGGATTATTGTAATCTTTCACACTACGCAGTACACGAGGGCCATAAGGCGATTAGTGGTTATTGCCGCCAGGTCCGCCCTGAGGAGGACGGTACTGACCACCTCCTCCGCCTTGACCGCCGCCTTGGCCACCACCGCCGCCGTGACCACCGCCACCGCCCTGACCACCGCCGCCGCCGTGACCGCCGTAACCACCACCACCGTGACCGCGATCTGGGCCTGGGCCACCAGGACCGCCGTGACCGTAGTTAGGCCCACCGTGGAAATCTGGACGAGGGCCCGGACGGTCGTTGCGGTGATTATTCCACCAACCGCCGTCGCGCCAGCGGCCACCGTCCCAATAGTAGCCACGGTCGTTGCGGTGACCATAGTACTCGTTACGGTGCTGCCACCAGTATGGAGAGCGCCAGTCATATCCGTCCCAGTAGTAGCCGCGGTTATCGCGCGAACCAATATTGATGGACAGGCCAGGAACGCTGATGCTGATGCCGTCAGCGTGAGCCGGCATTGTGGCTGGCAACAGGCCGAATAACAGGGCACCCAAAGCAATTTTTACAACGGGTAATGTTTTCATCGTGTTTCTCCATTCAACCTTATGCCCGACTTCTTTCATGCCGCAGGGGGCGTTTAGCGCTTTACTGAGCAATGAAATAATTGGGGCTGCATTAATTCGTTAGTTAACGTTTTCAATAATGACAGTTATAAGGTGTAAACGGGGGGTAATCTATTGCCTGCAATCCTGTTTTGATTGATTTACCCTGTTTAACGATTTACTTACAGTAAGCCCTAGAAAGCCTTTTTTACAGACTTACTGTATTTAGGGTAAGCGGTTACATTAGAATTTTTTCAATGTCACTGATTTCTTGTTCACTTAATTGCAAATTATTCAAACTGTTTACCGCATCATCAATTTGGCTGGTTTTGCTTGCACCAATCAATACTGATGTCACGCGATCGCCTCGCAACACCCACGCCAGCGCCATTTGAGAAAGCTTTTGTCCACGAGCCAGCGCGATGTCATTGAGCTTGCGCACTTTTTCCAGCTTTTCAGGGGTAATCTGATCGGCATTAAGGAACGTGCTGCTGCTGGCCGCGCGCGAGTCTTGAGGAATACCCGCCAAATAACGGTCGGTCAATACGCCACCGGCCAGAGGAGAGAAGGCGATAGAACCTACGCCGTTTTGCTGTAGGGTATCGAGCAGGTCAGCCTCAACCCAGCGCTCAAACATCGAGTATTTAGGTTGATGAATCAGGCAAGGTGTCCCGAGTTGCTTAAGTATATCAAAGGCCTGCTGCGCCAGTTCGGCAGGGTAGTTTGATAAGCCGATATAAAGCGCTTTCCCCTGGCGGACGATAAGATCCAGTGCTGACATGGTTTCTTCAAGCGGCGTATTCGGGTCGGGACGATGGTGATAAAAGATATCAACGTAGTCCAGACCGAGCCTTTTGAGGCTTTGATTCAGACTTGCCACCAGATATTTTTTTGAACCCCAATCGCCGTACGGGCCGTCCCACATGGTGTAGCCGGCTTTAGAGGAGATAATCAGCTCGTCACGCCACGCCAATAAGTCTTCGCGCAGGATGCGGCCAAAATTCTCCTCCGCCGAGCCCGGGGGTGGCCCATAGTTATTCGCTAGATCAAAATGCGTGATCCCGTGATCAAAAGCGTGATGAATCAACTCTCTACTCGTCTCAAAACGCGTCGCATCACCAAAATTGTGCCACAGGCCCAATGAAATAGCCGGAAGCTTAAGACCACTGTTTCCAAGGCGCCGATAAAGCATATTTTCATAACGAGCGGGGCTGGCTTGATAAGACATAGGGATCCTTGTGCAAGGGTAGTATGAGGTAAAATAGCGTTTCAGTGTATGCGCTTTCACTCTCATTTTCAGATGTCTCGATCACACCCGCCACTCTTTTTTAATAACAAAGGAAAACTCTTAACACTGCGCTAGCTCATCAACACCGGCTTATTGACCTTGTAAGAGTAAAGGATCCAGCAGGTTATCTATAAACCACCGACCAGCAGGACCTGGTTGATTGTTTTTAGACCACACAGCATCAATTGATATCAGTTTTGGCCAGCCTCGCAGCTCAAGTTCGACCAATTTATGATGACCAAACTGCGCCACCATCCATCGAGGCAGTAGAGACCAGCCAAAACCCTGCTCGGCCATTTCAAGCAGCATCAGATAACTCGGTGCCGACCAGGTTTGTCCCTGTGCCTGAGGTTTCTGCTGCCTGCCGTAGGTTTGCAGGCAGAGCTGCCGGTAGGTATTGAGACTCTCGTGCTGCAACGTTTTCAGGGTGGCTAGCGGATGCTTTTTCGCGACAAAAAGCGCCATTTCTGTTTGGTCTGGCAGTCTGGCATAGCCAATATCCGGCGGATAATGCTGCTGAACCTCAAGCATGCCTATGTGTGCACGGCCGGTTTGCAGCAGATCTATCACGTCTTGGTCTTCGGCAATCAAACACTCGAATTCGATATCAGGATAACGCTGCTCAAAACGGCCCAGCAGCATTTCGTAATGCGTAGGCTGATAAGTGTCAGAAAGGACAAATGTCAGTCTGGGTTCACTTTGAGTGGATAAACGGACGGCCAATTCATCAAGTTTTTCGCTGGCCGCCAATATTGCCTGAACGTGGGTTAATACCCGCTGACCCTGAGGCGTTAAGGTGGGTTGACGGCTTTCGCGGTTAAACAGCGTAATGCCTAAATCGACCTCAAGATTTGCCACGGCGGTGCTGATACTTGACTGACTTTTATGCAGTTTTCTGGCAGCAGCTGAAAAAGAACCACTGGCCGCAGTTTCTACAAACGCCAGCAGTGCTTCCGGAGAATAACGCATAACATATTTCCTCAAGAGAAAATGACAGTTCAATCCATCTATTTTATCGATACTTACTATCTTTATTCTATCTCTATTTTAGATGAAAATGACGCCAATCTGACCGTGAAGGGTCACTGTTAAACATTGGAATAGGATAGGCAGGTCAAAATGTCATCGGTAAAAGCCTCAATGAAGGCCAACAAAAGTCTCTCTGAGCGTATTTTTCACGCTGTCGGTTTCGAAGCGCTGGCGCTGATTATTTGTGCACCCACTGCCGCCTGGATAATGAACAAATCCATTTTCGACATGGGCGTACTGGCGCTGCTGCTCTCTACCACGGCGATGGTATGGAACGTGGTCTACAACAGCGTTTTTGATTATTTCTGGCCGGTAAGCCGAGTAACGCGCAGTTTTCCTATCCGCGTTTGCCATGCACTGGGGTTTGAAGGCGGATTTATTCTCTTCGGCCTGCCAATTGCCGCCGGATGGCTTCAGATTAGCCTGATCGACGCCTTCGTGCTCGAAATTGGCTTTTTCCTGTTCTTTTTGCCGTACACCATTGCCTACAACTGGCTCTACGACACCCTGCGCCAGCGTTGGATAAGCAGAGATAAACGGGCATCAGTGAAGCCACAGGCCAGCAGTCGTTAAACAGTCACAGTGGGCAAATCTGTTGGCTTGTTTGTGCCATCAGGCTCGGTTATGTTTGTTCGACGACTTAATTTTATGCAGTAGCGAAGGACAAGCACATGAAAACCCTGGGCCTGATTGGCGGCATGAGCTGGGAATCTACTCTGCCTTACTATCGAACCATCAACGAACAAATCAAACAGCAGCTTGGCGGGCTTCATTCTGCCAAGCTGGTGCTTTTTAGCGTTGATTTTTATGAGATTGAGCAACTGCAAGCGCAGGGCGACTGGGAAAAGGCGGGGCAAGTGTTGGGCGAAGCGGCCAGGTCTTTAAACAAGGCCGGTGCTGAAATTATTGTCGTGTGCACTAACACGATGCATAAAGTGGCCGAGGCAATAGAACGTATCGGAGGACTGCCGCTGTTGCATATTGCTGACGCCACCGCGAAGCCGATTCTAGATCTGAATCTGAGCCGAATCGGTCTGTTAGGCACCCGTTTTACGATGGAGCAGGAATTTTATCGTGGTCGTTTGCACAAGCAGGGCATTGAAGTGTTAATACCCAATGAGGAAGATCGCGCCATCGTGCATCGCATTATTTATGAAGAGCTGTGCCTGGGGAAAATTCTAGATACTTCTCGCGATGAGTATCGCCGCATAATAAGTTCGCTGGAGCAGCAGGGCGCGCAGGGCATTATTTTAGGCTGTACTGAAATAACCCTGCTGGTGGGACCCCAGGACGCCAGCGTGCCGGTATTTGACACTACGGCCATTCATGCGCATGTGGCTGCAGCGTATTCGCTCAGCTAATAGGTAATAGGTTGGCGCGTAAACTGCGATGTTAATCTTCTGGCGGTGCGTTTTTCTGCGAGGGACTTTCGGGCCGAATAATCAGCATCAGCGGTTTTCCGGCCAATACCAGCCAAGCGGGCAGCATGACAATGCACAATACCGGCAACAGTTTAAGGTCAGGCACCACCGCAACGGCCATAAATAGACTCAGCCAGCCATCTCTGGTCACGACCAACACCAACCCCATGACTGCACACGAAACTGTGACCGCCGCAGGCACCGAATCGACGTGATTATGCAGCATAATGCCGAGTGACACGCCCACAAACACCGCCGGAAAAATTCTCCCACCGCGAAAGCCGCAGGCGGCCGCAATGACCAGCGCCGCCAATTTACTCAGCGTGATCGCCAACAACTGGCCTAAAGAAAGACTGTCGCTGCTCATTGCCAACAGTTTCATTTCATCGAATCCGCGAAACAGCGTAATTTGTCCGCCAATCAGCGCCAGCAATCCTAGGCAAAAACCGCCTGCTCCCAGCATGACAACCGGATTGGGGATAGCATGAAACAGTCGATGCACATGAGGGAAGCACCACACCGCCAGCATCCCTAAGGCTATCGCTATTAACGCAACGATTGAGCCGCTGATAATATCAAGGAAATTTGTTTCAGCGTAGGGGGTGAGACTCAACGAAAAGTCGGGTTCAAAGAACAGATTACTGGTCAGTGCACCGGCGCTTGCGGCAAGCAGGGGAGCAAACAGCCGGTCCCACAGCGGCACGTCTTTTCCGCCATTTAAGGTTTGCGAGAAGATAAGCGCCGCCGCAACCGGCGTGCCAAACAGTGCGCCCAAGGTGCCTGCCGCCGAGAGAATAATCCAGTCGGTAGAGGCCACGCGGGGGAAAAGCAGGCTGCCAGCGGCAACCGCCACGGCAATATTAATCGCGATAATTGGATTTTCAGGCCCAAGACTTACGCCGCCCGCCAGGCCAATCACTAATGCCAGCATTAATCCCGGAATAGCCACGGGAGAAACCGGCATACTAATGAGCGAGTCGCTGGCCGGGTCCGGCCCCGCATGCCCAGGCATATAACGGATAAGCGCGCCAACCGCAATGCCAGTGAGGGTTAACATAAACAGCACCCAACCTGCTGATTGCGTGCTAATGTTTAAGGCGTCTGGAATGTTAATCCAAAGCAGCTGTTGCAGCGCGCTGGCAAATCGCATGACGGCAACCAAAATGATACTGGAGCCGCAGCCGATAATCAGCGCAGGCACGGCGAAGGTCAACATGTTTTTTGCACGGGGATGCAGCATGCAACAATTCCCTTATTATTCTGGGCTTCCGTGGGACACAGGATCGTCTGAATTTTGTTTTAATTGCAATTTATTTTGCGCAATGCCGCTGCTTATATCATCAATAGGTTAATTCGGCGTTGCAGCATAGGGCAATTACCGCTATTTTGCCCTCACAAATCTGTAAGCACTTATAGTCCTGCTGGCGGGGTTTTTCCAGCCCATAATCGGGCATGTTGGAAAAGACTGACTGCCATCACTGAATGCGAGCCGAAAGCAGGGCAAGCAATTTAATTTTTGCGGAGAAAAAAATGACCAAGTACTCCCTGGTGGGCGATGTCGGAGGCACTAACTGCCGTCTGGCGCTTTGCGCTATGGACAGCGGTGAGATTTCTCAGGCCCAAACGTTTTCCGGCCTGGATTACGACAGTCTTGAAGCGGCCGTTCGCCATTATCTGGAGTTGCAGCATCAGGAAGTCGAAGATGCCTGCATTGCCATTGCCTGCCCAATCGTCGGTGATTGGGTCGCGATGACTAACCATACCTGGGCATTTTCAATTGCCGAGATGCGAAAAAGTCTGGGCCTGCAGCATCTAGAAGTTATTAACGACTTTACCGCCGTTTCCATGGCGATACCGATGCTCAAAGACGCTGACCTGATGCAGTTCGGGGGCAAAAAGCCACAAGACGGCAAACCGGCGGTAATTTACGGTGCGGGCACAGGTTTAGGCGTTGCCCACGTTATTCACGCGCACGGCCGCTGGTTGAGTCTGCCGGGTGAAGGCGGTCACGTTGATTTCGCCCCTAACAGTGAAGAAGAAGATATTATTCTCGAGCAGTTGCGTACCGAGATGGGACACGTATCCGCCGAGCGAATTCTTTCGGGTCCAGGGCTGGTCAACCTTTATCGCGCTATCGTTAAATCCGACAATCGCGAGCCGGAAAACTACGCACCCAAAGACGTAACCAAGTTGGCTTTAGAAGACAATCTTGACTGCCGCCGTGCACTGTCGCTGTTTTGCGTGATTATGGGACGTTTTGGCGGCAACCTGGCGTTGACCCTGGGAACTTTTGGCGGCGTTTATATTGCAGGCGGTATCGTGCCTCGTTTCCTTGAGTTCTTTAAGGCCTCGGGTTTCCGTGCGGCATTTGAAGATAAAGGCCGTTTCAAAGATTATTTGCACGACATCCCGGTTTATCTGATAACCCACGATAATCCAGGTCTGCTCGGCGCGGGTGCTTACCTGCGTCAGTCAATCGGTATGAAAATTTAATCGATGACCGTCTAAAACCTCTGCCTTCATCCCCTCTTTTTGGTAAGAAGGCAGAGGCTTACAGCCCCATCAGCTGACGGAAGGCTTTAACCTTGCTGCGGCTCACCGGCACTTCAAAATCAAGATCGCTTAAACGTAAAATATAGGTGTTGTTAAACCAAGGCACGATTTCGCGGATCTTCGACAAATTCACACAGTAAGAACGGTGGCAGCGGAAGAAATGCTCTTCCGGCAGTCGATGACACAGTTCTGAAATGTTCATCGGCATCGTGAATTCTTCACGTCGGGTATAAACTTGCGTCACTTTTTCCTGCGCCGCCGCGTAATAGATATCATTGATATCCGTCACGATTATGCGCTCATCTTTAATCAAATTGATGCTGTGGCTTACGCGTGGATTGCCGGTGCTCGTCGGTGCGTCTATTGGGTGATCGCGCTTGAAATGTGCTTCCAGCTTTTGCAGCATGGTGACAATTCGCGACTCGTGATAAGGCTTCAGGATGTAGTCGAAGGCTTCTATTTCAAAGGCTTCTGCGGCGTGTTCTTTATAGGCTGTAATGAAAATGATGTAAGGTCGGTGGGCAAATTTGCTGATATTTTGCGCCAGCAACACGCCGTCGAGCGAAGGAATATTGATATCCAGAAAAATGGCGTCAACCTGATGCGTTTGCAAATACTTCAACACCTCCAGACCGTCATCAAATTTGCCGACGACGTCAAGGGTGCTGTGCGCACCTATTAGGTAACTAAGCTCTTCCCGAGCCAAAAATTCATCCTCGACAATTATGGCTTTCAAGCGTGTTTCTTTTCCTTGTCAATCAAAAATGAGATCTCTGTACCCGGTTCAAGCCGGCGGATCTGTAAACCCTGCCCGTACAGCAGGCTGACGCGATGGTGTACGTTGAGCAGGCCAATTTTATTGCCCGGCATTTCGTTATTTGCGACCCGCTCAATAATTGACTGCAGAATACCTTGGCCGGTATCTTTTACCGACACTTTAATTTTGTTTCCGGCATGTTTCACGGCAATCACCACCACGCCTTTGCCCCTGCACGGTTGAATGCCGTGTACGATGGCATTTTCTACCAGCGGTTGAATAAGCAGGCTTGGGATAGACACCGAAATATCGTCGTCTATGTCGTAGATAACCGTCAGCTTGCTGCCAAATCTTGCCTGTTCAATAGCAATGTAATCCTGAACCTGATGCAGCTCTTTACGCAGGTCGATCATCTCATCGTTAAGCTCAAGATTGTAGCGTAGGTAGCGCGACAGGTTAATGATCAACTGGCGCGAAGTATCTGGATTAATTCGGATCGACGAAGAGATAGCGTTGAGCGCGTTAAACAGAAAATGGGGATTTATCTTGCTTTGCAGCGCGCGCATTTCGGCTTTGTTGGCCATTTCTCGCAGCTGTTCGGCGCGGGAAACTTCCATCTGCGTCGATATTATTTGTGAAAGTCCGACCGCCATCACTTTGAGCGAATAGGTAATTCGGTGCGAGTGGCAATAATAGATTTTCAACGATCCGGTGATAACCCCTTGCTCCCACAGCGGGATGATCATCTGCGAGTGGATCTGCGGCGTTCTGTCCATTTCATCATTGTTTTTAATAGTGATCTTACCGCTGGTGATCACCTCTTTGGTATTCTCGCTGATAATTTCGTGGCCAATATTATACTGACTCGCGCCGGTACCGACATAGGCGAGAATATTTTTGGTGTCAGTGATTGCCACGGCGTCAGCGTTAATGTCTTCACGAATAATATTGCACACTGTCGCCATCGATTCGGCATTGATATTGCGAAAATAAGGCAGCGTTTTGTTGGCAATATCCAGCGCCAGTCTGGCCTGACGTGCAGCAATGGCCTCTTTTTCATCGGCAACGCTTTGCACCAGTAGCACAATCGGACCGATTGAAATAGCCCCGAGGATCAGCGGCGCAGAGATGCTCATCACAATATCCAGACCAAGAGAGAAGGGATGAGAGAGCAACAAAATCAACAGCATGGTCAGCGATTCACACAGCATGCCCGCGACAATACCCACTTTCCAATGATGCTGTTTTTTTACTTTTAAATTGATATAACCTGAAAGAAATCCGGCAATAATGCTGGTTATCAGGCAAGGGATCGACGTAACGCCGTGAATATCAATCAGGAAGCGGTGAGAGCCGGAAATCAGCCCGGTAATAATGCCGACCCACGGGCCAAAAAGTATCCCGCCGGAGACAATGGCGATGGTGCGAACGTTGATTAATGACCCTTCAACGTTAATACCGGAAAGTGTGCCGAATATGGCGAACAGCGAGAAAATCGCTGTCACCGTGGCCAGCTCGAGCGGCGTATGCGCATCGCTCTCTTTTTGCAGCAATCTGCGGAACAGGCGGGTTCGGGTCAGAAAAAACAGGCAAATCAGCATTAACGCGGCGCGATCAAACACCGCCAGCGTCATATCAAAGACGTTTTGCACAGCAGACTCTCGGTGGGTGCGGGCGTAGTGATGATTATAAGGAAATGAACTGGCGCACGCTATACGCAGTGCTGTTAATCTACAATAAGCTGATTCATCTCAATAAAGTGTTCCAGACGGTCAGGATTTATGACGCACTGATTTCCTCTTTTCAGAAAAAATAATCCGTATAAACAAGGAGAAGCAGCATGATTTCGCTGACTACGCCAAGACTGACCATGAAGTCGATTGCGCGTGAAGATTGGCCGCTTTTTTTAACGCTGCATCAGGATCCAGCAGTGATGAGATATATCAATGATATTGAAATATCCGGTGAGATCCGCCACCGTTTTGATCAACGTTTGGGCCGCTGGGACAAATATTCCGACTTTTGGCTGTGCATGGTAATTCGCGAGCGGGAAACCGGTGTCGCGATCGGGCTTACGGGATTCTTCCCCGACTGGAAACCTTATAAGCAGGCAGAGGTCGGCTTTATGTTACTGCCTGAATATCAAGGCAAAGGTTACGGTGAGGAGTCTCTGCGCGAAGTGGTGAAGTACGCCTTTGAGGTGTGCGGATTTCACCGGCTTCAGGCCAACGTGCTGGAAGGCAATATGGCCTCGCGCGGCCTACTGGAGAAGTGCGGTTTTCAACTTGAAGGCTGCCTACGCGAGAGTTATCGGCTGGGCGCTGAATGGAAAAATGACTGGGTACTGGGATTACTCAAAACGGACAATGCGCCCACAGCCGCGCCTGAAAATAAATTAGATTAATCTATCGACAGTTTTTAAACACTGCGATATGTTGATTTATCGGTCTGTGGCGGCTGCCCTCAATGGCAGAAAAAACAGACCAGCGTCGCTCGGATGGTCCGGGCGCTAACGTTAATCGAGGAAATCATGGCTGAATCCAGTCCTAAACGTCGTTTCACGCGTATCGATCGTCTTCCCCCTTATGTTTTCAACATTACCGCTGAATTAAAAATGGCTGCGCGACGCCGCGGCGAAGATATTATTGATTTCAGCATGGGTAATCCTGACGGCCCAACGCCACCGCACATTGTCGAGAAACTGGTTACCGTTGCTCAACGTGAAGACACTCACGGCTATTCGACCTCGCGCGGTATTCCTCGGCTACGTCGTGCTATTTCTCGCTGGTATGCCGATCGTTATCAGGTTGATATCGACCCTGAAAGTGAAGCGATTGTGACCATCGGTTCTAAAGAGGGCCTGGCTCACCTGATGCTGGCTACCTTGGACCACGGCGATACGGTGCTAGTGCCCAATCCAAGCTATCCGATTCATATTTATGGCGCGGTCATTGCCGGTGCGCAGGTACGTTCCGTACCGTTGGTTGAAGGCGTAGACTTCTTCGGCGAGCTTGAGCGCGCAATAAAAGAAAGTATTCCTCGTCCAAAAATGATGATTTTGGGCTTCCCGTCAAACCCAACTGCGCAGTGCGTGGAACTGGACTTTTTTGAGCGGGTTGTCACGTTGGCCAAGCAGTATAACGTGATGGTTATCCACGACTTGGCCTATGCCGATATCGTTTATGACGGTTGGAAAGCGCCGTCGATTATGCAGGTTCCGGGCGCAAAAGATATTGCAGTTGAATTCTTCACCCTGTCGAAAAGCTACAATATGGCGGGTTGGCGCATTGGCTTTATGGTCGGCAACGAAGAGCTGGTAAATGCTCTGGCGCGTATTAAAAGCTATCACGACTATGGCACATTTACCCCGCTGCAGGTGGCCGCCATTGCGGCACTTGAAGGGGATCAGCAGTGTGTTAAAGACATTGCTGAACAGTATCGTCAGCGCCGCAATGTGCTGGTTCGCGGGCTGCATGAGGCCGGATGGATGGTTGATAATCCGAAGGCGGCGATGTACGTTTGGGCCAAAATCCCCGATGCCTACGCCCATTTAGGATCGTTGGAGTTTGCTAAACGCCTGCTCGCCGACGCAAAAGTGTGTGTCTCGCCGGGCGTGGGATTCGGTGACTACGGCGACACTCACGTGCGCTTTGCATTGATTGAAAATCAGGATCGTATTCGTCAGGCGGTGCGCGGGATTAAATCCATGTTCCGCGCCGATGGCCTTATTCCGCAAAAGAAAAGCACCTCCGATGCGGTAAGTCAGGAAAAGAATTCGCTTAGCGACGAGGTGTAATTACCGGCTCGGCTGTGCAGTGCATTAAAACCGGGCCGTCAATCGCCCGGTTTTTTTTCATCATGATAACGGCAGGAAATTATTGTTTTTCATAAATACCCCTTAATTTGGCGCTATTATTTCTACAATGACTGACGTATTTTGTAACTCTTTGCGCATATAGGGAAAATAGATGAAAAACCGCTACTCTTTGCTGCAGATTAGCCTGCATTGGCTGACGTTGTTGATGATAATCCTCGCTTACGGGGTGATGCTCGGAAGAGACTATTTCCCCGATGAATACCGTTTATTGGTGCGTCAACTGCATTACAACTTTGGATTGACCGTATGGGCGCTGGTGCTAATTCGTATCATCCTGCGTCATCGTTTTCGTACACCGCCGATTGTCCCGCCGCTTCCGCGCTGGCAGTCACACGTTGCAACGCTCACCCATTGGGCACTGTATTTGCTTTTCCTGGCCTTACCCACGCTGGGTTTTTTGACCGTTATGTTTGCCGGTCGCGCCATTTTCTTGTTTGGATGGGAGGTTCCGCAGTTTATTACCCCTCGTCCCGAGCTACGTCCGGTGTTAAGAGACACCCATGAACTGGTGGCAACGGTAGGGTATTATCTGGTGGGTCTGCACGCAGTTGCCGCGCTGTTTCACCATTATTTCATCAAAGATGACACCCTCAAACGCATGATGCCGGGCAAATAAGCGCTTTTCTGCTTAACTGCTTGTTTATCATCGGGTGTTTTAGGTTTTCTGATCTGAGTCCTGTTTGTCACTCATTGAAAAGAGTAAACTTACCCTTATAAAGACATGAGGTTGGCGCAGAGAGGGGATCCCTTGCTGCCATGATAGTTTGACTTAAGGTATATCTGATAATTATGGCTACTCCATCACAACTCGCGCAACTGCAAGACCAAATTCGCACCAGTTATGATTCTTTGAGCAAGAGGCTTAAGCAGGTTGCCCGTTATATTCTGGATAACGGAAACACCATTCCTTTCGAAACCATCGCTTCTATTGCCGAGAAAGCCGACGTTCCGCCCTCGACGCTAATTCGTTTTGCCAATAATTATGGCTTTGATGGTTTCAACGAGATGAAGCAGGTATTTCGTCAGCACCTGATGGAAGGCACGGTAAACTATGCCGAGCGTGCCAGCCTGTCGCGTCAAACGGCGAGTGAAGATCCCGGTGCGCCAGAAACGCCTGCCGAAATACTCAAAGTATTCAGCATGGTCAACGAACAAGCGCTGCAGCAGTTAAGTGGACAAATCAAAGCTGAAGATCTCGAGCACGCCGTTAAGCTGCTCGATGAGGCTGAGAATATTTACGTGATTGGCTTCCGTCGTTCATTCAGCATTGCGGCTTACTTAACCTATGCGTTTCGTCATCTTGAGCGTCGCACTTTTCTGATCGACGGGCTGGGTGGCATGTTTACCGAGCAGTTGAATATGGTTCGTCCGACTGATGTGGTTATCTCAATAAGTAATTCACCTTATGCGCAAGAAGTGGTGGATCTCGTATCGATGGGAGCCGCGCAGGGGGCTAAGCAAATAGCGATTACCGACAGTCTGGTCAGCCCGCTTACCGCGTTTAGTGAAGTATGTTTTATTGTTCGTGAAGCTCAGGTTGACGGTTTTCGATCGCAGATTGCTTCCATGTGTCTGGCACAGACCTTGATGATGTCCTTGGCGTTGAAAAATGCCCATAAAATAGCCGCATCAACCCAGTAGAACCCGTTACGACATCCTTGTCGTAAAAGGCCGCACCTTCATTGAGCCTGCGTTCTTCGGTGTAACCTCGGCACATACAGTAAGCGCTGCCGTTGCCGAGACGATTGACGCCTGCTCTTTGAGGTACACTTTATTTCCACGCCCTCTGCGTAACGTTCCGCCCGCGCCATCTTCAGGAAACGCCTTCATGGGGAGTATCCGGTCAGAGGCTCTTAATGAAAAGTACGTCCGTAACGTCCATTTCAATTTAATCATTCGGAATTTAAATTTCAAATATTTTTTATTGGAATATTTATTTTTATGATGCAGGGCGCAAAAAGGTCAGGCAGATGTCGATTTTTGTCAGGTCTTTTCATTGTAGAGTAATGATGGGGCGTAAAGGGTTACCGGCTATTGCGTGGGCATTTGTTGTCTGGCTGAGGCCATCATGGCTGGTTATACTTGAAATAACTTTTCCTACCTTGGTGTAAATTATGAAGTTTAATAAACGGCTTGGCCTGATGATTGTCGTTTTTGCACTCTGCGTTGGCGTGGATCAATTCACCAAAGCGATCGCGAAAACAACGTTGTCGATGGATTCGGTACGCGAATACCTCGGCGGTAGCATTAAATTATTACTGACCCACAATACCGGTACTTTTTTGGGGCTAGGCGGTACTTTACCCGCCAACCTGCGTTACAGTCTTATGATTGTAGGGATCGGTGTGTTTTTGCTGGCACTACTGCTTTATACCCTGCTTAACAAACGCGCGGATGCGGTCACAGTAGCCTCATTGACGATGGTGTTCTCGGGTGGCATCAGCAACTTGCTGGACCGCATCATTTATGGTGGTTACGTGGTTGATTTTATGAACGTAAGTGCAGGTAGTTTGCATACCGGCGTGTTTAACGTCGCGGATATGGTGCTGCTGGTAGGCGCAATCATGCTGTTCATGGTGGGCTTCAAAACCAAACAGCAAATCGCTCACGGGTAATGCTCACTGCTTGAGAAAGTTATTTATTTTATTTGTGCCCTCCTGAGTGAAACCGGAAGGGCAGATGATAAAGGCATGAATAACGATTGCCTATGCACCGTTTAATTTCATATAATTTTATTATGAAAATAATCATTCGTTTTGGTTTTGCTGCGCATGGCTTCCGATTTTTTTATAAAATCTTTTAATTCATTATGTTACTT
>NZ_MRWD01000086.1 GCF_002093625.1 Rouxiella silvae | reverse complement strand
ACCCCGAAGCGGAAAGTATCAATTTATTTTCGCTTCAATTATATATAATAAATTTGTAACGGGGATATTATGAAAAAGATTATTAAACTTTCAATGGTTGCTATTGCAACTTGTTCTGCACTTTATGGGGCCAACGTTATTGCCGCCCGTTTCAACGCTCAAGTGCCTGACGGAACCGTTGAAATAACGGCAAAAGAGTCGGGTACGCTCAAACCTGTAGAGCAAGGCGAATCGGGTGCGGTCAGTAAATATCGTGGCGATCGCCCAACGGCAAAATTAAAATGGCGCTCAACCTGGGTAGATTCGGAGATGGCAGGCCAACACCCGCACAGCCCAATTAACTATGAATTGGTCAACGTAAAATATAAAGATGCACATGACGCTAATCCGGAATCAACCGGAAAATTAACCACCAATGGTTATGCGGGTAATATGGAACATAACGTTCCTTTTAACGTTACTAAAAACAGCAAAATCGTGGGCCTCTATGTTCCTGAGTGGTCATATTGGGATCAGGCTCATCCTGCCGAATTTACACCGGCAAAAAATCTGACCCATGTGTTCTACAGCTTTATCGGCATGTGTGACTACGGTGCCGAACGCCCGGCGGGCACGCTAAAACAAAGTGAAAATGACGGCCTTAAGGCCGAAGGCAATCTGCGCGGCCAGAAGATAATTAAAGGCATGTGTGGTCAAGGTCCTCTACCAACGGAAAATGGTGATGTGAGCTGGGATGAATCGGCGGGTAAAAACTCGCCGGCCAAGCAGCAGGGCGACTTCAATGTAACAAAATTTGATCCGCAGGCTTCACACTTCATGTTTAAAGCGATGGAGGAAATGAAAAAAGCGCATCCAAACCTGAAGGTGATGGTTTCTGTCGGTGGCTGGACGCTCAGCTCTCCCTTCAGCGGGATGGCAGAAACCCCAGCCTCTCGCGCTATTTTTGTTAAATCAGTCGTTCAGTTCCTCAAAGATCATCCTTACGTAGACGGTATCGATCTTGATTGGGAATTCGTCGGCGGCGGCGGCCCAACAACGCATAAAGAGGGGCTGGCATTAAGCGGCATGTACAAAGAAAAAGAAGCTTACACCCACGTGGTGCATGAACTGCGCGTGGCGATGGACAGTGAATTCGGCAAAGGCAGCAAACAGCTGAGCGCCGCCGTCAGCGCATCTCCGGCCAAACTGGCTGCGATTGATTTTGACGCGGTAAAAGACGACTTCGACTTTGTTAATATCATGTCTTATGACATGTACGGGGCGTTTAGCCGCAACCCGGGGCATCAGACCGCCGTTCATGCAAAACCGCTGATCGGTGCTTACTTCGCCGAGGGTGCAGATAAAAATCTGAAAGATGATATCGGCCAAGAGATTGTTGATGCAAAAGGCCAAAAAATTACCGGCGCAGAAGCGATGCGCGGCTTCAGCACCGAGGGTGCGGTTAACGCCATTTTGGACAATAACCCAGAATTCCCGTCTACCAAACTGGTGATCGGCGCAGCCTCTTACAGCCGCGGTTGGCACAACGTTCGCGTGCCGGCCAAGCTGGATAAACTGTTCTGGCATGGCATCGCCGACGGCAAATCTGTCAGCCGTGAAGGCTTGGGCAGTCATGGTACGTTTGAAAATGGCGTGACTGACTTCCGCGAAATTTACGATAATTACATCGCTAAAGGCAAGGATTTCTATTACGACAAACAGGCTGAAGCGGCTTACGTCTGGGAGCCAAAATCGAACGACGCCCACACCGTTGGCGCCCACGTTGAAACTCTCGACTCACAGCGTTCAGTTATCGCCAAGGGCGAACTGATGAAGAAATATAATCTCGGTGGCCTCTTCGCCTGGGCAAGTTCGACCGACAATGGCCTGATCCTCAACACCATGAATGCCGCGGTGTGTAACAAAAAAGCTGACGGTAACTATTACAGTTTCAGCGAACACTACAACGGCGAAGTGAATACCGCTGTGGTCGAAAAAGATGCCAAAGGTCAGGCAACAAAAGTTGCTGAAACGGTATCAGGCCCGATGACCTATCGCTTTGACGGTCAGGCGTATTGCTTAGAGAAAGAAGAAGGTCAGGCCGAGCTGCCGATTGCCAATGCAGGCAAAGATATTGTTAAAATTAAAAGCGATGGCTGGCCCGGAACCATGAATTTGCTTGATGGAGGATTGAGTCAACACGCAGTCTCTTATCATTGGAAAATTATTCATAGTACAGTGCCTATGGAATTAAGAGAATTAGGAGACGATCCTGCACAGACAGGCCAAAGCCTGCAGGGTAAGGCCGTTTATGCGCAAGTTGCCAGCAATTTCAAGAACAATAAAATTCCGACCACAAACCAAGCGGTATTTGAGTTAACCGTGGTAAATAAAGACGGAAAAAAAGCCACTGACCATGTCAAAATGACCTTCATTCCTGCAACAGCCAGTATCATTGGCAGCAGAGTGATTACTCAAGGTCATAAGCTTAATTTAACTGCCGAAAGCAATGTTCCTAATGCGATTTCATATCAATGGGAGATCAGTCATCGAGGAGCAAAAGAATCCTTGTACATCAAGAAGAATAAAACACCAGACTTTATATATAACACTAAAGCCTTACCTGTCGGCGAGTACGATGTTGAAGTTTTTATTCAGAATGAGAGCGGCCGTGATTCTGTTTTAGCGCAAAAATTAGAGCATCTGACTATCGTTAAGGAAGCGGTTAAACCTGACGATGAAACCAAACCGGATACCAAATACCCTGCCTACAAAGAGGGTACACAATATAAAGGCGGCAATATCGTCACCGGTACAGATGGCAAACATTATGAATGCCGCAGTGATGATGGCCGTAACGGTTGGTGTGGACAGGCAGCAGGCTTCTATGCACCAGGTACCGGCATCGCTTGGGCCGAAGCCTGGAAGCTATTCACCAAGTAATCTGAAAGCAGTTTACCCTTAGAAAGTAAAACGCCCTGAAATCAGGGCGTTTTTTCGTTCAACTTCAGTCAGGATTACTCGGCCTTGGCCGCTTCTTCCTGCTTAGCCTGCGCCTCGGCGCTGCGGTACAGGTGCACGTCCATCTGTGGGAACGGGATGCCAATGTTGTTGGCATCCAGCGCTTCTTTAAACTTCTCCAGCAGATCCCATTTAACGTTTTGAGAATCGCCGTTGGTGGTCCAGTAACGCACCACGAAGTTCAGCGTTGACGCGCCCATTTCGTTCAAACGGATCACCACGCCTTTGTCTTTGAGCATACGCTCATCGGCATTGGCAATGTCACCCAATACTTTTTTAACCAACGCAATATCAGCATCATAAGCCACACCGACGATGATATCAGTGCGGGTGGTTGGCTCACGCGAGGTGTTAATAATGTTTCCGGCGATGATTTTACCGTTTGGTACAACAATGACTTTATTATCAACGGTTAGTAGCGTAGTCGAGAAGATCTGTACCTGCGTTACCGTACCCGCAACGCCGCCCAAATCGACATATTCACCGGCGCGGAAAGGACGGAAGATGACCAGCAACACGCCCGCTGCAAAGTTCGACAGTGAACCCTGCAATGCCAAACCTACGGCCAAACCGGCGGCACCAATAACGGCGATAACCGAGGTGGTCTGCACGCCAATACGCCCCAGAACGGCAATCAGCGTAAAGGCAATAATCGCATAACGCACCAGCGCAGACAGGAAATCGGAAACCGTCAAGTCAATGCCACGAAGACGCATCACCCGACTGACTGCGCCGGAAACCACGCGAGCAACAATTAAGCCCACCACCAGAATGGCGATGGCAGCGACGATATTAACCGCGTAATGGACCAGCAACTCCTGATTTCTGACAAACCACGTTCCGGCATTATGAATGCCGCCTACTACGTTCAAATCTTCCATTTCACACACCCTAGCAAGCAATAATAAAACCAGACATTCGCACTAAAATGCACGACGAATGATGCCTAAGCCCTTAAGGGTAACCAAGATTCGGCGTAACTGCCAACTTGCACTTACGCTTTGCGTACTTTCTAAACGTCCGCTAGGGGCTCACCGGTCGGGTTTCACTCACTCGCTGAGACGGTTTAAACGCCTGTAACGGTCCTCGCCCCGTCAGGGTAAAAATAGACACCAGGGTAAACGCCAGCGCAATCAGCCCCAAAATCAGGTAGGTGCCGTGGAAACCCACTTTGCCATACATCTCGCCGGCGAAAATCGACATAAAAATCATCGCGATTTGCTTGAAGAAGCAGAAACAGACCAGATAAATAGTGGCCGAAAAACGCACTTCAAACACCGAGGTGATGTACTTGAAACAGCCGACAATCAGGAACGGGATTTCGAACATATGCAGCGTTTTCAACAGCACCACTTCGACCGGAGTACTGGCAAACGACGAACCAATGATGCGCACTGACATAATGGCTCCGGCCAGCAGCAGTGCGTTCTTGCCGCCGATGCGGTTAACGATGGCGGGCGCAAAGAACATAATAAACGCATTCAGCAATTCACCCAGGGTGGTGATGTAGCCAAACACCCGCGTGCCTTGATCCGCACTGCTAAAAAACGAAGTGAAGAAGTTGGCAAACTGCTGGTCAAACACTTCATAGGTGCAGGAAACGCCGACAACATACAGCCCGAGGAACCAGAGTTTTTTATCCTTGAGCAGCTCCGCCGCCAGTCGCAGGTTGAAAGGCTTACTGTTGGCACCCAGCTCATTGGCAACCTTGGCGCTGGCACCTACCGCAGGTTTGGCAATCAACAGCAGAATCGCCAAAATAACCGCACAGCCGGAGCCGAGCCAGAAAACAAACTGGTTATTGATGGTGAACATTATCCCCACCACCGAGGCACAAATCGCCCAGCCCACACAGCCAAACATGCGCGCACGCCCAAACTCGAAGCTGCTGCGGCGGCTGACTTTCTCAATGTATGCCTCAATCGCCGGTGCACCGCCGTTGTAAATAAAGCCGAGATAGATGCCGCCGACTATCGATCCCAACAGGATATTGGTTTGCAGTAGCGGACCAAAAACGTAGATAAAGAACGGCGCAAACAGCACCAACATGCCGGTGATAATCCACAGCAGATGTTTTTTCAGACCAAGCTTGTCGGAAAGCAGGCCGAAAAGTGGCTGAAATACCAGGGAGAAGAATGAGATACAGGCAAAAATAATACCGGTATCACTTTGATTTATATGATTTATGTCGTGCAACCAAATTGGGAAGAACGGGAAATAGGCACCCATGATGAAAAAGTAGAAAAAGAAGAACAGTCCAAAGGTCCAAAAATTGGTATTTCGCATGTAGTTCATGGTAACTCCTCAGCCTTGATGGCCGCCCGGCCTGCGCTCAACGCGCGCGGCCGGGCAGCGAGCATTACTTGCCTAACCAGGTCAGCGAATAGCGATATTCACCGGCCGTCAGTAAAAATTCCGGGCTGACGCTTGGACTCCATGAATCATCACCGCCCACGCCCATCCGGAAAGCATCAATATTCAGCCAGGTGCCCGCTTCCTCTTTCAGCAGGTGGCGATGGCTGGTGTCCATTAACTGTTTCAGGCTGAAGCGGCTCAGGCCAAAGGAGAAATCACCGCGCAATTGCAGATTGCCGTAGTTCAATTCACGGGTGCCGCCGCGCGAGCCGTTTTCAGACGGGAACACGTACGGCGTGTAAAGCTGCGCCAACGGCAACTTCCAGCGAGAAAATTGCGCGGCAAGCTGGCGATCGGGATAGTTTTCATGCGGGCCAAGGCCCAACCACTCAACATTTGCTGAAACCTGACGCAGGCAGCAGCTCAGACCTATTCGCGCCGGAGACGGTAAACTGCTGGCAACCTGCACCTGCACGTCAATGTGCATTTCGCCCTCGGCACTGATCCGATAGGTTTTACGGCTTATGAGCGCAGCCTGCTGGACGCCTGCGTGGGTGTTAATGAAAGCGTGCTCGGTTTCAACACACACTGCATCGGCAAGGCGATAGGCCTGAAAACGCAGCAGTTGCGACTCAAGCTGATACATACCCGCTTTTTTCCAGCGCTCGACCCAGGCATGAGGATCAATTCTTGTCGCTTCACTGACGCCGATGTCATTATCCAGCGGCGCACGTACAAACTGGTCGACAAGCGGCGAAAGCAG
Source organism: Rouxiella silvae (assembly GCF_002093625.1). Taxonomy (GTDB): domain Bacteria; phylum Pseudomonadota; class Gammaproteobacteria; order Enterobacterales; family Enterobacteriaceae; genus Rouxiella; species Rouxiella silvae. Next base: position 9,188 of record NZ_MRWD01000086.1, on the reverse strand, counting down.
CTGCTCTTCCCCGCCCTGACACCACTGTTCAAGCAGACCGCTGTGGCTATTGAACTGCCAGCGCTGTTCGCCGTGAATAACCTCAACACTGTCGGTACGTTGCTGCATTTCGGGCGCAGCAGGCTGTTCTTTGGCGGGCGCGGGCAAACTTAACGCACGCGGCAGCGGCCACTGGTGCCAGGCACTGCGATGACCAGCAGTTGACCAGTCAGTGGCATCAGGTTGAGAAATATCAACATTTAGCCACAGTTCGCCGGACGCGTTAACCGCAGGGTAATCGCCCAGCTTAATGCGCTGACTGCCCTGTGGGGCGATATCGAGCCTGATTTCGCCCTGCTGTAAACACACGCCATCAAGCTCGATACGCCAATTCAGGCACTCGTTATCGCTGCGGCGGAACAGGTATTCGCTGTAGACGTCGATCACCAACGGCTGCTGATTAACCAGTTCAAAGCGGAAAAACTGCTGCGCGCGCTGGGCTTCGAAAAGCGCGGGATGCGGCGTGCGGTCCTGAAAAACCAAACCATTCATGCAGAATTGACGATCGTTTGGCGTATCGCCAAAGTCCCCGCCGTAGGCGGAATAGCTGACACCCTCGTCGCCGGTGCGGGTTAGGCTTTGATCGACCCAGTCCCAGATAAAACCGCCCTGCAGTCTTGGATGGTCACGAAACGCTTGCCAGTACTTGTCGAAACCGCCGAGGCTGTTGCCCATCGCATGTGCGTATTCACAGAGGATCAGCGGACGAGTTTCATCCGGCATGCCGATCCATTTTTTAATTGACCACTTCGGCACCGCAGGGAATGGCTGATCCTGATCCACGCGGGCATACATTGGGCAGATAATGTCGGTCGCTGCGCTGTTGGCACCGCCGCCTTCATACTGCACCGGGCGCGTCGGATCGCTAGATTTTATCCAGCGGTAAAGTGCATCGTGTGTGGATCCATGCCCTGACTCATTGCCCAGCGACCAGATAATAATGCTGGGGTGATTCCTGTCGCGCTGCACCATGCGAGTCACGCGTTCGCTAAAAGCATTGAACCACTGCGGATCGTCAGACAGACGGTTCATCGGCTGCATGCCGTGGGTTTCAATATTGGCCTCGTCCACCACGTACAGCCCGTAGCGGTCGCAGAGCTTGTACCACAGTGGGTGATTCGGATAATGCGAGCAGCGCACCGCGTTGAAATTGTGCTGCTTCATCAACAAAATATCCTGCAACATGGTGGCTTCATCCACCGCCTGCCCTTTTTCAGGATGATGTTCATGACGATTAGTGCCGCGAATAAGCAGCGGCTGGCCGTTAAGCTTGAGCAAACCCTGACTGATTTCGACGTGACGGAATCCCACGTCAAACGCTTCTGCCTCGATCAGCTTATCCTCGGCGTCGAGCAGTGAAATCACCGCCCGATAAAGATGAGGCTGTTCAGCGCTCCACAGTAACGGCTTAGCCAGCGGCAAACGCAGCGTCACCCTTTCGTGATAAGCCCCGCGTTCGTCAATAATTTCACTGCCCAACGGCTGCACGTCGTCGGCGACCTTCTGCTCGCCGCGCCAGAGCTGAACATTAACTTTTAATGCGCTCGACGCTTCCTCGCTGGCCGCCACGCTAATTTTTGCTTCAAGCTCACCGAGTGAATAATTGGCGTGCAGATGGGTCCGCAGCTGAACGTCGGTTAACTGGATGGCCGGCTTATGCAGCAGGCTGACGTCGCGGAAAATACCACTCATCCGCCACATGTCCTGGTCTTCAAGATAGCTACCGTCACTCCAGCGCAACACCATTACCGCCAGACGATTTTCACCGTCCTGCAGATATCTCCCGAGGTCAAACTCCGCCGGCAGTCGGCTGTCTTGGGAATAACCGACCCAGTGGCCGTTACACCACAGATAGAAGGCCGAATTGACGCCGTCGAAGATAATTCTCGTCTGGCCCTGATCGCGCCAGGCGCTGTCAACCGAAAATGTGAGCGAGTAACATCCCGTAGGATTGCCTTCCGGAACAAAAGGCGGATCCACCGGGATAGGGTAACGAACGTTGGTATAAATGGGCGCATCGTAGCCCGACATCTGCCAGTTTGAAGGCACTTGTAAATCATCCGCATGTGGCAAGTCGGCCTCAAGCCATTCGGCAGGCACCGCCTCAGGGCGGCTGAAATAGCTGAATTTCCACACGCCGTTTAGGCTGCGCAGGCTTGGGGAAACACTGTCAACCTTGGCTTCTTCAGCATTACGCCAGCTTTGAAAGGGAGGATGGGCCGGTAACCGATTAACCTGGGTGCAGACGGGGTTTTCCCAGTCGCGCCGCGCCAGTACCGCACTCAGCGGATTTAATGCCTCTTGTGTATAGCCTTTCATTACCCTACCTCGCCAAAATGTTATGCGCTCACATTAATGTTTTTAAAATGGCTGCAGTCGAGGATGAAGTAAAGAAAGCTGCGTCAAGAAGGCGACGGGGATCACAATTTCAGCGCAATGGGCGCACGAAGACTTAAAGTTGCTCGAGCTGGCGGGCGATACGTTTGAGTTCCAGAGCCAGTGACTGCACAGAGTCAGGAGACTCCCCCGGGGAGGACGTGGTTTGACGCAGCATCAGCGTGGTATTGAGCAGCAACGAACCGGGGCTGGTCTGCTGCGGATGTTGCAGCATCTGCACCATGCGGTTAACGCTTTCGCGACCGCTGAGACGAAAATCTTGCGCAATGGTGGTTAACGGCGGTTGAAAATAGGCACTGTCTTCAGTGTCGTCATAGCCAACCACGGAAAGTTGCTGAGGTACAGTTACGCCCAGCTGGTGGGCTGCGCGGAGTACCCCAAGCGCCATTTGGTCATTAGCCACCAGTATTGCGGTCGGCCTTTGCGGCGGGTTAAGCAGATTCAGCGCCAGCTGATAGCCGGAAGCCGAACTCCAGTCTCCATGCAGCACGCTAAAAGCCTCAAGCTGATGCGCGGTCAGGCCCGTAAGCCAGCCCTCGTAGCGCAATCGGGCGGAGACTGACTCCAACGGCCCAGTCAGCAAGGCAATCTGCCGATGTCCAAGCGCAAGCAGATGCTCCAGCCCCTGCATTGCGCCCTCTTGTGGGTCGAAAAGAATGCTGAGCAGATTGGCCTGAGGATCAACATCCAGAAACAGCACCGGCAAATTGCCACAGCATTGTTTCACCTGCTGGGCGTTGTCAGTTTCGAGTGGGACATTAATCAGAATACCGTCCACTCGCTGCGCAATCAGTTCATTGACGGCGGCGCGGCAGGACTTCAGTTGCAGATCTTCAACCATCGAAATAACAACGTGATACCCCAGCTGATTGGCGCGAGTTTTGATAGCTGAAGCACCTTGAGAAGGCGCATTGAGGGCCAAATTAGTGCTTGCCAGCCCAAGGGTGAAACTCTGCTTGCCGGCCAGCTGCTGCGCCATGCGATTAGGCACATAGTTCAGCTCGTTCATTGCAGCTTCAACCCGTGAACGCGTTTTTTCAGAAACCTGTGCAGCCTGATTCAGCACGCGGGAAACCGTCTGATAAGAGACTCCGGCGTGACGAGCAACGTCATCGAGCGTAACAGATTTTGGCTTATTCAACGGCGGCTTCCTGACTGGGTTGATTAAAGACAATGCAAAGACTGCGGTCTGATAATAACAGATTTCTATTCTTATCGAGCAAGCGGCGAAACCTAAAGGCTTGCACAATCGCAAGGATTGCACCCATTTAGGTCAGCATTCGCCATTTATAAAGCAAAAAACGCTTACTTCACGCACAAAATAGAACTAACAAGCACAGCAATGGAGCGCCAGCGGAAATAAACGCGTAGCCTGTGAATGACATCAAAAAATAATAATAACGACCATTCAATGAGTTAACCCAAGCCTCGCTTCAAACTTCCCACCCATGGCCCGAGAATTGCTAACCCTCAATCGGACAAATATTTCTACCTTTGGGGAAAATGGATGGATATGCAACAGTCACAAAGTCAGCTGAGAAGAGGGTTAAAAAACCGTCACATCCAACTGATCGCTCTTGGCGGTGCCATTGGCACCGGCCTATTTTTAGGCATCGCCCAGACCATCAAAATGGCCGGACCCTCGGTACTGCTGGGTTATGCCATCGCTGGGATCATCGCCTTCTTTATCATGCGTCAGCTCGGCGAAATGGTGGTGGATGAACCCGTTGCCGGCTCATTCAGCCACTTCGCCAACAAATACTGGGGCGGATTTGCCGGCTTTATGTCGGGTTGGAATTACTGGGTGCTTTACGTTTTGGTCAGCATGGCAGAACTTAGTGCCGTCGGTATTTACGTTCAATATTGGTGGCCAGAAATACCGACCTGGGTTTCAGCGGCTCTGTTCTTTGTCGCAATAAATCTCATCAACCTCACCAGCGTGAAAGTGTATGGTGAAGTTGAATTCTGGTTCTCAATCATTAAAGTCGCCGCTATCGTCGGCATGATTGCCTTTGGAGCCTGGCTGTTGGCCAGCGGCCACGGCGGTCCGGAGGCCAGCGTGGCCAACCTCTGGCAATACGGCGGCTTCTTCCCCAACGGCATTAGCGGGTTGGTGATGGCAATGGCGGTGATTATGTTCTCTTTCGGCGGACTTGAGCTGATCGGTATCACCGCAGCTGAAGCAGAAAACCCACAAAAAAGTATTCCGAAAGCCACTAATCAGGTTATCTATCGTATTTTGCTGTTCTACGTGGGGGCGCTCGCAGTACTGCTGTCGCTGTATCCTTGGCAGAAAGTGGTGGAAGGCGGCAGCCCGTTTGTTCTCATTTTCCACGCGCTCGACAGTAACCTCGTCGCCACATTGTTAAACGCCGTCGTGCTTTCTGCTGCGCTTTCTGTTTATAACAGCTGCGTTTTCAGCAATAGCCGCATGTTGTTCGGATTGGCAAAACAAGGCAATGCCCCCGTCGCGCTGCTAAAGGTGAATCGCCGCGGTATTCCGCTTAACGCCCTAAGCGTCTCGGCTTTGGCGACCGCACTTTGCGTACTGCTTAACTATCTAATGCCTGGGAAGGCCTTTGAGCTGCTGATGTCTCTCGTAGTCTCTGCTTTGGTAATTAACTGGGCAATGATCAGCATCACCCACCTAAAATTTCGCAGCGCTAAACGTGACGCAGGGAAAAAGACGCATTTCCCGAGTCTGGGTTACCCCGTGACCAACGCGCTGTGCCTGCTGTTTTTGGCCGGTATTTTGGTGATTATGTTCCTTACGCCGGGGATTCAGATTTCAGTCTGGCTGATCCCAGTTTGGCTACTGGTCCTCGCCGTTAGCTATCAGTGTAAAAAGAAGAAGAATACCGCCGCAGCGGGAAATATCATAAAAACCAATAATCTATAAAAAGGGCAAGAAATGAGAAAATTATTACCTTGGGTATTGCTGGTCGCCACCGGGAGCGCCAGTGCAGAGTCTCATCTACAAAGCGTGGTGAAGCAGGGCACACTGAACGTTTGCACTACCGGCGATTATAAGCCTTACACCTTTCTAAGGCCGGACGGCAGCTATGAGGGCATTGATATTTCGATGGCGGAGTCGTTGGCAAAAAGTCTGGGCGTAAAGGCTAACTATGTGAAATCAACCTGGAAAACGCTGACCCCTGATTTAGTGGCGGGAAAATGTGATATCGCGATGGGCGGCATTTCGGTCACGCTGGCGCGCCAGCAGCAGGTATTTTTTGCCGAGAAAATGGACGTGGACGGTAAAATTCCGCTGGTGCGCTGTACTGACGTCAAAAAATATCAAACTATTGAGCAGATAAACAAACCGTCGGTACGCTTGATTGAACCCGCCGGTGGCACTAATGAGGCTTTTGCCCATGCTTATCTGCCGAAAAGCAATCTGACACTAACGCACGATAATGTCAGTATTTTCCAGCAGTTAGTCGATAAGAAAGCCGACGTGATGGTCACTGAAGCTTCTGAGGCACTGTATCAGAAAAAATCGCACCCTTCTCTGTGCGCGGTTAATCCTGACAGGCCGATGCAGTACGGTGAGAAGTCCTACATGCTGCCAACCGACGACATTAGCTGGAAACTGTACGTTGACCAATGGCTGCATCTGGCGCGTGCGACGGGCGAATATCAGAGAATTGTCGCCAACTGGCTATAATCACTAGGTCTTAAAATCAGCATAAAAAAAAGGGGCCATTCGGCCCCTTCTCTCAATCACAACGATAAAACAGTCTTAATTACAGACGGTCTACGTCGTTCAGTTCGTGGAACGCCTGCTCCAGACGAGTCACCATAGAGGACTGTGCAGAGCGCAGCCATACGCGTGGATCGTAGAACTTCTTGTTCGGCTTGTCTGCGCCTTCCGGGTTGCCCAGCTGGGCCTGCAGGTAAGCTTCGTTCTTTTTGTAGAACTGCAAAATACCGTCCCAGTTTGCCCACTGAGTATCAGTATCGATGTTCATTTTGATAACACCGTAGCTGATTGATTCTTTGATTTCAGCAGCAGAAGAACCTGAACCGCCGTGGAACACGAAGTCCAGCGAGTTATGTGGCAGGTTGTGTTTCTTGCTGACGTAATCTTGAGAATCACGCAGGATAGTCGGGGTCAGTTTAACGTTACCTGGTTTGTAAACGCCGTGAACGTTACCGAATGACGCTGCAATCGTGAAGCGAGGGCTGATTGCGCTCAGTTTTTCGAAAGCATAATCAACGTCTTCTGGCTGAGTGTACAGCGCAGAGGCGTCCATGTGGCTGTTATCAACGCCGTCTTCTTCGCCGCCGGTGCAACCCAGTTCAATTTCCAGAGTCATGTCCAGCTTGGCCATGCGCGCCAGATACTTACTGCTGATCTCGATATTTTCTTCCAGAGACTCTTCTGACAGGTCAATCATGTGGGAAGAAAACAGTGGCTTACCGGTTGCCGCGAAGTGTTTTTCGCCCGCGTCCAACAGACCGTCGATCCAAGGCAGCAGTTTTTTCGCACAGTGGTCGGTGTGCAGAATAACCGGCACGCCGTAGTGTTCCGCCATCAGGTGAACGTGTTGTGCACCAGAGATTGCGCCAAGAATAGCCGCGCCCTGTGGTACGTCAGTTTTCAGACCTTTACCCGCGATAAATGCAGCACCGCCGTTGGAGAACTGAATAATGATTGGGCCTTTAACTTTCGCAGCCGCTTCAAGAGCAGCATTGATAGAGTCGGTGCCTACACAGTTAACAGCCGGAAGAGCAAACGCATTTTCTTTAGCAACTGCGAATACTTTCTGAACGTCATCACCAGTAAGAACACCTGGTTTTACGAAATCAAAAATTTTAGACATATTACGTTGTCCTGTTTCGTCGGTCGTAGATGGATTGAATCGGATTACAAAATACAGCGTGAGCGGGCGAATACTCTCACCCGCTCGCGATTATTACTTCTTGGCACGCTCTTCCAGCATCACAACGGCTGGCAGCTCTTTTCCTTCAACGAACTCAAGGAATGCGCCACCACCGGTAGAGATGTAGGAAATTTTGTCAGCAATACCGAACAAGTCGATTGCTGCCAGAGTGTCACCGCCGCCTGCGATAGAGAACGCGTCGCTATCAGCAATGGCATGCGCCACAATTTCGGTTCCTTTACGGAAGTTAGGGAACTCGAATACGCCAACTGGGCCATTCCATAGAATAGTTTTGGCGTTTTTCAGGATTTCGGCCAGACGCTGTGCAGACACGTCGCCCATATCCAGAATTTGTTCTTCGTCTTTGATATCAGCCGTTGATTTCAACGTCGCGGTAGCCGTTTCGGAGAACTCGGTCGCCACGCGAACGTCGGTAGGAACCGGGATATCACAGGTTTCGAGCAGTTTTTTGGCGGTACCCACCAAGTCTGCTTCGTACAGTGATTTACCTACGTTATGGCCTTGAGCGGCAACGAAGGTGTTGGCAATGCCGCCGCCAACAATCAGCTGGTCTGCAATTTTAGACAGTGCATCAAGAACGGTCAGTTTAGTTGAAACTTTAGAACCGCCCACGATAGCCACCATTGGACGTGCTGGATTACCCAGCGCTTTGCCCAAGGCTTCAAGCTCGGCAGACAACAGCGGACCCGCACAGGCGATAGGAGCAAACTTGCCTACGCCGTGAGTTGATGCCTGCGCACGGTGAGCAGTACCGAAGGCATCCATGACGTACACGTCGCACAGGGCTGCATATTTTTTAGACAGTGTTTCGTCGTCTTTCTTTTCGCCTTTGTTAAAGCGAACGTTTTCCAGAACAACCAACTCACCTTCAGCAATTTCGACGCCGTCGAGGTAGTCTTTAGCCAAACGGACAGGAGAGGACAGTTTCTCTTTCAGGTAGTTAACAACCGGCAATAGAGAAAACTCTTCGTTATATTCGCCTTCGGTCGGACGCCCCAGATGCGAGGTCACCATCACGCGCGCACCTTGCTTCAGAGCGATTTCGATGGTTGGCAAAGAGGCACGAATACGTGCATCAGACGTCACTTTACCGTCTTTAACCGGCACGTTGAGATCCGCACGAATCAGTACACGCTTACCTGCTAAATCCAGGCTGCTCATCTTAATTACAGACATGGTGAATCCTCTATTCTCTTTAAAGTTGCTGAGGGCGTAACCAGCCATAGCCGATTTGCCTTACTAGAAACCGCTTGCGGACATTGCCAACGTGGTGTCGAGCATCCTGTTGGCAAAACCCCACTCATTGTCGCACCAGACCAAGGTCTTTATCAGGCGCTGACCACTGACCCGCGTCTGCGTGCCATCAACGATGGCGCTGTGTGGGTCATGGTTAAAATCAGTAGAAACTAATGGTAGTTCGGTATAGTCAACAATACCACGAAAAGCACCATTCGATGCCTTTTGCAGCAGCTGGTTAACCTGCTCAACGTCGACCTTTTCAGCCACAAAAACGCTAAGATCGATAGCAGTCACATTGATAGTAGGCACCCGCACAGAAATTGCCTCAAAGCGGTCACAGAACTTGGGCATGATGCGGGTAATACCGGCAGACAGCTTGGTATCAACGGGAATAATTGATTGGCTGGCTGCGCGAGTGCGGCGTAAATCGGGATGATAGGCGTCAATCACCGGTTGGTCGTGCATCGCGGAATGGATGGTCGTAACCGTGCCGAATTCGATGTCGAACGCGTCGTCTAAAAGTTTAATAATGGGAATAATGCAGTTGGTGGTACAGGAGGCGTTGGAGACGATGCGGTGCTCGCGCTGGAGCAATTGATGATTCAC
>NZ_MRWD01000085.1 GCF_002093625.1 Rouxiella silvae | reverse complement strand
TATGTTTACAAAGAGATAGAGTCACTTCGCCTCTCTGCAAACCCTACATGAACTTTTATGAAAATTTATTATATACCTAAGAATATAATAGGATTATTTTTATTAGGTATAACCTTAAGGAAAATACAATGTGGAAAATATTAACCCCATCGGGTTGGGTGAATGGCGTTATACAAGCTGATGAGAATGGCAGAATTGCACAAATTATTAAAAAAGAGGGAGCTTTTAACGGGTATATTATTCCGGGATTTATCGATTTACATGTTCATGGCGGTGGAGGTAAAGATATTATGCAAGGCGGAGATGCTATCAATATAATGAGCCAAACTCACGCCCGATTTGGCACGACTAGCCTTCTGGCTACAACCATGACATCTAGCCCTTCCTCATTGAAATCAGCTTTAAAAGATATTGATTTTTTCATGAAAAAATCACGGTACATCGGATGCTCTCGAGTATTAGGCGTACATTTGGAAGGACCTTTTGTTAGCCCTGACAAACTGGGTGCCCAGCCACCCCATGCACGAAATGCCACAAAGAAAGAAATAGACCAACTTCTTGATTTGGCAGTAATTAAACTTATTACTCTTGCAGCAGAAATCGAAAATAACCGGAAGTTAATCCCATATTTAATTGAACGTGGTGTTTGTGTCCAACAGGGACACACTGCTGCCACTTATCAACAAAGCATGGACGCCATATCACTAGGTGCTACCGGGTTCACACATCTTTTTAATGCCATGAGTGGCCTGGATCATCGCTACCCAGGAGCTTTAACTGCAGCAATGGCACATACCACTTATGCCGAAATAATACCTGATTTTGAACATGTTCATCCCGGGGCAATCCTTGCAGCACGTCGTGCTATTCCCAAACTGTATGCAGTAACGGATTCTTGCTCCGCTGTAGGAATGCCAGCGGGTGAGTATACGCAAGGCGGATATGCAATTTATAAATGCGCAGGTAAAGCTGCCGCTCGATTGAAAAACGGCACATTGGCTGCCAGCACACTCACTATGGATAAGGCATTGCTTAATTTTATTGAATTAGGGTTAACATTAGAAGAAGCATCGTTACGCTTATCCACATATCCAGCTGAATTTCTTGGGATTAAAGATCGCGGCCGCCTTGAAATTAACGCATGGGCAGATTACGTTATACTGGATGAAAGTTTCAAACTTCAGGAAACCGTTATCGAAGGTGTAAGTGTTCCCTTGTGATATCTTACTTTTAGGCGCGTCTTTCGACTCCAGGCTTCAAATGAGATATTTAAGATGCGTTGCTGATTGAATCGACCTGAAAACAGGTCGATTCAATTTAATAAATAACTATTAAATAACGACTAACTCTCCAAACCGCCATTATCTTCTGCAATGCCTCCAGAAAGTAAGCCTTGGCAGAAGATAAGCAAACAGTAGTCCTATAAACCAATAGCATCTCGCATTCTGTTAACAACAACTTGCTTTTGCTCTTTTGTCAGTGCACGTAACGGCAAACGTGGATCCCCCACATCAATACCATGCAACTGCATCGCAGCTTTACCGGCCGCAACACCACCAAACTCAACCAGCACACGAATAAGTTGGATAACACTGTCCATGCCCTTCTGCACAGCTGCCTGATCCCCGGCGTTGAAATCTTTAATAATTTTTTGGAACAAAGGTGCGGCATAGTTATATGTACTGCCGACGGCACCGATTGCCCCTACAGCCAAACCGCCGGGTAAATGTTCGTCCACACCAAACGGAATATCAAACTTTCCGCCGCTGACGCGCAGACAGCGCTGGAATTCGTACAAATCTGCGCTGTTAAATTTTATGCCGGACAAGTTAGGGATCTTAGACTCGGCTTTTATCAGGAATTGTTCCATATCAAAGTTCACGCCGGACATGCCTGAATGGTAGTAATAGAAACCTTTAGAAGGCGCGGCGCTGGCAATCACCTGACAGTAGGCAATCAGGTCATCTACACTGCCCGGCTTAAAGAAACAGGGTCCAATTACCGACGTCGCAAAGATATCCAGAGTCTCGGCGTGGTGTGACAGTGCAATCGCATCTTTGATGCTGAGTGCACCGGTATGCAGAGTGATACTCAGTTTACCTTGTACAGCTTTCACCCAGCGTTCCGCAATCTTTTGGCGCTCTTCGACTGAACAATGGATACCCTCTCCGGTGGTTCCGCAGACGTACACGCCCTGAACACCCTCGTTAATCAAATGTTCTGCAATCTGATCGATAACCTTAAAATTAACCTCACCCTGTGCGTCAAAAGGCGTATGTGGCGCGGCAATCAGACCTGTTAATTTGTTCATATGCTTCCTCGTCAATTTCCAATGAATGAGCGGTCAAACCGCGGTTAATCAGTAATTTTGGCATCTTCATGCTGATTAATTGCCTCATGAAACCAGCCACAAATATGTTCGATACGGGTAATAGCCGAACCCACTGTCACTGCATGTGCACCTGCTTCAATCGCTGCCGCCGCCAGGGAGGGTGAGTTGTAACGCCCCTCTGCAATCACCCTGCATCCTGCTTGCGCTAACTGGCGAACAAGTTCGATATCCGGCTCTTGCGGCACAGGCGTTTGCGTATAACCTGACAACGTGGTGCCGATAAAATCGATACCCTGTTTTTGTGCCCGTAGTCCGTCTTCAAGGCAAGATGCGTCAGCCATCGTCAGGCATCCAGTTTCACGTACCCGCTGATACAGCGCTTCTACCGCAACAGGACGTGGGCGCAGGGTCACATCGAAAGCGATAATGTCCGCACCGGCAGCGCTCAGTGCGTCAACATCTTCCAGCCACGGTGTGATCCGGACCTCAGAGTCAGGAAGGTCGCGTTTGAGAATACCGATGATAATGGCATCAGTGACCTTGCGTACTGCCTTAACATTGCTGATGCCTTCAATTCGTAGACCGACGGCACCACCGTCGAGAGCTGCACACGCCATTGCTGCCACAATCTCCGGTTTATCCATGGCACTATCAGGAACTGGCTGGCAAGAAACGATCAGACCTTGTTCAAGCTGGTTACAGAAATCGCTCAGGTTGCGAATGTTTGTCTTTCCCACGGCTTTAAACTCCAATATTATATTAAAAGTGAAGCGTAACTCCAATAATGGTAGATGTTTTGTTCGCAGGACGCAATGAAGTGATGTGTGTTAGTTATCAGTCAAAGGTTACGTGTTGTTAAATTTAAGTGAGGATCATGCAAATGGGTAAAGCGTTAGCACTGGATATTGGTGGAACAAAAATTGCTGCAGCCCTCGTGGCAGAGGACGGCCAGCTCTCAGACCGCCAGCAGATCATCACGCCACGGGGTGATGCAACACAACTGTCTGCGGCACTCGAAAAATTGATTACTCCCTTTCGTGACAGCGTAGAATTCATTGCCGTTGCTTCTACCGGCATTATCAATAATGGCCGCCTGACGGCACTCAACCCGGCCAATCTTGGCGGTCTGGCAGACTTTCCCTTACAAGACTGCATTCAGTCGATGGCCCATTTACCCATCATTTTGATTAATGATGGCCAGGCGGCTGCATGGGCTGAATATCAGGCTCTGCGAGATGAGTGCAATAACGCCCTGTTCGTCACGGTTTCAACCGGGGTCGGCGGCGGGATTATCTGGAATAAAAAATTATTAATCGGTCAAAACGGGCTCGCGGGGCATATCGGTCATACCGCTTTTGATCCACAGGGGCCAATGTGTGGTTGTGGTCGCCGAGGATGCGTTGAAAGTGTCGCGTCGGGATCTGCAATCGGTGCCGTTATGCATGAAGGCAAAAAAACGATATCCGCAGCCCGGGTTTTTGAGTTAGCCCATTCCGGCGATATTCAGGCACAACAGGTGGTGAACCAGTCAGCGACGGCAATCGCTTCAATGCTGGCAGATATTCATATCGCACTGGATCTGGATGTCGCGATTCTGGGTGGGAGTGTAGGGCTGGCGGAAGGATATCTGGAAAAAGTGATTGCGACACAACAGACGCTACCGAACGTCTACCGCGTCCCTCTTAAACTGGCACACCATCGGCAAGACAGCGGGTTAATTGGTGTTGCGTTGTGGGCCAGAGAAACACTCTGAATTCGGTCATTACTTTATCTTTAAACGATAACTCATCATGAGGTGCTTTATGTTTCACGGTTCTTTAGCACAACCGCTTTTTTTTGACGGATTACCTGAACGTATCCGATGGGTACTGGACTATCTTGCGAAGACACCGTTACAGGAATTGAGCTGTGGCCGCCACGACATTGACGGAGACCTGATGTTTATGAACGTCATGGAGTTTGACGCTCAGCCCGCGCAAAGTAAAAAAGCGGAACTGCATCACGTTTATGCCGATATTCAGGTGCTCATTAGCGGCATAGAAGGAATTGAATATTCACCGTTCACTCCCGAAAAAAATCTTGGCCCCTATCAGGCTGATGATGACTACCAGCTCATTTCTGATATCCCACATAAAAGTCAATTGCACATGTTCCCTGGTATGTTTGCTGTATTTTTACCCGGAGAGCCTCATAAGCCAGGCTGCCAGATTGCAGGCTCAGATACCATCAAAAAAGCCGTGGTAAAACTGCATTATACCCTGCTGAGCGAACCCTGCGGACAGCTTTAAGCTTCACGAAATGAAGCAACTATGTAATGATGTGCACCAGATAAATCACTGTTTCCTTACTTTTTCTCCGAGGTAGCCGCGTGAAAACTGGTGCTCATCATTTTAAACCAGGTAAAATTCTTGATGCCTTGGGTGCAATTCAAAATAGTCTGACACGTTCTTCTCAGCGTATTGCCGTTTATGTCCAATCCGAACCCGCCAAAGTTACCCAACTCTCTCTCTCTGAGCTGTCGTCACTGACCCAAGCGGGTGAAGCGACCATTATTCGTTTCTGTCGTACTCTGGGCTACAAAGGTTTTCAGGACTTTAAAATGGACTTGGCCATTGAAGTGGCAACACGATCCAGCAATGAGGAAAGTTTGCTGGATGCCGATGTTCAGGATGCCGACAGTGCTCAAGCAATAGCGAGCAGATTACAATCTGCCATCAATAATGTGCTGACAGAAACTATTAATCTGCTGTCGTTGGAAAACGTCGAGCAAGTGGCGAAACAGATGCGATCGGCAGACCGCATCTGTATTTTTGGATTAGGCACCTCCGGGATAACAGCCGAAGATGCGAAAAGTAAGTTGATGCGTATTGGTTTACGTGTAGATGCGGCGACAAATAACCACTTTATGTACATGCAGGCTTCACTGATGCAGCCCGGCGATGTCGCCATTGGCATCAGTCACTCAGGAACCTCTCATGAGACGGTGCATGCATTGAAGCTGGCGAAAGAAACGGGGGCCATAACAGTCGCATTGACACATAATATGGGCTCGCGGCTCACCGAAGTGGCTGATTATGTATTAATCAATGGAAACCGCCAGGGACAATTGCAAGGCGATTCCATCGCTACCAAAATTGCGCAGTTGTTCGTTCTAGACCTGATTTACGCTTTGCTGGTGAAAGCTGATCCCATTCAGGCGGAAAAAATCAAACGAAAAACCACCCAAGCAATCAGTCAAAATAATACCAACTAAGCAATATTCTCCCACCTTATCTTTTAAAACTGCGCTGATCTTTTATCAGCGCAGTTTTAAACCTCTTCATTCTGCTACTTGTTCTTCTGACGCCAGAATTTCGACGCCTTTATCACATTTTCATCAGCCAGCGATTGTAATGGCTGGCTGATCTTATACACTCGCAATGGAGTTTAACTCCTCTTTTTATTTATTGGTGGAGTAAAGCGCGGTGCTTTGTGATTGTAACTGTTACACGTTTTGAAATGACGTAATCATAAATAATTAAGCGCTGACTTTGTCTGAACCACCCGAAAATCAATTTCTGCCCGTTCACTGACGGGCCGTGGAGATAGCAACGATATGAGCAATTCAACAGCGCCTCGAGCGAATACGCTAGATATCAGGCCACCTCGTTGGTATAAACAGTTAACACCATCACAGTGGAAAGCCTTTACGGCCGCCTGGATTGGCTATGCTCTGGATGGTTTTGACTTTGTGATAATTACGTTGGTGTTAACGGACATCAAGCAGGAATTTGGTCTGACACTGTTGCAGGCAAGTAGTCTGATTTCCGCCGCGTTCATCTCACGTTGGTTCGGTGGGCTAGTATTGGGCGCGATAGGCGATCGCTATGGTAGAAAGTTTGCCATGATCACCAGCATTGTGCTTTTCTCATGCGGAACATTGGCCTGCGGGCTGGCACCGGGATACACCACACTGTTTATCGCTCGGCTGGTAATTGGTATTGGTATGGCGGGAGAATATGGCTCCAGCTCGACCTACGTGATGGAAAGCTGGCCGAAGAATATGCGCAACAAAGCCAGCGGGTTTCTTATTTCCGGGTTCTCTATCGGTGCTGTGGTGGCTGCACAGGCTTATAGCTTTGTCGTGCCAGCATTTGGCTGGCGCATGCTCTTTTATATCGGTCTATTGCCGATTGTTTTCGCACTGTGGTTACGTAAAAACCTGCCTGAAGCCGAAGACTGGGAAAAATCAAAACAAAAACAGCAGGAAGATAAAGAAAAAATTGATCGCAACATGTTAGATATCCTTTATCGCGGCCGCCTCACTCCCCTCAATATATTGCTCACAATATTTGCTGCTGCTGCGCTTTATGTCTGTTTCGCCGGTATGGTATCAACCGGCCTCATAACAATTTTAGGCATCCTTTGTGCCGCCATCTTTATCTACTTTATGGTACAGACCAGTGGCGAACGCTGGCCAACGGGTGTGATGCTGATGCTGGTTGTGTTTTGTGCTTTCCTTTACTCATGGCCGATACAAGCCCTGCTACCGACTTATCTGAAGACCGAACTGGGATATAATCCGCACACAGTGGGTAATGTGTTGTTCTTTAGTGGGTTCGGTGCGGCGGTCGGATGTTGTGTTGGTGGTTTCCTTGGCGACTGGCTGGGTACCCGTAAAGCGTATGTCACCAGCCTGCTGGTTTCTCAGTTGCTTATTATTCCGCTCTTCGCTATTGGAGGTTCGAATATTCTCGTTCTTGGTGGCCTGCTGTTTTTACAGCAAATGCTGGGGCAAGGGATAGCTGGATTGCTTCCTAAACTGTTGGGCGGCTATTTTGATACAGAACAGCGGGCTGCAGGACTGGGCTTTACCTATAATGTTGGAGCATTGGGCGGCGCAATTGCGCCGATACTGGGCGCGTCTATCTCCCAGCACCTAAGCCTTGGTACTGCATTAGGTTCGCTATCTTTCAGTCTGACATTTGTAGTGATCCTGCTAATAGGGTTCGATATGCCATCCAGGGTTCAACGCTGGATCCGTCCTTCCGGTTTAAGAATGAACGATACCATTGATGGGCAACCTTTCAGCGGTGCGATAAGCACGAACAAGAAAATTCACAAGGCACGCTGTCTATAGTGCCTATTGAATGTCACCACCTATTGTGAAGTGAGAATGGCGCATAGAAAGCCCTTAAGGAAACGCCCAGCTATTGATGTGGGTTTTTCTTATGCGGCCTTTTTTATGGGTGTAGTGGCATACTAAATTTGGCCGCCTGAACATAGGTGATGTGCTCATCTCAGAACATTACAGGTGTCCCAATGAAAAAAAGAAATTTCAACGCAGAGTTCAAACGCGAACCCGCTCAACGGGTTCTTGATCAAAACGATGCCGATGCAGACACAGCCAGCGCTATGGATGTTGACCTTTCCACAATGACACGATGGATAAAACAACTCGACAGGCAAAAACGCCAAAAGCCTGACCTATAACGCCTGAACAATTCTCGCTAACCGGCCCTCGTCAGCTGTCAGCAACCTGTTCATCGATATAATTGATGCCACTACCCAGCGAGACATAACCTTCATCGGCATTTCCTTCAAGCGTGCCGAAACACAAACTGCGTAAACCCTCATATTTTTTCTAAGCTCTTTATTATTGGTTCCTGCTTTATCCATCCTCCCCCGTTTTTCAGCCAACTTGCTATCAAAGCCTGTTGTTATTGAGTGAAATAAAAGTGACCTTTTTTGAGGGTTATACGTCCTTTGAGCCAAAAATCTTATGAGCCATAATTTGCACACAAAATCAATCTTAGCCGAGCGTAATTAAGCGTTTAACCGTCGGCTTGATCTATCACGAAGCACAGAGAGGAACATAAAGATGAGGCTCAAAAATAAGATAGCTTTGATTACAGGCGGCACTAGTGGGATCGGGCTAGCCACTGCAAAACTCTTTATTGCAGAAGGTGCCCGTGTAGCAGTGACAGGTCGAGATGAGGCCGTGTTTGATCGTGTGAAGGCTGAACTTGGAGAGAATGCCATTGTTCTAAAGGGAGATGTATGTTCGATCACGGACATGCGGGCTATTGCAACTGAGATTAAAGATAAGTTTGGCGGTTTGGATATCGTGTTCGCCAACGCAGGGTGGGCTTTCCCCACACCTCTGAATGACATCGACGAAGAACTTTACAGTAATATTATGGACGTAAATGTCAAAGGAGTGGTGTTTACTCTTCAAGCTGTGTTGCCGGAACTGCGAGAAGGCTCCTCAGTAATTCTCAATACCTCATTTGTTGCACAAACCGGCAAACATGGTATTTCGTTAACTGCTGCGGCGAAGGCCGCCGTACGATCACTTGCCCGTAGTTGGTCATATGAATTTCTTCACCGTAAAATCCGCTTTAATGCCATTGCACCCGGGGCAATAAAAACGCCACTTATCACAAAATGGGGTATGTCCGACGAATGGGTTCGAGACCGCATGGACGATTTCGCAAAATCTATCCCTGTGGGTTATATGGGAAAAGCAGAGGACATTGCCTATGCAGCACTCTATCTTGCTAGCGAAGAATCTTCCTACATCGTCGGCACCGAACTGATCGTCGATGGCGGAGCCTCGCAGCTTTAGCTCTCCAACTTTAGATTCAGGGCCCAGCACTTCATTGCGGCTCTTCTAAATCTTAATCGCGCGTCTATCACCCAATTTCCCCGTGATGGACTGTCAATCAGGCCCGACCTAGCAGCTCGTTAAGGGGCCGAAGTGCAAGGAGAAATTATCTTGAAAGACCACAACGAAAACAATGCCGCCAAAGAAAAACGCGTTAGTCTGGACCATTCCCGGCGCAAAATTCTCAAGCTTGGAAGCTTCGCCGCGCTCGGGGCTGCCATGGGTGGAGCAGCATTACTGGGTAAGACAACCCCTTCTCTGGCTAAAGCAAACAGTGGAGGGACATTTTACCCAGGGAAGCTTGCCCCTAATGAAACTCTCAATATTTTGATTGTAAATTACGACGGAGGTACGTTGCTTGATTTCGCAGGTCCTAGTGAAATTTTTCACCGGCTACCCAATACGCACGTTCGTTATGCGAGTCTCAATGGTGGCGACGTGACCCTCGAGTTCGGGGTCAAGTACGGCAATACAGAGCGCTTGGTCGATATTGAGAAAACTGATTTGATCTTGGTTCCGGGCGGATCTGATTTGTCAGCACCAATGCGCCCAGAGTATCAAGCTCAAATCCGACGTTTGGCTGAAAGCGCCAAGTATGTCACGTCAGTTTGCAACGGTTCGCTCGTGCTTGCCGCAACGGGCGTTCTGAACGGGAAGCGAAGCGCGTGCCATTGGGCCTTTATCAACAAGCTGTCAGAATATGGTGCTATTCCCGTGTCAGAGCGTTTCGTAGAAGATGATAATGGCCGTTTTATGAGCGGTGGCGGCGTGACAGCTGGCATCGACTTTGCACTTCGTGTCGCCGCGAAGCTGCGCGGTGAAAAGGCTGCAGAATTTACCCAACTCGCAATTGAATATGACCCAGCACCTCCATTCCACTCTGGTCATCCTAGAGATGCGCGACCAGAAGTAATAGCCATGGTCGACAAAGTCTTACCTGGTGCATCCAGTGGACTCGCACGAATTCCTGGTGTTCGCTGAAACTCGTGCAGGGAAGAATTTTCATGTAGCCATTAACTGACGTCGTTCAAGCCAGTACATTGCCTGCTATATCAGCCCATGTTGATGAAGCACACCATTAATTTATGAACATTCACGGAAATAATCAGATGCTAAAAATGGGTCTTTTTGCTATTGCCTTTGCAGCCACTCTCCCACTTTTTGTGGTAGCCGCGCCAGTGACTAACGGTGTCCCGACACCCCAAATCGAAGCGGCTATCAAAGCCCAGAACGCGCTATGGGCGAAAGCTTACGCAAGAGGCGATAATGAGGCGATAGCTCGACTCTATACAAAAGATGGGTCACTGCTGCCCCCAGGGGGCGAAAAAATTAATGGATCTGCCGCAATTGCAAAATACTTCGCAGGCGCTCCGTCTGATACCCTATCTTTCAGCAATTATGAGTTCTACGGTAACGAACAAGTCGTTAGCGAAATCTCGGATTCAGAGATCCGCAATCAAAATGGAGAGCTCAAGTCGCGTGGCAAACAAATACTCATATTCTTAAACCAGGGCGGTACTTGGAAGTTGCATCGTGATATTTGGAATGATTACGCCTCTTAAATGAAACTTATGAAAATTCGTTGCGTTAGTTAATTCTAATATCAATCGTAATCATGAATTCCATGATTGCATTAATATCGAGGAAATATTCTAGAGGCTAGATCCTCAAATAAGGTGTTTATGTAACACAGCAGTAATCAGTGCGATAATTTAAGCGCTTGCGTGCATTATTTTTTGGCGCGTAAGCGTTCACTGCCATTTATATAAATAATTGAAAAACGCTATGCCAGCGCTCGCAATTACGCTCAGCGATTGCCGATGAGCCTGTTCTCACGTCTAATAGATTGTGGAGGATGTCCATACAGTTTAATGAAAGCTCTTCTCATGCGCTCTGGGTCGGTGAACCCTACAGCTATAGCAATCTGCTCGATAGGTTCACTCCCGTCTTGCAAACGGAGGCGTGCAGCCTCGACGCGTAGGCGCTCGACCGCCCTGGCAGGGGTTTCTCCGGTCTCTCGGCGAAATGCTCGTCCGAATTGTCGCGGACTTAATCTTGCAGCATCAGCCAACCGTTCAACAGGAAGTGCTTCGGCCAAATGTTCTCTGGCAAAGTTCAGAGCGATGCGAATGCGATCCGACTCAGGGTCCATCAGCGACATAGCGGAGAATTGGGACTGACCTCCTGGTCGACGATACGGAACAACCAAGAGCTTCGCGACAGCGCGTGCGATTTCAGCTGACATGTCTTTTTCAATCATTGCGAGTGCTAAGTCTATTCCTGCTGCAATGCCCGCCGACGTCCAAATATTTCTGTCCACGATATAAATACTATTACCCTCGACTTTCGTACGAGGAAAACGTGACTGTAATTGAGCGGTATACCGCCAGTGCGTCGTTGCTCTGAGGTCGTCCAACAATCCCGTTTCAGCAAGCAAAAAAGCCCCAGTACATACACTTGCTACTCGTGAAGTCCGGGAGCACAATTTCCTCGCGGCGGCTATGTTCTCTGATGTCTGCATCGGATCAATATCACCGCCCACGAATATGATGGTGTCAAACGTGCCTGCCCCAACCGATTTTGTTTCAATCGGAAGACCCGAATTGCCAACCACTGGCCCTCCGGACTGAGAGAGAACTTGAAAAGTATAGGGCATCTGACCAGCAGCTATAGCGACTTGATTAAAAGTCGAAAGTGGCCCAGCCAGATCAAGAATATCGTAACCACTGCAAACGAAGAATCCAACTCGATGCATAAAAGAATAAGTATCCGCAAAAACAATCAATAGGCGCATTTTACAGAAAAGCCTTAAATTAAGCCACATACGCCCAATGAGGTTCTGCACTAACAGGATAATTTTTGAAGAGGTTCACCGGCGTTGGGGAAGGCATCTTCAGCCGTTCGAGCTTGAGCCGCGTTATTCAGCCTCATATTAAGGACGAATGTCGTTTGTTTTCCGTCATAGCCGACACGGAAAAACTCTCCAAGACTCACTCCGCTAACTGGCAGTTTCCTCCCTAATCGACACTAGCCTGATTTACACGCGAGTTAATGCATTCCAGCTAATAGGGAATAAAGGTTCTCCCCCCTTTCTGACTAACTCAGCCAATTCTTGAATTTCAGTCTGAGCATGAGGATCAGAACACTTATTGTAAAAATTAACGAATGCTAAATGATTAGTCACATCCAAATATTATTTCAGGTTGGTTTTAAAGAACAATGCCAGCTTGGCAAAAGGTATTAGGTCAGTTCGGTCATACAGATCAACATGGCCAGCCCCAGGCACGATGTACAACTCTTTCGGCTGTCCGGCACGTTGGTAAGCATCTTCGCTAAATTCTTTCGAATGCGCCTGGTCTCCGGTGATGAACAGCATCGGGCGTGGCGAGATTGTGTCGATATCGTTGAACGGATAGAAATTCATAAACTTTCCTATACTGCTCAGCATTGGTTTCGTTGTCAGCTCTTCTTTCTCACCCTGTGGTGTATAGATCACCCGCCATTGCTTCACTTATCAAATCAATGAATCTTACAATGTTGCTCACTCCTTATGATTCCTCACCAAAACCTTGCACCCCAGCTTTTGTTTTATTTTTCTGCATTAGTAATATATTTGACGAATGACTTGCTAGCGCCTTCACTTCGGGGATAGGAAGCGCTCATCTCATTACCTGTGGTTTGAGTTCCCTCACTTGCGCTATTGGCACACAACTGCCAGTACAGTTAACCGGCGGCGAAGAGCTAAAAGCAGAGAGGTCTTATCAGCAGAATTGGCAAGGAGCCGCATACTTGCCGGTCATGATTGAATCAAATATTGGGATAGAAAACTCTCCACTTCTTGTTTCCCAATTCCCAACGTGAAGCTGATGCCTGCATTTTCTAACATATTGAGCCCCTCTCCCCGATTCCCTGGGTGCGGGTCTTCTATTGCAACATAGACGTGTAGTGGCTTTAGATCTGCGAGCGTTAAAGCGCAAGAGGGGGTTCTGCCTTGAAAAGAGCAGGGTTCAAGAGTGACAAAAATTTCACATTCATCAATAGGCATCGTGAGTCTAGAGAGGGCGTCTATTTCGGCATGGTGATGGCCTGGAGAACGCGTAAAACCTTTGGAAACGATGTCTCCGTTATGGACAATCACGCATCCTACCGGTGGATTTGGCCTGCATTCAGGTAATGCTAGCCGGGAGTATTCCAGCGCCAATATCATAAACTGCAGCTTTTCTTCCATAACGCTTTACCCTACCTGATATTATTCGTTTTAGGCCTACAATTTTGAGGCGTAAGCCCTAAATGTCCACTAATTTAGCAGAGTAAAGTAATAAATCTCAGACGTCTGGCCCCTGGATATCCAACTTTTTGTCGCTAGTATTTTCGATCAGTTCGCAAGGAAAGCCGTCCACTAAGAGCGAAGAGCGGAAGTTCAAAATTGCTCTCACCAATTGATAGTGGCTTTATGAAGATCGTGCTGTATTAATCAATCGATAGCAACACAGCCTTATCAGCTATTCATAGCTGCGATTATCAGCGGGTTGCAGGCTGACCAAGCCAGTGAGTGAAGCGATGTCCGCCATTACTCGAAGCATTGATTGTAGTGTCTGGCGTGATCTGATGTTGAAGTCTGGCATGATGGCATTGATGGATGCGCAGGCTCGCGACCAATGGCGGAAAAATCTGGAAGAGGGTGATTTGCTTGCGATTAGTGAGGAGAACATTCTCAGCACATTCGAGCAGTTGCATCACAGCAAACTGGAGGTATTTGAGCGGGGGATTATCAACGTCTATAAGGGGCTGTCATGGGATTACAAAACCAATAGCCCCTGTAGATTGGGAAAGAAGATCATCATCAATAATCTGGTGACTCACAATCATTGGGGCTACAGCCTGAACTGGGGCTGGCGACGAGACCAGTTGATCGATTTGGAACGGATGCTATTTCTGCTGGATGGAAAACTGATCTCTGACAACCGAGGGGATTTCACTAACCGACTGGTGGATCATATCAGTTTACAGAAAGCATCGTATATCTACGAGGACGACTACTTTAGTATTCGCTACTTTAAGAAGGGAACTGCGCATCTGACATTTAAGCAGGCTGAGCTGATTGAGCGAATGAATGATACAATTGCCTTACACTATTCTGGTGTGCTGGCCCGGCGATAATGGGCTGTATTTTCTAACAAATTTATCTGTTGGTATAGATGTTGGTACAAATTTTATCGAACACGATTTTATCCATATAAAACATATGAATACTTTATGTATTCGAATCCTGTAGGGATCATTTAAAATCAATGACTTACCTCGTATTCCTTCCCGCATTAAAATCCAAAAGTGCCAGATAAGTGACCTCCTCAGGCCAAAAAATGAATCCGCGTCCGTCTCAACCCATAAAAACTGAGATCCGCTATTCCTACCCGTAAATCAACTTATTGAAGAAGCAGAGCTGCAATAGCGATCAACGCTGGCAACGCCTGTATATACAGTATTTTTCTGTTGGCAGTGATGGCTCCAAAAATGCCGGCGATGAGCACGCAGATCAGGAAGAAAATCTTAAACTGAAATCCGCTTTCACCTAGCCACACGCCATAAAACAGCCCCGCCGCTAAAAATCCATTGTAGAGGCCCTGATTCCCTGCCAACACTTTTGTTACAGCAGAGAAATCGGCGCTGAGCTTAAACGCTTTGCGGCCTACGTGGGTGTCCCAGAGGAACATTTCAAGGATGAGGATATAGACATGAATAATCGCGACCAACAAGATAAGAACGCTTGATAACATTTTGGACCTCATCGATGTGAAAAACGATTTGATGCAAGTATATGTGTAAGCTAAATCTTTGCCATTCCAGTTTTTTACATTTTGTGAGGCAGAGGGGGCTGTATTCTGCCTATGATCAGATTACTTATTTCAGGAAGTGTTAATGGCGGCGAGCCAATGAAGAATTATTTTTTGATATTCACAAAATTGAAATCCATCGCGAAACTTTTGAAATTTTCATATACGGCGGCGCTAGGGAATTTAGGTAACTTTGCCGTTTTAAGTGCGTGAGTCGCTGCATTACATAAAGCTAAATCTCCACTGATGGTTTTCACCCCTAGTACTGCACCCTCGGGCGACAAATCAATTTTAAGCGAGCATCGTTTTCCCGGATAGAGTGAGGCATCGGTGAATTGTATAGCATTAACTATGCCCATTGCATAATCAGACGATTGCTGGCTTATCATGCTCGCTTCATCTTGCTTTGTTTGCGGAGTCATTTTAGTTGATTGAGTAGGGGATGATGTTTTTTTTAAATAATTACTGAATATTTGCTCTATCGCTTCATTTTCTACTGGTGTTGCTAGCGCTGCATTTGTCGATTGATTTAGCGAACTTGGCGCGCCAGTGTGTGTTTCACAGCCAATGAGTGCGGTCATTAAAGCGAGAATTATAACACTGTATTTTTTCATCAAGCGTCCCTGTGATGTTGTGTACTAAATGGTTGAGTTGATTGTAATAATATCTTATCAAAACATTCAATCTATTACTGACTCCTTTGCGACAGTAATACTCAAGTAAGTTGCCCGTCATTTTATGCCTATTTTTCACATATTATCTTCAAGAAACTCTATAAATGCCCTGACTTTGGCGTTTAAAGCTGAACGTTCGGTTACGCAGGCATAAATATTCATCGGTAGAGCCTCTGCGCAAGCGGCATCATCAGTGTTTGAATTAAATAAGGGGATCAGTTTGCCGCTATCGATCAGAGGTTGGGCAATAAAGCTAGCAAGGCGAGCTATTCCGCCTCCGTTTAGCGCTATTTGCGTAATAATATCGATGTCATCACTCACGAATCCGGGGTTTAGTTTTGCGTTAAAGCGAGTGCCATTGAGTATGAAGGCCCAGGGGAGAAAACGGCCATCCGTGGGATAACGAAACACCAAGCAGGCGTGCTGACTTAGGCAATCGGGTGTGTTGGGAATGCCAGCGCGTTTAAGATAATCAGGTGCTGCGCAAAACACGAAAGGAAGTGAGGCGATGCGGCGGGCAATAAGCTGATCGTTCAACTGTGCCTCTATGCGAATGCTGACATCTACAGATTCCAGACGATGATCAACATTGCGATCGGTGCTGATTATTTCTATTTCAATGTTCGGATAGGCTGCTTTAAAGGCTGGCATGCGCGGTGCGAGCACGTGCCTGCCAAACGCCGCCGTAGTCGCAATGCAAAGTGGCCCGTGCGGCTTGATTTCAACGGAGGCGGCCTGAGAGGCGAGATCAATGTCTTGGGGTATATGGCGTACTTTTTCAAAATAGCGGGAACCGCTGTCGGTAAGCGTCATGCTGCGTGTGGTACGTGAAAGCAGGCGCACGCCCAAATGTGTCTCAAGACGTGAAATACTCTGGCTGACCGCCGCAGCGCTCATACCTTGGGCGCGGGCTGCTGCGGCGATACTGCCGTTCTCAACGACGCGGATATAGGTATTGATCAGTCCCAAAATATCCATCACATCCTCACTGGTTGATTCGTAATTTTTACTTAACAATAATTAAAGCATAACGACCCTACCGCCGTCGCGATTGACTTGTTAGGTTAGTCGCTGTTTTTCAATCATAGTGGAATAGGACTGATCAATGACGCAAAGAATTCTTAATAAAACGGCAAGATTTCGTTTCCCAAAGCACGTTTCGCCTTATGTATTTGCCCTGTATATGGCCACTATCATGGCGTTTCTGATGTGTTTGGTCATCACTTTAGCCGAATTTGGAATGGGTGAGCATTATATGAAAAATGTGATGAATGCCTATCAAGTTGCTATGCCTTCGGCATTTTTTTGCGTGCTCGTCGTGCGCCCCATTGTTGTACGGCTCGTAGGGTGGACCGTGCAAGGACATTGAAGAAAACCCTAAAGCGTTAGACTATTTCTTCCTGACGGCTTCTGTCTGGGATTATCAGGGAAAGAGATTGGAGCCTCATTTGGGGCTCCTGCATTATTTTAACGTAAATAAATGCGGTAAGTACCCTATAAACAAGGGGTTATAGGAATTTTGTTAACAATAAATCAGACCCTCTAATTTAATGACTTATTGAAATTACTTTATAAGTAACAGACTAAAATAC
>NZ_MRWD01000084.1 GCF_002093625.1 Rouxiella silvae | reverse complement strand
CGTATGAAGTGCACCTTACACTTGTTTGCGAGTTTTTTCATCAGAATTAAACTTAATTAAAATAATTCAATGGAATTGTTTTGTATTTTTTATTGTAGGCTTTTCAAGCGACCTGATTATTGATTTTTTTTCATGTTTTATTTTTTTTATTGAATTAATGGGAGGTCCGTTCCAAGAATCATGTCGGCTGTTGTCTGTGGGTTTTATTATTTACGAGACGTGCCAAAGCGACTCTTTCTTCCTGTTTTAATTTTTTACCTTCCCCCCTACACTCGCCTCATGGATATTGATACTTCATCAAGAGAGCAGGGAATGACCCTCATAGAAATCATGCTAGTCCTGGCTCTTATAGCCATGCTGGGGCTGTGGTCGTTACAGGGGTGGCGTGAACATCAGCAAAGAATGCAGCTAGAGCAACAGGTTCAGCGTCTTCGCATTTATTTAACTGGGATGCAATCTATGGCTTACCGCAGTAACCAGACTCGGTTGCTGTGGGTCATCGATGGAAAAGGGGGCTGCGTGGGGAGCGGAGTCAAGCCGGATCAATGTCAGCCCCACGAGGCGAGAATATTTCAACTCACCGCGCCAGATATTTCTGTTAAGGCGTATTCGGAAAAAACTATGGGGTTTTATGGTCTACGCAACATGGCGCAGTCTGGGCATATTAGTCTGTACAACTCCGCGGGAACGATTCGAGTGATCCTTTCGAGCAGAGGGCGATTGAGACTGTGCAGCGAAACGCAGAGCATAGGCGGGATTGCGCTATGTTAAAGGCTAGAGATCTTACTTCGTGTCGCGTTAATCAAAAGGGTTTTACCCTGCCGGAGGCGATGCTGGCAATGGGTATTGGCAGTGTGCTTATTTTAGGCGCGATGCAGTTTTTCCCGATGCTAAGACAGCGAACGCAGCAGTTGAGTCAGCACTACCAGCTTGATCAACTGTTGCGACAGACGGCATTAACTCTGCAGAAAGATTTTAGGCGTGCAGGTTTCTGTGTCGGTAAATGTAACGGCAGGGCAATAGTGATTACACAGGCCAGCGGTGAGGCTAAAAACTCCTGCATCATCGTCGCCTATGACCTTAATCGAAACGGGCGCTGGGAGCCCGCCGGCCAGAGTGAATCAGAATATTTTGGCTATCGGCTGCGCAACCGAATGCTGGAAAGCCAGCGCGGTGTCACACAGTGCAACGGTTCCGGCTGGGAGCGAATGTTAGACCCTACTGAAGTCGAGTTTTCACAGTTTCAGCTTTCTACGGTTATCGGTGATTCGGGGGGGAAATTGCTGGTATTAGAGATGCGGGCGAATTGGAAGAAAAATACTTCAGTGGGCAGCAGGCTCAATACGGTCGTAAAAGTACAATGAAAAAGTCGAGGCAGTCGAATGAGGCCAGTCAACGCGGCAGTGCCCTAATACTGACCATTATGATGATGATGACCTTGGGCCTGCTTGCGCTAAATACGGTTAATCAACACCTGAACGCAGCGCTTTCATTAACACGCAGTGAAAAGAATCATCTCGTCGCTTGGGAGCTAGCCGCGTCATCGCTCAACTGGGGAATAAGCCGCCGCTGGGCGTTGCAAGCTAATAATCAATGGCAATGCGCAGAGCAACCTGATGATAGCTCGGCAAATTCTGAACTGCGCAGCTGTTTTAAACCTGCCGATCTTGCTGACTATTACGTCGTGCGCGGTGAGGGGAAAGGTGTTGCCGTAGAATCAGTGTTTTTATACCAATTGGCGACGCTGAAAATTATAAATCCCGGTGAAATACGCCTGTCTGCCATTAAAGATGGCTGGCTCGATTTTTGCCCGCTCAAGGACGAAACTAAATGCAGCGAAAAGGAACCCGCGGATGAGCCAACAGGAAGGATTAAGTTTACCTGAAACACTAATAGCTACACTGTTACTCTCAGTTTCTCTTCTGGGGCTGCTGCAATATTACCAGTCACTGAGCCAAGGATTTAGCCGCCAATGGCAGGTGCGTCAAGCCTGGAGTGAAGCACACGAGCAGCTTGAAAGTTTCGCCATAACGGGCAAAGCGAAAGAGTTGCAACAAAACGGCTGGCGCGTGCACATCACGGACATTAAGGCAACTGAACGTTGCCAAAGAGTGTCCGTCAGCGTAGAAACACCTTTGCGCTACACAAGCCAGTTAAGTCGCTGGATTTGTCGGCCTGACGCTGATTAATCAGTCTTAACAACGGTTTATTACCCACCTTTCTTTGCTTTGAGTGAGCGGGTGGGTAAAGTATGAATTATCCGGCCTGATAACAGCGCTGGGAGCCTCTAGCGTGAAGAAATTTGCTCCTTAAGGAGCCTCAAGGAAACGGCTATGTTTACTGTGTACCATTCCAATCAGTTAGATCTTCTCAAGATACTGACTACTCGCCTGATTGAAGGGCGTCCTCTTGATAACCTCTTTCATCAAGAAGTGATACTGGTTCAAAGCCCTGGAATGGCGCAGTGGCTACAAATGGAACTCGCTCAGACTTTTGGTATTGCCGCACAGATAGCTTTTCCGCTGCCGGCAACGTTTATTTGGGATATGTTCACCAAAGTGCTGCCCGGGATCCCCAAGGAGAGCGCCTTCAGTAAAGACGCAATGACCTGGAAGCTGATGTGGCTGCTGCCCGGCAAGCTTGAAGAGCCGGAGTTTGCCGCACTGCAACACTATTTGACCGACGATGGTGACAAAAGAAAAATTCATCAGCTGGCCGCACGCGTTGCCGACCTGTTCGACCAATATCTGGTGTACCGGCCAGAATGGCTGAAAACCTGGCAGCAGGGAAAGCTGGTTGAAGAAGAGCTTGACGCCTCACAGCTTTGGCAGGCTCCGCTGTGGCGCGCATTGTGTGAATATACCGACGCGCTTCAGCAGCCAGAATGGCACAGGGCCAATCTTTATGAGCGTTTTATTCATGCGCTAGACAGTACTGATGTCTGCCCGGAGGGGTTGCCGAAACGAGTATTCATTTGTGGTATTTCAGCGCTACCGCCGGTTTATTTGCAAGCACTCCAGGCGCTGGGTAAGCACATTGATATTCATCTGATGTTTACTAACCCCTGCCGCTACTATTGGGGCGATATTCAAAACTATGCTTTTCTCGCGCGTTTGCAGAGCCGCAAACGCCGTCACTATCTTGAATCAGTCGAAACATCGCTGTTTCGCGAACCTGATTTGGCTCAGCAGCTTTTCAATGAAGAGGGCGAGCAAAACCTCAGTAATCCGCTGTTAGCATCTTGGGGAAAGCTGGGGCGCGACCATATGTATTTGCTGTCTCAGGTTGATGATATTCAGGAAGTGCATGCTTTTGTTGATGTAGGGAATGAAACCCTGCTGCATGCACTTCAGCAGGACATGCTTGATCTTGAAGACCATGCCGTTATTGGCATGACAAAAGAGACACTAGCAAGCAGTAAAACGAAACGCGTTATGCAGCCGCAAGACCGCTCTGTCAGCGTGAACATCTGCCACAGCCCCCAGCGCGAAGTTGAAGTATTGCATGACAATCTGCTGGCGATGATGGACAACGACGATAGCCTCACGCCGCGCGATATTATTGTGATGGTTGCGGATATCGACAGTTACGCACCCTATATTCAGGCAGTATTTGGCAATGCGCCGAAAGAC
Organism: Rouxiella silvae; assembly: GCF_002093625.1. Lineage (GTDB taxonomy): Bacteria > Pseudomonadota > Gammaproteobacteria > Enterobacterales > Enterobacteriaceae > Rouxiella > Rouxiella silvae. Next base: position 13,676 of record NZ_MRWD01000084.1, on the reverse strand, counting down.
CGTTACCTGCCTTTTGCAATTTCAGACCGTAAGGCCAGCCAGTCTCATCCGGCACTCCAGGCGTTCATTTCCCTGCTTGACCTGCCATTAAGCCGCTTCACCTCCGAACAGGTGCTCGGGCTATTAGAAGTTCCTGCTCTGGCCACGCGTTTCTCAATTGATGAAGATGGCCTGCGCCTGCTGCGTCAATGGGTGGGCGAGTCGGGGATCCGCTGGGGACTAGACGACGATAATGTGCGTGAGTTGGCGCTTCCTGCTACCGGCCAGCACACCTGGCATTTTGGTCTTACGCGCATGTTGCTGGGCTATGCAATGGACAGCCGCGCGGGCGACTGGCAGGGTGTGCTGCCCTATGATGAATCTACGGGACTTGCAGCCGAGCTTGCCGGACATCTTGCCGAACTATTGATGCAGTTGAGTCAGTGGCGTATTCGCCTTGCGCAGTCTCGTTCGCTAAATGATTGGCTATCCGTATGCCACGAATTGCTCAACACCTTTTTCTCCCCAGAAGGTGAAACAGAAGTGGCCCTCGCATTGATTGAGCAGCAGTGGCAAAAGGTGATTAACCAAGGTATCGCAGCGCAATATCCTGATGAAGTTCCGCTGTCTATTCTTCGCGATGAACTGGCCTCAAGACTCGATCAAGAACGCATAAGTCAGCGCTTTCTTGCCGGACCTATCAACTTCTGTACGCTGATGCCGATGCGATCCATCCCATTTAAGGTCGTATGCCTGCTCGGCATGAACGACGGTATTTATCCTCGTACTTTACCGCCGCTGGGGTTCGATTTAATGGCCCGACAGGTTAAACGGGGCGATCGCAGCCGTCGCGACGATGACCGCTACCTGTTTTTGGAGGCACTGCTTTCCGCCCAGGACAGGCTGTATATCAGCTACATAGGGCGTTCAATTCAAGATAACAGTGAGCGCTATCCTTCCGTGCTGGTGAGTGAACTGCTTGAGTATATTGGACAGAGCTACTGCCTGGAGCAGGACCGCGAACGCAACGCCGATGACAGTGAAAAAAGGCTACGTCAGCATCTTGAGCATTGGCATTCGAGAACGCCGTTTGACGCCACTAATTTCGATAACCAGAGTGAGATGCAGAGTTATGCAGCCGAGTGGCTGCCCGCCGCCGGCGGAGAAGGTAGCGCGGTAACTGATTTTAATCAGCCACTCGAGGCTTTGCCGCTAGGTGATGTATCGCTGGATAATCTGCTTCGTTTTTATCGCCATCCTATTAAGGCTTTTTTCCAGATGCGACTGAACGTGAGCTTTATTATTGAAGAGACGGAGCTTTCGGATGAAGAGCCTTTTATCCTCGATAATCTGAATCGCTATCAGTTGAATACCCAACTATTGAACGCACTTATTGAGCGACAGGATCCCGCTATTCTGTTTAGCCATGTAAAAGCCTCCGGCGGACTGCCCTATGGGCCTTTCGGCGAGATTTACTGGCAGAAACAGTGTGATGAGATGGTTGAACTCGCAGACCGAGTTAGCGAGGCCCGCGCCGAAAGCAGCAGTATAGAGTTGACCCTTCAACTGGCCGACGGCCAATTGACCGGCTGGCTGCATCAGGTTCAGGATGATGGCCTATTGCGGTGGCGGCCTGCGGTACTGCTGGCCCGAGATGGCCTGCTGCTGTGGATTGAGCACGTGGTTTACTGCGCCAGCGGTGGTAAGGGTGAAAGCAAAATGTTTGGTCGTAGCGGCTCGGCTTTTCGCTACGCTACTCTTGAGCCAGACGTCGCGTTGAGCCAACTGGAGATACTGGTTGCCGGTTACAGAGAAGGGCTACGTTCGCCGCTAAAACTATTGAGTAAAAGTGGTTGGGCATGGCTCGATGTCTGCTTCGATACCCAGACAGGCACTATCAGCCCAGAGGTCGAGCTGCAAACCAAAGCCGTTAATAAGTTGGTGCAGGCCTGGCAGGGTGATGCCAGAGTTCCGGGCGAAGGACAAGACCCTTATGTGCAACGCGCCATGCGTCATCTGGATAATGAAAACATCGATGCCATCATCCGTGAATCAGAGCGCTTTCTTTTGCCGGTAGTTCAACATAATCTGGCTTAATATAATGGCAGAAAAAACGGAATGGTTTTAATGCTGTCTCGTTATAAAAAACTATCTGCCTCTGACGGGGTCTGAGTTATTTACGATGCTTTTGGTTACGGGTTCGCACACTTTCGACTCTTTAGCCTGAATTTTTCATATCAAACCAAGGGAGACAGGTAATGTTGAAACAGCTTACCCGTGTAAGCGGGTTACTGTTGTTGTTGACGTTTTGGGCCCCCGCAGTCTGGTCCGCAACAGACTGGCAACCAATTGCAGAAACAATACATAAAAGCCAAAACGATCCACGTCAGTATCAGGGGATAAAACTCGCCAATGGTATGACGGTGCTCCTTGTTTCAGATGCTGACGCCAGTAAATCACTGGCCGCGCTGGCAGTCTCGGTGGGCTCGCTTCAAGACCCCGACGGACAACTCGGGTTAGCGCATTTTACCGAACATATGCTGCTGATGGGGTCAAAGAAATACCCCAAACCTGAAAGCCTGTCCGAATTCCTGAAAATGCACGGTGGTAGCCACAATGGCAGCACGGCGTCTTATCGCACGGCGTTTTATCTCGAAGTTGAAAATGATGCCCTGAAAGAAGCCGTCGACCGTCTTGCCGATGCCGTGGGTGAGCCACTGCTTGACGCTAATTATGCTGACAAAGAGCGTAATGCGGTGAATGCCGAGTTGACGATGGCGCGTTCAAGAGATGGCATGCGTATGGGGCAGGTCAGAGCCGAAACGCTCAATCCTCTGCATCCTGGGTCGCGCTACGCGGGGGGCAATCTTGATACGCTTAAAGATAAGCCAGGAAATAACCTGCACGATGCGCTGGTGGCTTTCTACAATCGTTATTACTCCGCTAATCTCATGGTTGGGGTGATTTATAGCAATAAACCGCTGCCGGAACTGGCACAGATTGCATCTGATACCTTTGGGAAAATAGCTAATCACAACGCCAAGGTTCCGCCAATAACCGTTTCCAGTGTCACGCCGGAACAGCAGGGGATCCTTATTCACTATGTTCCTGCCGAGCCTCGAAAACAGCTACGAATCGAGTTTGCTATCGACAACAATAGCGCTGCTTTTCGCAGTAAAACCGATACTTATATAAGTTATTTGATTGGTAATCGCAGCAAAAACACGTTGTCTGACTGGCTGCAAAAACAGGGTCTGTCGGACGGTATAAGTGCAGGTGCCGACCCGATGGTGCAGGGTAATATGGGAGTTTTTGCTATCTCAGTTTCCCTCACGGAAAAAGGTCTGGCCGAGAAGGATCGCGTGATTGCGGCGGTTTTCAACTATTTATCGCTTATCCGTTCACAGGGCGTCAAAAAAGAGTATTTTGACGAAATTGCCCACGTTCTGGCCTTGGACTTCCGCTATCCGGCAGTGACTCGTAATATGGACTACGTGGAATGGCTGGTTGACACTATGGTGCGTGTGCCGGTCGACCATGTGCTGGATTCTCCCTATATTGCTGACCGATTTGATCCTCAGGCCATTGATAATCGCCTTGATTCACTGACCCCTGAGCAAGCGCGTTTCTGGATTATTAGCCCTAATGAACCGCACAACAAAATGGCCTATTTTGTTGATGCACCCTATGAGGTTGATAAAGTGCCTGCCAATGATTTTACCCAATGGCGGCAGTTGGAAAAACAGGTCAGCTTATCTTTACCGTTGCTGAATCCGTATATTCCTGAAAATCTTGAGGTGGTGAACAAGAACGCTGACCAAACCCGCCCGACATTAATTGTGAATCAAAAAGGGCTGCGTGTGCTCTACATGCCGAGCCGATATTTCTCTTCGGAACCGAAAGCCGATGTAACGCTGGCGTTTCGCAGTGAACAGTCCTTAGATTCGGCCAGAAAGCAGGTGTTATATGGCCTTAATGACTATCTGACCGGCGTCGCATTTGACCAACTGAGCTACCAGGCCTCGATTGGTGGCATCAGTTTCTCAACCTCTCCTGATCACGGTCTGGAGTTTAATGCCAATGGCTTTACGGATCATCTTCCCGATTTGCTAAGCGAACTGGTTGAACAGTATCCCAAAGTCGTGCCCACTACCGAGCAATTGGAGCAGGCCAAGTCCTGGTATCTGGAGCGCCTGGCAGCCGCTGACAAGGGGAAAGCCTTTGAGCTCGCGCTGCAGCCGGTACAGTTGATTTCTCGATTGCCTTACAGCGAACGTGAAGTACGCGAAAAAATGGTCAAAGGCATTACGCTGCAGGAGGTTATTGATTATCGCAAAAGTTTGCTTGATAAGGGCGCGTTGGAAGTCTTGGTGATGGGAAACATGACCGCGCCTCAGGTTGAAAAAATGGTCAATAATATTAAGGACAAAATAAAACCGCAGGGCACTAAGTGGTGGCGTGGCAGCAATATCATTGTTAACCATCGTCAAAAGGTCAATATGCAGCGAGTGGGCACCTCGACTGACTCTGCGCTCGCGGCGGTCTACGTACCAGTCGGCTATGATGAAGTCCGAAGCATGGGCTACTGCGCCTTACTGGGGCAAATTATTCAGCCTTGGTTCTACAGCCAACTGCGCACTCAGGAACAGCTCGGTTATGCGGTGTTTGCCTTTCCTATGCCAGTGGGTAAGCAGTGGGGAATCGGATTCTTGCTGCAAAGTAATAGCAAGCAGCCCAAATACCTCTATCAGCGCTATCTGGCGTTTTACCCTCAGGCTGAAAAGCGGCTCCGTGCCATGAAGGACAGCGAGTTTGCTCAGTACAAACAGGGGCTGCTGAACGAGATGCAGCAGCGTCCGCAAACCATGGGCGAAGAGGTAGGGCGCTTTAGTGAAGACTTAAGTCGTGGCAACGATAAATTTAATACGCGTGAAAAAGTGATTGCCGTAATTCAGGGGCTGACGCAAAAAGAGCTGGCAGACTTCTATCATCAGGCGGTTATTAGCCAAACGGGCTTCGCCATGCTTTCACAGGTTTCTGGTAATGACAGCAAGACGCCAGAATACGCCGCCCCTGTGGGTTGGAAAACCTATCCAACAACCTCAAGTTTACAAAAAACCTTTCCATATCAGGTTGATAAATAATGACAGAAATAATCCCGCACAGGCTCGATCCTCTTAATTTGCCGCTGTCTTGCGAGAGACTGATTGAGGCTTCTGCGGGTACCGGAAAAACGTTTACCTTGGCTCTGCTTTACCTGCGACTGCTGCTGGGTTTGGGTAAAGAGGCGGCTTTTGCCCGCAGACTCACCGTAGAAGAAATTCTGGTCGTGACGTTTACCGAGGCGGCAACCGAGGAGCTGCGCGGCCGTATACGCAGCAATATTCACGAGCTGCGGCTGGCCTGCATTCGCGGTGAAAGCAACAACCCAGTGCTGACCGTGCTAATGACTGAAATCATCGATTTGTCTGAGGCGGCCTCAACCCTGTTGGCTGCCGAGCGGCAGATGGACGAGGCGGCGATTTACACTATCCACGGCTTCTGCCAGCGTATGCTGATGCACAATGCGTTTGAATCCGGCATTCTTTTTGAACAAACGTTGATTCAGGATGAACTACCGCTGCGCCGTCAGGCCTGTGCCGATTTTTGGCGGCGCTACTGTTATCCACTGCCTTTGAATATTGCACGCGCGGTGTCGCAGGAGTGGAGTGGGCCGGAAGCGCTGCTTGCCGACCTTTCATCTTATCTTCACGGCGAAGCACCGCAGTTGCGCTTTCCCCCTGATAGCAATGAAACGCTCGACAGTCGTCATCAGCGGATCGTTGATAGAATTGATGATATTAAACAGCAATGGCGCCTGGGTGCCGCGGACTTTGAGAGTGTAATCACCCAGTCAGGCATCGACAAGCGCAGCTACAGCAGTCGTTATCTGCCTAATTGGCTGGCCTCGGTCGGTGAATGGGCCTCTCAACTGACCGAAAGTTACACGTTGCCGAAAGAACTTGAGCGTTTTCGGCAGTCGATACTGTTTGAGAAAACCAAGAAAGGGCAGCCGCCAGAGCACACCGTTTTTAATGCAATAGACCTTCTTTACGAAGAGCCACTGAGCATTCGTGATCTGGTTATTGCCCGCGCGTTAGATGAAATACGTCGCTCAATTGCCGAAGAGAAGCGTCAGCGCGCCGAGATGGGATTTGATGACCTGCTAAGTCGCCTTGATAATGCACTGCGTCAGCCTGCGGGCGAGCTATTGGCTCAGGCAATACGTCAGCGTTATCCGCTGGCAATGATTGATGAATTTCAGGATACCGATCCGCAGCAGTATCGTATCTTCCACTGCCTTTACGGGAATCAGCCCGCGTGTGGATTACTGCTAATCGGTGACCCCAAGCAGGCGATTTATGCGTTCCGTGGGGCGGACATTTTCACCTATATGCGTGCTCGGTCTGAAGTGAGTGCTCATTACACTATGGACACCAACTGGCGGTCGTCCGTTGCCATGGTAAATAGTGTTAATAAGCTGTTCTCGCGGCTGCCGTCACCATTTTTGTTCTCGGAAATCCCCTTTGTTTCGGTGCAGCCTGCGCCTAAAAATGCCGCGCTTTGCTTTGAACTCAATGGACAAATACAGCCTGGGCTGAAGTGTTGGCTGCAGCCTGGAGAAGGCGTTGGTGTAAATGATTATCAGCAGTTTATGGCGCAGCACTGCGCTGCTCAGATTCGTGACTGGCTCACGGCTGGTCAGCAGCAGCAGGCGTGGCTGGTGTCGGGAGATAAGCGTCGTTCCGTACAGGCTTCTGATATTACTATCCTTATTCGTAGTCGCCGCGAAGCTGCACTGATCCGTGATGCGCTTGCGACGCTCAATATTCCTTCGGTGTATCTCTCAAATCGAGACAGCGTGTTTGATACCCCTGAAGCCATGGATGTACTTTGGCTGCTGCAGGCTGTGTTGACGCCGGAGCATGAAAGAACGTTGCGCAGCGCCATGGCAACCGGTCTGATGGGGCTGGACGCATTGACTCTGGATGCGCTCAGTCAGGACGAACTTGCCTGGGACAAACTGGTGGATGAGTTTGACAGCTACCGTCAACGCTGGTTACAGCGAGGCGTACTGCCGATGCTCAAAAGTCTTATCATGAGCCGCCATATTGCCGAAGACTTGCTGGCTAATCCAGGAGGTGAGCGTCGACTTACCGACCTTCTGCATTTGGGTGAACTGTTGCAGGAGGAGGCGGCACAGCTCGACAGTGAACACGCCGTTGTACGCTGGCTGGCTCAGCAAATAGCGCAACCCGATGCACAGTCACAAAGCCAGCAGCTACGGCTTGAGAGTGACAAACACTTGGTTAAGGTTGTCACAATCCACAAGTCAAAAGGGCTGGAGTACCCGTTGGTCTGGCTGCCCTTTATCAGTAATTTCCGTCAGCAACAGAAAGGTCTTTACCATGACCGTACCAGCTTCGCTGCACTGCTTGATTTGAGTGAGGATGAAGGCAGCCTGCAGTTGGCCGAAGAAGAGCGATTGGCGGAGGATTTACGTCTGCTTTATGTCGCACTCACCCGATCTGTTTATCACTGCAGTCTCGGCATAGCGCCATTGATGCAGGGTAATCGGAAAAAACAGGGGGAGACCGATATACACCTTGGTGCGTTGGGTTATTTGATTCAAAACGGACAGCCGGGTGACGCAGGTTATCTTGCTGAGTGTTTACAGACTCTGGCTGATGAAAATATTGCAGTTTCACCTGCCGGAGGTAATGAGCAAACGGTGTGGATCCCGCCGGTTGTTGAGTCTCCACAGCTTGTCGCAGCGCAGCTAAGCCGCACTATTGCTGATTTTTGGCGAGTGACCAGTTATTCGGGTTTACAGCAGCACGGGTCGGTGCTGGCTCAAGATCTTTTACCGAAGCTGGATGTTGACGCCGCCGGCGAACAGCCGCAGGACAGCGAGCCACAAATGACGCCACACAGTTTCCCTCGTGGTGCAGCGCCCGGGACTTTCTTGCACAGTTTGTTTGAGGAAATCGATTTTAGTCAGCCGGTGGAGACCTCTTGGTTGCAGGAGATGCTGGAGGCTCAGGGCTATGACGCCGCGTGGCTTCCAGTGTTGGAGGAGTGGGTCAATACGGTATTGACCACGCCGCTTGACGACCATGAGATGTCGCTTAGTGCGCTGGACCCGTCGCAACATCAGTCCGAACTGCAATTTTATTTGCCGATTGATGGGTTGCTTAAATCCGAGCAGCTTGATGCTTTGGCGCGCACGCACGATAGCCTTTCTGCACAGTGCCCACCGTTAAATTTTCAGCAGGTGCGCGGCATGTTAAAGGGGTTTATTGACTTGGTTTACTGTTGGCAAGGGCGTTATTACCTGCTCGACTATAAGTCTAACTGGTTGGGCGAAGACAGCAGTGCCTATACACAGTCGGCCATGGAAAATGCGATGGCTCAGCACCGGTATGACCTTCAATATCAACTGTACACGCTGGCCCTGCATCGCTATTTGCAGCATCGATTAGCAAACTATAACTACCAACAACATTTTGGTGGCGTCATTTATCTGTTTTTGCGCGGCGTAGATGCCGAGCATCCTGACAACGGCATTTTCCGTCACCGCCCCAGCGAGGAATTTATTAAGTCGATGGACGCGCTGTTTAAAGGCCTGCCTTTGCCGCAGGAGGTAGTGTAATGATTGCACTGTATGAACAGGCAATGGCGCTAGGTGCGCTGCGGGCGTTGGACGTGCAGTTTGCACGCATGGTGGCGGGTGATAATCCGGCAATGATGCTTGCCGCCGCCAGCCTCAGTGCTGAAGCAGGACGCGGTCACGTATGTTTACGCCTTAATGAACTGCAACCGGAGAGGCTTTTTGAAGGCCGCTTTCCGGGATTAGCGAGCGCGATGTGGTTAGCGGCCGGTGAGCCCGATGAGTCCGCATGGCTAGAATTGCTGCAACAGCATTCGGCGGTGAGTGATGGAACCCACGCTACGCCGCTGGTGCTGCAACAGCAGCGTCTATATCTGCAAAGAATGTGGCAGGATGAAGGCCAGGTTGCCGCGTTCTTCATTGATGAAAACGCCTCGCCGCAGTTTGATTCGATTAAGCAAAATAGTGAAGTTTTCGTGGACGAAGGGCGGCTGCGTCAGGTGCTTGACCCGCTGTTTGGCCCGGCCAGTATCGACGACATTGACTGGCAGAAAGTGGCTGCTGCCGTGGCGGTGACCCGCCGTATTGCCATTATTTCTGGTGGGCCTGGAACCGGGAAAACGACGACGGTTGCCAAACTTTTGGCCGCATTGGTGCAACTCAACCCCGAGAGCCGCTTACGTATTCAACTGGCAGCCCCAACCGGCAAGGCAGCAGCAAGGTTGACGGAGTCACTAGGGCAGGCCAGCCAAAGGCTTGAGCTCACTGAAGCTCAGCGCGCACAGTTCCCCGATGAAGCTTCAACGCTCCACCGACTGCTTGGCGCACAGCCTAATAGCCAGCGAATGCGTTATCACCGGGGAAACCCGCTACACCTCGATGTGCTGGTGGTCGATGAAGCCTCGATGGTTGACCTGCCGATGATGGCCCGACTGATAGCAGCGCTGCCGGCGCAGGCTCGCGTTATTTTTCTTGGCGACCGAGATCAATTGGCTTCGGTAGAGGCTGGCGCCGTACTGGGTGACATTTGCCGTTTCGCCGAACAGGGTTACAGTCCGGCGCGCGCCGCGCAGTTGACGCGATTAACCGGCTGCCAGCTTGAAGGCACTGAACGTGCAGACGCAGCCAGCGTGCGAGATATGCTATGTTTGCTGCGTAAAAGCTACCGATTTGGTGCTAAGTCGGGCATTGGTCTGCTAGCCACAGCGGTTAATTCCGGCGACAGCCACGCAGCCCGGCGGGTGCTTTCTCAAAATTTGCCCGACGTAGCCAGTTTCCCACTCAACGAAACGGATGATTTTCAATCATTGCTCAATGCCTGTGTGGCGGGTTATCGCCCCTATTTACAGGCGGTGGTTAATGCCGCGCCACCTGCCGAGATACTGAAGACTTTTAGCGAATTTCAGGTGCTTTGTGCCCTGCGTGAAGGGCCGTTTGGCCTTGCTGGATTAAATGAGCGCATCGAGCAACTGCTACAGCGTCACGGGCTAATTCGTCGCCCAACTGGACTGGGTGGGCGTTGGTATGCCGGAAGGCCGGTCATGATCAGCCGCAATGACAGCGCGCTTGGGCTGTTTAACGGGGATATCGGCATTACTCTACGTAATGAGCTAGGTGAGCTGAGGGTTTATTTTCAACTGCCTGACGGCCAAATAAAGTCTGTACAGCCGAGCCGCCTGCCGGTGCATGATACCGCCTATGCCATGACGGTTCACAAGTCGCAGGGGTCGGAATTCGAGCACACGCTCTTGGTGCTGCCTAACCATTTCTTACCGGTATTAACGCGAGAGCTGGTTTATACAGCCATTACTCGCGCCAAGCGACAGCTGTCGCTTTATGCCAGTGAAAAGGTTTTAGCCAAGGCAATTAGTACGCCGACACAAAGGCGTAGCGGCCTGGTTGAGCGGCTGACCTCTCGCTAACGGCAGCGGCAAAATGATAAAAAAAGGCGGGATGATAGTCATTCCGCCTTTTTTGTCTCTTATTTGACCGTTTGGCCATTAGAGATCTGCAATCAGGATTTTTGAACGTCGCTGGTAATTATACATCTCTTGTTTTTGAATCGGTAGAACGTCGACGTCGGCGGGTTTAAAGCCGCGTTCCTGGAACCAGTGGATACTGCGCGTGGTCAGCACGAAAAGGCGGGTCAGACCCATCTGTTTGGCATGGCTGGCTACGCGTTTAAGCAGCATTTCACCGCGCGACGAACTGCGATAGTCGGGATGCACAGCCACGCAGGCCATTTCCCCAATCTTTTCATCGAGAAACGGGTAGAGCGCTGCGCAGGCGATCGTCAGGTTATCGCGTTCAATGATGGTAAACTTATCGATTTCCATTTCCAGCTGTTCGCGGGAGCGGCGCACCAGAATGCCCTGCTGCTCCAGCGGACGTATGAGTTCCAGAATGCCGCCGATGTCATTTATTGTGGCGCGACGCACCTGTTCAGCACTCTCCATCACCACCTGCGTACCGATACCGTCGCGCGAGAACAGTTCCTGAATAAGCGCGCCGTCTTCCTGATAGCTTATCAGGTGGCTGCGGCGTACGCCGCTGCGGCAGGCTTTAACTGCACCGCGCAGGAAGCGCACAGTCTCGGACTGGTAGTCTTTCTGCTCTTCAATTTTCTCGATAAAATCCTGCGCTTCGTTCGGGAAAAGTTCCGAGATAATGTTGTCTTCGCTGTCAATAACGCCCTGTTCGGCGCTAAAGCCGATCATTTTTTCTGCCTTGAGCTTTATAGCCAGTTGGGTGGCAACTTCTTCAGAAACCAGATTAAAACTTTCGCCAGTAACTGATACCGCAACCGGACCCAGCAAGACAATCGCGTTGCTGTCGAGTTGGCGGTGAATTGCCTCTTCGTCGATACGACGAATGCGCCCGCTGTGGCAATAGTCGATGCCGTCATCCACGCCCAGTGGCTGCGCGATAATGAAGTTGCCACTCACAACGTTAATGTGCGCACCCTGCAGCGGCGTATTATTGAGACTCATTGAGAGCCGCGCGGTGATATCAAGCTGCAAAAGGCCAGCGGCCTGCTTCACTAACTCCAGAGCTCTGGCGTCAGTGACGCGGGTGTTTTTATGATAAATCGGCTCATAGTTATGCTCAGACAGGTTAGTGTCGATTTGCGGACGTGCGCCATAAACCACAACTAGCCTGATGCCCAGACTGTGCAACAGCCCGATGTCATTGACTATGTTTGTGAAATTCTCATGTTCGATGGCCTCACCACTGAGCATGATAACGAAAGTCTTACCCCGGTGAGCATTAATGTAGGGAACTGAGTGGCGAAAACCCTGGACCAGTTCAGTGCTTCGTTCCTTCACGGCAAAACCTCTTTTGCATTTTTATTCGTAATTTTTGTATTTTTATTCTTTTATGACCCTGTGGCAAGTAAGAAATCTCTGTTTTTGAAATTCAATTATTTCTAACAATCAAAAAACTGAAAAATCCTGACAATACAAAGGATGACAGGGGAGGGGCGATTCGTTAAAGTTCGTCCTATTGCGTTTTGTTACTTTTACTCATCTTTTGATATCTTTGAGACTACATGCCTGACGAACAACATAATTCTCGCCGACGTCTTCTTCTGCAGGGCGTTGCAGCATCATGGTTGTTGAGCGTAACGCGCGTGGGTGCGGCAGCCAGTTCGCACGTTGTTGCGGTGCGTGTTTGGCCATCATCAACCTATACCCGCATTACGCTGGAGTCGAGCCAGCCGCTTAAGTATAAGCAGTTTATGTTACAAGATCCGCAGCGTGTGGTGGTGGACATTGAAGACGTTCAGCTCAACTCGGTGCTTAAGGGATTGGGTGAAAAGATTAACGCCAGTGACCCTTATATTCAGCGGTTGCGGGTAGGGCAGTTCAATAAATCCACCGTTAGGCTGGTTGTGGAGCTAAAGCAAACCTCTGCACCACACCTGTTTACTCTTCCGCCCGTTGCAGAGTTTCGTCATCGCTTGGTCGTCGATCTTTATCCTTTTAAAAACAGCAGCGGTGAGCAGGATGACCCGCTGTTGGCACTATTAGAGGACTACAACCGCGGAGACGTGGCAAGAACCCTACCGCCCGAGAAAAAGAAAGACGGTAAAGCAGGGCACGAGCGCCCGCTGGTCATTATGCTCGACCCTGGTCACGGCGGTGAAGACCCGGGGGCGATTGGGAAATATAAAACGCGTGAGAAAGACGTGGTGCTGCAGATTGCCCGGCGTTTGCAAAAACTCATTAAACAACAGCCCAACATGACGGTTTATATGACCCGCAACGAAGATATTTTTATTCCGTTAAAGGTTCGGGTCGCAAAGGCGCGCAAACTGCGTGCAGATCTGTTTATTTCGATTCACGCCGACGCCTTCACCAACCGCGCCGCGCACGGTTCCTCCGTATTTGCTCTTTCAACCAAAGGCGCAACCAGCGCGGCCGCGCGTTTCCTGGCGCAGACTCAGAATGAGTCAGACAGCATTGGCGGCGTGAGTAAAAGCGGTGACCGCTATCTTGACCATACTTTATTTGATTTAGTGCAAACGGCCACTGTCACTGACAGTCTGAAGTTTGGTAAAGAAGTGCTAACGCGCATGGGAAGGGTCAATCATCTGCACAAGCATAAAGTCGATCAGGCAGGATTTGCGGTATTAAAAGCCCCCGATATTCCGTCGATTCTGGTAGAGACGGCTTTTATCAGCAACGTCAATGAAGAGCGAAAATTGAAGACCTCCCATTTTCAGCAGCAGATAGCGGAATCGATCTTGGCAGGAATTAACGCTTATTTTGCCGAAGGCGGTATGTTGGCAAGGCGCTGAGTAGAGGATTCAACGCTCGGTGGCGTAAGCGTTTCTTTGAATTGCAGGCAAAAAAAAACACCCTGAAGGGTGCTTGTTTTTAACAGACTTTGTATAAAATTCAGTAGATTGGTTGCGGAGGCCGGATTTGAACCGACGACCTTCGGGTTATGAGCCCGACGAGCTACCAGGCTGCTCCACCCCGCGTCCGTCTACTACAGTCTATTACTTTTTACTACTTTAATGCTTTCAGTCAGTTGGTTGCGG
>NZ_MRWD01000083.1 GCF_002093625.1 Rouxiella silvae | reverse complement strand
ATCTAATACTATTGCTAAGACATATGGAGTTTTATCCTCAAAGTAAAAAAATATTTTAATGGAAAGTAAGTTAAATGGAAAAGCAAGAGTTTTTACCAGAGCGTTCTATAGGTCTTGATTTGTTCAGAGCCTTATTGATTCTTATCGGAGTTTTTGGTCACTCATCCCAGCTAATATATAATGGAACGTGGTGGTATTATTCATCTGATAAAGAATATCCACTTCTTACCAAATCAATTTTTGAAGTAATCCATACTTTCAGGATGGAGGTGTTTTTCGTATTGTCAGGGATTTTTGCTGCTATGGTGATAGCAAGAAAAGGAATTAATTGGTTCTATCTCAACAGGATAACTAGGGTTTGTGTTCCTTTCTTATGCTCATTCATTGTAGTTAGCCCACTTATATCGATAGTAACAGCATTTGTTAATGATGCGCCTATTGATAGAGAGCTAATTATTAACTCATACTTTAATTTGAATCATTTGTGGTTTCTTTTATCTTTGACGTTAATATCTTTCTTGACTCCGTTTAAATGGCTTGAGGACATTTCTAAGAAAATTACAAAGAAAAATGCGGCCTATATATTGATTCTTTGTTATTTGCTTTCTTCTGCTTTGTTTTTCGTAAAATATTTGGTTCGAGAAATGGGGGTTGAATCTGAGATAATCCCTGTAACGCTCAGATTTTGTGTGTTCTTTTATCTGGGATGTTTTATTTATAGTCGGCACGAGTGTTTTGAACACCTTTCAAAAGGCTGGCTTCTTTCGTGGAAATCATTGGCAATTATGACGTTGATAATGGTCTTGATTTTCTACGTAGTCAGAGTTGATGAGGTTTCAGGACCCGCACGTTATCTAGGTACATTACTTGGCGGAGCCTATTCAATTGCACTATCGTTAAAGTCAATATTTTTCTTTAGAACCCTTAAAATCAGAAATTCTACGTTTATTTCATCAACGATAAACTCGGCTCTAATTATATATATCTTTCACTTCCCACTAACTTTCTATTTTGGCTGGTTGCTTAATTCCATTATTCCGAATAGCTCGCCCACTATTTACATAGCCTTGGTTGGAACTATCAGTATTGTATTTTGCTACCTGCTATATACATTGTTGAAACGTAGTAGCGTGGGGGCATTTATCTTCGGGCTTAAGTTTAAAAAGAATACCGTAGCAAAATTAGCGACTCCACAAACTTGATTCGAGATGACATAAAGCCACCAATAGGTGGCTTTATGTTTCATCGTTACTGCAAACAACAACTTTTATATTTCTTCCCACTGCCGCATGGGCAAGGGTCATTACGGCCAATCTTGGGCGCAGCGATAACGGGCGTTGAGCCCGAAACTTCAGGATTATCGACTCGCTGAGTTAGCCAGTAATTGTGCAAGGCCAAAGCAGAAGGTTTGATTTTTTCAATACTGAGCTCGATTTCTTCCTCAGTCATCTCTTCAAGCACTGGCGCATTTTCTTCGCTGCCATGCAGTGCAATAGCCTTGAGCGCAGGCTCTAGCGATGCCGGCAGTGCTGACCAGTCATCCAGCGACCATCCCCGCATATAGCCGTAACACCACTCTTCTGCAACCGTATATTCGACATCGTCAATCTCGTGAACGCCGAAAAGAGGCTCAAACTGGTCTGGATATTCAGTCAACCGGTCGGCAATGTCATTCATATGTTGAAAGGACAGTTCCATAAAGCGATTAAGCTCGCGCTCAGATGCCCATTTTGGAACATGTTTCGGCCCGCCCCACAGCGCCACTAACCATTCACTCGGTTCGATCATATGTGGACCGGAGAGGATGGCGGTCAGCAATCCGTCCAACTCGGCGACGTCAACCACGGATGTGTCATTGCCGTACTTCTCCAGCACGTCCTCAAGCCATTCCAGCTCTTTCTCGGTTAATGGTCCTTCTTTCATGCTGTTCTCTCCCATGGAGTTTGTTATCTAAGCAGGGGTTCTACTGCCGGTAAGATCTTATCCCAGTTTATGTAGATCAGAATTGCTGCGGATGCTGCGATGATGAACAACCATTTTCCAAGCATGTCTGCACCTCGTTTCTCTGAGATTGATAGTCGGCTTTCTGTCTGTCGATCATTATAAAGTACTTGGCGAGTCATCTTCGATCAAAAAGATTGTTTGATTTTACCAAGGAGAGAAAATGCGTCCCTCTGTCAGCTTTGATTTTTTGCAGCAAGCCCCTTAAGAACCTGCTTCAACCAATCACTGGCTGCCTTTTTCCCACTGCGCCGATGCGAATAAATTCTTGTCATATACGGCGGAACGCTAAAAGGCAGCTCAAAAAGAGTGATGTCCGCAGCTTGCCGTAGCCTGACGGCGGCGTATTGGGGAATTGTCATCAGCAGGTCGCTCTGGGCGACGATAAAAGGCGCGCTAAGCATTGATTGCGTTCTTATTGTTACTTGGCGGGTATAGCCCAAACGTTCAAGCTGCAAGTCGATAACACCCTGTTTTTCATTCCACGGAGTGACAACCAGGTGGCGCGCAGCCAGATAGTCTTTTAGCGTCAGCTGCGTCCTGCGGGTATTGCTGATAACAACATACCTGTCTTCAAACCAGTCAATGGTGTCCAACTCTGGATGCTCAGTCTCATCCGAAAACTTGAAACCTAGCGCCAGATCGACCTCGCCTTTGAGTAATTCATTTAACGCCGGACTGTGCGATAGGTAGCGGAGTTCAAAACGCAGGTTCGGTGCGGTGTGCTGCAACTCATTAATCAACGCGGGAAGAACCGAGAATGCGGTGTAGTCAGTGATAGCAATTTGCAGACAGTCATCACTGGCTGCGGGATCAAACGCTGCCTTTGGCGAAAGGTTTTGATTCAGCGAGGTGAGCGCCGCAGCAATTGCCGGTGCCAACTGACAGGCATAAACGCTGGGAGACATCCGGTGGCCTTCGCGATGAAAAAGCGGATCGTTCAACGCCGCCCGCAGTCGCGATAGCGCATGGCTCAACGCCGAGGTACTCATAGAGAGTTCATCGGCAGCCTGACTCACCGACTGGTGTCGAAACACGGCGTCGAATACCGGAAGCAAATTTAAATCGAGTCGTCTCAGTGCTGAATGCATGATATTCATCTTCTGTTGATAATATTGCACTTAATTCATTGAACAATACCGCTTATCCTTGCCGTCATCAATCTGAAGAGAAAAGGGTAAACATATGGATATCAGCATTCGCCAGGCACGCGCCTCCGACGCCGACGCGATTTACAACATGATTGTTGAACTGGCAGTCTATGAAAAAGCACCGCAAGAAGTCGTCACCACTCCGAACGAAATCAGGGACACGTTGTTCGGACCTGACAGCAAAACTGAAGCACTGATCTGTGAAATAGACGGTAAAACCGTGGGCTATGCTGTTTTCTTTTCCAGCTACTCAACCTGGCTGGGCCGCAACGGCATCTTTATGGAAGACCTGTATATTTCACCTGAATACCGCAGCCGCGGTGCGGGCAAAGCGATGTTAAAACACATTGCCCAACTGGCCGTTCAACGCAAGTGCGGTCGCCTTGAGTGGGTGGTGCTCGACTGGAATCAGCCGGCGATAGATTTTTATCTCAGCATCGGCGCTCAACCGCAAAGCGAGTGGATCCGCTATCGCCTCAACGGCGACGCGCTGGCGAAATTTGCCGAGAATTGATCAGGCCGATTGTATGACAACCCACTATTAAGTGGGTTTATTTTTGTGTATTAGAACAGCAGTCCCTCAGCCTTCATCGACTCTTGAACCGTTGGGCGGCTTATAACGCGCCTGTGCCACGCCGCCAGATTTTTTAAATCAGTTAAGTCGGCATCAAGATTATAAACAGAGACCATCCAATCGGCTTTCACCCAGCCGGTCAGGGCAAATAGATAGCCATCCGCGACAGTAAACTGACTTCCCATCAGAAATTGCTGGTTCGCAAGTTGCTTATCGATCCATTTAAAATGATTCAGCAGTTTTGTTTTTGCAATATCGATGTAATTGCCCGCGCCGTAGAAAAGAGGGATCGAGCCTTTATGAATCTCGGTAGAGAGAAAGCTTAACCACTCTTGTAAACGATAGCGTTCAATAGTGCCATTCTTCGGAGCCAGACCAGATTCAGGAACCAGGTCGGCGATGTACTGTATTAATGTTGCCCCTTCACGAAATACTTCGCCATTCTCAATTTGTAGGGCAGGGACATAGCCCAGCTCATTTATTTTGTAGTAGTCCTGTCCGTCAGCATATTTGTGCGTCTTGGTATCAACACGAATTAATTCAAAATCTAATCCTGCTTCGCGAAGGGCAATATGCGGAGAGAGAGAGCAACTGCCCGGAGAGAAATAAAGTTTCATGCGTAGTTCCTTGCTGAGTATTGAGATAGTCCAGAAGGTTAACAACGTCGGTTGAAATTTGGAAGAAGGCACATTAATGTAGTGTAGGTACATAAATTATACTGGGTTTGTAAAATGAAAAACGTTGTTTCTGGGTGCTCTGTTGAAGAGGCAATGAACATGATTGGCGGGCGATGGCGATTACTTATCGTCTCTTATCTTCTGGAAAAACCGAAAAGATTTAGCGAATTGCGCAGAGATATACCGGCAATCTCACAGCGCATGCTCACCATGGATTTACGTGCGTTAGAAGAAGCCGGGCTCGTTCAGCGAACTGTTTTCGCCGAAGTCCCGGTCAAGGTTATTTATAACTTAACGCCGGACGGACTCAGGCTGGAAAAAGTGATCAACGTCGTTCAGGAGCTGGGCCTGTGGCTGAAAGGGCGACATGTAGACGCTGAATGCTGATGTGATGCAGCTTCCGGCTGCCTGACTCTTCCTGTGAAGGCAACCGTTGTAACCTCTCACGTTCGTCCGTGATTCCGAAAACCCCATCTGTGAAATTTACTCATCTCTGATGCCCACCTATTTTCAGCACTGTAATTTGGATGATCAGTTTTTGATGGTGGATTGTTCACTGCCTGCTTTTGTTGCTTGCATGGTCAGCGCCATTACCGCACTCGCTACCGTAAAAGTGGCCATAATCCAACCCATTGTCCACGGTGTTCCATCGCTGAACAGGGCAAGCAACAGCGAAGAAATAATTCCGCTTCCGTACTGCAGCGCGCCTATCAGTGCCGATGCCGAACCCGCTATATTGGGTGCGGCATCCAATGCACAAACCGTAGAGGTCGCAGAAATAATTCCATTCATGCAAAAGAAGATAAATACTGCACCCACAATCAGGCTAATCCCGCCGAACCCCAGTCCGGTAGCAGCAGCAAGGACGACGGCAGCAAGGGCGGCGACGAATATGGCAAACTTGAGCAAGGCTTCAAGGGGATAACGATGCACCAGCCGTCGGTTAACGATGCTTAACGCCATTACCCCGACAATATTGAACGCAAATAACCAACCATAATGCTGCGGGTCAACGCCGAAGTAGGTGATGTAGACAAAAGGGGACCCGGTAATAAATGCGTAAGCAGCGACATAGTAGAACGTCAGGCATAACGTAAAGCACATGAATTTGGCGTTAGTCAGCAACTGGTAGTAATTACATAAGGCGCCATATAAAGAGGCCTGAACACGCTTTTCTTCTGGCAAAGTCTCGGGCAGCCAGAAGACAGAAATAAGCATCAACGTACCAATAATCCCCAGCAGCCAGAAAATAGAATGCCATGAAGTCACGGTAATCATTTGCCCGCCAAGCAGCGGCCCTGCGATGGGCGCAATAGCCATAACCATCATCAGCGTGGAAAGCATGTGTGCTGCTCGAGTACGACTATACAGATCTCGGATCATCGCTCTCGCCAGCATGGGGCCCGTGCATGCCCCCAGTGCCTGAAATACGCGCCAGAAAACGATCTGTACGATATCAGATGATAAGGCACAGCCTACAGAACCTATAACAAACAACACCATGCCAACGAACAGTGGCATGCGTCGACCAAAATGGTCACTGAGCGGCCCCCAAATCAGTTGAGCGATGCAAAAACCGATTAAAAAGCCTGTGACCGTCAACTCGGCATTGCCCTGAAGATCTTTCGCCATCACAGGCATGGCGGGTAAATAAATATCGGTCGATAAGGATGTTACTGCCATTAGTGCACTGAGAATAATGATAAAAGGCAGTCCCGTGGTTTTAATAGAAAGTACTTGGGAAGGGAACATGGCGGTCCGTTTTTTCAGTGGTTATATGAGTTATATTATCAGCGCTTTAGCTAGAGATAATCTATTGCGAGCGGATAGGCCTTATGAGTGAAACTCATCAATAAATAATGAGCGGAATAATAAGCCAAGGACTCAGGATGAGAACACCCTGACGGTAGGATCAGAATTTAATAACCAGCAGTCTTGGCAGGGAATATTTCCCCTTATCCAAGCCCTTTAAAACGGTGAAGGAGTTAGCCCGCATGTAAATGTTTAATGCAGGCTAAATAGGTTACCAAGGCCAGGTTTTGTTTTCGTAATCAAGGTAGAGATGAGTATTATCGTGACGATGCTTTTCTATCACGTCAGCCATGCCTTCTACACTGGTCTTCACATCCATCTCGGCCTCTACTGCACCATCCAGTGTACCCATAGCAGTGGCTACCCAGCCCGGATGAATGGACAAAACCGTATGGCCTGCACCTTGAATATCCATATAAATACAGCGAGCTAGCATGTTGAGTGCCACTTTACTGGCTCGGTATAATTCAAGGCCAATTCCCGGCTCATCGTTGGCCGCGATGCTGGCCCTGTGAGAGGTCATAAAGCACAACGTTCCCTGAGGACTGAGCGTCGGGATCAAATGGCGAGCCAGACGTGCTGGACCAAATGAATTGGTCATCATTATTTGCTGGAATTCCGTATCAGTGGCCTGCAAGACTGACTGGTGTAACGGACCAAAAATTCCGGCGATCATGAAAATTACGTCAAACTTTCTCACTCCAATCTGATTTATAAACGGTTCTATCCGCGTTTTGTCGGTGACGTCAATCGGCGCTGAAGAGAGTTGGCCCGGATAAGATTTACTTAATATTTCCAGGGACGCGAGATCCGAGCCTGGATAATAGGTGGCAAAAACCTCCCATCCTCGAGATAAATAGAATTCTGCCAGACCAAGGCCGAGACCTCTTTCGGCCCCTACAATCAAAATACTTGAGTTGTTCATTTTATTACTCCAGATAATTATTGTGCTGTGTATCCGCCATCTGCAACCAGAACGGCACCGGTTACAAAGCTGGCCTTGGGTGAAGCTAGCCAGACAATAGCTTCAGCGATTTCCTCTGGCTTAGCGACTCGGCCGAGGGGGTGCGCATGCCCATAGCTGGCGAGCGTTGCGCGACTGTCTTCAACAATTCCGTCCAGAATATTGGTCTCAACAACTCCCGGGGCAACGCAATTGACCCTGATATTGTTTTCACCTGCTTCCAGCGAAAGTACTTTTGTTAGCTGAGCAATGGCGCCTTTAGAAGCCGCGTATGCCGCTGTCGTTTTCATTCCCACAAGGCTGACAATCGATGCCACATTCACCATTGCGCCTTCGCGGCGTGGTTGCATCACTTTCAGCGCCTCGCGGCACAGCAAAAAATAGCCCCGGGCATTGATGGACATAATGTTGTCCCACTCATCAACAGAGGTTTCAGTCACTTGCTTGTTTAGCGTTTTGCCTGCGTTATTGACCAAAATATCAAGCTGACCAAATGCAGAGCACGCCAAAGACACCGTGTCGATTGCCGATTGTTCGCAACGCACATCGCACACCACTGGGATCACTCGGCCGGGAATGGCCATCATTTTCACCGCTGGATTAATGTCTTGAGCGATAATTCTGGCGCCATGTTCCAGTAATAGATTCACAGTGGCCTTGCCAATGTCACCAGCAGCGCCGGTAACTATCGCGACTTTATCGTTTAGCCCGAAGGTGAGTTCTTTCATTTTCGGTCCTTAAAATCAGTGTTGTACTTCGCCATAACTTGCCTGGGAACACGACCTGCACCCGCAAAGAGCCAGATCCCCAGGGCGTTGCTAGACTGCATCATAATGTCTTCTCCCTTTCTGTCGTTTGTTGCAGCCAGAATAGAGAAAACGTCATTGGGCAACAATGGCGATAATTTTATAAATATTGCCTATTCCTATATGATTTCATCTAAAATAGGCGTAAATATCTCAATATATTATTGAATGCATTAGGGAGTTCCATGTCAGGTTTAAGCCATGAGCTCAGGCAAAAACTCATTTCCACCTTGATAGCGCTGACGCCTGAAGAGGGATATACGCGTACCTGGTTGAACAAAGTTAAGCTCTTGAGAGTGAACGAATCGATGCCGCATACGCCGGTGCTTTATGAACCTTGCATCGTTATTGTCGTTCAGGGCAAAAAAACAGGCGTTTTGGGAGGACGTGAGTTTGTCTATGACACCCAGCACTATTTGGTTCTGTCGGTGCCATTGCCCTTTACCAGCCAAACGGTCGCCAGTGATAATGAACCCCTCCTTGCTCTTTCCATTTCATTGGATCTGGTGATGATTGCGGAAATACTGTTTGAATTAACGGAGTGCGATATTCCTGAAGCAGAGCCGAACTCAATGCTGTCGACACCGCTAAATGAAGAGTTGGGCGAGGCCGTATTCAGGCTGGTTCAGGCGGCTTCTGACAAGATTGCCGCTAAGGTGCTCGGCCCCGGATTACTAAAAGAAATTTATTATCGCGTGCTGTTAGACGTGCAAGGCGGAACGCTGCGGGCTGCCTTATCAGGCAAGGGGCATTTTGGGCAAATTGCCGTTGCATTACGCACCATTCATGGCCGCTTTCAGGAGCGTATGGATGTTGAAACACTGGCAAAACAAGCGGGTATGAGCACCCCGGCATTTTTCGTGCACTTCAAAAATTTTACCGGCACGACCCCAATTCAGTACCTCAAATCGACTCGCCTGCATCAGGCACGTTTACTGATGGTTAAAGGCGGAGTTTCAGCTGCCGAAGCCTCAATAAAAGTCGGCTACGAGAGTCCGACACAGTTCAGCAGGGAGTTTAAACATTTCTTCGGGCACCCTCCTTTGAAAGAGGCGCAGCGTTTACGTGAATTATTAAAGGTGAAAGCTGAGTCATATTGGCCGGATTAGAGAGGGATTATTAATTATCGAGTAGAGTAAGAAGGGCGTTGTGGGGTGGGGGAGTTTAATTATGGCTGCGAATAATTAATAAGACTTCCATTTCTATGCCTGTGTTGATAGCCGTTAAATTCTGCTACTAAGCGATAGATTTGCTGTTTTATTGAGATAACCCACCATTAAGATGGGTTCGGTTGTTTAGTCTTGGTGCTTAGCTCTTGCCTTAGCTTCTTGAATATTCATACCTAGATGGTAGCGCTGATGGCCACACATCCAGCATGAGCAGTTACAGGGCGTATGATAAGCCTTGCCGACATTGAGGGTAGTCGCACCCTCAGGCCAGCTATAACCTGCATTATTATAACGACAGCGTTTAGCTTTGAGCCTTTTCATATGATGCCGACGAACAGCTCGATTTCTTGCTTGCATGGGTAATCCCCGAATAAACCGTCGGGGCAGCCACACCTTCGTGTGACCGCCGGAACGTGTATTCGGAGTGGAGGAATTTACGCATGAGTTTTACCTTTTTTAGAGCAAAAAATTTACTACAAATTAGTCAATAATAATAGTTATATTGCGTGGAATATTTTACTTAGTTAGGTTAAGTGTTGAATACGGTATTATGCCGCTCTGAAATTAGATTTCCAACATTCTTTCCATACGGGGTGATTATATCTGCGTTCATGATTAACCTAATAATTCTCAGGCTTAATACAGTAAGGAGAATATTAAAGACAAACGTACTTACAGCTTCAATCATATTAATTTTTGCACTGCCTAAAATCAATGCTCAATGTTTCATTCATAATATGAATGCTGCTCATATAGACTCCTTGTCTGATTATATCCTTAATCCTTTTTATCACTCGAGATCTGAAAAGCAACCCGGATAGGCTAGTTTTTAGATACCACGTATGCTAATCAAGCGAGATTAAAAAATTTGAGGTTAGAAGTCTTGTTTGAGACAAGAGCTGGTTAGTTAGTGTACGAGTAAATTGTCTCGTGCGACACTTTTGAGGCAATGTCTCGAGGCAATAAAAAAGCCACTCCTTTAGAAGTGGCTTAGATGCCTGATTTAACAGGGAAAATTTGGTGGCCCCTACTGGACTTGAACCAGTGACCAAGCGATTATGAGTATCAATTAAATTCTATATAAATCATTAATTTACATTAATAAACAGTGACTTAAGTTGACAGTATTTGCCTCGCATTGCCTAGTAACTCCATTTTAATCGCCATTCAATCGCCATTTCCAGAGGATGGGCTCAAGGTAAATTAATCAAAAAAATCCCTTGATTTAACTTAAGTAAACTTCTTTAACGAAGTCTCTAAGTGGGCTTAGCTCATCATCGGCAAGGTTTTTCGTCGAAAGGAAGTTCGTCACAAATTTAGGACCATGTAAGCCCGTTTCTGGACTGAAGTTCTCAATTTCTCCAACAGGTACGAGATATATACCAATTTTTTTAAGATGTTCGTTAAATTCTTTAAATGTACTTCGAATATTACCTGTTGGCAGCCCACTTTTTCCATGCTGCTTTACTTGATGCCATGGTTTTTTTTGTTTGAACATTTCTTCAATTTTACTTTTTGAAAGTAATTCCGCATCTAGATTACTAATATTTTCAATTAGTGATGCTTTGAATTCTTCTTTAGTCAATGTTTTTTTATTCTGAGTGACACTGGCATTTATCTGATCCCAAAGGTTTATGATTTTTTCTTTCTCGTCACTACCAAATGCATCTAATGCTGTTGTGAGAGTGTTTTTTTCTGATATTAAGTCGAAATCGTAAATTGCTTTAACTGGAACGCCTGACAAACGAAGTATTTTTGCGATTCCTGCAATTGCGTGTTTACCTCCTGATGGCACAAAAGATGTATCTGGTAAGATGACACCTTCATGTTCTGAAATGTGATCTGCAACAAAATTAATAACACGACAGTCGCTATCATCTTCACATATGATAACTTGTTCGTGAAATATACTATCTAACGCATTTGAATACTTCAAATTTGGTTTTGACCAAAGTTCCTTTATTGCATGTTGATTGACTTCGTGAATTTTATTGGTTTCATTCTCTCGCTTGATTCTTATTATTTTTAGATTCCCTTTGGTACCTTCTAAGAAGCCTCTCATAATATCACTACTGTGAGTAGCAACAATAAGCTGGCCTTTAACATTCTCAGATAATGTTTGACCCAATTTTCTCATCTGCGGGGGATGTAAAAACGCTTCAGGTTCATCTATTAAAGAGATGTCATATTTAAAAGCTATAGTCTCGAAGAGAATACCTGCATAGCTCTTTACTCCATCACCTTGCTTGTCTAAGAGAGGATGTTTTCTCAGCTCATCGATATATTCATTGCTAACTCTATCCATAATACCATCAAGATTGTCTCCCTCAACAATATGAATCGGTATCATGCTTCCTCCTCTGTAATCAATGACTAATTTTTTGTTAAATGCTTTTTTAAAAAGCTGACTAACTTCGTGTGTTAACTCACTATCATCATATAATAGATGCTGAGGTTTTGTTTTTTGTTGCTCGGGAGATATGCTTTGTTGTTGTTGGCATATTTTTAACCTTTCGTCAGCACCAATGTTTTTCAAGAAAAAAGGACTGAACATATACAGGGAGTTATTTGATGTCCATTGATCTATCCATTGTGAGTGAATACTAGCTTGGCCAATTTGATAGGTTCCATTAACAAATAGTGATTCCTTTATTAGATATTCTCTAAACTCCTCGGCAGTGCCAGATTTTGAAATGTCAATGGATTTTATCACTTTATTTTCAAGCGTATTTCCCTGAATTGAGGATGTAATTTCTCGTAGTGTTTGAGACTTTCCTGAATTATTAGGCCCAACAATTAATAAAGTGTCTTCATTATTTATTTCTAACTCTTGTCCATTAAGGAAGGTTATTTTTTTTATAAATGCACTTGGTTTTTTCATTTGTAACGTCCCGTAATTAATTCAAAGGATTAAATTTTAAAACATCTTCTAAATGCTCAGGGGAGAAGTGAGAGTAACGCATCGTCATCTTGATATCAGTATGTCCCAGAATTCTCTGTAAAACTAAAATATTACCGCCATTCATCATAAAGTGAGAGGCGAAGGTGTGGCGCAGTACGTGAGTTAACTGGCCTGCGGGCAACTCAATATCAGTGCGTTCCAGAGCGGAGCGAAATGAACCATAGCAACTCTTAAATAACCTTCCCTTTTTCACTTCCGGCAATGAGTCATGAAGCTCTTCACTTATGGGGATGGTTCTATTTTTTCGGCCTTTGGTCTTTGTGTAAGTGATTTTATATTTTGTGATCTGAGTTTTATTCAGTTCTTCTGCCTCTGACCAGCGAGCACCAGTTGATAGGCATAATTTCACGATGCTAACGAGATCATTATTATTTTCTCTACCACACTCTTCTAGCAACTGCCCGATCTGATCTTTTGTCAGAAAAGCCATCTCGCTTTCTTCTGTGCGGAACGGGCGTACATTCTTGATTGGGTTTTCGCCTTTCCATTCACCCAGGCGGCCAAGTTCATTAAACACAGCCCTAAAATATGCCAACTCAAGATTAATTGTTCGGGGCGCTACTTTCTTCACTCTATTGGATCTTGCGTAATCGCCAGACAGACGTTTTTCTCGATAACGGGAAAACATCTGCGCATCAAACTCCCGTGCTAGCGGCTGACCCATACACTCATAGGCATGAGTCATTGCAGTTTGGCGCCGTTCCCCATCTTTAAGCGTAATCCCATGCGCGCTGTACCAAGCTTTGACTAGCTCCAGCAGGGTACGGTTATCTTCTTTTTCTTCCTGCCAAGGTTTAGTGATGGTGTGTTGCTCGAATGCAATTGCCTCACCTTTGGTCGCGAATCTTTTGCGTATGCGTTTACCCCTCGCACCATTAGGGTACAACTCACACAACCACCATCCATCAGCTTGTTTCCTGATTGCCATCAATTTACCTCTGCATAAATCCCAATTACGCGGCCAACTGTTTTGATTTCATCGATACCACATTCAAATGGGACTTTTCCGCCAGTAACGTGCAGTTTTCTTGCTGGTAATAGGGTTAAGTCGCGGATGCTGATTGACCCCTCTATATCGACTAACCATGTCCCGTCAGAAAGAGACGAATCTTTTTCAACGATATGGGTTTTACCATCGGACCAAACACAAATTGGTTGAGTAAGAGCTTTACTAAAAAGCTTGTTATCAATGTTCACAGAACCGTCTTCACTAAGGTTCCCTTCACTTAAAGTGAATAGTTTAAGTGTTGAATATGTGTTTTGAACATTCGAAGCATCCATTCCACTTATTGAGCTTTGGCCTTTTCCTGTCAGCAACCAGCGTACCTCTGTTCCGGTTTCTAGGGAGCAATGAACTATGAAGTCATAGGAGATTGAGCCGCGTGTATAGCGGTTTTGGAGCGAGCTTGCAGCAATGTTGAAGTGCCTTGCTAACTGGATTTTTTGGCTAAATCCGTAAGCTTGACAGATTCGATTGAGAACATCTTCGTTACATATACCTGAATCTTTTTCCATAAAATACGTACCTACGTATTGATTAATGCATTTTTACGCATTAAAGTGCGGCTAAGGCTTATCCATTGATGGCGATAGTTGGCAAACGGTGGCTATCAATGACAAATAAATCACTAATAAGGAAATGATGCATTATGACTGCTCTTATTACAATTAAGATCCCTCGTGCCACTGTGCACCCTGAAGAGTTCGCAGCCCTAGAAGGTGTTTCCGTTCGGACCGTCTATCGCCAGACAACCGGTGAAAACCCACGTATTCCTATAGAACCACGCACGATCAAGAAGGGTAACAAGCGTGCGGGTGGCCCTGTCAAAATTCTTTACGCCCGTTACAAAGAAATGGAGGCCAAAAAAAATCTTGGTCATTCACGCTTTCAAATCGTTATTGGTGCTTGATTCACATTAAGTGAATTTTTGAGGCGAAAACATGTTTGATTATCGCGTTTCCATACATGCGCATTATGCCGAAGCCTGCCGCAAGTTCGCTTTGACACATAATCTTGCCGTATTAGGTGTTAACGCCGGTATGTCTGTTCAGGTTCTGCGTAACAAGCTTAATCCGGAACAAAGCCACCGCCTGACCATTGAAGAACTGATGTTGTTAACTGATTTGACCGAAGACCCGACGCTGTTAGATGGGATGCTGGCTCAGATTAATTGCCTGCCGTCAGTGCCGGTAAATGAAATGACTACCGAACAACTGCCGGTCTACGTGATGAAAGCAACTGCCGCAATAGGGAGCGTAGCCGCCGAAGCTGTATCAAGCGAACGTATGACAGCAAGCCGCCATAGTACTTTTACTGCTGGCATTAATTCTGCGATCCGTTGCCTCACTTTGGCCGGAATGTCATTACAAGCGCGCATTCACTCAAACCCTGCGTTGTCCTCCACCGCCGAAGTGATTAGTGGGCTGGGTGCTTCAATCGGCTTGAGCTAAGGGAAGTCATGGCTATTTCAATTGCACCATTATTAAAGCAGCAAAGCCCATCAAGACATTTCGGCCACGGCTGGATTGAATTACCAAGCGGCAAGCGCTGGAACCCCGCACGAAAAGTCAGTGCGGCAGTACAACAGAAGAAATTCTTTCAACGTTTATTCAGTTGAGGCATTTATGTTACTTGCAGACGAAAAACAAAGAGAGATTGGCCTTACACATATTTCTCGCATTAAAGAAATGATAGGCACCCGAAAGAATGTGGCGCAGGAGACATTTGATACCACTCCGCCGCATATGAAAAAAGCATTGTGCTTTATGGCTGGATTGAAAGAGCGTCATTTAACTATGAAGTTCCAGGAGTTAAATAATACGGAACGCTTGCAAGTAGTTTCTGCGCTGAATTCTTTAATTGATTTCACGGGCACGCTGCCTAGATTTATCAGTGACGACGATTGCAAGATAACTACTAACCATTAATCCCCCTTTTTAAAATTAAAGGCGCTCTGAGCGTCGGGCATTCTTTTGCCTAAAAACAGGAAAAAATATAAATGCGAAATATTCAAACACTACAGATAAAAGTTGGAACAGAAACGGTTCAAGCTCCTACCGCGCACGAAGGATTTTTGCTGGCGCTAAACGACGCTCGTCTGGACGAACGTAAAAACGCCTCTGCTGTATTCGCTGCAAGGCTTGAGGCTATCGCGGCATTTCTTGTTAAGAACGAAATTGACGGACGCGGGGCCGTCGAGACTTTGCGCCAGGAAGCTGACCGCATCAGTATTGAGTCTGAGGAGATCCACTAATGGCTGATTCTATGGATTTGGAGCAGGCCCGCCAGGCAGAAGCGCTGGAGCGTCATATCAAGGCGGCAATCAATAAGCCGGTTTCTGTGTCAGCGTTTTTTTGTGAAGACTGCGAGGAGGCCATTCCTGCTTTACGCCGTGAGAAGTTGGTTGGCGTTTCCCGCTGTGTATCTTGCCAGGAGATATTCGAAATTAAGGGTAAATACTATCGCGGCGCTGAGTCTCAATGACTCAGGCTGTTGAATGGGCTTACCCATGGAACGCCCCGCGCCCTGCAATTGCAGGGCCGGAGAGACCGCTTACCCGTGATGAATTCCATCAGGGGCAAGCCGTTTTAGCAAAAGTTAAAACTTTGCCGTATGAACTCGCTGAAAAATTCCTGAGCCGTTATAAGTACCTTTTGAAAGCGAAAGGTAATCACGCCGCTAACAAATACCTCGTTTTCACGCTGGGCCGGTCAATCCTGCCTCGCGTCGAGTCTGTGAATAACGCGCACGTTATGAATGCCGACGCCTCCACGCTGTTCCTCTCTGAGGCTGACCAATACAACCGCCTGCCAGGCATGAAAGACAAAGATTTAAAAAACCTGTGTATGCGCGTTGCCGGTCAGTTAATGCAGATTTATGAGGAGAAGTGCGAAGCGTTGATCGCCGCTAATGATGGCGATAACTCCGTGCTTTTTGATAACCGGACGCAGTCAGAGTTATACGGCCATATCGCTGGCATGGCGCGAGCGTTCAACGTGCAGCCTATGCACTGGGTGCGTTACCGCAAAGGCAAAATGGATGCTCGTTCGGCAATCGCCAGTCTGTCACGCCTGGTCAATGCGGAGTGGTGGGAAAGAAAGTTTAAAGCCCAACGCATGCAATGGCGCGAAGCATTGTTAATCGCGATCGGTTCAGTGAGTCGGGATAAGGCCGCGTCGGCCTATGCCAGCATCCAGGCAATCCGCGAAGTCAAAGCACGCCGCCTGTCGAACCTTGAATATCTGAAAAGCTGCGAGCTTGAAAACACCGAGACCGGCGAGCGTTTCAGCCTGATTGAAAAAGTAATGGCTAGTATCTCCAATCCTGAGATTCGCCGCATGGAGCTAATGAACACCATCGCCTTTACCGAGCAATACGCCGCAGAGAATGGCGATGTGGGTATGTTTATCACCATCACCACCCCCTCAAAATATCACCCGACGCGCACCGTTGGCGCTGAAAAGCGCGTTCAGTTTAACCATAACTGGGACAAAGAGGCTTACACGCCTAAAGACGGCCAGCGCTATCTCTGCAAGGTTTGGGCAAAAATCCGCACAGCTTTTAAAGATAACGGGCTGAAAGTTTACGGTATGCGCGTTGTTGAGCCGCACCACGACGCGACGCCGCACTGGCACATGATGTTATTCGCCAAGCGCACCCAGCGTCAGCAGATTATCGAGATCATGCGCAAGTACGCCATGAAAGAAGACGGCGACGAGCGTGGGGCCGCAAAGAACCGCTTTGACTGCAAGCATATGAACAAAGGCGGCGCTGCCGGTTATATCGCAAAGTACATCGCTAAAAATATCGATGGCTACGCGCTGGAGGGCGATCGCGACTTTGAAACCGGCGAGCTGCTGTCCGATGCCGCCGCAGCCGTTACAGCCTGGGCGGCTACTTGGCGTATTCCGCAATTCCACTCTATCGGTCTGCCTGCAATGGGCACTTATCGCGAATGCCGGCGAGGCTGCTTGCGGTCACTGAACCTAACCGAAATATTCGACGAGGAAGTGGAAGCCGTGCGCGCCGCAGCCGACGCGGGTAATTTTGCCGCCTACATAGGGGCCCAGGGCGGAGCCAATACGCCACGCGACAGCCAGACCGTGCGCGTTGCCCGCCGCACAGCCGAAGAACTGAATGCCTATGACGAGGAAGTAAAAAAGGTTGTCGGCATCTTCGCCCCACACTTAGGTGAATCCAACGTATTTGAAACCAGAACAACACAGTGGCGAATTGTATCTTCTGCCGTTGACGTTGAGCTTTTGACTTTAAAAAGCGCCTCTGGCGCGCCTCGGAGTCCTGTCAATAACTGTGGGTTGGTCGAAAGCGCAGCGGCAACAAATAACCACGTTGGCGAGGCTGAGAGCCACGCAGAGCCATTATTTAGCGAACAACATGCTGTGATTGACTGGACGGACACTGCCGCCGTGAGGGCGATTGTGGCGCGTGTTAAAGAAGATTCGCCAAAGGTGAGCCGCAAACAAAGAAGCTATAACCCGTTTAAGTACCGAGAGACGGCCCCGTCAGCCCGATTAACTGACGCAGAACGGGCAAGAATACCCGCAATTCGACAGGAATTGGCCGTTAAAGGGATTTCGCCGCAGAAGTGGCAGCTTGAGGCATTGACTCGAGGTGCGCTTATGATGTTCGGGAATGAAACTGTTCGGTATGAAGTTATCGAAGACTGGAGTGATTTTTATCAATAATATGGGAGCGTATAAAATTGGTTACCATGAATGGGCATGAGTGGCGGTGGATATTGGCACACGTCAAGCCCCTTTTGAATTTTTACTTGATGGCTTGTTTACATTATATTTTTAGGGGCCATTTATTAAAAATCACCCTCTGATTATTTACTTAAGTTTAAAACTTCTAACTCGTTGAATATGTTTTTACTAATTAGACCTTCATGGATTAACTTCTCAAGAAGAAATCCCTCTTTACTTGCAGCATCATAACTAATTAGAGGGTTTTCAGAAATCTCCCTTAAGATTTTGCATGTAAGAGTATAATCATCTT
>NZ_MRWD01000082.1 GCF_002093625.1 Rouxiella silvae | reverse complement strand
AATAACGCACTAGCAAGGATTTACATCTCAGTGACAATGACAGTAGATTTTATGATTCACAATTTAAATAAATCATAACCCATTGAATAAGATCACATTTATCAGTTTAAAACATTAGTATTCATGACAAAAATATGACCCTTTAGATCATCATGAAAATCCAGCACTTTGATTAAAAAATTCACTCACGTTAGTGAGGTTCGCTCATTAAAGAAAATCAAATTAATGGCAAAAGTCGTCAATAAAAATAGTCTATCCAATACACTCACTCGCTTCTTTCTTTAGGTCTGCGTACATAAATTTTTCATAAGAATGAAACAAAAATAAGCTACTTAATTAAGCCAGCTTATTTAACAGGAATATCCCGTGCGCAGAATTTCTCCGTTGATAATATCAGTTGCGTTAAGCCTCTCTCTCACATCATCCCTGAGTTTTGCCGATGTTATTAAACTCAAATTATGGACTTTGGCAGACCGAACCGCGCCAATGCGCACTGTCAATATTGAAGATGCTGCAAAAGTGATGAACCAGCAGTTTGCAGCAGCAGGTATCGATAAAAAAATTGTTATCGAAACTCATGCCAGCGCAGATCGCGGATGGGACGATTTGGCGCTTGATACCCTGAAAGCCTTCGCCGTTGATCAGGGACCAGACATCTACCTGCTGCCGCATGAGTGGATTGGAGAGTTCGCGCGCAACGGTTATGCCATGCCAATGGACCAGCAGATTACGGATAATGCCTGGGCCTACAGCGATATTCTGCCGGTTCTCTGGGATGCGATGAAATATCAGGGGAAAGTTTATGCTGTTCCTCAGGATGCCGAGATCCGCATGTTCTTCTACAACAAGGATATGCTGCGAAAAATTGGAAAAGATGAAGCCTTCATCGACAGTATTCCTTCGCGGGTACAGAGCGGCGATTTTACCCTTGATGACCTAACGGCGCTGGCAAAGCAGGTGGTGTCAGGTGGAGCAGCTAAATACGGCATGCTGCATCGGCCAAACGTGGGCATTGATTACCTGATGGTGTTCTCTTCCTTTGGCGTGAAGTTTACCGACGATAAAAACGGGAAATTGCAGTTTCCGGAAAAAGGCGTTGAGGCGGCGCTGAGCTGGTATGCCCGCAACGTCGCCGAGGGCGTAACGCCGACTGATAATACCGCCATGAGCTGGGATACCATTCAGGCAGCTTTCAAACAGCAGCAGGCTTTTATCTTTCACCAAGGCATCTGGGCTATGGCCTGGCAGCAAAACAACAGCTATGGCACGAGCTGGCCGACAGACCGCGCAGGATACAATCACATGATAGGTTGGATACCGGCACCGGCTGCGGTTAAAGGCGGAAAACCAACGAATCTTTCTCACCCGATTGCTTACGTGGTCAGTGACAAAAGTACCAATAAGCAGATTGCTGCTCAGCTGGTCGCCATGGCCAGCTTGCCTTACTACAACACCCGCCATGACGTTACGTCCTACCATACCGCTATCAGCTACACCCAACTTTCGATGCCGGAATATGCCCAAAACTGGGCATTGAGCCAAGCATCAAAAATGATGGACCACCTCACTTTTGTTCCGGGACACGTGAAGTTCGGGACTTACAATCATGTGCTGTTCCAGGGATTGCAGGCCGTGGAAACCAAGCGTATGACCCCGGCGCAGGCGGTCTCTTTTATTGCCGACGAGCTTAAATCACAGCTGGGTGACGATGTTGAGATCACCGATCCCGTAAGCCCGTGATGCCTAGCCAAACACTCTGCGGCGGCCCTTTTTCATCATAATGGCAAGGAAATAAATGATGCCCGTTTCACTCACGCAGCGTCGAGTCAGACATCATCCGGCTTGGTACCTGGCACCCGCCATATCGATCTTATTGATATTTTTCATTACGCCCATTGTGCTGGATGCCGTCATTGCGTTTAGCGATATGGGCATGAATCTGAAGATAACCTCGTTTGGCTTGGCCAATTTGCAGCGCATGCTGCTGTCCGATGAGCAGATGCCGGCAATTTTACTGGCCACTTTAGTCTATGTGGTGGCAACGCTATTTATTTTTAATCTTGGTCTGGGTATTACCCTGGCCGTCACGACCACCCTGCTGCCAGAGTCGCTGGGGACACTGTTTCGAGGAGTCTGGTTTTTGCCGCGCATTACACCCGCCGTACTGTATGCCCTGCTGTGGATTTGGGTGGTAGACCCCACCCGCTCGGGACTGCTCAATCACCTTTTAACCTACCTGCCGGGTATGCCGCAGCTTAATCTGCGCAATGATCATCCGATGGTGCTCATCGTGGTGGCAAACGGACTGGTAGGTGCCTCTTTTGCGATGGTTATTCTCACCTCGACGGTTCGCGCTATTCCACAGCATCTTTATCATGCCGCCAGAGTTGACGGTGCGGGTGAGTTCGCGCTTATCCGCCACGTGGTACTGCCGGCACTGAGAAGCCCTATCCGCTTTATCGCCATGTATCAGACGCTTTCGCTGCTGGTCAGCTACGAATATATCCTGCTGATCACCGGCGGCGGGCCGGTTTACGATACCACCACCTATGCGCTGTACGTTTACCGTCGCGCCTTCGAAACGGGCTCTTATGCCTATGGGGCGATGCTGGCGCTGGGTTTGATGGCCGTCGGAATTCTGCTAACGCTGCTACAGTGGCGGATAATGAACATGCGGGAACAGTTTGCCGCGCCACGCATTGAGGTGCTGAGATGAGTGTAACTCCGCACGTTGACTGGCAGCGCAAAGCCCGTCGTTCAAGATGGCAAAAGGCCGCTTTCATGACAGGGGTGGTGAGCTTTCTTACTTTCGCCTCCCTGCCGCTGGTGTCGGCCTATGTCTGGCTGGCAGTTATCTCTTTCACCGGTAAAAGCGGCGGCAGTGATTTTCACGTGTTGGCCGCCGTGCTCGGTATTCTGGCACTGGTTTATCTCGCCACGCTGGCCGTGAGTTTTACTCGGCGCTATCGGGTGCAGCTCACGTGGCTGACTGGCGTCGTGGCTCTACTGCTGTTCGCTATCTGCGTCGTGCCGAAGCTTACCGTTGAAAACTATCGTTTTTTATGGAACCCAGACGTGCAGGCGACGGGTGCCAACGGCAGCAGTTTACCGTCTATTTGGGATTCATTGGGTAACTCGCTTCTTTTTGCCGTCGGCCAAACGCTGATAGTGACTTCGGTGGCGGTGCCCGCAGCTTATGCCTTATCACGATTTGGTTTTCGCCGTCGTCAGGGATTGTTGCGATCGCTGATGTTATTACAGGCTTTTCCGGCACTGGCGCTGACCGTCGCACTGTTTATTCAGCTCTACTGGATGGGGATGCTAAACAGCATTTGTGGCGTGATGTTAGTGATGTGCGCACTCGAGCTACCTTTCGCAATCTTTGTAATGAAGAACTTCTTTGACGGCGTCTCTTGGGATATTGAAATGTCTGCGATTACCGACGGCGCTACCCGCTTTCAGGCCTTTCGTATGGTGGTGTTACCTCAGGTGACAGGCGGCATGATTGCCATTGCCACCTTCGCCTTTCTTCGCGGCTGGGAAGAGTACGTTTTCGTGCGCACCCTGCTGGTCGACAGCTCGAAAATGACCATGAGCTTGTATCTGTTCTGGGCCTCGCAGGACAGCATGGGGTCTGACCCCGGTCTCATCGCCGCCGTGGGGATGCTCTATATCCTGCCGGTGATTGTTCTCTATGTCTTTACTCAAAAATACCTGACGCAAATGCGCGTTGGTGGAACCAAAGGTTAAACGATGGCAGAGATTATTCTGGAGGGCGTGAGTAAGTCGTGGGGCACAACGCAGGTGCTGCAAGCCACTGATTTGCGTATTGACGACGGCGAGTTTGTCGCCATTCTTGGGCCGTCGGGCTGTGGTAAGTCGACCACCCTGTTTCTACTCGCCGGTTTATATGCCCCGACGAGCGGGCGGATTTTATTCGACGGCCAGGAGGTTAACGCCGTTGATGCGCGCGATCGTAACGTTGGAGTGGTGTTTCAGTCTTATGCGCTTTATCCCCATTTGAGCGTTTATGACAATATCGGCTTTCCGCTGCGCTTTACCTCATTAGATAAAAAACAGTGTGATAGTGCTATTCGCAGCGCGGCGGCCTGGGTTCAGGTTGATGAACTGCTGGCGCGAAAACCCGCGGCGCTCTCCGGTGGTCAGCAGCAGAGGGTAGCCATGGCGCGCGCGCTTATCAAGCAGCCTTCACTGTTGCTGCTTGATGAACCGTTATCCAATCTTGACGCCACGCTGCGTATGGCAATGCGCAGCGAGCTGAAGGCTATTCATGCGCGTTCGCAGGCCACCACCCTGATGGTCACCCACGACCAAATCGAAGCCATGACCATGGCGCAGCGCATTATCTGCATGAATAAAGGCCGCGTAGAACAGATAGGCACGCCGGACGCGCTATATCGTCAACCGGCAAATATATTTGTTGCCGGTTTCATTGGCTCACCGCCCATCACCTTTCTCCGCGGACAGGCGAGCGGCTATCAGGCACAGTTCGACCGATTCTCTCTGACACTGTCAGGTCATTATACCGGCCCCATAACGCTGGGTATTCGCCCAGAAGATGTGCTGCTGGTTGCGCCGGGTTCAGGGCACGTCGGGGGACATATTATGCAAATTGACCCGATGGGTCGCGAAGTGCTGTACACCCTGGAAACGCCGCTGGGCCAGATACGCGTACTGGATGCCGGCTCGCTGGCGCGCTTTGGAATTGGGACGATGGTCGGCATGTTATTCAATGATGTAACCACCCTGCTGTTCGATGCGCATGGCAGTCGACTGGCCACTGTCGCCACGGCATGGGGTCCGCACGCTTTTTCAGCTTCACCGTCTGCTTGCAAAATTGCAGGCTAATTCCCTCTATTAAAAGGCCGAATTATGTTAATTGTTAGCTATAACATTCAGTATGGGCTTGGCCGCGATGGTCAATACGACCTCGCGCGCATCGCCGGTGAAATTGGTGATGCCGATATTATTTGCCTGCAAGAAGTCGAGCGATTTTGGCAGCGCTCAGGCACGGTGGATCAGGCGCAGACCCTTGCGGATCTGCTGGGGCGTTACCACTGGGTCTTTGGCAACAACCTCGACATGGACGCCAGCACCGTTGATGCCAGCGGACGTGTCAACAACCGCCGCCGCCAGTTTGGCACTATGATTTTATCCCGCTGGCCAATCGTCTCGAGCCGCAACTTCCCCCTGCCAAAATATGGCACGCTCACTCAGCATTCAATTCAACAAGGGTTGCTGGAAACAGTAATAGATACTGGAACCGACGTAGTAAGAGTTTACAGCGTCCATCTTAGTCATCTTTGCGCGCAGACCCGACTTCCGCAGGTGGAAGCCATGATGGATATCTTCGCCCGAGCGCCGCTGGAAGGCGGTGCCTGGTGCGGTGGGCATCCCGACCCGTCAGCAGGATGGACCGAAGGCGCACTTCCGCCGATGCCTGAACAGATGATTTTGATGGGGGATTTAAACTTTCTGCCCGACAGCGCCGAGTACAACAGGATGATTGGCCCCAAGACGCCTCACTTTGGTCGCTTGCTGCGTCTTCACGGTTTGGTCGATGCCTGGGTAGCGGCCGGTCATGAGGAGCATGACGGTGTGACGCATCCCGAAGCGCCGGGAAGAATCGATCACTGCATGTTGTCCCCACAGCTGGCCAGCCGCGTCAGTCGTTGCTGGATAGACAGTGAAAATAGCGGTTCGGATCATTATCCACTGTGGGTTGAAATCTCTGCCTGATAGCGCTGATTTCAACCCCTTGGTTCTTAAACTATTACCCCATTAACCGGGTCTATAGGCCGCGTTTTTCCATCAGTACCGCCAAGTCGACCAGGCGATTTGAGAAGCCCCACTCGTTGTCATACCAGGCAAGAATCTTGATCAAATTGCCGCCGATAACCAACGTGGAGAGCCCATCAATAATTGAAGAACGCGGATCCCCCTGATAATCGCTGGACACTAAAGGCTCATCGCTGTAGCCAAGGATCCCCAGCAGTGGGCCAGATTCTGCGGCTTTACGGAAGGCGGCATTGATTTCCTCTACCGTGACATTGCGTTTAAGCGTCACGGTCAGGTCGACAATTGAGACGACGGGAACCGGCACACGCAGAGAATAGCCCGTCAGTAAGCCATCCAGCTCAGGAATAACTTTGCCGATCGCTTTAGCCGCCCCGCTGGAGTAAGGAACAATAGACAGCGCCGCCGCACGCGCTCCGCGCAAATCTTTTTCCGGCTGATCGTGCAGAACCTGACTGTTGGTGTAGGCGTGAGTCGTGTTCATCAGGCCATGTTCGATACCAAAGTTTTGATGCAGTACCTGCACCGCAGGCGCCAGGCCATTGGTGGTACAGCTGCCGTTGCTGACCACTTTATGGCGCGTCGGATCATAGCGCTCATCGTTGACCCCCATCACTACGGTCAGGTCATCGTCCTTACCCGGTGCCGAGATGATCACTCTTTTGGCACCGCCTTGGGTGATGTGAACTTCGGCTTTCGCTTTGTCGGTGAAAAACCCGGTGGCTTCGATTACTACGTCAACGCCAACGCTGCTCCACGGGATCTGCCCTGGGTCACGTTCACTAAAGACACGAATAACTCGGCCATCCAGCAGCAACTGTCCTTCACCCGCCTCCACCTTGGCCGCCAGCGTGCCAGAAAGTGAATCGTATTTTAAGAGATGCGCCAGCGTTTTACTGTCAGTCAGATCGTTAATTGCCACTACCTGAAAGTCGTCACGGCCTAAAGCGGCGCGCAAAACATTGCGTCCGATTCTGCCGAAGCCATTGATACCCACCTTGACCATAATGAACTCCTCAGTTATTTGCCTGTACTAAAAATAGTGCAGTGAGGGTTTGGCGTAAATGACAATTAGGGATCAATTTAGGCCAGATTACGCGCATAAAAGCGCTGACGATAATCTGCCGGACTGAGCTGAAGATTGCGTTCAAAAACGCGGCGCAGATTGAGGCTGTTGCCGAAGCCGGTATGCAAGGCGATTTGTTCGAGCTTGTCTGAGCTTTGTTCAAGATGTTGCCGTGCAACGTCCAGGCGAACTTCTTCGACATAGCGTGCGGGGCTAACGCCGGTTTGTCGGGTGAATACGCGGGTAAAATTACGTGGACTCATCGATACCCGCTCGGCCAATTTTTCAACCGACAGATTGTCGGCAAGATTCTCGAGGATCCAGGACTGAAGCTCGCGGATAGGGCCTGGCGTATTGGCCTGATTAAGCAGAAAACGGCTGAACTGTGACTGTCCGCCGGGTCTGCGCAAGAACATCACCATATCCTGCGCCACACTGCGGGCGAGCACAAAGCCGTGATCGTCTTCGATCAGCGCAAGAGTCAGATCAAATCCTGAACTGACGCCTGCCGAGGTCCAGATAGCCCCGTCCTGAATATAGATTGGCCCTTTTTCCACATTAACTCGAGGAAACGCTGATTGCAGCGTGTCGAGCAGTCGCCAATGAGTGGTTGCCCTACGCCCGTCCAACAGACCGGCTCCGGCCAGAAGCCAGGCTCCGCCACAAATTGAGACGATACGCCGCGTATAAGGTGCTGCGCGGCGGATCCAATCCATCACCGCGGCACTCTCCGCCGCGTCGGAGCCTTTGCCGGTTATCAGCACGGTGTCGCGGCTCAGTTCGGGGTCAAGCTCAGAGAGAAGATGGTCAGCCAGCAGGTTAAGGCCAGACATTCCATGCACCACGCGATGTGGCTGAGGCGTGGCGAGAGTCACCCGGTAGGGAGGCTGTGGAGAATCGGGGAGTCTCAGGCGATTCGCCTGCGTCAGAATATCGGCGATCCCCGCCGGCTCGAATAACATGCCCCCGTCGGGGACAATAATAAGGAATGTATGCATGTCCTTAAAATACAAATTGGACAAAATAAGTCAAGCGTGGGGATCGCGACAGTAAGTCGGACGACTTACTGTCTTTGCGCTAATTTTCTGAGTGAATACCGAAATCGAAAATCAAACGGACAGTTCGGCGGTGTCGCCTTTGTCCTGAAGCCAGTTGCGGCGATCTTCAGAACGCTTTTTGGCGAGCAGCATGTCCATCATTCGCAACGTCTGATCGATATCTTCTTCGTCGATGGTTAACTGCACCAGGCGACGCGTGTTGGGATCCAGCGTAGTTTCACGCAGTTGCAGCGGGTTCATCTCACCCAACCCTTTGAATCGTTGAACGTTGGGCTTGCCTTTCTTACGCTTGAGTTGCTCCAGCACGCCGGCCTTCTCTTCTTCATCCAAGGCGTAGAACACCTCTTTCCCCAAGTCGATGCGGTACAGAGGCGGCATGGCAACATAAACGTGACCACCGCGAACCAGCGATCGGAAGTGACGCACGAACAGGGCACACAGCAGAGTTGCAATGTGCAGGCCGTCGGAGTCAGCATCCGCAAGGATACAAATTTTGCCGTAGCGCAGTTGGCTCAGATCTTCGCTGTCGGGATCAATACCGATCGCCACGGAAATATCGTGCACTTCCTGTGAGGCCAATACTTCGTCTGAAGAGACTTCCCAAGTGTTAAGGATCTTACCTTTCAGCGGCATGATCGCCTGGAATACGCGATCACGTGCCTGCTTGGCGGATCCGCCCGCGGAGTCACCTTCCACCAGGAACAGTTCGGTCATGTTCAGGTCTTGCGAGCTGCAGTCGGCCAGTTTACCCGGCAGCGCCGGTCCGCTAGTCAGCTTCTTGCGCACCACTTTTTTGGCCGCGCGCATACGGCGCTGGGCGCTGGAGATCGCCATTTCAGCCAGCTGCTCGGCGGATTGCACGTTTTGGTTAAGCCACAGGCTAAAAGCGTCTTTTACCACGCCGGAAACGAAAGCGGCGCACTGGCGTGAAGAGAGGCGCTCTTTAGTTTGCCCTGCGAACTGCGGATCCTGCATTTTCACCGACAGCACGTAGGCGCAGCGATCCCAGATGTCTTCAGCCGACAGTTTCACACCGCGAGGCAGAATATTGCGGAATTCGCAGAATTCGCGCATCGCATCAAGCAGTCCCTGACGCAGGCCGTTAACGTGGGTGCCACCCTGCATGGTCGGGATCAGGTTGACGTAGCTTTCGGTCAGCATTTCGCCGCCTTCAGGCAGCCAAAGTAGCGCCCAGTCAACGGCTTCAGTATCTCCGGCAAAGGCGCCGACAAAGGCTTTTTCAGGCAGCGTGATCAGGCCGTTTACCGCTTCCATCAGGTAGTCAGTGAGACCATCCTGATAACACCAACGCTGTTCAGTATTGTTAACCTGATCTTTGAAAATGATTTCAACGCCGGGACAAAGCACCGCTTTGGCCTTCAGCAAATGGCTGAGGCGACTTACTGAAAAACGCGGGCTGTCGAAGAAGCTAACATCAGGCCAGAAATGAACGCTGGTACCGGTGTTGCGCTTGCCGACCGTGCCTGTCACGTTCAAGTCCTGAACTTTATCACCATTTTCAAAGGCCATTGAATAGACCTGGCCGTCGCGGCGCACGGTGACTTCGACTCGGGTGGACAAGGCGTTAACCACAGAGATACCCACGCCGTGCAGGCCGCCGGAGAACTGGTAGTTTTTGTTGGAGAACTTACCCCCGGCATGAAGGCGGCAGAAAATGAGTTCTACGGCCGGAATGCCTTCTTCGGGGTGAATATCAACGGGCATACCGCGACCGTCGTCAGTGACTTCAAGCGACTGGTCGGCGTGCAGAATAACTTCGATACGACGGGCATGGCCCGCCAGCGCTTCATCGACGCTGTTATCGATAACTTCCTGGCCAAGATGGTTTGGCCGGGTGGTGTCGGTATACATGCCAGGGCGGCGACGCACAGGTTCAAGGCCGCTAAGAACCTCAATAGAATCCGCGTTATAAGTAGATTGGCTCATCGTTTATTAATTCGTGGCTCTGGTTGTAAGTGAACGATACTGTTGTTGGCGAAGCTCAATCTGATGCCAACCCCAAGAAATCCACAATCGGTGGGAAAAAACGCTCAAAACCGACAAATGCATGATTACCTTCAGGTTCTACAGTTTGGCGGCACGACGTGTAATACGCCACGGCCTGACGGTAGTCGAGGGTCTCATCGCCGGTTTGCTGGAGTAACCACAGTAAATCCGGTGATTCCAGAGGGTCTACCTGCATCACTTTAAGATCGTAAACATGGCGAGACTCTAACACATATTGCTGGCCGGTGTAGGGGTTGTAATTGAGCCCCAAAAAGTCGTTTAACAGTTCATAAGGACGGACCGCGGGATTAACCACCACTGCAGGCAGCGTGAAACACTGCGAAAGCCAGGTCGCGTAATAACCGCCGAGAGAGGATCCGACGAGGCCAATTTTCTCGCCCGATTTGTCCATAATCAGCGTTTCGAGCTGCTCGGCGGCATCGGCAGGATGCGGTAATAGTTCAGGAACAACCATCTCGATGCCTGGATGGTGTTCAGCCAGCCAGTCTTTTAACGCCGTGGCCTTGGCCGACTGTGGAGAACTGTTAAAGCCGTGCAAATACAGCAAAGTACTCATTAATATCCTTCCGCATCGGCATCTGGGCTGAATTCGTTGGTCTCGAGGCGGCAAACTTCGGTTTCTACGCGCCCATCGGGATGCAGCGTAAGATAGCGCCAGCCCGGTGCAACGGTGTCGAGCGTAAAGTTGGTGCAGTGCGGTTTGAACTGCACGCAGGTAGACGGTGTAGCATAGAGACGCTTGCCGTACCAGTCGACGTCCATCTCCTGATGAATATGCCCGCACAGCAGCGTGGTGACTTTTGGGTACGCCTGCAGCGCGTTGGCCAGCGTGTGCGCATTGCGCAGGCTGTGCTGGTCAAGCCAGGTGCAACCCGAAGGCAACGGATGGTGGTGCAGCATAATCAACGTAAATCGCGTTGGCTGCGCGTCAAGGCAGCGGGTCATCCATTCAAGCTGATATTCACTGATTTCGCCGTGAGGCACGCCAAAAACTTGGGTGTCGAGCAGCAGTACCTGCCAATCGTTGCCCAGCAAAACCTGCTTGGAAGGATGAATGCCCGCCTCGGCCAGCGCATTGACCATTGCCGGTTGAAAATCATGGTTGCCGGGCAGCCAAACGCAGGGGGCAGGAAGGCGATTCACCCCGCGTGAGAAATGGTGATAAGCCTCAAGAGACTGATCCTGCGCCAGGT
This sequence comes from Rouxiella silvae, assembly GCF_002093625.1. Classification (GTDB taxonomy): domain Bacteria; phylum Pseudomonadota; class Gammaproteobacteria; order Enterobacterales; family Enterobacteriaceae; genus Rouxiella; species Rouxiella silvae. The sequence goes on along the minus strand of NZ_MRWD01000082.1, from coordinate 7,538 downwards.
CACCGGTCGCAGCAATAATGTCGACCTCGCGCTGCTGAGCACAAATGGCGTCCAGCACGGCGCGATAGCTGCGAAACGTATTCACACCCAGCAAGGTCTGATCTTCACCAGCAAAAAGATGAGTATCTGTAATCTGCAGTATCCTGACTTTGGCCCCATCCACCAAAGGCAGCTTAAACAGGCTTTCCAAATTCGATCCTTTGTTATTGAAGTCTGTCTAACAAACCGGAACTGGCATCGCTCCATGCGCCAGACAATAGCGCAACCAATCGGCGAGAAACTGGTTAATTTGATGCTTTTCGTCACGCTGATGCAACTTTTTATTAGGATAATCATAGCGTGCTTTGAAGCGAAAGATCTGTTGGCTCGCACACACTTCGGCAACCATTGCGTCATGATAGAGACGAACGGTCATTGAAGGCAGGCTCCAATAGCTGACCGCCGGTGCCGTCTGAGTGATTTCGACCAGTGAGGTATAGCGTGTCGATTCGAGGATTTTTAGCTGGTAGGTGGCGTTAGTCACCTGATAAGACACTGTCTGTCCAACTTCATCATTTCGAGGCAGCAAACGGCGCAGCTGAGCGAAATTGGTTTCGCACAGACGCATCATTTCAGGAAAATCGGGAACATAGCGCTTTATCATTCTTTAACCCATTCTTTTTTTAAGGATTCATGGTGCAGAGTCAGCCACTGTAAGGCAATCACTGACGCGGCATTATCTATCGCTCCTTCTTCCACCCAGCGGTAAGCCTGTTCCCGGCTAACCACGTGTACCTGGATGTCTTCATTTTCAGTTTCCAGACCATGAATTCCTTCTGCCGTTAAGGCATCGACTTCACCTACCATAATAGAAAGGCGCTCACTGGTGCCACCCGGGCTTGCCAGATAGCTCAGCACCGGTTTACAGCGCCCGACGACAATGCCGGCTTCTTCCAATGCTTCGCGGCGGGCTACGTCTTCGACCGTTTCGCCCTCTTCGATGATACCGGCCACCATTTCAAGTAGCCAGGGGGTGTCGCTGCTTTCCAGAGCAGGAAATCGAATCTGTTCGATCAATACGACTTCGTCACGCACAGGATCATAAGGTAGCAGAACCGCAGCATGTCCACGTTCAAAAACTTCACGCACCACTTCGCCACTCATTTCACCATTAAACAGCCGATGACGAAACCGGTAAGCGTTGATGCGAAAAAAACCTTGGTATTGAGTATCAACAGCAATAATTTCTACATCATCTTTGCCGAAACTCACTGGCGAACCTTTGAACTTGGTCATATTGACGTCCCCCTGTCAGCGGTTGAAATAAAATTATCCCCATTTCAGGTCATTTTGATGAAGATGCGGTAATAATAATCAAGGTTTTTTGTGTTAGATTTGGATTCACGCGCGTGAGATGGCACATTAAGCCACACAGTTCGCTCACCGGTCTCTGCTAGAATCCGCGTCTGTTTGTTTTAATGACAGCATTAAATAATAACATTGCTGCACTACAAGGAATGCAAATGAAGAAACTGCTCCCTCTTCTCATCACCCTGGGTCTTGGCGGCTTCAGCACGGTAACCCAGGCTGAAAATCTTATGCAAGTTTACAAACAAGCCAGGGAAAGTAACCCGGATTTGCGCGCATCTGCCGCAACGCGTGATGCTGCATTTGAGAAAATTAACGAGGCGCGTAGCCCGCTGCTGCCGCAGTTGGGTTTAGGTCTCGACTATGGCTATAACAACGGATATCGCGATGCTAACGGTGTAAACAGCAACGTGGGCAGCGGATCGTTACAGCTGACCCAGACACTGTTTGATATGTCCAAATGGCGTGCCCTGACTCTGCAGGAAAAAACAGCCGGTATTGCCGACGTCACTTATCAGACGGCACAGCAATCCCTAATTCTGAACACCGCCACGGCCTATTTCAACGTTTTGAGTGCGATTGATGCACTTTCCTATACAGAAGCGCAGAAACAGGCGGTGTACCGTGAGTTGGACCAAACCACCCAACGTTTCAACGTCGGCCTAGTTGCCATTACTGACGTACAGAACGCCCGTTCCACCTACGACACCGTGTTAGCCAACGAAGTCACCGCGCGTAATGCGGTAGACAACGCGCTGGAATCACTGCGTCAGATAACCGGCGTTTTCTATCCTCAGTTAGCTTCACTGAATATTGCGACCTTCACCACTCAGCGCCCGGAACCGGTAAACAGTCTGCTTAAAGAGGCGGAAAGCCGCAACCTGAGCCTGCTGTCAGCCCGTCTATCACAGGACTTGGCGCGTGAAGAAATTCGCTACTATCAGGACGGCCACATGCCTACGCTGGATCTGACCGCATCAACCGGTATCAGCAACACCAAGTATAACGGTTCACGCACTGGCGAAGGCAGCAGCTATCAGGACAGTGACGCAGGGCAGAATAAAGTCGGCCTGAGCCTGACGATCCCGCTCTACAGCGGCGGTTCGGTCAGTTCTCAAGTCAAGCAGGCGCAATTTAGCTTTGTAAACGCCAGCGAACAGCTTGAAAGCTCTCATCGCACAGTCGTGCAGACAGTGCGATCGTCTTCCAACAACATTTCGGCTTCAATCGGCAGCATCAACGCTTACAAACAGGCGGTGGTTTCTGCACAAAGCTCGTTGGATGCGATGGAAGCCGGTTATAAAGTGGGAACGCGCACCATCGTTGACGTACTGGATGCGACCACCACGCTGTACAACGCCAAACAGCAGCTCTCCAGCGCGCGCTATAATTATCTGATTAATCAGCTAAATGTGAAATCAGCACTGGGTACGCTTAACGAAAATGACCTGCTGGCGCTGAACGGCGCGCTGGGCCAACCGGTGGCTACCAGCCCTGAGCAAGTCGCACCTGAAACCCCGCAGCAGAACGCAGCGGCCGACGGGGTAAACGGCTATAACGATAACAGCAATGTCAGCACACCGGCTCCGGTAAAACGCGTTAGCGCGACTCACGAACCGAAGACCGTGAAAAAGAGCGGCAATCCCTTTCAGAACTGATTACTGAAAATTTAGCGTTCTTTTTAAGAAACGAAAACCGCCCGAAAAAGGCGGTTTTTTTATTTTAATGCCTCAAAAGCCTCTTTTTCGCTATCGATTTCACGTCTGAACGTAAAGTCTCGTAACGATTGCCATTCTTGCTTTAATAGTAAGCATCTTTACCTTATTCTTATTCTGTTACAAATGTAACCTACTCTGGGAAAGGGCAAAAAAGCCCGACTATGGGATCAATACAATGAAACGGACACAAAACATCAATCTGGCTACCTTCCGGAAATCCTGGCGTAGCTCGAGAATAACGCCCATTGCTTTTGCTATCAGCGCCGCATTTATGCTCAGCGCCTGTGAGAAAAGCGATGACAACGTGTCGCTTTATCAAAATGCCGACGACTGCTCGAAAGCAAACCCGTCCACCAGCGCACAGTGTGCCAAGGCCTTTAACGACGCCAAGGCTGAAGCGGCTAAAACGGCCCCTAAATATGCCAATCGTGCCGACTGCGTGGCCGAATTCGGTGAATCACAGTGTACTCAGGCACCAGCTCAGGCCGGCATGTCCGCTGAATCTCAGCAGGGCGGCGGCAGCATGTGGATGCCGTTGATGGCTGGCTTTATGATGGGACGCATGATGAGCGGCGGCGGTTACGCGCAGCAACCGCTGTTTACCTCAAAAACCGCAGGCAGCCCGGCCAACGGCAAGTTTGTTGATGCTACCGGTAAAAGCTACGGTCCAGCAACCACCGGCCGCAGCATGAATGTGCCGCCTTCAGCGATGGCACCTAAACCGGCAACCACCTCAACCGTAACCCGCGGCGGATTTGGTGAAAGCGTCGCCAAACAAACCTCAATGCAGCGCAGCGCAGCGTCGTCAACACGTACTCCAATGCGCAGTATGGGTGGCTAAGAATGAAACGCGTAGCTCTGCAAGAACGTCCTAACTGGCGCGAAAAAGCCACGGAATTTGGCTTTAATTTTCACACTATGTACGGCGAACCGTACTGGTGTGAAGACGCCTACTACCAATTCACGCTGGCGCAGATTGAACAGATCGAAGACGCCACCGCAGAGCTGCATCAAATGTGCCTCAAGGTGGTTGAAAGGGTTGTTAAAAGCGATGAGCTGATGGCAAAGTTTCAAATTCCCAAGCATTGCTGGGAGTTTGTCAGAGCGTCGTGGCGCACTCAGCAACCCTCACTCTATTCACGCCTAGACTTGGTTTACGACGGCGTGAATCCACCCAAGTTGTTGGAAAACAACGCAGACACGCCGACTTCATTATACGAAGCGGCCTTTTTCCAGTGGCTGTGGCTTGAGGATCAGATTGCGGCTGGTAACTTGCCTGCCGGCGCTGACCAATTCAACAGCATGCAGGAAAAACTGATCGAGCGATTTGCCGAGCTGAAAACCCAGCACGGTTTCTCACTGCTGCATTTTGCCTGCTGTCAGGACACGGAAGAAGATCGCGGCACCGTTCAGTATTTGCAGGACTGCGCACAGGAGGCCGGATTAGCCAGTGAATTCTTATTTATAGAAGAGATTGGCCTCGGCGAACGTGGTCAGTTCACCGATCCTAAAGATCAGATTATCAGCAACCTGTTCAAGCTCTATCCGTGGGAGTTCATGTTCCGCGAAGTGTTCTCTACCAAGCTCGAAGATGCGGGCGTTCGCTGGCTCGAACCTGCCTGGAAAGCGATTATTTCCAATAAGGCCCTGCTGCCGCTGCTGTGGGAGATGTTCCCGCATCACCCTAACCTGCTCGAGTCTTACTTCGCTGAAGACAACCCTCCGCCGATGGCGAGTTACGTGATAAAACCGCTTTTCTCGCGCGAAGGTGCCAACATCCGCATCATCGAGAACGGGAAAGAGGTGGCAAGCGCCGAAGGCCCATACGGTAAAGAAGGCATGATCGTACAAGAATATTGCCCGATGCCGCGCTTTAACGACAGCTATACGCTGATTGGCAGTTGGTTGGTCAACGACCAGCCGTGCGGTATTGGCCTACGTGAAGACAGAGCGTTGATAACCCAAGACCTATCGCGTTTCTACCCGCACAGTATTATTGGCTAATAATCTCAAAGGGCCAATTCAGGGCAATAAAAAACGGATAATCGCCAATCTGCGCGATTATCCGTTCTAAACGTGTTAACCCAGCTGTACCGACAGCATACTCAGCGAACTCATCACAATCCCTTCAGTTGGCATCGCGATCGGCTCAACGCCGTCCCACGAACCTAGCAGATAAAGCAGTGGCAGATAGTGTTCAGGCGTTGGGTTAGATAAGGCGCCGCCGTCGTGCTGCATAAAATTAACCAAAGGATGATCCTTGGCCTCACCTTTCCAATCGAGATTATCGACAACGTACTGGTTAAACGAATCAGCCCAAGGATAAGGCTCTGAGTTTCCGTCCCATTTAACCATACGCAGGTTGTGCACCACGTTTCCGCTGGCGACAATCATCACACCTTCATCACGCAGCGCAGCCAATTTTTTGCCCAGTTGATAATGGTATTCGGCAGGCTTGGTACCGTCGATGCTCAATTGAATCATCGGGATATCCGCTTCGGGATACATCTTGATCAGCACGCCCCAAGAACCATGATCGAATCCCCATTCGCTGTCAGCCGTCACTTCCAGGGGTGCGAGAAGTTCCTGAACGCGTTTTGCTAATGCCGGTGAGCCCGGCGCAGGATAACGTTTATCAAATAGCGCCTGCGGGAATCCACCAAAGTCATGAATAGTGCGCGGATTTTCCATGGCAGTAACAGCAGTCCCACGGGTGTACCAGTGTGCAGAAACCGCAAGAATAGCCTTAGGACGCGGCAGGTTCTTACCCAACGTTTCCCAAGCACGAGTATAAATATTATCTTCGAGCACGTTCATCGGGCTACCGTGTCCCAAAAACAGTGCTGGCATACGCAGGGTCGTCATAAAATGTTCCTTACCACTCAGGTTAAGAGGCAACGCCAGCCAACTCGGCGGGCGTTTGATAAGGTAACGTTACTCTTTTTCATCGCCAGAAACAGCCGGATAACTGTGATGATGATATTCAATAAATTTGAATGGTGGTCTCAATGAGCGGTACTGTCCTGCGCAAGTGATGAAAAATATACCTTGCTTTGATCGAATTTGATCACCGTATCTTGGTTATTGCACGGAACGTTCGCCATCATATTGCAGTCGGAATTAATTAATTTATCTTTAATGCCAGTCCACTGTGAAAAAAGCGACAAAAAATTAAGCGCACTTCGCGGACGATCAACCGTTTTTCTCTCATGACTGTCTGAGGCGGTAATAAACATAGGCACTCTATAGTTTTGCTTAAACTTATCACCATGAATCAATCGAGCATACTGGGTGTCTTTATCAGAAAACTCCAGGCCGTGATCGGCAAAATACATCATTGACCAACTTTTTCCGCTCGCCTTGGCCATATCAGCAACATCAGCGAGCAGTTTATCTGTCTGAGCAATACTTTCTATATAACAGGAGATTTCTTTTGACTGGCTAAATGTTGAATATTTCTCATTGGTTCTTGAACAAGCTCTTGAGTGAGAACCTATAAGATGAATAACAATAAGCTTGACGGGTTTATTTTCACTAATAGCCCAACGGATTTGCGGAAGCATTCTAATGTCTGGGACATATTTATTTTGCTGGTACTCTCCTTTTTTAATAAAACTGACACTTTCAGCATTCATTGCTATAACAGAAACAGGAGTCTCTCCCTCGCCGATCATTCCCTGATTAGAGTACCAATAGGTGGAAAATCCCGCCTTGTTGGCAAGGGAAACAATATTACTGCTCGAGTCAGGCTGTTCATTTATACGTAAAGTTAAACTGTTCAAAAGGGACATAACCGTAGAAGACGCGGCAGAAATATAGTTCGTGAAGGTAACCCCTGATGCCGAGCTCATAAAGGGTGTGTTTTTTATTTTAAAACCATAGGCTTGCATATAGTCACTGCGAACACTTTCGCCAATAACCAAGATATAGAGCTGATAGTCGGCAGAGGTCTTTTGAGGCACCCAGCGATCTGGCAAGCTCATTTGCTGCTTGAGGAATGCACTTTGCTCAACGAACGTAAGATAATTACTGACCGCCTCACTGCTTGCTTTAATAATCGGCAAACCGTTGCTAAATAATGGTAACGCCCCCGTCTTCATATAAGCTTTCACTGAGGGAGAGAACAAGTAAATAATAATATAGAGAATAATCCATCCTCTATACTTTACCTTTCCTATTTTCACATTAAAAGCCATTAACGTCAGGACAACACCCATTAACGGCGTCACATAGTAAAACCATGGAATGGCTTTTAAAAACTCCAGACTTTCTGACTTACTGGCATACAAAATATTAGCGATGGCATTATAATCCGGCGAACCGTAGGTTAACGCGACAGGTAGATACGCTGATGAGAAAAAACCAATTAAAATAATTAACGACTTATAGCCGCGAGAAGTAAAACTACGTACAACAATCAAAATAAGAAATAGACTTATCGAGTGTACAAGTTTAAAACTGTAGCCAAATGAC
>NZ_MRWD01000081.1 GCF_002093625.1 Rouxiella silvae | reverse complement strand
CTTTTAAAGGATAGTTATTTAATATCCCAACCTCTCTTCCGACATCCTCAATTTTTTTAAACAAATAACTTTTATAAGAATTATAATTCCTTTCAACATATTCCATTAGCATAAAATCGCTATTGAAGTTAGCTATTAAATCTTTTTGTCCGTTATAAAACTCAACATCAACTAATGTGAGGGGCTTTATTTCTTCTATCTTTAACTTCCCGTCCTCGCTTGATGTGCTTATTTTACCGAGAAAATAATAATCTTCATTCATTCAAGATACCTTTAATAAGATAGTGAAATAAAATTCATTATATACATTCATTTTTACATTAAGTCACCCCTTAAGGGGATAAATCGTGAAGTGTTACCGGCGCTTGCAGGCGTCTTTTTTCTTGTGGAGATTTCTATGACATGGCTACAAACATTTACAGGTAAACACCTGGATTACACCAATCCTTGCCCTCACGTTTTTGATAAAGACAGCATCGCCCAAGGCCTCTCTCATGAGTGCCGCTTTAACGGGCAAATCCCTCAGTTCTACAGCGTTGCCCAGCATTCAGTATTGGCTAGTCTTCTCGTGCCAAAGCATATGGCCTGGGAAGCGCTGCTTCATGATGCGACAGAGGCGTTTATCAAAGATATTCCAGCGCCGCTAAAGTTGCTGCTGCCGGACTATAAGCGCGTTGAAGACCGGCTAGATAAGGTCATTCGCTTGAAGTATTGCCTACCGCTTTCAATGAGCGCGGAGGTGAAGAAAGCAGATTTAATCATGCTGGCCACCGAACGCCGTGATTTTGATCTGGATGACGGGACCGTGTGGCCAGTGCTGGAAGGTATAACCCCTGCTGATTTCGCTATCTGCCCCCTCAATCCAGCCCAAGCCCGCGCCCAGTTCCTCAATCGCTGGGAAGAAGTAAAACCTTTCTAAACCTGTTTGCAGACAGGAATTGTGGAGATACCCATGACAGTGAACGTAATCACCATCGATACCGAAACGATGGACACCGCCCATACGGCACTAATCCTCTCGATTGGCGCTTTTGCTTTCGATGTGACCGACTTGAATGCAACGCAGCAGGCAATCATGGACGTTACCAAAGACCCTGAACTGCAGGACCATTTGCAGTTTGCGTTTTACCGGCGTACCGATTCCTTCGATCAGTTAATTTCAGGTCGCACAGTTAGCGTGCCCACCCAGGAGTGGTGGAAGAAGCAGGGCGAGGAAGCACACGAAGCACTTACCGGTGAACGCGTCAGCTTAGGTGAGGCGCTATCAAATTTAAAACAGTGGATAGCCCAGCATCCAGACGCACGCATATTCTTTCGCGGTCCTGACTTTGACGGCTCCATTCTTGAAAACGCCTATCGGGCTCACGGCATTGAATGCCCGTGGAAATATAACGGTAAGCGAGATATCAGGACCTACATCGATGCAATGGTGCGCGGCGGTAAGGGTTACATCAAAGACCACCAGCCGTGCTTCCCCGTTGTTAAACATCACTCGCTGCACGATGCAATGAACGATGCAGAGCAAATGGCAACGGCCTACATGATGAACGACGGTAAAACAATTCCCGCCCCTAAACATTTCAAGTAAGGACCGGATCATGAAGCATGACAATTATAAATCAGGCCTTTGGCATGAGTGTGATGACCAGGTGTTAGGGGATGATGGGTTCGTTCTTCTGCGGGCCACTGAAAATCTTCTTGAGAAAGACCAACATCGCGCAAATATCCAGAGGATAGTTGCCTGCGTTAATGCTTTTAATGGGATTAACACGGAACAAATTGCCGGTAAAAACCTTGGTGAGTTTTTAGCCGGAGAGGTGAAACTTAATAAAGCAGAGCCTCAACCTGATGGTGGTTTTGGATTCACATTTTCCGGTTTTGCTATCCAATTAATGGCTGAATCTTTTGCAGACCAATTCAGAGAGTCTGGCGCAATTAACTATCTTGAGATGCTTTTTGAACATAAAGATATTGGACCTCTCACCATAACAATGCAGCGCACCCAAGGCCTTACGCCAGTTCAGAAATTATCTAAGGCTGAGGCTGAGCGAGATGTACTAAAGGCTGACAATGACAAGTTGGCAGCTTCACTCAGTACTTTAATGGAACAACTTGCAATAACCAATGAAGCTGTAAAACGTGAAACCAAGCTTGCTAATCAGTACCGGGATAAATGCGACAAGTTAGTGGCTGAGAACCAGTTTTTGAAAGAGTCATACGAAGATGATATCGGCGCTTACTCAGCAACAATTCACGTGCCGAATACGTCCTCTGCTATCGCTGAGTTCAAGGCGCAGGGTGTGGAGATGGGTATTGCTCACCTCATCAAAAAATTTGAAGGTACTGGGAATATTGGCGTGCCAGTAATGGCGCTTGAATGGCTGGCCGCCAATATGCGTGCGGGGGTGAAGGGATGAAAATTCATATCAGACGCGCACCATCGCGACAGCCACGGAAGGACGGCGACCAGAAGTTGATAAAAGGTGTCTTACATGAGCGCATCAGTTCACGCGTTATGTTTCGAGATTGGGATGTAGATAAGGGAAAGTTCTGCTATGGGTTGGCCTACAACTGCACTGGAGGACGACAGAATCATGAATGGGTGCCAGTGGATGACCTGATTGGAACATCTCCTTACAAGCGTCGCCGATATTCTGAAATAGATGGAGTGAAGCCATGAAAGAGCGCCCTATCATCTTCAATGCCGAAATGGTTAACGCCATTCTCAGCAGTCGCAAGACGCAAACGCGGCGGATTATTAATCCGCAGCCCGAGTTAACAGTCAGTTCTGGGTTCAAATGGAAAGGCGCCCTGTTCGGAGCTGGAAGCAATGATTGTGAAACAAATCGTAATTTTGCGCATATTAAATGCCCATTCGGTGAGATTGGCGATCGGCTGTGGGTGCGTGAGACGTGGGCGCGCTGCAACATAGACCAGTACAGTCACGATATGGCTTACCGTGCCACCACTCCTGACGACTGGCCTAAAGGTGGACGCTGGCGTCAATCAAACCACATGCCGCGCTGGGCCAGCCGTATCACGCTGGAAATCACCGGCATGCGCGTTGAGCGGTTGAATAGTATCAATGAAAACGATGCTCTCGCTGAGGGGCTGTCAGAAATAACTAAGGATGGGCGCCTCTATAAATACGGCATTCCTGACCGTGACGGATACCCTGGTAACGATAATTGTGGCTGGCCGTGGCATGAGTGGGAACGCTACCCAATTAGCGCTTACAGCAAGCTGTGGCAGTCAATATACGGAGCGGAAAGCTGGCAGGCTAACCCGTGGGTATGGGTCCTTGAGTTTAAACGCGTTGATGATGAGGCTTGAATATGGCGGCCTACTACAACTAATTTAACCCATATGCGGCCCAGTGGCTGCTGTGCCGCGATGGAAAGTGGCGGCCAGTTGAACCGGGCACATTCCCGCTGGCTCATGGGATTACCAACCGAGTGGGACGACATCGCGCCTACGGAACGCTATCAGTCCTGAAGCAGCGCAAATCTTTATAGAGGCTTTTAAGTGCTCGGTTTAATTCGTTAGGTGAAATAATAGTAGAGCGGCATGAGTTCAGTTCAAGAGGTTTTCATATTGATTATAAAGATCAGCCGTTCTTTAAAGCACACTCCTGAGCTTTTGCATTTGCGAACGCTATCCGCCCTTCTGAATCAATAGACTGGCCATTTAAAATGCACCAACATCGAAAGTCTATGGGCTCAGCCTCCACTTTGAAAATGTTAACCTCTTCATTTTCATAGAGCTGTATTACTTTTTCAGCATCTAGAAGCCATTCAGAGTAACTTTCGGGCAGAGTATGAGTGTCAGTAAAGAGTTTTCTGTACTCAGAATATTCGATTACGTTTCTAAACCAGAGAACACCAACAGCTTGATTTTTCATCGATTTAAACACTTAGTTAAGCGGAGGGCATGCTGACATTTGCTCTGCCAGCATTATTAATAGCGGCGAAATTGGTAGCGAATAGTACGTTCCAACTTACTAGATTGCCTTAAATTCAGTGGCTGTTTTGATAGCAATTCATGCTGAATCAGGTTTCTGCATCATTCGCTGGAAAGCCATACGCTGCCTTATTTAAAGTGCGACTAACCTTCAACTTTACAGGAGCCTCATAGACATTTGAAAGATATACCTCACCTATGAAAAATACTATATCACTTACTTTAACAGGGTGACCGCAGTACAAACATGTCATTGAAGACACGATATCACTCATAGTCGTTGCAACTTTCACATCAAATTTATCAGATTTGCATTTTTCACAAACAATGTTCATATCGGGCATAGATTCACTCGTGAATAGGTGAAGTATCCCAATTAACGCAATTAAGATTATTCCCACTCTGAAAAAAGTATAGCAGTGGATTACACATTTAACTTTTGCGCTCCTCATTTAGACAGGGACGGCGGGTTCACCATTGAGCTTTTTGCCGTCCAAAGCCCCCCCTTCTCTATGAGGAGTACTCCTTAAACACAGGCCATTAAAGAGGTCTGGTGAATATTCAAGCTAAGAGTAACTCATGACTCCTGAGTAAAGTGAAAACGCCGCCCGCGCTATAGCAAAGAAACTCATCACCGAACTCCGCAGTAAATCAAACAATCACACCTTCCGCGAACTGCTCGACAAATACGCCAGCCAGGCTAAGCCACTATGCCCACCAAAGCATGAGGCTTGGCTATGGCTCAACGTAATTGTGCATCGAGTGGTTGAGGGTAAATAGAAGAGGATTTATGGACAACATAATTCAAATGAACCCGAGCAAGTGGGTATCCGAAGACTTACTTATGTCTCTCACTGGCATGACCAAACACATGATTCAACACGCCCGACGAACTTCTTGGATGGAGGGTCGAGAGTACCGGCACGTGGCGCCTGACCTAAATCCGAAGCAAAACAGCCCGATCATGTATAACCGGCATGAGATTGATAATTGGGTTGAGCGACAAAGGCCAGCGATAAGACGGAGGATATCTGCTTAAATAGCTTCGCCTTTCAATTGAGGAGCAACAAAATGACAGCACAATATACAGGCGTAGAAAACCACGGAGGGTTACTACGCATATGGTTTATGTACAAAGGGAAAAGATTTAGGGAGGTTTTAGGTGTACCTGACACTGCCAAAAACCGCAAGATGGCTTCAGAGTTGAGAAATTCCATCGTCTACTCAATCAAGACGGGTAACTTCAACTACGCAGAAAAATTCCCTCAATCGCGAAACTTAGAAAAACTTGGCATCGCAAACCAGTCGATCACGTTCAAGGAGTTGATGGATAAGTGGCTGGGATTAAAGGAAATGGAGGTGTCAAAAAAGACAATTTCCGTATACAGGTCTTTGTTGAATATTTGCGCGGAGACAATGGGTGAAACCAGACTGGCTTCTTCCATCAACTATGAGATGATTTTGGGACTAAGAAAGGAGTTGTTGACCGGGCATCACTTCACTGGTGTTAGCAGTAAGGCCAGAACGCTTGATAAAAAAGGCAGAACGGTAAGGACCGTTAACGCTTACATGTCGATACTTACTTCCCTATTTTTGTTTGCTGAAAAAAACAACTACATTGAAAAATCTCCACTTGATGGCGTCGCGCCATTAAAGAAATCTCGTTCAGACCCAGACCCACTAACGAAAGAAGAGTATTTCAGACTGATGGGCGTGGCGGCAACAGAGCAAATTAGGAATATCTGGCAATTTGCAATCAACTCGGGGCTACGGCATGGAGAGCTATATGCCCTCGCCTGGGAAGATATCGACACAAAGGAATGGACAGCGAAAATAACCAGAAACATGGCTTTTGCAGGGCATTTCACCCCACCAAAAACGGAAAGCAGCACAAGGGTTATCAAGTTAACAGATGGAGCGATTGAAGCCTTAAAAAGCCAGATCCCCTTAACCAAAATGGGAAAAAAAGTTTCTGTTGAGGTTAATCTTAGGGAGTTTGGCAAGACGAGAACTGATGAGTGCACATTCGTATTTTGCCCCAGAGTTTCGTCTAGAAATGGTTGTGACAACGCTTATTACTCGCCAGGCTCTTTCAGTTCAACCTGGACTCATGCATTAAAAAAAGCAGGCATAAGACACAGGAGAGCATACGAGACTCGTCATACGTTTGCTTGCTGGGCGTTAAGTGCAGGCGTGAATCCAAATTTTATCGCCAATCAAATGGGCCATAATTCTGCTCAGATGGTTTACAACGTTTATGGTAAGTGGATGAGTGAGAATAACGCAGACCAGATGTCGATAATGAATGCAGGATTTAACCAAAATGCCCCGCATATGCCCCAGAGGAATTTCGGGTAGCGACAATACGCATTAATATCATATATTTAATCGTATCACTAGCGCTTAATGTGATTAAGATATAGCGGAGGCGATCGCGAAGCTATCTGACAAGTACGGAAAACACGTATTACGGTGAGGTAATAAATAGGCGGTCCGAACCACCCCGCTAGTCAGGCGGGGAGTGTGCAAAATAAATTGTTAAAAGTACCCTCATCAAACGCCGAATAACCTGATATAAACAGGCATAATAGGAATCTGGCAATATTCACTCCGTTTGAATATTTAGCTTGGCATTGCGGCTATTATTTTTCAAAAATCTTGTTGACTTAATTAATTTTAGGCCACTCCTTCATCTTATCGATCAATGATAGTTTTTTTGACGCACTCCCCAAATACATGGCAGTCGCCTCAAGAATATTTTCAGGTGAATATGTTATTGAATTTTCGCACTCTCTTGCGGCATGGTTAAACAGTGTAACCTTCTCCTCATTAGGCTTATTTTTATTTAAAATTGTCCGTAAGACTTCAAGAGTAGGTACTTCTGGAGTAGATAGCGAAGATAATAGTTCAAATATTGTCGATCTCCTGGATATTCTGTTATCCATAGTATTTCCTATTGTTTTTAAATAAGGATAATTATTTCCGTTGACATCCACTCCAAATATATTTTCCCAGATCGCCCCCATACTGTAGATATCTGATTTTATTTTTGGCAGATTATTTCTCACTTCAGATGCGATGTAACCATTGGCATTCATGCTATCCCCTGTTACATGCGTATGCGCATTACCACTATTGTTACTATACTCCTTCAGGTAAAGCTGTTGATAGACAATGGGAGCGGGATTGAAGCATATTGATGCTGATGAATAACCCTTAACAATATATATGTTTTCAAAATTAAGATAGCTGTAACCTTTGCCTTTTAATGCAGTGATTTCAGACATTTTTCGATAGAGAACTTGTAATTCATTCAAAATATCTGTAACCATTTTTTTCTTATTGATATAAGCAGCCACTGCGCCATCAAAGCTTTGGTTCATTTTCTGATTTTCTTGCGTTCTCCATTCGCCAAAGGTTTTTAAATGGCTAAGCTCAAATAAGGTGATAATGGCCGACCTATGTCCCCCATCGGTGGGCAATAAAACTTTCTGTTCAACGATGACCTCATCATTACCTGGGTATAAACCTTGTGTGGTGTCAACAATAGCACGTACATCTACATCACTCATCGGCTTCTCGGGTTGCAACAACGTGGCCTCAAAAGTCCTGCCCTGAGTATCCTTCAGGTGATAAGTCTTTATGTGGATACCCCTTTTATAATCAAACTTAAAGGGAGAAATATTCCACTCAAGACAGCTGGGATTCAGTTGCTGAGCCATTTGCTGCAGCGCCTGGCGTTTTGCTTCTCTCACTTTATATATCTGCGTGAGCTCGCCTTTCTGTTTATGTATAACCTTGCGTAATTCCGGGTACTCCTTTGGCGCAAGCGTAGACTCGTGAGGCAAAAAAGTTGATAAAAACGGCAACTTATGCCTTGAGTCAATTTTTGACAATTTTTGTTCAATACCCTCTGCTAATCTTTTAAACAGGTTTACAACATCAGGGTCATTCTTACGCAACCCATTATCTATAGCTAATAACAGGGCTTCAAAATGAGAAGCGTGACTTGCTCCTATAATTAACGTTTCAATAATTTTAATTAACACATCCCTAGGGTTTTATTTTTTTCAGCAAACATACCATTTAAAGAGCGAATTATGTCCTTGCTTTCACTCGCGCTGTAGGTCGTAAGCTTTGAAAATAACTGTAAGGGGCTAAGCTCCGGTTTGGGTGTTCCAACTGGAATCATGGAAACCGGCGTTACCGGTGTATTAGTCGCACCGCTGATGGGCTTGCAGAGTGGGTGATGATATTTGAGCTGAGACATTATTTACGTTGATCGAGCTTATTGAATTAATCATGACAGTTCTCACATGAACCCCGCAGGGCTTAGGTCTATTTGAAAAGAGTAAACGCACAGTATGTTTATGCAGTTCGCAATTCTTAAAGTGATTATTACGCATCTATAATTTAGCCGCTGTTTCCATATGTTTATTCAAATGTTCAATAATACCCAACGGGTAAGTCTTCACATTTGGTGATGAACACCCTTAAAATAAAGCTCACATATCAATCAATAAAATAATTTAAATTATAATTACCAAGATGAACGCGGTTAAATAAGCATCCATGATATAAATACATCTTAGAATAACCAGAGTGATATTACACAAAAGAAGTTCTCCTCACTTGTATGAATAATGATGGAAACTTTATTAAACTGGCATTAAAATTTAATCTCCAAGCTATTGAGGTTTTATTTATTATTCACAGGATAACATTATTGAGGCGGCAGAGTTTGGGGAGAGAGATTGCAGTAAGCACCCTCCCCGATTTTTGGGAGGGTCAACGTGAGGAAAGTACTAAATCCACCTTTGCGGTTTACTTCACTATTGCAGCGGTTCGAATTTCAATGCACTTAACGGCTGGACTTTGTCCTGGCGCACCATTTTATAAGCAGTATTTGGTCCAATCCATTTGTCCCAAATCTTGTCTATCGTACCCTCGTTGTCCATCGTCTTAAGGCTGGCGTTAACCTTGGCCAACAACGCCGGTTCGCCCTGCTTCATACCAATGCCAATCGGCTCTAGCGCCATAGGGAATGAGGTCATCGCCAAATCGACACCGCCGTTCTTCGCCAACTCAATCATTTTAATCGCCGTCATGGTGTTAGTCACAAAGCCGACGGATTTGTTCTGCTGAAGTGCCAAATAGGCAGACGCCGTATCCTGAAAGGTAATGGCTCTCGCGCCAGCGAGATAAATAGACTGCTCTGAAGTCGTGCCTTTAGTGGCGCTGATACGTTTGCCTTTAAAGAAGCTTTTCGGCTCTGCGGCGTTGGGAGCTTTAACCACCAAATTCTCCTGCGCCACATAGTAAGGGTCGCTAAATTGTATCTGCGAGGCGCGGGTTTTGGTATAAGCCAGATTGGCAATCAGTACGTCAACGCGGCCGGTGGTCAGCACCGGAATGCGCGCCTCAACTGAGGTCGGCATGAGGTTCAACTTGAGGCCCATCTGCTTGGCAAGCGCGGTGCATAAATCCACGTCCATTCCGGCTAACTGGCGCGTTTGCGGGTCCGGTGAAGAAAACGGCGGCACATCAGAATACACGCCACAATTGAGCTGGCCGCGCGCCTGAATGTCACTCAGCATATCGGCCTTTGTTGCCAACGTGGTTAATGCCAATGGGCTGAACAGGAGGATCCACGACAAACTTTTTATTTTCATAAGCATCTTACCCCGATGATGTTTTACTATTAAGTGACGACGTCACGAATTAATTACAAAAAATAATGCGTACCCACTCCCCCGCCAAACCGTTAATGTTGCCTCAAATCGCTGAGAAAACGCTGAGCACGTTCGTGCGAAGGCCGAGTAAAGAAGCGCTCCGGTGGCGCTTTCTCCAGAATTTTACCGGCATCCATAAACCAAATAGTGTCGGCCACTTCACGGGCAAAGTTCATTTCGTGAGTAACACACATCATGGTCATCCCCTCCTGCGCCAGACCACGCATTACGTTAAGCACTTCGCCCACCATTTCCGGATCGAGTGCGCTGGTCGGTTCATCGAACAGCATCACCGGCGGCTTCATTGCCAGTGCTCGTGCTATCGCCACGCGCTGCTGCTGCCCACCCGAGAGCTGCAAGGGATACGCATCGGCTTTGTGTGCCAGCCCCACTCGCTCGAGCAAGGCCATCGCCTCTTTTCGCGCTTGCGCCTTACGCACGCCGAGCACTTTAATAGGAGAAATCATCACGTTATCCAGCACTGAAATATGCGGAAAAAGGTTGAAGTTCTGAAAGACAAAGCCAATTCGGGTACGCAGTTGATTAAGCCGCGTGCTAGTACCGTTAATGTCCAGCCCTTCAAATAGAATTTGACCATTCTGAATAGGCTCAAGGCGATTCACCGTGCGAATAAGCGTGGATTTTCCCGAGCCGGAAGGCCCGCACACCACCACGACTTCACCGCTGCGGATCTCCGCGCTCAAGTCGGTCAGAGCCTGATATTCGCCATACCATTTATTGACCTGGTTAAACATAATTAGCGGGGTCATCTGTGCTCCTTATTGGGTAATTTCTGGGGTTAATGCAGCAGTCGCACTCAGTGACTGCCCCCCTTGATGACGTGTACGTTGCCGGGCAATGCGCTTTTCCAGCCTATTGGCCAGCCAGGTCAAGCTTGCACAAATTATGTAGTAACTGAGCGCCACAATCGCAAAGACCTGAAAAGGTTTGGTCAACAGTTGGTTACTGACCTGATTCGCTGCAAAAGTCAGCTCCTGCACGTTGATGACATAGCCCAATGTGCTGTCCTTGATAATAGAAACCAGCTGACTAATCAGGCTTGGCAGCATGTTGTACAACGCCTGCGGCAGAATGATTAGCCTGAAGGTTTTGAAGTAGCTCATCCCCAACGCCCGCGACGCCTCGTATTGGCCGGAGGGCAACGCCTGAATACCGCCCCTGACGATTTCGGCGATGTAGGCGCTTTCATAAATCACCAGCGTACAGGCCATGGTCGCGAACCCGTTGATATCGTGTCCTAACAGCATGGGGACACAAAAATAAGTCCAAAACACCACCATCATTAGCGGGATGCCGCGAAAGACATACACCCACACCGCCGCGACGCTGCGCACCGACTTGAAAGGCGAAATTCTCGCCATCGCCAACGCAATCCCCAATGGAAAGGCGAACAGCATCGCTACCACTGACAGCAGCAGCGTATTCGCCAAGCCACCGAGTGAACCGTGCGGATACTGCCCAACTAAAAACAGCATCCAGTATTGATGCACAATGCTCAATAAATCAGCCACCTGCACTTACCTCGCCATCGCGCGCTGAAAACGTTTGGCGATTAATGCGCCGCCGCCCATTAACAGCAGTGAGAAAAATAGGTACGCCAACGAGGCCACCAGGTAAATTTCAAAGGTCCTGAACGTCATATTCTCGATTTCGCGCGTCACGTAGGTCAGCTCGGCCACACCAATGACCATCGCAAGGCTGGTATTTTTAAACAGCAATACCGTGTGGTTGATGAGCGACGGCAGCGCGTTACGCATACCTTGAGGCAGAATAATCAGTCGCATCGACTTCACATAGCTCATGCCGAGTGCGCGGGAAGCCTCGGTTTGACCGGCAGGAATGGCGCGCAGACCGCTGCGAATATCCTCGGAAAAGTACGCGGCCTGACACAAGCCAAGCGCTACCATCGAGAAAATAAACTCGGCATTCTGATCGTTTATCCAATCCTGCAGCGCCTGCGGCAACAGCGTTGGAATAGCGAAATACCACATCATCAGCTGCACCAGCGTGGGAACGTTACGATGGTAAGAGACATAGAGGCTAACCAGCGCGACGGCGATACGCTTTTCCGTCAAACGGATAATCACCAGCAACAGCGCCAAAATCATCGCCAAAATCCACGAGCCCATTGCCAACTTTAACGTCAATTCAATGCCGGTTATCAGCATGTCGCCATACTGGCCCTGCATCACTGCCGCTATATCAAAACCGTTCTTCACTGCTGCCATTGCGTGCCCCTTTCAGCCGTTGAGCCATTGCCAAACTTAGCGAACGTCATCAGGTCGCATAGTTGATAGTCCGCCGGGCACTTGCAGGGTGGGCGTTATTTCAATATTGCCAATATTGACCGCAACCGGCATCGCCAGTGCAAAGGCTACGGTATCGGCGATATCTTTGGCAGTTGGCAGCTCAAAACCCTCAATAAACTGCTTTTTCGCCCCTTCTTTATCGCCAGACACGTTGCCGAAGATATCGGTTGCCACCCGCCCTGGACATATTTCAGTCACGCGAACGCGTTTTCCATAGCAGTCAACGCGTAGCTGGCGTGAAAGCGCGTGAACACCCGCTTTAGTGGCGTGATAAATCGAGTTGCCTCCAAAGTTATAAATCGCGGCAATAGAAGTAATGTTGATGATGTGCCCACGGTCGCGCGCCATCATCCCCGGCACGGTGAGGCGGCAGAGATGCAGCACCGCGCGCAGGTTGACGTCGACCTGTGTGTCCACATACTCTTCTTTCGCATTGGCAATCGAACCCGGATGTGAAATACCGGCGTTGTTTACCAGCACATCAACCTCAATTTCGCTGCACAAGCGGGTCAATGCCCCAACGTCGCTAACGTCAATGACGTGAGGAATACAGCCAGTACGTGCGGCAAGCGCCTTGAGTTCACTTTCGCGGCGGGCGACGGCGTGAACGGTAAGCCCTTCACTGCACAGACGCTCAACAATGGCTTCACCCATTCCGGCTGAAGCACCTGTCACCAATGCGACGTTATAATCTGAAAACGGCATAAAACTTCCTCTTTGAAATTTCCATTAATGCCAGCCTGGCGCTTAACGGGGCGTTAAATCGAATCTATCGGGTAACGGCGTAAACGGATAAGACTGAAAGGGTGTGTGGCAATAAGGCCCGCTTATGAACCCCGCTAATCGAACGCACACCGTCGCTATACAGCGCATAATCGTTAAACATTTGCAGCCCGCTGGCGTGAAATAGAGCGAATCTCACAGCCTGGCGTGTTTTCGATTTCTTGCCTGATTTGCTTCGCCAGCGCTACTGCACCTTCGGTATCACCGTGTAAAAGAATGGAAGAGATAGGCATTGGGATCGCCACGCCTTCAATGCTAGTCAAGGTCCCGTCCGTCAACCACTGGCGGATGCGGGCCGTTATCTGCTCTGGACTGTGTATCACCGCACCCGGTTTGGCACGACTCACCAGCATTCCGTCGCGGTGATAAGCGCGGTCGGCCAGCAGCGTGCAGGCAACCGGCATACCCAACACCCGCGCGCAGCGTTCAATCGCATTGCCCGCAGTGGTACTGACAATCAGTCTGGGGTCAAAAGATTGAACCGCGCGCAACAGCGGCATGGCTAGCGCCTCGTCTTCTGCCGCCATATTGCCCAGTGCGCCGTGAAAACTCATATGAGTGAGCGGATAATCGGCCACGCGGGCAAATCCTGCCAACGCGCCAAGCTGATAAATGACATACTGTGCCAACGTCGCAGTCTCTATTTGCATACGGCGGCGGCCAAAACCTGACAAATCGGGGAAACCGACGTGTGCACCAAGGTCGATGCCTCGCTCTTTTGCCTTGGCCACGCTTGCAGCCATGATCACCGCATCACCGGCGTGAAAGCCGCAGGCAATATTGGCGGAGCTAATGATGGACATTAGGGCGCTATCGTCAGTAATGCGGTAGTCGCCAAAACCTTCGCCGAGATCGGCGTTTAAATCGATAAATCTCATCGTTTTGTCTCCGCTATGAGGCCGTGGTCTGAAGAAGTGTAAAAAGGGGTCTGCCGCGCACAACGCGGTCGCCGTTACTCACTGCCAAGCGGATAATTTCACCGTCTCCCGGGCTGCGGATCGGCATCAACAGCTCGCCGGTCTGCAAGAAACCCAGGCTGTCTCCGGCTTTAACCTTGGTACCCTCTTCTATTGCGCGTTTTTCCTCCAGCGGATGCCTGCTCCAGAACCGTCCTTTTTGTAGCGCTTTAATCATCCGTCGCTGTTTGGGCCGAGGGGCCATGAACAGTGAACCCCTGCCGGCCAAGTGCAGCCGCAGTGAAAAGTTTTTGCCATTGATCTCTATTTTCCCCAACCCGGACGCCTGCATCTTTTGAGCAATTTTGCGGATTTCGTTAATCGCTATCATTTTTCACCCTGATTACGCGCGTGTCGCTGCCGATCGGCGCTGTTTATAAGTTGGACAGACGTGGTTATTCACCCGAGAACGGGGCATGAAAAGCGCGGGATGGGGAGCGGGAGATGTTTTCTACAAGCATACACTCACCCTCTCCTGGGCTATTTCGAGAATAACGGCAACTGTAGCGCGCCGTATTCTCAGCCAGAAAGAGGGTTTCCCTGTGTGGTAATAAGGCTCTCTTATTAATGGCTCAATGCTTAATGAACCAGCATCAAAGGACGGTTGTCCTGGGTACGTTTTACCATCAGAGACAGCATAATATCTTTTACCGCCTGTGCCGGTGGCGACAGGGAAAGATGGTCAGACATGCAGAACGAAAGCGGTGCCTGAATACCGGGAGAAACAATGCGCGACAGCCACACTCCGGGCTGGGCGGCCATTTCGCGCGCTGCTGATTCTGGCAATATGGTCACCCCTAACCCGCTCGTCACCGCCGCGTTGAGCGTAGAAGGTGATTCTATTTCCGCAATAATATTGGCCTTCAACTTCTCGCGCTGTAGCGTTTCATCCACCAACCTGCGCACAACATTGTAAGGTCGAGGCATGAACAGGTCGCGCTTTACCACATCGGCGAGTTCGACGGTGATGTCGGGCGTCGTGACCCGCGCCGACCCCACCAGATAGAGATCCTCTTTCATAAGCGGAACGAATGACAAACCGTGCACCTGACGATCGCCATAAATCACCGCCATGTCCATGCGCCCATTCATGATCTGCTCACTCATGGGTGAGCCAAAGTTTTCATTGAGATACAGCACAATACCCGGATGCTGGGCCTTAACTGCCTGAATTAATGGCATTGCCAGCAGTGACGCCGCGGTAGAAGGCGCAAGTCCGACGCAGACGTGACCACTCAGCGCGCTGCCGGCGTTGTCCACGGCACTCTGCGCCTGTTCACATTGGCGAAGAATTGTCTGGGCATGGGCGTAAAGAATTTTTCCGGCTTCGGTCGGCGTGACGCCGCGCTTGGTGCGGATGAGAAGTTGCTGATCAAGCTCGCCCTCAAGCGCCGCCAGCTGCTGGCTGAGTGCGGGTTGCGCAATATGTAGCACCTCAGCCGCCTGCGTCAGGCTGCCAATATCCACGATTTTTACGTAATACTTTAAACGCCTAAGATTCATGACCGACCCCGTTGTTAAACGCTACTGACTTATCTGTGCACTGCCCGGTAATCTTTCTACGGCTAATAGCGAAGCAATATTCAGGCCACTCAGCTCGTGAAATAACAAATAGCGCTAACGTTGGGAAAATCGCGGTCAATTTCGGGCATTAAGTATAAGCAATTGCAATGGATGCCCCGCCTGATTCTTCACGTTGGAAGGGAATTATTGCCCTCTTTATTGATGAACCTGCACCTAAAAGGGGCGCAATAATGCGTCGAATGAATCAATCATTTAACGCGTTTTGGTAATAACTCCATTTCCGCTTGGCTATAATGCTTAGAAGGCTGTGTTGATAAGCCACACCAGCAAGTATTGGAGAGAATAATGACCCGCCAAATCAAGCAACAGGTTAAAGCGTATCGGGACGACATCCGCGATTTGCAAACGCGCAGACCGCTTCCGGGGCCACAGTTGGAACATCTCGATCCTTTTTTATTCCTGAACCATCACGGTCCGCAGGTTTATGCACCGGATAATTTAGGTCTGCCTTTTGGCCCGCATCCGCATCGTGGATTTGAGACCGTGACCTTCATTGTGCGCGGCGAGCTTTCCCATAAAGACACCGGCGGTCATGAGAGTATTATTGGGGCCGGTGGCGTGCAGTGGATGACCGCCGGTTCTGGGCTGATCCATTCTGAGCTTTCTCCTGAATCATTTAAAAAACAGGGCGGAGAGCTTGAGATCCTGCAACTGTGGGTGAATTTACCCGCGCGTCTCAAAATGACCGCCCCTAGCTACGTCGGATTGCAGGCGGCAGAAATCCCGCAGATTCCGTTGAGTCACGGTGAAGGGTCGGTAAGTTTGATTTCAGGCGAAGTGGCAGGCGTCAGCGGGCCAATTAACACCCTCACCGACGTCACCATGATGACGGTCCAGCTTGCCGCAGGCAGTGAAATTACCTTAAGCGCACCCGCAGCGCGCGAAGTATTCTTGTACACGGTGAAAGGCCGTTTGCAGATTGGCGATGATGAGGCGCAGGCATGGCACCTGATTGAGCTCGACGATGCAGGCGACAGCGTGACCGTTACCGCTGTCGACGATGCCGTGATACTGTTTGGCCATGCCGATAAAATCCGTGAACCGATTGTTTCTCATGGCCCGTTCGTGATGAACAGCATGCAGGAAATTAACCAGGCTATTCTTGACTATCAGGCCGGAAAGTTTGACGTCAAATTAGACGATCATTAAAGTCTGTTTAAACTCGTGCGATATTCTAAGAAAAGGCCGCTGCCGGCCTTTTTAAAACAAACCTGCAATCAGTTTTTGGCTAACATATTTCCATGGCTTCTTGAGTTCAGGGTAATTTGCGCGTCGTATTCTTTCGGCAATCTACGTGCTTCTAGAAATACTGATTTCCAATAGGGATTATCAAGCGAAGATCGCATCACGCCCTTGCTGTAAGAGGCGTGCAGGAAGTTTTGTTGGGTATCGTAAAATCCAACGTGCAGTTGGCGGTCGATACGGAAAAATACCAGATCACCGGGCTGAAGCTGGCTACGATTCACCCGCTTGCCCATTTGAATAAGTTCGGTGGTCGTCACTCTGTCCATAGGAAGATTGAATCTGTCTTTCAGCGTTCGCCAGACAAATCCCGAGCAGTCCACTCCAGATAATTTAGTGCCGCCCCAGCTGTAAGGCGTACCTTGCCATGAATGCATTTGATCGTGTAGGGCAGCTATTACAGAAATTAAATCAGACTCCTGCTCTCTTTTGCTTATATTATCGGCAGTGTCGTTTAAATTGGCGTTATTTACAGGCGGCTTTGAAGCACATCCTGCCAGCAGCACACACGAAATGCACAGAATTTTCTTTAATGACGCAAAGGTCTTCATTAGGCGTGAACCGAACAATTAATCAAGGGTTTACGGTTTATAACCCAAACTGGACTGCGGCTAAACATTCTTATCGAGTCATTACTGTAAATTACGCAAATTTACGTTAATTTACTTATAAAAGGGTATTGCCTTAAAACAGGGAAAGTGTCCTACAACATGCCGTGCTAAAGGTTTATCAGAAACTTCGTTTCGCCTCAGCGAGGCCACTCTAATGAGCAAATAACCTCGATGACAGTTTATCAATTAAAATAATGGATAAAGAATGCACAGAGAACCGCACAGTATTGAAAAAATTGGTTGGCTCAGGGCGGCAGTACTGGGCGCAAATGATGGCATTGTTTCTACGGCCAGTCTTTTGATGGGTGTCGCCTCGGCGAATGCCTCGCATCAGAGCATTTTATTGACCGGCGTAGCGGGATTAGTGGCCGGAGCGATGTCGATGGCGACGGGGGAATACGTTTCAGTATCCTCACAGTCAGACACCGAAAAAGCCGCGCTGGCGGAAGAGCAGGACGAGTTAGAGGCAGACTATCAGGGGGAATTTCATGAGTTGACGTCAATTTATGTGAGTCGTGGCCTTGACCCCGCGCTAGCACGGCAGGTGGCAACACAGTTGATGAGCCATGATGCCTTGGGCGCACACGCGCGTGACGAGCTGGGCATATCCGATATTACCACCGCGCGCCCTCTTCAGGCCGCCTGGGCCTCGGCGATGAGTTTTTCAGCAGGCGCTTTTTTACCTCTGCTGGTCGCCATCTTGGCAGGCAAAGCCTGGGCGCTGCCCTCAATTGCGATTGCAGCGCTGGTTTCGCTCGCCGTGCTGGGGGGTATTGCCGCCAAGGCGGGGGGTGCGCCTTTGCTTCCCGCCGTGGTCAGAGTGACATTTTGGAGTGCCTTGGCGATGGGTCTCTCCTCAGCGGTCGGGACTATTTTTAGCGCACTTGCGAATTAAATCTCGCGAGACTCACTCCTCCATAGCAGCCAACACCGCTTCTGGAACGATGGGGCGTCCGTTAACCAGGCATGCCGCAATAAAGGTGGCTTCCGAGTAGACCACGCCGTTGACAAGTATTTGCTGAATAAAATTAGCGCGGTTTTTTTTCTCGTTTTTCATGACTTTACACGTCACTTCCATAACATCGCCTTTCATGAGGCTCTTACGGAATTTCATTGAATATTCAAGCACCATATGAATACGGCCCTGTTTGAATTCATCTTCAAGGTCGAGGCCCAGCGCCTCTTTCATAAAGGCATGACGCGCCCACTCCATATAGAAAGGGTAGTAAAGACCATCGACCACGCCCTGAAAATCGATATGTTTCTCATCAACATTGTATTTTTTTATAAACATTACAGTTCCCTTAAATGACTAACAGTAAAATTAATTTCAGGCAGAAATAGTTCAGCCGCGTTAATTTCTATGTTAAAAAAATGTTTAAATCAACTGATTTTTTATTCACAAATGTTTAATGAAATGGCTGTTTTTACTGCGTATTTTGCAATGTTTTACACCTTCCCTGCGCCCCGACCGCTCCGGTGATAATTTTTGTTCTTAAACAAAAAATTGAGTCAACAACCTTGCCAATTACCACAATATGTTAAT
>NZ_MRWD01000080.1 GCF_002093625.1 Rouxiella silvae | reverse complement strand
TTATAGAACATTGCATAAATATATTCTGTTATGGAATAAAGAAATGAATCTGCAGCCAGAGGTGTTCGTGCGTATTTCGTACATATATCGTAGATACTCTATCCATACTTTATTTTCGTGATGAAATATCAGCAAGTTGCGGTATTAAATTGATGGGGTTTGAAGCCCAACTGTACGAAAGTGTACGTTGAGTTCATTTTTTTGAGCAGGTTGGCGAGTAAACAAAACGAAGGTTTTGTTTACTCTTCCCGTTTAAGCCTGAAGCCATGCTGTTTTCAGCATTTCAAGTTTTAATAAACTTGGTAATCAAATCAACGGGGAGGAGGTCAAGCTCTAATGCTAACTCAGCATCCTGCGGATCATCCTTAGCTCAAGGGCGATAGCGATCCTGCCTTTCACCTTTTGGTACAATGCGTTGAGCCAGATATCAAGCGCTTCCGGAGTGTGTTCAACCACATGGAATATGCGCTCGCCGTTTTTAAACTGAACGCAGACATCGTGTTTTTTATCCGCCCAGTCCAGACCCACACGACTAAGGTAGCCATGTGGCACACAGCTGCCGTTCAAATGATGCCCTTCACTTGAGATATCTTGGTCATTTGGTTGTGATGCTTATGTATGTTGCAACCGCTCGACTCGTAAAATTCACAATGGGCGTCAAGTCAGATTCAATCACGAAATCGAACTCAGTTACGAACTGGGTATTGCCAAAAGCATGTTCTGAAAAGGTGGATTTTTTAAACTCCGATGATTGTGGAGAGTGCCGATAATACACAATATTTCAAAAACGATGCTGCTTGGGTGCCAATCTGCCACTCATTTTTGAAAATGACGGTTTTACGACGATCACACTCTATCTCGTGTTCGGAGATCACGATGAAGACATAACGGCGTCGCTAAGCTTGCTTTAAGGCGGCCGGTCCTTTACGTTGGATAAACTCTTCCCTGGTTATCAGTTCGGCTCTCCTGAGACAATATTGAAAGTTGAAGGAAAACAGGCTTTCCTGCATGCTCCATTTTAAGAGTGAAGGCTCGACGCCGATCATGTCTAGCAGGAGCAGGTGGTACAGTTTCATCAGCGCCTTTTGCGCCGGGAGGATCTTCTGGATAAAGGCGTCATATTCCCCGGCCTTGTTGGCACCGCCTGTGTGGGAAAGACGGTTACGCAGCGTGGCGCATGTTTCACAAAACGTCGTTAAAAGCGCAGGTTGAATATCAAAGGTGACGGGGTAAAGCATGTCATACAGCCGTTCTGCCAGGGTGCGTGATGCCGCGTTTTCAATGGCTTTTTTTAGCCATTTCCTCTCCTTTTTATCCATCGTAATAACACAGGTTTGCTGAATTATATTTTCCGCCTTTACTCTTCGCGATATGGCTTCAGTAGAACAGCTGCTGACCGCTTTACGCCTATCCAGCGCCTCAAGGCCCCATACCAGGCTGACAAATTGATGTTCGAGATACAGGTGTGGATTTCGCAGCGTGCCCAGGTAAAGGTGAGTTCCAGGCCCGAATTCTTCTTTTTTTGACATCCATGACGCTGACGCTAACAGGTCGCCAAACTTGTCCTGAATATCGTTGAAGGGAAGGCAGTTGAGAGGCGTAGCGGCCTTTCGTTCAAACATATCAGGTCGCCGGAAGTAGCACTGTGCCTGGTGGGTCTTATCTTCTTTTAACCACAGCAGCGTGGGCCAGGAAAAAGAATACGGAGCATTGATGATCAAAGATATAAATTCCTCAAACCCTTTGATCCAGTCCAGAAGCACTTGTGCCGGGATCACCTGGTCACATATTAATTCAAAGTCGGCACAGAGCTTGGCCTCCAGTGCATTGCGTTTTGAAAGTGAAAGGGGACCTTCAATATAACTTTTCAGGCTCAGCGTGGCGTTGGCCAGCGGCCAGGAGTAATTAGGGCTTTTTTCAACCACAAGCGTCATTCTGTCTTTGGTTCCTTCTGGTGCATAGATGGTTCCAGGCGAGAACCAGTCATCCAGTCCCTGTAAAGGAAGGCGAAGACCGTTAAACGCATCAGCGGCTATGGAGCTACTCGAGATAAAACAGCGATTAGCGGTGAAATGTAGTACAACATGTTCTGAAAAAGTCGCGGGGTATGGCTCAAGGCCCGTCAGTAAAACCTCTCGGGCACTTCGATTTAGCACACCCCGTATTTTTTTATTTTCCAGCGGCGTGGGGACGTTATAGTCATAGGTGATAGGTTCACCGCCAAGACTACTGTGCATTTTAAGGAGGATGTGCCCACTATCGTCTACAGTCAGATGCCCAAGTACGGACTTATTGCCGTCCTCACCGTCCTACTCAAAGAAACCCATTTCATCAATAATCATTTTATCCCCTAAGCCGCTACGGTAAAAATCCATCTATTGCTTTTGCACGATAGAGGTTATCTCTACGAGACTATAGCTCAGGTGTAAGTATCCCTCTTACGCGACGTGATGAAGCGGTGATTCAGAGCCTGACTGAGGCAGCTGAACGCTATCCTCGCTACGGATTTAAGAAGCTTTTTCAGGTGCTTCGCAGGCAGGGGCACGTCTGGAATCACAAGCGGGCACACCGGATTTACTGTCTGTTAAAACTGAATTTTCGTCGTAAAGGTAAACAACGCCTGCCGGTGCGCAATCCGGCTCCGCTGGCAACGCCGGAAGCGCTCAATCAGAGCTGGTCCATCGATTTTATGCACGACGCGCTGACATGTGGCCGACGTTTTCGGACTTTCAATGTCGTCGATGATTTTAACCGTGAAGCTCTGGCGATAGAAATTGACCTAAATATCCCAGCGCAGCGTGTCGTCCGGGTGCTGGACAGAATAGTAGCAAACCGTGGATATCCGCTGAAGATGCGGATGGATAATGGGCCGGAACTGATATCACTGGCGCTGGCGCAATGGGCTGAAGACCATGGTGTGATGCTGGAATTTATCAAGCCGGGTAAGCCAAGACAGAACGCGTTTATAGAACGGTTTAACCGAACATACCGGACCGAAATACTGGATTTTTACCTGTTCAGAACGCTGAATGAAGTACGAGAAATAACGGAGCGCTGGCTGAATGAGTACAACAGTGAGCGACCTCATGAGTCCCTGAATAACCTGACACCGGAAGAATACCGGCTGATGGCTGAGAAACCGGAAATCTCAAAAAGTGTGTGGAACTAAAGCTGGGATACTTACACAGGCACTGTGTGCGATACTGTCTGGTTTTTTCGACATGTAGAAAATACCGGTAATCCACAATTTGTGAAAAGGCATAAAAAAGCCGGGCGGTGGACCTGGCGAGAGCAGAAAGGGATCGATCTGGGTTTTAAATTTAGTGTCATGGTTCTGGGTAAGCTGCGCGATTCTCGCGCTGTGATCGACGGCAGGTCGATAAATACGCAGCAGGTAGTCGTCGAGTATGATGCAGGCCCCCTCAATATCGTCATCAGAAACCGGCAGCAGATTATGAGGGGTCCGCTTGGAAAACGGAATCTATGGTCACTTCCGTTTTTGCAACACCGATTTTGACGATAAGTTGGCTTGCTTGAATCTATCCGGCGTCTGATTGGGATTTTATTCCCGCGCCTGATGAACCTCAAGAAAATATACGGCTTCAATGAGCCTTTCCGTTTTACAGGTTTCTCAACAGGCCGGTGGGCCGTTAGTATCATCAATATCAGTATTCGCAAAACCAGATCAGTGATTCTTTAAACCGGTGTATTTCTGCCGTTATGCTACATAAGTTTGCTGTCGTGCCGTTAGGGCCCAGGCTATTCTGGCCAGCTTGTTTGCCAGAGCACAAGTGACGACAAAGTTGCTTTTTCGACACAGTAAATCCCTGACCCAATCGGCCAATTTTCCAGACTGGTGTTCCTGTTTTTGTATGAATACCCTGGCACATTGAACCAACAAAGTTCGGATCTTTTTGTTACCTCGCTTACTAATTCCCAGCAATGTCGTCCGACCTCCCGTGCTGTACTGTCGAGGCACCAGCCCTGTTGCCGCCGCAAAGTCACGACCGCTGGCGTACTGCTTCCCGTCGCCAATCTCATCTTCGTCCACCTTTCGTTTCAACTGGGATTCCAAATCTTTAATCTGCTCAACAAGATAGTGATAATGCTGTTGTAATTTCAGCAATAACTGGCTGAGGTAAAGAGGCAAGCTATTGTCCTCAAGAAGGGTACTCAGTCGGCTAATAACGGCAGATCCTCGTGGAACACTAATGCCAAATTCCAGCAGAAAAGCATGCATCTGATTGGTTGTTTTTACCTTATCCTGAACCAGGGATTCACGGACACGATGCAGAGCCCGCATTGCCTGCTGAGATTCCGTTCTAGGTTGCACAAAACGCATAGACGGACGTGATGCAGCTTCACAAATAGCTTCGGCGTCGACAAAGTCGTTTTTGTTACTTTTAACGAATGGACGGACAAATTGTGGTGATATCAGCTTTGGAAAATGCCCCAACTCTTCCGACTTGCGTGCTATAAAGTGAGAGCCGCCACAGGCTTCCATTGCGATGGTTGTAGCGGGGCATGTCGCCAAAAATTCGATTAACTTAGGCCGGGTAAATTTTTTACGGTAAACAGCCTTGCCGCGACGATCTTGGCAATGAATATGGAAAGAGTTTTTATCCAGATCGATACCAATGAGCGCAATGTTTTCCATGATAGTTCTCCGAATGAAAGCCTATCCTCAGCATAGTACCGGGAAGGAGGGAGTGACCATCTCATTAAAATATCCTACGTTAAGCGTTTTGAGCTTAACGAGTGATTTTGTTCCATTGAGCGCAAACCCCTGACCATAAGGGATGTACGGAACGATCTAACTGTCCGTTAAAGGTTTTGCTTACTTTCGTACACGTTATCGGCATGGCGTACGCAATCGTTCGGTTTCGGACGCATAAAAGGCACAGCGTCAGTGGTTCAGGTAGTTACAGATACAGAGCTGTCTAAAAAATAGCCTTAACGTAGGATGTCTTACCTTTTCCAAACGGACCCCAATAACGTTGCCAGAGAAGTTCACAAGGGATCACCGGTTTTATGATCAAGTCATGTAAGACGCTTGCCTTGAATGGTTAAATCAACCCGTTGAACTCACAGCACTTAGCGGAAGAACAGGGCAAGAATCTTGAGGTAGCAGGGTGAGCATAAATTTTAGCTGGAGGTGATCAAGTGATTTGAGAACGCTGGTCAATTAAAATGCGACTGGGAGTTAGATCACATTCAATTACGCTGCTAGCTTGGCTTTTGAGGCCGTACTGACCTGCCCGCGATTGTTGTAGGCGATGAATGATTTTATATGCATGTTTATACTCCACTGCGCCAAATCGCAGACGTGCGCAGTCCGTCCCTTTAGGGGCAGGTATCAGGGCAGCGGGAATTGGCGGGGGTTAAATTAGGTCAGAGGGTTAGGGCGGTTTTCGATATTACGGGCGAGATTGCTGAATACGGTTTTGTACCCAGCTTTCTACTTCACTTTGCAGCCAACGGGAGCTGCGACCGAATTTAATCGGTTTGGGGAATACACCATCTTTGATGAGTTTGTAAAACCACTTATCGGTAAGGCCAGTAAATTCTGTAATAAAAACCATATCGACCATTCGGTCATTGAGTAATTCAGACATAAGTATTCTCTCTTTAGATAGGATGGAATGAGGGCTACAGCGCGAATTGATCTAATTTCATTGAACCGTGCTGCTTCTCATCCCATTCATCTGATCGGTATTAAAATACTCAGTGGTTATTTATACAGAAAACATGTGCGAAATTTATGGTTTAGGAGAGCTATCCCTTACGCGGTCTTCCGCGACCGCTGGGTGGCGTAATGCTACTCATGCCATAGTACAAGCCCATTTCTTTCTGCTCTGTTTTTGCAAAATATCTCAAAGCTAAAAGAAGATCATTTCGTTGATTAATATCCCCATGCCTGAGCATTTTTAAACCATCGACATGGAAATATGATGCGTTACGCTTGACTAGATAACAGCGTCCTTCTCCACCAGTTTGTTCTTCCCATAGCTTCGTAACACCCATTGCAATAGGGTAGGGTTTTTGGTGTTCTTGACCATTGGCATATAAGATAGCGTGAAAGTGGTAACCCGTGTCTCGGGTGTATTCCATCACCCAAAAATAACCAATGGCGACAGTTCTCAAGAGTACCATTGACATGAATATCTGAATGTCTTCCAAGGCAATATCGACACGATGATTCTGAAAGGAATGACTTGTCTTTTTATAAGCGAAATCAATTCTCATCGGAAGTATTTTAGAGTGTGCTAATTGGAGCATGGATAGGTGTGATACTATCTTGTTGTAAATTTCTGGTATTAATGGTTTTGCTTTATACGTCTTCATTTAATATCTCCTGGTTAGGTTCAAAAGATATTCTTATTCCGTGTGTTTTTACTTCTTATCTAACAATGTTAAAAAACCTAAATTCAAATTGAGTGTTGGTTAGGGCAATTCTACAGCTTTGCATTGCCCAAGAGCCTTGACCGCAGAACTGAGTCACTGGCAGCATGGTGCCGATGCCGATGCCGATGCCGATTTAAATATTTATAAGTCATTGAATTTATTTTTTTAAATGAATTTTTGGATTAATAAATACATCATGTAGAATGCCAATAACTTACTAATGATATAATCTAAATTTACATATATGTTACTATGTAAGTTACTTAAAAATATTTTGCATAAGCAATAGATTGAGGCTTAAATGGGTGTAAATTATCGGAGTTTCACTGGCGGTAAGACAATAAGGGAATTGAGGTTGATTGCTATTCTCATATGTGAGAGGGGAATTTTAGTGCCTCTTGTATCATTGGAAGAATTACCTTGTTCATATTTAGAGCAGGAAAAATACCTTAAGATTAAAGAACAAGCGTATGAAAAACACAGCTTGCGGGAGATTCTTGAAAGTACAATAAAAAATAATTTTAGAAATCCTGGTGAGGTTAGCGAGTTTGAAAATAATTTTATTAATGTCAGTGAACGGTATTTATTGGCTGCAAAAAAATTCAGTTGGTTGAACGAGAATAGTGCAGGCTATTGGTTGTGGTGTTACCTCAGAAATGAATCAGCGCAGTTTTTTCCTCATCAAGTTCGGGCTCGTTTCCATGAGAAACATATCTTTAATCCATTCAATGGTGAGCTATTAAATGAGGATGCTGAAAATTTTTTACCGCAGAACTATGATCATACAGGTTTAACTAAATCCCCTAATAATTATAGTGAGTTGCTGGATTCAATTATCGGTTTTTTTGATCACTGGATAATAGCACTTGTTTATAAAAAAAAGGCATTGGATATTTTAAAGTCCAAATGGAGTTTTTTATTGAAATGGGAGGCTGAAAATGGGAAGCCATTTGCATTTTTGGATAAAAATGATAAGGAGGGAGGGGAGTGGTGTTGGGAGTATTTCAGAAAAAAGGTAACTGTAATTCGATGGGGCCAATTCCAACCCGCTTCAACCTTAGAGCGCTATAGCTATCTCACTGCAATATTTTATGTCTGGGATGTCTTGCCTGAAGCTAGAAAGGTTTTTTTAACTGATATAAATCGTGCATGGAGTCAGCGTAAATTTCGTATCAGTCAGAATGATAGGAAAGCTTTTCAAACCTACATGAAAGAAGATACTAAAAGGAAACTTTTAGAATTATCGAAAGTAAATGGAATGAAAATTAATGAGGTGTTAGAGGCTATTATCAATGACGCATATAGCTCGAGCTTGAATTTATCTAAGTGAATTTACTTTGTTACTGGTAGGACTGTCAATGGTATGTAAAATGTCGTTGTCCCTTGAAAGGCGTATACGTAATGTTCTGTAACTGCGGGGGGGTAAATGATGAAAGGCCAGCGGCACCGAGCGCGATAATAAAATTATATATCATCAGTTAACCATCCTGGAACAGGATACACCATTAAAAGTAGAAATAAAAAAATCAAAAACTTATATCACTATCTCGAACTCAGCCACGGTAAATCGCCG
This sequence comes from Rouxiella silvae, assembly GCF_002093625.1. Lineage (GTDB taxonomy): Bacteria > Pseudomonadota > Gammaproteobacteria > Enterobacterales > Enterobacteriaceae > Rouxiella > Rouxiella silvae. The sequence continues at coordinate 11,224 of NZ_MRWD01000080.1, read as the reverse complement.
TGGCATTTTTCTTCGTGACAAGGTGATTTATGCATGATGATGACATTCCATTTAGTACCCTTTTCAGTTGGCTCGACAGCTTATACCTCCAGGCGATTAAAGGAGGGCTGGGTACTGATTCCGCAAAAGAGCTGGCACACCACTACCTGACCGTCTTTCCCGATATTCAACAAGCTGCAGAAAACCTGGTCATTTGGGAGTCCAGCAAAGCCGCAACCAGCGGATTCATTACCGGTCTGGGTGGTGTGGTGGCCTTACCCGCGACGTTGCCCGTCGGCCTGACAGGCCTGCTCTTTATTCAGTTCCGCATGATTGCTGCTATCGCCATCCTTGGTGGTCATTCACCGGATGATATCCGCACACGTCATCTTATTTATCTATGTCTCGGTGGTAGCGTGGCAAAAGAGTTGCTGCATAACGCCGGTCTCCATCTTTTCAGACAGCTTTCGTTAGCCGCGGTGGAAACTGTGAGTGAGAAGGCGATGACGACATTGATGACGCGGATCACAACCGGCGTTGCTGCTGGCTCCGCAGCCCGTCGGCTTCCTTTGGTGGGGGGCATAATGAGTGCTGGCATGGACTGGATACTGGTGCGCAGTGCGGGTGCACTGGCCCGTGAAGTCTTTCTGAATCACCATTCTGATATTTGCTAAGGAAAAAACATGACACGTCTTTCATCCCGTTTTGGCACAGCGAATATTATTCGCCGTGACCGCCCGTTAACCAACGATGAACTTGCTCAATTTGTTCCCAGTGTTTTCTCGGAAGATAAGCATGCCTCTCGCAGTGAGCGCTATACCTATATACCGACTAGTTCCCTGCTCGATAATTTACGCAAAGAAGGGTTTCAGCCATTCTTCGCGTGCCAGACCCGTGTTCGCGATGACGATAAACGAGATCATACTAAGCACATGTTGCGCCTGCGTCGTGACGGGCAGATCACCGGTAAAGAAGTCCCCGAAATTATTTTGCTAAATAGCCACGATGGTTCAAGTAGTTACCAGATGATCCCTGGCATGTTCCGCTTTGTATGCTGTAACGGCATGGTGTGCGGGACCCGTTTTGGTGAGGTCAGGGTTCCGCATAAAGGAGACGTGGTTGAACGAGTGATAGAGGGGGCATATGAAGTTTTGAACGTCTTTGAGCGGGTTGAAGAGCAGCGCGAAGCCATGCAGTGCCTGAATTTGTCCGCAGCGGCCCGCCAGGCCTTTGCCCATGCGGCTCTCAACTATCGCTACGGTGAAGAACACCATCCCGTCACCGAGTCACAGCTCCTGGTCGCTCGCCGCTGGGAAGACCGGCAAAACGACCTGTGGACCACCTACCAGCGTGTGCAGGAAAACCTGATAAAAGGCGGGCTGACGGGGGTTTCCACAAAAGGCAAACGGGCCGCTACGCGAGCCGTAAAAGGTATCGATGGCGATATTAAGCTTAACCGCGCACTGTGGGTAATGGCTGAACAGATGTTGCAACTCGCCTCATAAACACACCTTCCAGGCATTTTTCTAAAAAAATAAATCGACGTGCGGACATCACCTGTCCACCGGCTTCGTTACGTTACCCGGGCTAACTACCTGACCTAAGGAGAACGTGATGGCGATTTATCGCACAGACCCTGATTTATTTTTCCTCGCACAGTGTCATAACGACGACCTTGAATTTCTGGTCTCATTAATTACGCATGACCCGAAAGACGGTTCGCTACGCTGGTCCGAAACCTTAAGTGGCTCAGAGGACTATAAGCGTTTTTACCCTAACCACCAGGAATACTGGCAGGGCATTGCGGCGGAGGTTCAAACCTTTGGGGCAAACAGTTTTGTCAATATTCTGCGTCGGGGGAAAGGAGTTATGTACCGTGAACTCCTGTGCGATGCCTGCGATAAGATGAAAGTAAACTACAGCAAAAAAGCCAGTACCGAAAACATCGAGCTAAATATGTTAATGAAAGTATTGGAAAAAAGTTTATCAGATATGTCATCTGAACAACTTAAAGAGTTTGCCACTGGCATGGAGATTGAACTTTCAAACCCCACCCCAGAACTTATCTTAATGGCTATACAGACGGCTATCCGAGCATCCGGTTTTGCTGCCTATAAAATGGCAGTAGTCGTTGTGAGTACGGTGGCAAAAGCGCTGCTAGGGCGTGGGTTACAGTTTGGCACCTACGTGTTGTTAACTCGCTCTATCAGTGCGTTGGCGGGGCCTGTTGGATGGGCATTGAGTTCACTGTGGCTTGCAACCGATTTGGCCGGTCCAGCTTATCGGATAACCATTCCTGCGTGCTTGCTCATTGCTTACATGCGACAGAAAGCACTATATCTCCCTGTATAACGCTTAGCACGAGCAACAAAGGAACGATGCTTATGTCAGAAGGCAGCATATCCCATGATAGCTTGGCTGTCCGACTGACCCTGATTATCAGTCGGTTACTCATGGGGGAATCGCTTTCCATCAGTGCCCTGGCAACGGAGTTTAATGTCTCAACGCGTACGTTAAGGCGTGATTTTAACCAGCGATTAATCTATCTCGATATTGAACATCGTGACGGTGTTTATCGACTGGCTCAATCTTTGCCTGGGCACAGGACCGATGCTGATATTATTCACTTTGCCAGGGTGACCCACATGGCGCAATTTTTCCCCGGTCTGGACAGAAAGCTTTTGTCTATCTTGCTGGATAAAAATGAAGGCTCCCCTTATGTGGTCTATCATGCCCCCCCTAAAAATATGCCGACGTTATTTGGTGGTTTTTATCGAATAACTCAGGCAATCATGGACAGCGTTACTGTAAGTCTGAACGTACAGGGTATTCAGTATCATCATCTTTCACCCTATCGCTTAATTTATTATGAAGGAGACTGGTATTTGATTGGAGAGTACAATCTCAATATTCAGGTTTTATTGTTGTTTCATATTACCGATGTCACATTGAACAAGAAGCACTTTTATAAAAAACGGACTATCACTGAGCTGACTGAAGACGTGGAGTTTATCATGTCACTTCCTCATTTTCAGTTTGTGCGTAAGTTGCTTTTCAATCTTAATAAAAAATAAGGGATCCAAAATGAAAGTATTATTAGCTACAACGTGTTTACTCCTGCTTGCAACCTCCACTGTACAGGCCAGTGAATGGAAAAAATCCTGGGCGCAAGGCGTAACCGAGTATAGACTTCAGGGAGAAGGGCAGTCCTCACTCTATTTTGGCTGTGATCCGAACGCCAATACCTTTGTACAAGTTACCGATGCTCAAGGTAAAAGTATTAGTAGCCTTGATGAAGGACGCTCTGTCTATGCCAGCGTAGACGGTAAGCCATCACTTCTTATCAACGACACGTTCTCCGATGCGGGCAGTTCCGCCTTTGTGCAACTTTGGAAGCAGCTCAGAGTCGGAAAAAGTGTCGTACTCACCGCTGACAATCTCCAAAGTACAAGGTTTGCTCTGTCGGGCACAGCACACGTTCTACCAAAGCTTGATGCGTCTGATTGCCGTGTCATGCAATAACGCCATCCCTGCTCATATTAAGCGTTCTGTTTAGCCCTTTATTGTTTATCTCGGGTATGAAGATACCGGTTGGTGTTTTAGCCTGGAAAATTGATGAGGCGGACAATGATAATATCTTAATTAACTAAGGCGATTTTAAGATGAAATAGAAAGACATAAACATGGAGTATGGCGATGAGGCATCTGCCACTCAAATGGGTGAGTTTAAGGTCTTATGTTACAAGTTGTCATGAGAGGTATTTCAATATAGGTTGGTACAGGTTTTAATTGGTTTGTTATCATTTATTAATAAGTCATGCTCAATGGTCCCATTTATATATATTCATTGTGATATTGAAAAAGGAGTATTAACACTGCGTATTAATAGCCATCATAAACCTCCCTTCCTAAAGGTTTCCCTCCTTTCGGATTGTTTACCATAGTATTGCTCTCACCGAAGTAAATAAATACGACATAACAATATGACTGACGTCCCTGTGTCCAGGTGCGTCAGTTTTATGACGTGTGTCATACCTTCTTATCTCAACAAGCCGCTATCTCACCGGATAGCGGCTTTTCTTTTATTGGAGTTCGCCATGCAATATCAAACCCACCAGCGCGTCATTCAAATCGCGCTGACTCTGCTAGAAAAGAAAATGAAGCAGAAGTCTAACAGTTTACATTCTAGCGCTGAGACATTGCAGTACCTGCGCCTTCAACTTGAACTGCTTGAACGTGAAGTATTTATGGTGCTGTATCTGGATAATCAGCATCGGCTTATCGATAGCGAAATCAGCTCACTGGGCACCATCAATGCGACTTCTGTTTATCCACGAGAAATCGTTAAAGCTGCGCTGACCCACAACGCGGCGGCGGTAATACGGGCACACAATCATCCGTCGGGCGTCGCTGAACCCAGCCATGCGGACCGTACGGTGACCGAGCGTTTGACCAAGGCGTTATCGCTGGTGGATGTCAGGGTGTTAGACCACGTTGTCATCGGACACGGTGAGTCAATATCTTTCGCTGAACGCGGCTGGCTGTGAGGAGATTTAGTGATGACGTCGAATTCCAAAACATTGACACCGACTGAAGCCTGGCAAACCCTGCTGGCCTATTTGTTCCAGCAACATTACGGTCTGACGTTAAACGATACCCCATTTAGTGAAAGTCAGGTTATACAGGAGCATATCGATGCGGGCATTTCGTTACTGGATGCGGTGAATTTCCAGGTTGAGCGTTATGTATTGGTACGCATTGACCGTAAAGGTTCCTCTTGGCACGAACCGGCTCCCTTTATTAATACGGTTGATATCCTCCGGGCCAGAAGGGCAACGGGGCTGCTACGTGGTGCTAAGGAGGGCAAATTATGATCGCCGGTTTTTCCATCCCCTCCGCAGTCTATCGTATCAAGCAACTGAGGGACGCCGAACCCGAGTCGTGCCTCATGCTCATCGACAGATAAGAATGCATCCACAAACCACCGGCCATTCCTACCTGACCATCTGCGAGCATTCAGGTAATACGCCGCTGCACTTTGACGATAGTTTAATTGGATTGGGCGTTATTTCCTTTAACGGATGCAGGCCTCGTCAGAAGGCTGGGGAGGTATTTGTACTGGTTCGCGGTATGCGGCAGACAAATGAATATTACTGATCAGCCTTATAGCTTTATGGTTCGTGTCGTTCTTCTATTAGCTAATTACCATTGTCCTACCACTTGGGAATTCACCGCTGATATCCCTACGTCTGACTGGTAACAAACAGCTGACTGGATCGCTAGGTATCTCAACCTTGCGAGCCACATTCCTGATTATGAATGGATCATATACGGGGTCAGGGTCAAAGATCATCATCAATAATCTGGTGACTTACAATCGCTGGGGTTACAGCCTGAACTGGGGCTGGCGTAGAGACCAGTTAGCCGATTTGGAGCGCATGTTATTTTTGCTGGACGGAAAACCGATTCCTGACAACCGGGGCGATATTACTACCCGACTCATGGAACATGTGCGTGATCACCCGAGCCAACAGTCGTATGAAGATGATTACTTCAATATTAGATATTTCCAGAAGGGTACCGGGCACTTGACGTTTAAGCGCCCAGAGCTAATCGACAAGATGAATGACATCATTGCGAAACACTACCCCGGAATGTTAGCGCAAAGCATCTAATCTAGGCATTTCTAAAATCTGTTTTTCTTCAGAAAAATCACGTAAAATCTCAAAACCACAAATTCACTAAATTATTGATTTAATGTTGTTTTATGTGAAAATCAATTGAGTATATAAGTGAGTATACATAGTGGTTGTGTCTTGATCTATTTACTTATAATTCAGATGGTTGAAAGTGATTAGCGAGTCCGGCCTTCGCACCATTAGTATGAAAATTAAAGTCACCTACGGGTGGCTTTTTTTTTGCCTAAAATTTAGCAATTACAAGGCAGTACCTTGTTCATAGGCGCCTGAGTTATCCCCATAAATAAGTTTGTGCTAAAACACTGGCACACTCTGACCTCTATTCGCTCCCGCCTTACATCTGGTTACGACTAAGCCAGTATGTCACCTGCTACACTTATTCCTTATCCGTTAAGTAATCAGAAATAGGAAATAACGATGGCGAGCAACAATACGGTCAGCTCGGGGTTGGCGAAACCGACACGTACCTTACTGCTGAGCGGTGATGACGTTGAAAAGAAACGTGATGAAATTCTTAACTATTTCCACCAGACTTGGGATCTCTACGAAAGTCTGTTCGACTGCCTGTCGGATGAACGGGCTTACTTCACCAAAGCGATTTCACTGCGTCATCCGCTGATTTTCTACTTCGGCCATACCGCGACTTTCTATATTAATAAGCTGATGGCGGCGGGCCTGATCGAAGAACGTGTTGACTCTGATATTGAAGCGATGCTGGCCATTGGTGTAGATGAAATGAGCTGGGACGACTTGGATACTAGTCATTATTCTTGGCCATCTTTAGCTGAATTACGTGACTATCGCGGCAAGGTTCGCCAGCGCGTCACTGACCTTATCAAGCAAATACCGCTGACGTTGCCGCTGAACTGGGAGAGCCCTGCGTGGGTAATTTTGATGGGGATTGAGCATGAGCGCATCCATCTTGAAACCTCGAGCGTATTGATGAGGCAACTGCCGGTGGAGTGGCTTACGCCGCAGCCACACTGGCCAGCCTGTCAGCGTGCCCGTAACGATCGTACCGCCGCACCTGAAAACAGCTTGGTATCTTTGCCTGAAAGCACGGTGAGTTTGGGCAAAACGGATGATACTTACGGCTGGGACAATGAATATGGTCGCTTGGAGTGCCGCGTAAATGCTTTTAAGGCCAGCAAAATGCTCGTCAGCAATGCTGAGTTTTATGCGTTTATTCAGGCCGGTGGTTATCAGAATCCACAGTGGTGGGACGAAGAAGGTCAGGGCTGGCTCACGTTTTCCAACGCTGAGATGCCAACATTTTGGGTAGGTGCGGTGAGCAAGCCGGCCGGACTTAAACTGAGGTTGATGACGGAAGAAGTGGCCATGCCGTGGGATTGGCCCGCTGAAGTTAATCAGCTGGAAGCCTCTGCGTTTTGTCGCTGGAAGGCCGATGATACGGGTAAATCAATTCAGTTGCCGACCGAGGCCGAGTGGTACGTACTGCGCGAACAGGTCGAAGGCGATCAGCCTAACTGGGCGCAGGCACCGGGTAACGTGAACCTCGAATGGTGGGCGTCGAGCTGTCCGGTGGACCGATTCGCACAGGGTGATTTTTATGACATTGTGGGTAATGTTTGGCAGTGGACCACCACGCCGATTAGCGGATTTGAGGGCTTCAAGATCCACCCACTTTACGACGATTTTTCGACGCCGACCTTTGACGGCAAGCACGCTATTATTAAAGGCGGCAGCTGGATTTCAACCGGTAATGAGGCGCTTAAATCTGCGCGTTATGCCTTTAGACGTCACTTTTTCCAGCATGCTGGCTTCCGTTACGTAGTTTCAACGCATCAGGAAAAGCTTACCGTGAACCCTTATGAAACTGACCTGTTGGTGTCACAGTATCTTGATTTCCAATACGGACCTCATTATTTCAACGTGGATAACTATGCGCGAGCGTTGGTCGATATTGCAGAACAGGTGGTCGAAAAACGGGGTAGTGCCCTTGATATTGGCTGTGCGACCGGACGTGCTAGTTTTGAATTAGCGCGTACATTCGACAAGGTTACCGGTATGGATTACTCCGCACGGTTTATCGATGTTGCTTTGTCGTTGGTGCGGGGCGAAGAGCGTCGTTATCTGATGCCTGAAGAGGGTGAACTGGTCGAATATTGCCAGGCCAGCCTGCAAGCTATTGGCATTACGCCCGAGCAGGCAGCGCGGGTAAATTTCGTTCAGGGGGATGCTTGTAATCTTAAGCCTCAGCAGGAAGCCTATGATTTGGTGCTGGCATCCAATTTAATTGACCGCCTGCGTGAGCCTGAACGTTTTCTGCGTGACATCACGACCAGAATTGCGAAAGGTGGGGTGCTGATGATTTCATCGCCTTACACTTGGCTTGAAGAGTTCACGCCTAAAGAGAACTGGATTGGAGGAGTACGCGAAAACGGCGAGGCACTTACCAGCTATCAGGCGCTCCAGCGTCTATTGACGGCTGAATTTAGCGAGGTCCAGCCGCCTGCTGATATCCCATTTGTTATTCGTGAAACAGCAAGAAAGCATCAACACACCGTTGCACAATTAACCGTTTGGCGTAAGCGTTAAAATGAGGCCTGCCTGGGGGATGAAACCAGACAGGCCTTTTTTCAGAAACTATTCATTTATTTATCAGGAATTTTTCAGATAACGTCGCAGTATTCTGGTCATCGGGGAGTACCTATTTACCATCCTCATAAACTCCTCACAATGTATTTTTTATGTTGATATTTCGGCGTAATATAATTTTCTGATAACTTGTTAACTTAATATTTAAGTGCATTTAAATTTTTTCAGATTGAAAGTCAAGGTATTTTTTTGTGATAAATTCCTTAGCTAAGCGTGGATGATTGATTTTTTTTATTATATTTTTATGCGCAAATTTATTTAAAATTTAAGAAATAATACCGGTTTTATGCTGCGAATACATACTGCAATAAAATTTATTCTATGAGAAAAAACTGAGTATGTGGTGAGTTTTCATGGTTAGCCAGTGATGAGTATGCTATGTTTCGGGAGGGTTTTATCATGTGGATTAATTAGTCTTATTCCGAGTTTTTTAAAAGATGTAATCCACAGGAAAAATACACTCTCCTGGTACAAAAAATGGATAAGGATTGTTATGGGAAGTAATAAAGTGCCTTTACGAGAGGGGATTTATTATAATTCGGTATATTCGTGCTTAGAGTGTCCTGCTGGAGAAATACATCTCACGCCCAATGAAAAAAAGATGCTTGGAATAATATTAGATGGGCGAGGCAAAAAGGACACTCTCATTGAAGAAATATGGCATCAGCAAGGGGTGATTGTCAGCGAGTCGAGCTATCATCAGTTGGTCAAAATGCTGCGGAGAAAATTTGTAGCCGCGGGGTTACCCCCTTCTTGCTTGAAGACTATTTCAAGATACGGGATTGTGTTTGTGAGTGAGTCCGATCCCAAAGAGAATGAAAATTCCGCGTTATGTGATATTAATCTGAGTTTACATGATGGTACTGTTCAAAAGGATAAGGACGCGAACAGTCAACGGCAGCAAGAAATGGAAAGTGTTGAGGTTAGGGGACTTGTTATGCCGTTTTCCTTAGCAGGTAATGATGCAAAGCCACATTCAGCGTCATTATCTAGTTTGTTAAAATATCAGCGAGAACTTCCATCAATTAAAGTGTCTTACACCGTGTCAGCGGGTTTATTTTTGTTTTCTATTTTGTTTGTTTTATTGATTTTAACGGGGTATCACGGTGACGAGTATTTCACAAAGATTAAAAAGATCGATCGGGTGAGTTATTATACCAGCCCGACGGCTAAAATGTCTGAACTGCTGTGGCAACGTATTGAGCACAAAGTCATGCCTGTCACCACGAACGTTTATATCGCATCGAATGGCCCAAAATTTTGGATTGCCTACTGCGAAAATAGTATTTATAAGGAAAACGTGCCGTGTACTTACGAACATTTTTCAGCATATTAATTTCAATTGTAGTTTTGACCTTTGCTGGCTACTTTCTTAGCGTTAAGTTTTTTTTCGATAAAACAATCCCAGAAGCCCCTTGCAGCATGGAGATCGTCAATGGGGACTTTATCAACGATCAATATAAAAACTATCAATTTAACGGTGCAGTGACGCTGTGGTTGAAAAATAATATCATTACCGCCTTTGGCGTTTACAACACGACAAACGGAATGAAAAAATTGAGCCGAAGCCTTCTGCTCGATCATATTAAAAAGAGCGATGAGGTTGTCACAGCGAACGTAAAGTCCGTAAAAATCTCGTCATCCGATCAGATACACAATGCAGATAACTTTTTTGGCGGGGAAGGAGAGCAACTTACCCTCCACTTTCAGAAAATTAAAAACGGTGAATATCTGGTTATGATTAACAACAACTGGGTTGCAGTCTGCAAAGAGCATTAACGAGCTCGTATTTAATCTCGTTGGTTGACTACTTTTGGCGAAAATTGCAGGGGGATTCACCGTAGAATTTTAGAAAGGCGCGACGCATGCTTTTCATTCCTGAAAAACCGCAAAGACAGGAAATTTTATCCAGAGACAGACGTCCTTGTATTACATGCTGGCGTGCTACTTCTGCCCTAATCTGTGCGACGGCTTTTGCGGGAGATGTTCCCGTTTCTTCTTTAAACAGTCGACTAAACTGACGAGGGCTAAGGTTAGCCAGTTCCGCTAACTGATTGATCGTGACCTCATTACGTAAGTTTTCTCTAATATAACGCAATGAAATATTGATTCTCTCACTGTTGCCATGACACGAAAAGTTCTGCAATACGGCAAGTTGGCTGTTATTTTCATATTTATTAAACAACCTTTCGACAATTTTCATCAGTTGCATCGCCGCTGATGTACCCGACTCCTCTTCTATAATCGTTAACATTAAATCTATACCTGCCCAATTACCGCTGGCGGTCCAAATATGATCTTTAAGAAGAAGTGCTGACTCTTTATTTAAATTTACATTAGGAGTCAATTGACTAAATGTGGATAAAAAATAACGGTTACCTTGCTGTTCAACATCTGTGAAGAATTTTAAATCAGGCGAGCTGCCGGGCTGGTTAATCTCAAGTTTACCTCTGTATCTTACTTTGTGTTCCACATCAGTTTGAGAAGAATAGGACGAATTCAGGTCCCATGAAAGTGCACTATCTCCGAGGTTTTCCAGTATAAATAGGCAACTAAGCGTAAGCAGCATTTCTTTGGTGGCAATATGAGATTCGACAGCAAGGCGACACGCGCTGTAAACCGTTCCTCCCTCTGAAGACAGCAGGATCAGCTGATATCTCATTTTACGCGTATAAATAGAATTAGCTAAATCGAGAGCGGTTGATAACCGCGAAAGAGTTAGCATGTTAAATCCATTACAAATAAAACAGCCAATTTTTTTCATTTTTTGCGCTCAGATAAGCTCAAATCATCTGGGATTAGTGACTTGTATCATCATTGGAATGTTTAATATTAATTAACTTTAGAGTTTTTATTGACTTATTATATGTTTTTATTTGAGTAATAATAAAATGAAATGAGTGTTTACGTCAATGTTGATAGTTTAG
>NZ_MRWD01000007.1 GCF_002093625.1 Rouxiella silvae | reverse complement strand
CTGGCAGTGGTACGCGAAACACCCGCTAACCTCGCGATTTCATCCAGTTTCACCAAGAACCCCTTAATTGAAGTAAATACTCTCAATATCTAACCTGAGAAGACCCTACTCGGCAAGGTGTTTTACCATAAGTCCTTAGCCAGTAGAAAAAATGTAGCTTCAGGCATTAAAAAAGCCCAACCGAAGTTGAGCTTTTGAAAGAGGGTTAGGCGACAAAAATTTGCCGCATAAAAAAGCGGCTAATCGGCCTTAACGCATCACTTTGTCACCGCGAGATACGCCAACCACGCCCGAACGTGCCACTTCCACAATTTCGGCCACGTCGCGAACCGTATTGAGGAAGGCGTCAAGTTTGTCGCTGGTGCCTGCAAGCTGAACCGTGTAAAGCGTAGCAGTCACGTCAACAATCTGCCCACGGAAGATTTCTGTCGAGCGTTTGATTTCTTCACGGCCGTAGCCTGAGGCCTGAAGTTTAACCAGCATTATCTCGCGCTCAACGTGTGCACCCTGAACCAACTCGTTCACCCGTAACACGTCAACCAGCTTGTGCAGCTGCTTCTCGATTTGCTCCAGCACCTTGGCATCACCGACCGTCTGAATAGTCATGCGAGACAAAGTGGGATCGTCCGTTGGGGCAACGGTCAGGCTTTCAATGTTGTAACCACGCTGCGAAAAAAGCCCGACAACGCGAGACAGTGCGCCTGATTCATTTTCTAACAGTACAGATAAAATCCGGCGCATGATTAGGTCCTCTCCGTTTTGCTTAACCACATTTCGTCCATTCCACCGCCACGGATTAACATTGGGTAAACGTGTTCGGTTTCATCTACGCTGATATCGACAAATACCAGACGATTTTTCTGTGCCAGCGCTTCAGCCAGCTTGCTCTCCAGCTCATCAGGATGGCGAATGGCGATCCCGACGTGTCCGTAGGCCTCAGCCAGTTTCACGAAGTCAGGCAGCGACTGCATGTAGGACTGCGAATGACGGCCGGAATAGATCATGTCCTGCCACTGCTTAACCATGCCCAGATAACCGTTGTTCAGGTTTACAACAACTACCGGCAAATCGTACTGCAAAGCAGTGGAGAGCTCCTGAATGTTCATCTGAATGCTGCCATCGCCGGTAACGCAAACTACCGTTTCATCAGGCAGGGCCAGTTTAACACCCAAAGCGGCGGGCAAACCAAAGCCCATGGTGCCCAAACCACCGGAGTTGATCCAGCGGCGCGGTTTGTCGAACTGATAATACAGTGCGGCAAACATCTGATGCTGGCCCACGTCGGAGGTGACATACGCCTCGCCCTTGGTCAAACGGTGCAGCGTTTCGATTACCGCCTGCGGTTTGATGGTGCCAGTATTTTTGTCATAACCGAGGCAGTTTTTCGCTCGCCACTGCTCAATGCTCTGCCACCAGTCACGCAGCGCATCAAACTCCTGCTTGTCTTCGGCGCTTTCCAGCAGCTCAAGCATTTGCTCCAGCGTCTGTTTGGCATCGCCAACGATTGGAATATCGGCATTGACCGTCTTAGAAATTGACGTTGGGTCGATATCAATGTGCATGATGGTCGCGTTAGGGCAGTATTTTTCCAGATTGTTGGTAGTACGGTCGTCAAAACGTACGCCCACGCCGAAAATCAGGTCGGCATTGTGCATCGTCATGTTAGCTTCGTAAGTGCCGTGCATGCCGAGCATGCCCACGCTCTGACGATGCGTGCCGGGGAATGCGCCCAGCCCCATCAGCGTTGAGGTCACTGGAAGGTTTAACTTCTCAGCCAGTTTAATGAGTTCGTCGCTGCATTCAGAATTTACCGCCCCGCCACCCACGTATAAAACCGGCTTTTTAGCCGCCATTAGCGTTTGCAGCGCGCGTTTAATCTGCCCGCGATGCCCCTGCACCGTCGGGTTATAGGAGCGCATCGAAACCTGCTCAGGATAAGCATAAGGCAGTTTTATCTGAGGATTGACCACGTCTTTAGGCAGGTCGATAACCACCGGCCCCGGTCTACCGGTTGAAGCCAGAAAGAAGGCTTTCTTCAAAACGGTTGGAATATCTTCAGCACGCTTCACCAAGAAGCTGTGTTTAACAATCGGACGGGAAATCCCGACCATGTCACATTCCTGGAAGGCATCGTAACCAATCAGCGAGCTGTGAACCTGACCAGATAGCACCACCAAGGGAATGGAATCCATGTACGCCGTAGCAATACCGGTGATAGCGTTGGTTGCACCCGGACCTGAGGTCACCAACACCACGCCGACTTCTCCCGTCGCACGCGCATAGCCATCGGCCATATGCACTGCGCCCTGCTCATGTCTGACTAGCACATGATCAATCCCGCCGACCGTGTGCAGGGCATCATAGATATCCAACACCGCTCCGCCGGGATAACCGAATACATGTTTTACGCCCTGATCGATTAACGACCGGACGACCATCTCGGCTCCTGACAACATCTCCATGGGTTTGCCTCCAGGCTTGTGTTCTTTGTGACGACTCGTTTCAATTGGATGTCGGAAATCTTTCCCTAATCCGGGGTAAGAGGGCTTGGCACCCTTCTGTACTGTTCTTTAATGTTCTGCGATATAACTGATTACCTTAACGTCAGAATAGGGGGCAGGCAAATGACAAAAGATCTCAAACATAGGAAGGTGACGCGTGGTTGCTGTCAATTGCAGACATCTCGGCATAAAAAACCACTTAATGGGCCTGACAATTAAGGTATATAACGAAGGGGGATTGAATTACAGAATTAAATTATGGCCGTATATGACACAGTTGGGAAAAACGAATAATGTGATTTACATCACGTTAAAACACTTTGCATGGGCAGGTCTTGTTGATTTCTCAGTAAAACACTGAAGTGTTGGCGCATACAGACGAACTCACCTCTCATTGCCGCGATGAGAGAAGTGAGCCCATTTTAGATTGGTCGAACGTTGCCAAGGCAAAATCACGGATAAAATAGTCAACCGCTAAGGGCAGTATAAAAAACCAGATAACCTGAAGAAGTTGCTATTAATCGCTGAAAATACTTTAAGGCATACTTACACACTGGGTAAGCAGCTCTTTCATCCACAAGTTTCCTTTATCTTTACTGGCTGACTCATGCCACGACAAATAACTGTTTAACTTATTATCTAACCAACTTAGGCTGTCAATTCTAAGATTCAATCTTTCAGAACTTAATAATGCTAGCCATTTAGGAACCAATGCCACCATTTCTGTGCGTGACACGATTTCCATTACGCTAATCAGGCTAGCCCCCTGATAACACACTTTTTCCTGGGTTTCCGCCGTATTATAATAAGGGAAACTAAAAGAAGAGTGCCCACTCAGCCTCACAACCGCATGCTTCTCAGTAAAAAAATAGCGCTGACTCTCTTGCTGATCGATGCGGGGATGATTATTTGAAGAGATAATCACCAGCTCATCTTCGAAAAGCAGCTGATTATAAAAATCTGAACGGTCGATACAGCGATAATCAATAGCGAATTCCAACTCCTGATAGCGAAGTTGATTCTCGATATTTTCATTGACCAGTGATTCGATATTCAGCGTGACGCCGCTCGATGCCTGACTTAACACGTTTAGGATTTTAGGAGCAAGCAGCAGATCCAACGGGCTGCTGATAGTTATCGAAAACTGCCTTCTGCTCGTTTGCGGGTCAAATCCCAATCCCGGCAACTCGTTAGTTACCAGCTGCAGCGCCTGCCTGATGGGACCATAAAGCTGATGTGCTCTTGCGGTAGGTTCAATTCCTCGACCGGACCGCACGAACAGCTCATCGCTGAACATATTTTTTAAACGCGACACCGCATTGCTTACCGCGGGTTGAGACATGCCCAACATGCGTGCTGCACGCGTGATATTTTGCAACTGCATTACCGCATCAAATACCGTCAATAAATTTAAATCTGCACGGCGTAAATGATTATCCTCATGACTGGTCGGAATCTTATTTTTGGAGATTTTCTCATCCTGAGCTTTATCTAGAATAATGTCCGTCATTACGCCTCCCAAATTAGAAAGATAAGTTCATTTGAACCAACGAGGTAAATGCCATTCATACTAATAGGTGATATTAAACAGCTTATCTATAGCATCGAATACCCTGTAATTAAGCTAACCTAAAAGACAGGTCTGCCCTGTGAGTAATTCATGATAATCGGCTTAAAAAACGCATCAAATCTGAGTAAAACCTGATAATTCATCTCCTCCTAATGCTAAGAACTCTCTCGACAAACCATTACACTAACCTTTTAATGAAATGCAGAACTTTATACCGCACCAACCCTAGACTATTGTCATCCCCATGTTTAGCCTCGCAGCATTCTTAAGTTGACATCAACAACGCATTCACGTATCAATTTAAGGCACAGGCACAACGCCACCCAATTACGAGAAGCTGAAATACACATGTTTAAATTCACCCGTCTACTAGGCCTACTACTCAACGCAGAAAAATTGCGCGGTATGCCAGTGGGTGAAAATCAGAACTGATTCCAGCCTCCACAGTCAGCAAACCCGCGCAAATGCGCGGGTTTTTTTTTATCCGCACAGCGCGAAAGTCAACAAGACAAGGGACATAAAAATGAGCGATCAAGTCATTATTTTCGATACCACGCTGCGCGACGGTGAACAGTCTTTACAGGCAAGTCTGAGTGTTAAAGACAAACTGCAAATCGCGATTGCGCTGGAAAGAATGGGCGTAGACGTAATGGAAGTTGGGTTCCCAGTATCTTCTCCTGGTGATTTCGAGTCAGTACAAACGATTGCTCGCCAGATCAAAAACAGCCGCGTTTGTGGTCTGGCACGCTGTGTGGATAACGATATTGACGTGGCTGCTGAAGCGCTGCGCGTCGCCGAGGCTTTCCGTATACACGTGTTCCTGGCCACATCGACCCTGCACATTGAATCAAAATTAAAACGCTCGTTCGAACAGGTACTGGATATGGCGGTGCATTCGGTTAAAAGAGCGCGTAACTACACCGACGACGTTGAATTCTCATGTGAAGATGCGGGCCGTACGCCGCTGGATAACCTGTGTCGCGTCGTTGAAGCCGCCATCAAGGCTGGTGCAACGACGATCAATATCCCCGACACCGTCGGTTACACCACCCCTCATCAGTTCAGCGGGATCATTACTAATTTGTACGAACGCGTACCCAACATCGACAAAGCGATTATCTCTGTGCACTGCCACGACGATCTGGGCATGGCAGTAGGTAACTCCATTGCCGCGATTCAGGCCGGTGCTCGCCAGGTAGAAGGCACGCTGAACGGTATCGGTGAGCGCGCCGGTAATACCGCGTTGGAAGAAGTCATTATGGCTATCAAAACCCGCTCGGACTACATGCAGGTTCACACCAACATCAATCATAAAGAAATCTATCGCACCAGCCAAATTGTCAGCCAGATAACCAATATGCCCATCCCGGGCAACAAGGCTATCGTCGGTTCAAACGCCTTTGCCCACTCCTCAGGAATTCACCAGGATGGCGTTCTGAAGAACCGTGAAAACTATGAGATTATGACTCCGGAATCTATCGGCCTGAATCAGGTACAGCTAAACCTGACTTCGCGATCCGGCCGTGCTGCGGTGAAACACCGTATGGAAGAGATGGGCTATAAAGAATCCGACTATAATATGGATCATCTGTATAGCGCCTTCCTGCAACTGGCCGATAAGAAAGGTCAGGTGTTTGACTATGACTTGGAAGCCTTGGTATTTATCAACAAACAGCAGGAAGAGCCAGAATTTTACCGTCTGGAAAACTTCAGCGTGCAGTCGGGTTCCAGCATTACTGCCGCTGCTTCGGTTAATTTGGGCTGCGGCGAAGAGATCAAAACAGAAGCCGCAACGGGCAATGGACCGGTCGATGCCGTCTATCAGGCCATTAACCGCATTACTGGCTATCCCATCGAATTAATCAAATATCAACTGACTGCAAAAGGTCACGGCCGTGATGCACTGGGCCAGGTTGATGTGGTGGTGTCTTACCAAGGGCGTCGTTTTCACGGCGTTGGGCTGGCGACTGATATCGTCGAGTCCTCCGCGAAAGCGATGGTGCATGTGCTGAACAGTATTTGGCGCAGCAAGCAGGTAGAAAAAGAGAAACAACGCCTGCAAAACGATCGTAACTCATTGAATGAAAATCAGAACGACAAACTGAATAGCAAACAAAATAATCAGGAAACGGTGTGAACATGAGTAAGACCCATCATATTGCTGTATTACCCGGTGACGGAATCGGCCCGGAAGTTATGGCTCAGGCTTACAAAGTGCTGGAAGCGGTTCGTCAGCGTTTTGGTTTGAACATCACCACCAGCGAATACGACATCGGTGGCGCTGCCATTGATAACCACGGCACGCCGCTGCCTGCCACCACTATTGCAGGCTGCGAGCAGGCTGACGCTATTCTGTTTGGTTCGGTCGGTGGTCCAAAATGGGAGCATCTGCCCGCTGACTCTCAGCCGGAGCGCGGGGCATTATTACCGCTGCGTAAACACTTTAAGCTGTTCAGCAACCTGCGCCCTGCCCGCCTTTATAAAGGACTCGAAGCATTTTGCCCGCTGCGCAGTGATATCGCCGCCAGAGGCTTCGACATTCTGTGCGTGCGTGAGTTAACCGGCGGTATCTATTTCGGTCAGCCGAAAGGCCGTGAAGGACAGGGCATGCATGAAAAAGCCTTTGATACCGAAGTCTATTATCGCTTCGAGATTGAGCGTATTGCCCGTATTGCCTTCGAGTCAGCGCGTAAACGCCGCAACAAAGTGACGTCGATTGATAAAGCTAACGTGTTGCAGTCCTCTATTTTGTGGCGTGAAGTGGTGGGCGAAGTGGCCAAGGATTATCCTGACGTCAGCCTGACGCACATGTATATCGATAATGCCACTATGCAGCTCATCAAAGATCCTTCGCAGTTTGACATCATGCTGTGCTCCAACCTGTTTGGCGATATTTTGTCCGACGAGTGCGCGATGATTACCGGCTCAATGGGCATGCTGCCTTCTGCCAGCATGAATGAGCAGTCGTTTGGTTTGTTTGAACCTGCGGGCGGCTCCGCGCCAGATATCGCCGGTAAAGACATCGCTAACCCGATTGCGCAAATTCTCTCTCTGGCACTGCTGCTGCGCTACAGTCTGGGCGCCGAAGAGGCGGCTACCGCAATAGAACAGGCAGTCAATAAAGTATTGGATCGGGGTCATCGTACGGGCGATTTGGCAAACGGTGGACATGCGGTAGGAACTCGCGAAATGGGCGATATTATCGCAAGCGTTGTTGCTGAGGGGGCGTAATGTCCAGAACGTTATATCAAAAATTATTCGATGCGCACGTGGTGTTCGAAGCTGAAAACGAGACCCCGCTGCTGTACATCGATCGCCATATGATTCACGAAGTCACGACTCCACAGGCCTTTGATGGCCTGAGAGCGATGAATCGCGGCGTGCGCCAGCCAGGTAAAACCTTTGGCACCATGGATCATAACGTTTCAACTCAGACCAAAGACATTAATGCCAGCGGCGAGATGGCGCGAATTCAGATGCAGGAACTCATCAAGAACTGCGCCGAATTTGGCATTGAGTTATACGACCTGAAGCACCCTTTTCAGGGTATCGTTCACGTCATGGGGCCTGAACAGGGATTGACGTTACCGGGCATGACGCTGGTCTGCGGCGATTCTCATACCTCAACCCACGGCGCGTTTGGCGCATTGGCGTTTGGTATCGGCACCTCCGAAGTCGAACACGTGTTGGCGACGCAAACCTTGAAACAGGGCCGCGCCAAAACGATGAAAATCGAAATTGTCGGCGATGCGCCATTTGGCATTACGGCCAAAGATATCGTGCTGGCGGTGATCGGTCAAACGGGCACCGCGGGCGGCACGGGCCACGTGGTCGAATACTGTGGACCCGCGGTGCAAGCATTGAGCATGGAAGGTCGTATGACCCTGTGCAATATGTCCATTGAGCTGGGTGCCAAGGCAGGCTTGGTTGCCTCCGATGAAACGACCTATGCCTATCTCAAGGGCCGTCAGTTTGCCCCTAAAGGCCAGGAATGGGACGACGCCGTCGCCTATTGGGAAACCATGAAAAGCGATGCTGACGCGGTGTTTGACAAAATTGTTACCTTGGACGTGGCCGACATTGATCCTCAGGTAACTTGGGGCACCAACCCGGGACAGGTGATGGGCGTTAATCAGACCATTCCGTTCCCTGAGTCATTCAGCGATCCGGTTGAGCGCGCTTCGGCACAAAAAGCCTTGGCCTATATGGACTTGCAGCCTGGTATCAAACTGACTGACGTGGCCATCGACAAAGTGTTTATTGGCTCATGCACCAATTCGCGTATTGAAGACCTGCGTGCAGCGGCGGCCGTGGCTAAAGGCCGTAAAGTGGCCAGCGGCGTGCAGGCTATCGTGGTTCCGGGTTCAGGTCCGGTCAAGGCGCAGGCCGAACAGGAGGGGTTGGACAAAATTTTTCTCGATGCCGGTTTCGAATGGCGTCTGCCGGGATGCTCAATGTGTCTGGCGATGAACAATGACCGCCTGAATCCGGGCGAGCGCTGCGCATCAACCAGCAACCGAAATTTTGAAGGCCGTCAGGGTCGCGGTGGACGCACGCATCTGGTGAGTCCTGCAATGGCAGCGGCGGCTGCTGTGACCGGCCATTTCGCCGACATCCGCGAACTGAACTAAGGAAACCCCCATGGCAAAATTCATTACGCATACCGGGTTAGTCGTGCCGTTAGACGTGGCAAACGTTGATACCGATGCCATCGTGCCAAAGCAGTTTCTGCAAATGGTGACGCGCGTTGGCTTTGGTCAGTTCCTTTTTTATGATTGGCGTTATTTCGAAGGTCAAGGCTATACGCCAAACCCTGATTTTATTCTGAATCAACCTGAATATAAGGGTGCGAGCATCCTGTTGGCACGAGAAAACTTTGGCAGCGGTTCGTCACGCGAGCATGCTCCTTGGGCATTAACTGACTATGGTTTTCATGCTGTTATTGCGCCAAGTTTTGCCGACATTTTCTATAATAATGCGTTTAACAACCAACTGCTGCCAGTGACGCTCACTGAAGATCAAATCGATGAGCTGTTCACATTAGCCATGGAAAATGAAGGCATCCACTTTGACGTGGATCTCGAAAATCAGGAAGTACGCGCCGGTGGCAAACACTATCCCTTCGAAATAGACAGCTTCCGCCGTCACTGCATGATAAACGGTCTCGACAGTATTGGTCTGACGCTGCAACACGAAGAAAGCATTTCGGCCTATGAGAAAACTCAGCCGTCGTTTATGCGCTAAGTCCGTGGATAACAGGATTTGCAATTAACTCTACCCCGCCGCCCGGCGGGTTAGACATTTTTAACTCGCCACATAAGCAACAGCGCCACGATAGCCAGCGCAAGCGCCACGCAGTAAACCTGATAATGCCCAAAGTTTTCGACGATAGTTCCCTGCAATACACCCGCCAATATGGCGCCGGTTGAAATGCTGTTGGTAAAAAGCGTGGTCGCGGATCCGGCTCTTCCCGGCATCAAATCCTGAAAATAGAGCATACCGATGCCGGCGATAATACCGATAAAAACAGCGTTGAACAGTTGTAAAAGCATCAGTGCCGCTTTGAACTGGAACAGGATTAACCCCAAATAAAACAGCACCCCAAATGCAGAAGCAAACAGCATAAGGCGATGTTTGCCGGTTCTTTTCACCAGATAGCCGGCAATCAGCATGACCGGGATCTCAAGCCCTGCTGCTGTCCCCATCAAAAGCCCGGCCAACCCTTCAGGCAACCCCATGTCTGCGGTGATATACAGAGGCATATCAATGATGTACATAATGTTGCAGGTCCACATCAACAGTGAGGCAAAGAACAGCAAGCGCACATCTTTATTTTTCCACGCGCTGACGTGTACGACCACAGTATCAACCGGTTGCTCGACTCTTCCTACCGAGGGAAGAAAGAACCACACCATCAATGCGCTAAAAACGAATACCCCCGCGGCGCAGAGATACATCAGCGTAAAGCCGTAGTTCAGGGCCAACATGAATGAAATAGGCGGACCCAGTACCCAGGCCAGCGACAGCGTTGCTCGCATCATTGAGCTAAACATAACGACTTCGCGTGCAGATCGGTCTGCATACTCACGCGCGAGCGCAAATAACTGTGGCATGGAGGCATTACCGATAGCTGCCAGCAGTACACCTACGCTTATCAGCACCAGGTAGTCGCGACTGTAGGCAAATACCAGCGCGTTACCAATCGCCATAATGGTGCAAAAAAACAGTAGTTTTCGGCGATCGCCCTGCTTATCGGAATAATTGGCCAATAAAAAGCTGATGACAATGCCCGCCAACGCGTTAACGGTATAAAACAGCCCAACCCACAGCGGCCGAACTTTAACCTCATTCGTTAAGAACAGGCTTAAAGTGGGCGCCTGCAGCGCACCCGCGATGCCCGTCAGGAAGGAGACCAGTAAAAAGGTAGCAAAAATAAGTGATAAACGGCGTGGAGACATAAACCATCCCTGATAGCAGTGAAGCTGTAGGCTAATAACATCCAGTCAACACCAAGCGTAAGATAGCAAGCATAAAAAAACCAGTGAGTTGCCTCACTGGCTGGCGACATTTCACCATTACTCAGAAAATTGTTAGCTATTAGTGGCGCTGTTCATATACATGAGGAACCGAGCATCACTGCACAGGACTCTTGGTTGATGAAGATTATCTGCGTAATATAGGGAAAGATAAATTGATGAGTTTTCCCAGCGGAGTTCCTCTTTTATGTCATCGACTCGCCTGCAACAACAGTTCCTTCGTTTATGGCAGTTTTGCCACGGCGAATCCACCGAGACCACGCTCCAGGCCCTGAGCGAGGTGGTTAACTGCTCGCGTAGACATATGCGCTCACTGCTCAACAAGATGCAACTGGAAGGTTGGATACACTGGGAGGCGGAGGTCGGGCGAGGCAAAAGGTCGCGACTGACTTTTCTTTTTACCGGTCTGGCGGTGCAGCGACTGCGGGCCGAGGAGTTGATTGATCAAGACCGCGTAGACCAACTGGTGCAACTGGTGGGTGATAAAACCGTGGTGCGCCAAATGCTGCTATCACAGTTGGGCCGCCGCTTTCGCCAAGGTAAACACATTCTGCGCGTGCTCTACTATCGATCCCTGCCCAACCTGTTGCCCGGCACCATGCTGCGGCGCTCCGAGACGCATTTAGCCCGACAAATATTTAGCGGACTGGTTGGCATAAATGAGGAAAATGGGGAACTTCGGGGTGACATTGCCCATCACTGGCAGGAGATTTCTCCGCTTCACTGGCGATTTTACCTTCGTCCGGCCATTCATTTTCACCACGGCAGAGAGCTGGAAATGGCCGATATCATCAGCACTTTTGCTCGCCTTGAAAGTCATCCGCTGTTTACCCATATTTCCCGCGTTGAATCGCTGACGGCCAACGTTATTGATATTCATCTTCACACACCTGACAACTGGCTGCCTTGGCTGTTGGGTAGCGTGCATGCACTTATTTTGCCGCAGGAATGGCAGTCGTTGGAAGATTTTGCTCGCCATCCTATTGGCACCGGCCCCTATGCAGTGGTGCAAAATCAGCAAACACAGCTAAAAATACGCGCATTCGATGACTACTTTGGCTATCGCGCACTGCTCGACGAAGTCAATATCTGGGTCTTGCCAGAGCTGACGGAAGAGTTGGTTCACTCTGGCGTACAGCTGCAAGCTGACGATACAGCCAACGATGAGCTTGAAAGTCGGCTGGAAGAGGGGTGCTACTTTGTGCTGTTTGACCAACGTTCGGCAACAGGTAGCAACTCGGCACTGTGCGAATGGCTGCGAGAAGTGTTCAACCCGATTGCTTTGCTCAATGCCTCGGCACCGGCTTATCAGCGCTATTGGTCACCGGCCTATGGCCTATTGCCCCGCTGGCATCACCGCCGTCCGCAGATACAGCGGCCAAAGCCTGTCGATATTACCGAGTTGACTATTACCTTTTACAGCGATCACTCCGAGTATCAGGATATCTGTCAGGCCATGGCACCGCTGCTTGCCGAACATGATGTTAAACTTAAAGTACAGGTCGTGGACTACGCCAGTTGGCACCAGGGCGATGCCGAGAGTGATATCTGGCTCGGCAGTGCCAACTTTACACTGCCAATTGAATTCTCACTGTTTGCGACACTGTTTGAACTGCCGCTGATGCAGTTTTGTTTGGGCGACCGACTACAAGAAACGGCCCACAGGTGGCGAGCAGGCGAGCTTGCGTTGGCAGAATGGACCCACCATTTGGTTAATGAGGGACATATTCACCCGCTGTTTCACCACTGGTTATTACTGCAAGGACAGCGCAGCATGCGCGGCGTAAGAATGAACACGCTGGGCTGGTTTGACTTTAAATCTGCCTGGTTTGCGCCTCCGGAGGCATAAACCTGCTTTCAACCCTGTCACATAATCTCTACAATAGCGCCGTTCTCAACGGGGTGCTGAATGACTCGATGCGCAATGCGGCGAAGAGTGAGGAGGCTGAGAAAAAACCCGTCGAACCTGATCCGGTTAATACCGGCGAAGGGATTTGAGAGTGCATTTTGCTGACTCAAAGTCCTTTGCCACGCCTGTTCTTTTCACAGTAAAAGTTCTTTTTACTTTTGAAGGTAAAAGATGGAGTGCAAAGTGTTTAAAAAATTACTGCCCTGCCTGCTGATTGTTTCTGCCCCGGCGCTGGCCGCCAAGCCCGTTCTGACCGTCTACACCTACGACTCTTTCTCTGCCGATTGGGGCCCTGGCCCAGCGATTAAAAAAGCGTTTGAAGCCGATTGCGGCTGTGAACTGAAATACGTACCGCTCGAAGACGGCGTATCTCTGCTTAACCGTCTGCGTATGGAAGGGAAAAACAGCCCGGCTGACGTCGTTGTTGGATTGGATAATAATCTGCTACAGGCCGCCGAACAAACGGGCCTCTTCGCCAAATCCGCGGTTGATAAAACGCATCTGGATATTCCTGGCGGCTGGAACGACAGCACTTTCGTGCCTTATGACTATGGCTATTTCGCCTTCGTTTATAACAAAGACAAACTGAAAAACCCGCCGAAAAGCTTGCAGGATCTGGTCGACAGCCCACAGCCGTGGAAAATCATTTATGAAGACCCTCGCACCAGCACGCCGGGTCTGGGCCTGTTGTTATGGATGCAGAAAGTCTATGGCGATAAAGCCCCAGAGGCCTGGCAGAAGTTGGCGAAAAAAACGGTCACCGTCACCAAGGGATGGAGCGAAGCCTACGGTCTGTTCCTTAAAGGTGAGAGCGATTTGGTCTTGAGCTACACCACTTCCCCGGCGTATCACATTATCGAAGAGAAAAAAGACAACTATGCGGCGGCCAACTTCAGCGAAGGCCACTATATGCAGGTTGAAGTCGCCGGGCAGCTCGCCGCCAGCAAACACCCGCAGTTGGCAGCTCAATTTATGAAGTTTGTCACCAGCCCTGGATTCCAGAATGCTATCCCGACCGGCAACTGGATGTATCCAGTAGTGAAAACTCCTTTGCCAGCCGGTTACGATACCCTCACCGTCCCGGCTATTTCACTGCAATACAGCGCTAAAACCGTGGCAGAAAATCGCAGTAAATGGATCCAGGCATGGCAGAACGCCGTCAGCCACTGATACCGTCCTGGCTGTGGCCAGGCGTTATAGCCGGACTGATTATCCTGCTAGTTGCCGGTTTGGCACTGGGGTCGCTGTTGCGCCACGCGCCGGAACTCTCGGTACAGTCGCTCTGGCAGGATAGTTATTTGTGGCACGTTATTCGTTTCACCTTTTGGCAGGCGCTTCTGTCAGCGCTGTGCTCAGTGCTGCCTGCCATTCTGTTGGCAAGAAGCCTTTATCGTCGGCGCTTTCCGGGCCGGCAATGGCTGCTGAGGCTTTGCGCCATGACACTGGTGCTGCCGGTGTTGGTGGCGGTATTTGGTATTCTTAGCGTTTATGGCCGCGAAGGGTGGCTCGCCGCGCTGTGCACCATGCTCGGGCTGCAATATCGATTTTCACCCTATGGCCTGCAGGGCATTCTGCTCGCTCACGTATTTTTCAATCTACCGCTGGCTACGCGCCTGCTGCTGCAATCGCTTGAAAACGTTGCCATTGAGCAGCGTCAAATTGCCGCACAGCTGGGCATGAACGGCTGGCAACAGTTCAGATTTGTCGAGTGGCCAGCCCTCAAACGGCAAATTTTACCCGCCGCTGCGCTGATTTTTATGCTGTGTTTTGCCAGTTTTGCCACCGTCTTGTCCCTCGGCGGCGGCCCCAAGGCCACGACCATTGAGTTGGCTATTTATCAGGCCCTCAGCTACGACTACAACCTTGGACGCGCGGCCCTATTGGCCCTCATCCAACTTTTTTGCTGTTTGGGATTGGTGCTGTTAAGCCAAAAGCTCAGCCAGGCTTTACCGGTGGGCCACACTCACGCGCAGCGCTGGCGTGACCCTGCCGACTCCGCTTTTCGCCGAGTGTGCGACACCCTGCTCATTGCCCTCGCGCTACTACTTATTGTACCGCCACTGCTGGCGGTGATTGTCGGTGGCCTCAATCACAGCCTGCTCGACGTGCTTCACCAACAGGCGCTTTGGCAGTCGCTATGGATGTCGCTGCGTCTGGCTGCGGGCAGCGGAATACTGTGTCTGCTGCTGGCAACGATGTTGCTGTGGAGCAGCCGCGAGCTGCGCCTGCGTCAGCGGGCTAGCTGGGGTCAGGGATTAGAGCTTTCGGGCATGCTGATTTTAGCGATGCCCGGTATCGTGCTCGCCACTGGCTTCTTTTTACTGCTCAACGACAGCGTCGGCCTGCCGCAGTCGCCGTGGCCGCTGGTGATACTCACTAACGCCCTGATGGCCGTTCCCTATGCGCTAAAAGTGCTTGAAAACCCGATGCGCGACGTGGCCGAACGCTACTCTCAGCTGTGCCTTTCGCTTGATATGCACGGCTGGAATCGACTGCGATGGATTGAACTCAGCGCGCTTAAACGCCCAATGACGCAGGCATTGGCGTTTGCCTGCGTGCTGTCGCTGGGTGATTTTGGCGTTATTGCCCTGTTTGGTAACGAAAGTTTCCGCACCTTGCCTTTCTATCTCTATCAGCAAATGGGGTCTTACCGTACGCAACAAGGGGCGGTGACCGCCATGCTGCTGTTAATACTCTGCTTCTTGCTGTTTACCCTCATCGAAAGATTACCGGGCCGCCATGCTGACACTCAATAAAGTCACTTATCTGTACGAAAATTTGCCGATGCGCTTCGATTTACACGTTGCGGCCGGTGAGCGAGTCGCCATTCTCGGTCCTAGCGGCGCAGGTAAAAGTACCCTGCTCAGCCTGATTGCCGGTTTTCTTTTGCCTGGATTGGGGAAAATCGAGCTAAATCAACAGGATCATACCCAAACTCCGCCCGCCAAACGGCCTGTCTCGATGCTGTTTCAGGAAAATAACCTGTTTTCACATCTCACAGTACGCCAAAACATGGGGTTGGGACTGCATCCGGGCCTGAAACTCAGCGCAGAACAAAAGCAGAAGCTACAGGAACGCGCACAGCAGGTCGGGCTGGAGGCGTGTCTGGATCGTCTTCCGTCGCAGCTTTCCGGAGGCCAGCGTCAGCGCGTAGCACTGGCTAGGTGCCTGCTGCGTAGCCAGCCGATTTTGCTGCTCGATGAGCCTTTTTCCGCGCTGGATCCAGCACTGCGCAGCGAGATGCTTACGCTGCTCAACGATGTCTGCCATCAGCAGCAACTCACGCTAATGATGGTGTCGCACAATCTTGATGACGCGGCACGCATCGCCGAAAGAACGCTGCTGGTAGTCGATGGCCGTATCTATTACGACGGCCCCACTCAGGCACTCATTGATGGCACCGTAGCGGAAGCCGAAATATTGGGAATAGCCAAGGCAATTCGGGTTAGCGAGTAATAACCTTGAAGAGCAGGTGTGCATAAATCGGCATCAAAGGCTGCTTGCTCAGCATAAAAATGCTCACCAACGTGGCGGACATGCTCAGCACGCTAACCCAGCGCAAACGCGCTAACGGTAACCAGGCAGAAACAGCGTCAGCGCTGGCCTTACCAGAACGCACCCAACGCCACACCAACCAAGCGCTTAACCAGATAAGCACTACGGTAATAAACAGCGTCCACTTAAACACCGTACTGCTGTGACTGTGGGGAATATCGATAGCCACACCGGCAAGAATGCCCGGTAAAAAGTACACCGGTGGCCAGGTAATGCAGCCGACAATGTTCGGCGGTGCGAATTTTAACGGTGGTAGATTTAACATACCCGCCACCAGCGGAACCAGCGGACGCGTAGGCCCAATAAAACGCCCAAGAATAACCGTTGCAAAGCTGTGGCGCTCAAGGGCGTAGCCGGTTTTATCGAGCAGCGCCTGATAGCGTTTCAAAAACGACCAATTATGTAACGGTCCTTTGAATCCTCGACCCATAAAGTACGATACCCAGTCGCCTAGAAAACAGCCCAACCCCGCGGCTAACCAAGCTTCATACAGGCCCACTTGGCCACTGCCAATCAGCGTACCCAAGGTTGCCATCATGACCGTGCCGGGCAATAGCAATCCTACCAGTGCCAATGACTCGAAAAATGCCACAACGGAAACAATAATTAGAGCAAAACCGACTGACTGAGCGACTAAATGTTGTAGATAGGCTTCCATAAAATTCCAGAGTTAAGATACGCATCAGGCGTACAGCAAACCTTTTATTACTTCATGTAGTTCAAGGCTGAAGACTGTCGATTCACAACAGGTGGATGACTCTCTGCGCAGGTTCCCAGACAGTTTACCCGACACAGCTTAAGCCAAAATGAAAGAGGCTGAATTGTCGGTAAATGGTAAAGGCGAGTCAACCCAGTAATTGTATGTTCATTTATTCCCTCGCGAAGTTCTTTCAGCAGACCACTTTTTTATCCGCGAGAACTGTATAAATAACCATGCTATATTTAACATCTGTTTCGCACTACTCCGCCTGCGTTTTCAGCCGCAGTCCGAGGCAATAATTCGTTATTTATCGAGGCCGTTATCAACCACGCTACTGTGCCAAACCATCAGCCAACGCCACCACGCACGGGCTTTGTTCTCACGCGACACTGGCGAGATACGCCGCGCGGTACGGAGGTTGAATTCTGGTTAGCGACCGATGACGGCCCGCAAAAAGTCAGACTTCCCCCTCAAGAGTCGGTAGCCTTTTTAGCTGCAGAACAACAAGATAGCGCGCAAAAACTGCTACAGACAGAAAAAGGCTACAACCTTCGCCCCCTGCCTCTGAAAGATTTTCGCCTGCGCCCGATCTTGGGCCTTTATTGCAAAGGGCATCGCCAACTGATGCGCATCGAGAAGATATTAAAAGACAGCGGCATCGCCCTTTATGAGGCCGATATTCGCCCTCCAGAGCGGTTCCTGATGGAGCGCTTCATCACTGCCCCCGTTTGGTTTAGCGGAACTCCAGATGCCGACGGCACATTGCTGAATGTTAAAATGAAGGCCGCCGAAGACTATCGGCCCAGTCTCAAGCTCTGCTCACTTGATATCGAAACCAGCGGCAACGGCGAGCTTTACTGCATTGGACTTGAAGGCTGCGGCCAGCGCCACGTCTACATGCTGGGGCCGCCCAACGGCGTGCCGGACAGCCACGGAGATTTCATTCTTGAGTACGTTGAAAGCCGCCCAATGCTGCTGCAAAAGCTCAACGACTGGCTGGCGCAGTACGACCCCGATGCAATTATTGGCTGGAACGTCGTGCAGTTTGACCTGCGCGTTTTGCAAAAACACGCCGAGCGCTACAAAATTCCGCTGCGTTTTGGCCGCGACGGCAGTGCCCTTGAGTGGCGTGAACACGGCTTTAAACAGGGGCACTTTTTTGCGCAAGCCACCGGCCGCTTAATCATTGACGGCATTGAAGCATTAAAATCCGCGACCTGGAACTTCCCCTCTTTTAGTCTGGAATACGTCTCGCAAACTTTGCTCGGCGAGGGTAAAGCGATTGACAACCCCTACCAACGTCTGGCAGAAATTGAGCAACGGTTTCGAGAGGACAAGCCTGCCCTTGCCCGCTACAACCTTAAAGACTGCGAGCTGGTCACGCGAATATTTGCAAAAACGGAGCTGCTTTCATTCTTGTTGGAGCGTGCCTCGGTGACTGGTTTGGCCGCCGACCGCAGCGGCGGTTCGGTGGCAGCATTTACGCATCTCTACCTGCCACGCATGCACCGCATCGGCTACGTGGCACCTAATATGGGCGAACGGCCGGAAGAAAACAGTCCAGGTGGATTTGTGATGGACTCTCGCCCTGGGCTGTACGATTCAGTGCTGGTGCTTGACTATAAAAGCCTGTACCCGTCGATAATCCGTACCTTTTTAATCGATCCCGTGGGATTGATAACCGGTCTGGACCAACCTGACGACGCGCATTCTATACCTGGCTTTCGCGAGGCGCGTTTTTCACGCACTCAACACTGCCTGCCGGAAATTGTCCGCCAGATCTGGCAGGGCCGAGAAGTGGCCAAAAAGCAAAAAAATCACCCGCTCTCTCAGGCGCTTAAAATTATCATGAACGCACTATACGGGGTATTGGGCACCAGCAGCTGCCGCTTTTTTGACTCGCGGCTTGCTTCATCAATCACCCTACGCGGTCACGCTATCATGCAGCAAACTCGCCAG
Organism: Rouxiella silvae; assembly: GCF_002093625.1. GTDB lineage: Bacteria > Pseudomonadota > Gammaproteobacteria > Enterobacterales > Enterobacteriaceae > Rouxiella > Rouxiella silvae. Next base: position 87,424 of record NZ_MRWD01000007.1, on the reverse strand, counting down.
CTGATTGAAGAAGAGGGCTATCAGGTGATTTATGGTGACACCGACTCGACCTTTGTCTGGCTCAACCGCGCCCATGCAGCAGAAGAGGCCGACGAAATCGGCAAGCGCCTGGTTATCAAGGTTAATCAGTGGTGGAAAACGCATCTTGAACGGGAGCTGGGCCTCGAAAGTGCGCTAGAACTGGAGTTTGAAACGCACTATCAACGCTTTTTGATGCCAACGATCCGTGGGTCAGAGTTGGGCAGTAAAAAACGCTATGCTGGCTTGGTGAAAGACGCCAAGGGCGAGCATATTGTCTATAAGGGGCTGGAAACCGTCCGTACAGACTGGACGCCGCTGGCCCAAACTTTTCAGCAGGCGCTGTATGAGCGAATATTCCACCAACAACCTTACCAAGATTACATCCGCGACTATGTCGCCAGCACCCTAAACGGCGAGTTTGACGACCAACTTGTGTATCGCAAACGCCTGCGTCGCCGTCTGAGTGAATACGAACGCAACGTGCCGCCCCACGTGCGTGCGGCGCGGCTTGCGGACGAATACAATCAGGCCAATGGTCGCCCAATGCAGTACCAGAACGGCGGGTGGATAAGCTATGTAATGACCACCTCGGGGCCGGAGCCGCTCGAGAATCGACGCTCCCCTATCGATTACGACCATTATATCGAGAAGCAGCTCGAGCCGGTTGCCGACGGCATTTTGCCGTTCCTGCAGGACGATTTTGCTACACTGATAACGGGGCAAATGGGATTGTTTTAACCAGAAGGCGCAATGAAAGGTGACGAACGGCCTACCATCAATTAACATAGCGCCCTTTCCCATTTCTTATCTACTCTCACACATTTAAAGACTCCACGCCTTTTGGGCGGGGAAAGAAAAGCTATTACTCAACGTTTAAGAACTGAATAGAAAGGGCACTTCAGCCCAATAGACACAAAGCACAGAGAGACATTATGCCCTTTACACTTGGTCAACGCTGGATCAGCGATACGGAAAGCGAATTAGGTTTAGGTACGATTGTTGCGGTAGACGCGCGCATGGTGACTGTGCTTTTCCCCGCTACTGGTGAAAACCGCCTGTATGCCAGAAATGATTCCCCCATCACCCGCGTAATGTTTAATCCGGGCGATACCATCAGTTGTCATGAGGGATGGCAACTGAAAGTTGAAGAAGTCGTTGAGGACAAAGGTTTGCTCACTTATGTGGGTATTCGTCTGGACACCGAGGAAGAAGGTGTCGCGATGCGTGAGGTCCTGCTCGACAGCAAGCTGACGTTCAGCAAGCCACAAGACCGCCTGTTCGCGGGTCAAATTGATCGTATGGACCGTTTTGCCCTGCGTTTTCGCGCACGTAAATACCAGCGTGAACAGTTCCGCCTCGAGTTTGGCGGCCTGCGAGGTATGCGCGCCAGCCTGATCCCACACCAACTACATATTGCTTATGAAGTGGGTCAGCGCCATGCGCCTCGCGTACTGCTGGCAGACGAAGTCGGTCTGGGTAAAACCATAGAAGCAGGCATGATTATCCACCAGCAACTGCTTTCGGGCCGCGCCGAGCGTGTGCTGATCGTAGTGCCGGAAACCCTGCAACACCAGTGGCTGGTCGAAATGATGCGCCGCTTCAACCTGCATTTCTCGCTGTTTGATGACGACCGTTACGCCGAATCGCGCCACGACGCCACCAACCCGTTTGAATCTGAACAGCTTGTTATCTGTTCACTGGACTTCGTTCGCCGCAACAAGCAGCGCCTTGAAGAGCTTACCGAGGCCGAATGGGACATGCTGGTGGTTGATGAAGCCCATCACTTGGTGTGGAGCGAAGAAGCGCCAAGCCGTGAATACATGGTGATTGAGCAGCTTGCACAGACAATTCCCAGCGTGCTGCTGTTGACGGCAACGCCCGAGCAGCTCGGCCAAGAAAGCCACTTTGCACGCCTGCGCCTGCTGGACCCGGATCGTTTCCACGATTACGAAGAGTTCATCGAAGAACAACAGCAATACCAGCCGGTCGCCGATGCGGTCACGCTGCTGCTTAACAAACAGCCGCTGACGCCCGATGCGCTGGCGCTGCTAGGCGAAAGCGTGGGCAATGCCGATGTTGACGCCCTGCTCAGCGCTGCCAATAAAGGTGATGAAGACGCGGCCAAAAAATTGGTCGCGATGCTGATGGACCGCCACGGCACCAGCCGCGTGCTGTTCCGTAACACTCGTAACGGCGTTAAGGGCTTCCCTGCACGTCATTTACAGTCAATTAAACTGCCGTTGCCGACTCAGTATCAAACCGCTATCAAGGTTTCTGGCATCATGGGCAGTAAGAAAACCGAAGAAGCCCGTGCGCTGGACATGCTTTATCCAGAACAGATTTATCAAGAATTTGAAGGGGATAATGCGACCTGGTGGAACTTTGATCCTCGCGTTGAGTGGCTGCTGGGCTACCTGACGGCCAACCGCGACAAAAAGGTGCTGGTTATCTGCGCCAAGGCCGCCACGGCGCTGCAGCTGGAGCAGGTGCTGCGCGAGCGTGAAGCGATTCGTGCCGCCGTGTTCCACGAAGGTCTGTCTATTATTGAACGCGACCGCGCGGCCGCCTATTTTGCTTCGGAAGAAAACGGCGCACAGGTTCTGCTGTGTTCTGAAATCGGCTCAGAAGGCCGCAATTTCCAATTTGCCAGCAAAATGGTGATGTTCGACTTGCCGTTTAACCCAGACCTGCTCGAACAGCGCATTGGCCGTCTGGACCGTATTGGCCAGCTAAACGACATTGAAATCATGGTGCCTTATCTGGAGCAGACTGCTCAGGCTATTCTGCTGCGCTGGTTCCACGAAGGCCTGGATGCGTTTGAGCACACCTGCCCTACCGGTCGTACTATTTATGACGCCAGCTATCAACAACTGATCGGTTTCCTGGCTACGCCAGCAGAACAGGACGGGCTAGACGCCTTTATTCTTGCCTGCCGCGAGCAGCACGATACCCTTAAGCAGCAGCTCGAACAGGGCAGAGACCGCCTGCTCGAAATGCACTCCAACGGCGGCGAACCGGCTCAGGCACTGGCCACCGCGATTGGCGAGCAGGACAATGACGTTAATCTGGTGAACTTTGCGCTCAATCTGTTTGATATTGTAGGCATTAATCAGGAAGATCGCAGCGACAACCTGATCATCCTGACGCCGTCCGATCACATGCTAGTGCCTGATTTCCCAGGTTTGCCGCAGGACGGTTGCACCGTGACCTTCGACCGTGAGCAGGCACTGTCGCGTGAAGACGCGCAGTTTATCAGTTGGGAACACCCGATTATCCGCAACGGTCTGGACCTGATCCTCTCCGGCGATACCGGCAGTTGCGCGGTGTCTATTTTGAAAAACAAAGCACTGCCGGTTGGCACACTGCTTGCCGAACTGCTGTACGTTGTCGAGTGCCAAGCGCCTAAACACCTACAGCTGACGCGCTTCCTGCCGCCAACGCCGGTGCGCATGCTGATGGACCGTAAAGGCACCAATCTGGCAGCACAGGTCGAGTTTGAAAGCTTTAACCGCCAGTTGAATGCAATCAATCGTCACAACTCCAGCAAACTGGTTAACGCCGTGCAGCAAGACGTTCACGCCATGCTGCAACAGGCCGAGCCGCTGGTGGCCGTTGAGGCGCAGGCACTGATTGCCGCTGCCAAGATTGAGGCCGATCTCCAGCTGACGCTTGAGCTAGAACGTTTGAAAGCGTTAAAAGAAGTGAACCCTAACATTCGTGACGATGAACTCGAGTCGATTGAATCGAATCGCCAGCAGGTTCTGAGCAGCCTAAACGAGGCGAACTGGCGTTTAGACGCCATTCGTCTGGTGGTGGTAAGCCATCAATGATAACGCCACTGCCGTCAAATATTCTGCCACTTGAAGACTATCATCCAGCGACCGATCCTTGGTTGCGGATCCTGTTTCAGGATGAACATCTGATGGTGGTGAACAAGCCCAGCGGACTGCTTTCGGTCCCTGGCAAAGCGGCCGAACATTACGACAGTCTGATGACGCGCATCCAGCGAGATTTTCCGATCGCCGAATCGGTGCATCGTCTCGATCTCTCAACCAGCGGCGTGATTGCCGTGGCGCTGACCAAAGAGGCCGAACGCGAGTTAAAACGTCAGTTCCGCGAACGGGAAACCAAGAAAGCCTATATTGCGCGGGTCTGGGGACACATGGAGGAGGACTACGGTATTATCGATTTACCGTTGATCTGCGACTATCCCAATCGCCCGAAGCAAAAGGTGTGTCATGAGACCGGCAAAAAGGCGCTGACACAGTATGAAGTGCTGTCGTGGGATGAAGACGGCACCACGCGAGTGAAGCTGCGTCCGGTAACTGGGCGTTCGCACCAGCTGCGCGTTCATCTTCTTGCCCTCGGCCATCCGATTTTGGGTGACAAGTTTTATGCGCATCCTGAGGCGCTCGCAATGGCGCCTCGCCTGCAACTGCACGCGCAGGAGTTATCAATTTATCATCCGATAACCGATGTGCCGATGACGTTCAGCTGCGATCCTGACTTCTGATTGTTTGTAACGCCGTAAAAAAACAAAAACGCCGCGAGTTTTGCTCACGGCGTTTTTTATTTATTTAACAGTTAGTTAAACCTAAGCAGAAGGCCTATTTAAAACCTTTCTCGCGCTTGATCAGATCATAAGCTGACTGGATCGACTGCGCTTTCTGCTTGGCCATTTCCATCATCTCTGGCGGCAAGCCTTTCGCCACTAGCTTGTCAGGATGGTGTTCGCTCATCAGTTTGCGGTAGGCACGCTTGATGGTGGTGGCATCGTCAGTAGGCTCAACGCCCAATACCTTGCAGGCATCGGCCATTGTTGGCCCCTGCGAACTGCGCTGGTAGCCGCCGTAGGAATTTTCGCCCTGCTGGCTACCGCCGAACTGTTGCCCCCCCTCCATCATGGAGAGGAATTGATCAAACTGATGACGTGAGATGCCCAACTCTTCTGCTATCACATAAAGCACCTGCCGCTCGTTGGGATGCAGTGAACCATCGGCATAGGCCGCTTGGATCTGAATCTCCAAAAACGTGCGGATCAGGTCAAAACGCCCAAAGCAGACGCTGCGGAACTCGCGCATTTTTTCTCGAAGCGGATAATTACCGCCCTTACCGGTGCGAAATGCCTGCTGCGCCGCCTCTCGTTGCTCGCCGTGCAGCCGCATACGCTCCATGAAAAGGCTGGCTATTTGTATATCGGCTTCAGTCACTCTCCCTTTTGATTTAGTTAAATGCCCCATCACCTCGAAGGTGGTGCGGAAAAAAATTGTTTGTCTTGTCTGCTGATCGGAGAAAAAACCACGTCTTTTAACAGCCCGCGCCTTGTCTACCATATGGCCGACCAGCAACCCTAATACGATTCCCCAGAAGCCTGTACCGGACATTAAGCCCAATATAAGTCCGAGCAGCTTTCCCCAATACTGCATATACTCCTCAATTCACAATGCCGTCGCGTAAGATTTGCTTTATCATAACCGGCATTTACCGTTGTGCCTAACGGCGACAGCGTTAACCCTGTGGATTTAACACTAGCGCAACGATGATGAGTGAGATAGTCTCTGACCGTTTGCCGGCATGACGCCTCTGATGACGGAACACACATTTTACGTATGAAAAATAGACGTATGAAAAAAAGCTTCCCCACCCTGCTGGCCACAATGATTTGGACGGCACTCTATAGCCAGGGCGCGCTGGCCTCACTCGCTGAGCAATGTATGCTCGGCGTGCCGACCTATGACAAGCCACTGGTACAGGGAGACCCTAACCAGCTGCCGGTAAAGATCCAGGCAGACAACCTGCAGGGTACTTATCCCAACGATGCCCTTTATAGCGGCAACGTGACGGTTGAACAGGGCAACAGCTCTTTAAAAGCCGATCAGGTTCAGCTTAACCAGATTGCTCATCCAAATGAAGCGACACCGCTTCGTACCGTCACGGCTACCGGCGACGTGCTGTATTTCGACAATCAGGTCAAGCTTAAAGGTCCCAAGGCGTTCTCTAACCTGAACACCAAAGATACCGACGTCGAAAAAGGCGATTATCAAATGGTAGGTCGTCAGGGCCGCGGCACAGCCGACCTGATGAAACAGCGCGATAATAACCGCTATACCATTTTGAATAATGGGACTTTCACTTCCTGTCTGCCCGGCGACAACAGCTGGAGCGTGGTTGGCACCACGGTGATTGAAGACCGCCAGGAAGAGCTGGCCGAAATCTGGAACGCCCGTTTCCACATTGGCCCGGTGCCGGTATTCTACAGCCCTTATATGCAGTTGCCGATTGGCGACCGCCGTCGTTCAGGGTTCCTAATCCCTAACGCGAAGTACGGCAGTAATAACGGCTTCGAGCTGATGTTGCCGTATTACTGGAATATTGCGCCAAACTACGATGCCACTATCACGCCGCACTATATGAGCAAGCGTGGTACTCAGCTGCAAAACGAATTCCGCTATCTGACCGTTGCCGGTGCCGGCGTCATGGAGTTCGATTTCCTGACCGATGACAAACTGGTTGAGGCTGCACACCCGGGCGAGAACAACACTAAACGCTGGCTCTACTACTGGCAACACAACGGCGTTTATGAACAGAACTGGCGTTTCAACGTTGACTTCACTAAGGTCAGCGACCCGTATTACTTTACCGATCTCGACTCCAAATTTGGTTCAACCACCGACGGCTACGCAACGCAGAAATTCAGCGCAGGCTATGCCAATGAAAACTGGGACATCACGCTTGCCAGCAAGCAGTTCCAGATTTTCTCCGAGACGACAACAACGACTACCAATGTCTACCGCGCCATGCCGCAGTTGGACATTAACTACTATAAAGATGATGTCGGTCCGTTTAACTTCCGTACCTATGGGCAGATTGCTAAATTCACCAACGTGAATCCGGCGTTCCCAACGGCAACCCGCTGGCACGTCGCGCCGCAAATTGACCTGCCGTTAAGCAACCGCTGGGGAAGTTGGAATAACGAAGTGAAGGTAATGGCGACCCATTACCAGCAGGACATCCCTAACAGCTATTACGATATTTACCCGGACTCAACGCTCAAGAGCTCGGTAAACCGCGTCATGCCGGAATTCAAAAGTGACGGCAAGATGGTGTTTGACCGCACCATGGATTGGAATCAGGGTTATACGCAAACTCTCGAACCCCGTTTGCAGTATCTCTATATTCCTTACCGTGACCAAAGCGATATTCAGCAGTATGACTCTACATTGCTGCAGACAGACTACACTGGCCTGTTCCGCGACCAGAGCTACAGCGGGCTGGACCGTATTGCCTCGGCGAACCAACTGGCTTCGGGCGTCACGACCCGTATCTACGACGACAGCCTGGTTGAACGTTTCAACGTGTCCGCGGGTCAGATTTACTACTTCACCCGTCCACGGACCGGTGACCCGACCAGCAGTCTAGATAAAAGCGATGATACCGGCAGCATGGTGTGGGCCGGTGACACGTACTATAAAATCAACGATACGCTGGCCTTCCGAGGCGGACTGCAATACGACACGCGTCTTGATGCACTCGCCATCGGCGATGCAGTGTTGGAATATCGTTCTGATGCAGAAAGAATGGTTCAGTTGAGCTACCGTTACGCCAGCCCGGAATATATTCAGGCAACGCTGCCTGGTGTCACTAACCCGGGTTATCAGCAAGGGATCTCGCAGGCCGGCATTATTGCCAGTTGGCCGATTGCCGATCGCTGGGCCGTGGTGGCAGCGTATTACTATGACACTAAGGCAAAACAGGCCGCTGACCAGTTGCTTGGCGTTCAATATAGCACGTGCTGCTGGGCGGTTAATTTCGGCTACGAGCGTAAAATTACCGATTGGGATTACACCAGTTCCACCCCAAGTAGCCAATATGACAACCGTATTTCATTTAACATTGAACTTCGTGGCCTGAGCAGCAATCAAAGCTTGGGTACTAAAGAAATGTTAGCCAGCGGCATACTGCCTTATCAACGTGCATTCTGATGCCCTATGGCATGTTGAATTCAGTAAACTTGAAACTTGAACCCGCATTTGCGGATTAAATAAATGGATAAAGTATGAAGAACTGGAGAACACTTCTCCTCGGCGTGGTGCTTTGTGCTAACACCGCGTTCGCAGCACCGCAAGAGGTTGATAAAGTTGCCGCCGTTGTTGATAACGGGGTTGTACTGGAAAGCGAAGTCAACGACATGTTGATGTCGGTTAAGCAGCAATCAAAAGAAGCGAAACAACAGCTTCCAGATGATGCAACACTGCGTCATCAAATTCTCGACCGCTTGATCATGGATAACATCCAGTTGCAGATGGCAACCAAGATGGGCATCACGGTGACTGACGACGACGTCAACAAGGCCATTGCCAACATCGCACAGCAGAATAACCTGACTCTCGATCAGCTGCGCAGTCGCCTGGCTTATGAAGGTCTGAACTACAACACTTACCGTACTCAGATCCGTAAAGAGATGCTGATTTCGCAAGTGCGTAACGGTGAAGTTCGTCGTCGCGTGACCATTCTTCCTCAGGAAGTTGACGCGCTGGCGAAACAGTTAGCTGCACAAACCGGCAATGAGGCTGAATATAACCTCAGCAATATCCTTTTGCCTTTGCCACAAAATCCGACTCAGGATCAGGTTGACCAAACCGAGATACTGGCCAAAAAATTGGTGAGCGAACTGAACCACGGTGCCGATTTTGCCAAAATGGCGATGACCTACTCTGCCGATCCACACGCGCTGGACGGCGGTAATATGGGTTGGGGCAAGCTCCAGGGTCTGCCTTCACTGTTTGCTCAAGCGCTCGCTACTGCCAAGAAAGGCCAAGTTGTGGGTCCAATTCGTTCAGGCGTGGGCTTCCACATCCTGAAAGTGAACGATATGCGTGACGTCGACCAGAAAGTATCGGTGACTGAAGTTCACGCTCGCCACATTTTGTTAAAAACGTCTGTGGTTTTGACAGATGCTCAGGCGCAGGCAAAACTGGAACAGGTTGCTGCAGCCATTAAGAGCGGCCGTGCCAACTTCGCCGACGAAGCTAAACAGCTTTCTCAGGACCCAGGTTCTGCTAATCAGGGCGGTGACTTAGGTTGGGCTTCACCAGACATGTATGACCCAGCATTCCGCGATGCGCTGCTGAAGCTGAAAAAAGGTGAAATCAGTGCGCCGGTGCGTTCTTCCTTCGGATGGCACCTTATCCAGCTGCTTGATACCCGTCAGGTAGACAGAACGGATGCTGTACAGAAAGACAAAGCCTACCGTCTTCTGTTCAATCGCAAGTTTGCCGAAGAAGCGCAGTCCTGGATGCAGGAACAACGCGCGCAGTCGTACGTGAAAATTCTGGACGGCAATGGACAATAAAATCCACGTGACTCAATCAGTGGTCATTACCCCCGGAGAACCTGCCGGGGTGGGTCCTGACCTGGTTCTCGCGCTGGCTCAACGGGATTGGCCCGTTGAGCTTGTCGTTTGTGCCTGCCCGTCTCTGCTGCTAAGCCGAGCCAAGGCGCTGGGTCTGCCTATTCGTTTGCTCGACTACCGCCCGGGATATGCTAAACCTCAGGCGGCGGGAACGCTAACCGTGCTCCCTATTCCCCTTGCGGAATGTGTCGTTGCCGGACAGCTTAACGTGGCCAATGGCCCCTACGTCGTTGAAACGCTGGCACGGGCCTGCGACGGGGCGATAAGCGGCGAATTTGCCGCACTTATCACCGGTCCGGTTCAAAAAAGCATCATCAATGACGCAGGCATTCCGTTTATCGGCCACACCGAATTCTTCGCCGACCGCAGTCTGTGTGACCGCGTGGTGATGATGCTGGCCACCGAAGAGCTGCGCGTCGCGTTGGCGACAACGCACCTGCCGTTAAAAGACGTTTCGGACGCGATCACCGTGCAGAGTCTGCATGAGGTGATCACGATTCTCGATAACGATCTCAAGACCAAATTTGGCATTCAATCTCCGCAGATTTACGTGTGTGGCCTTAATCCTCATGCGGGAGAAGGCGGTCATATGGGACGTGAAGAGATTGATACCATTACGCCAGCGCTCAATTCGCTGCGTGAAAAAGGCATTAATTTGATTGGCCCGCTGCCCGCAGATACGCTTTTCCAGCCGAAATATCTGCAGCATGCCGATGCTGTCCTGGCCATGTATCACGACCAAGGCCTGCCGGTGCTAAAATATCAGGGCTTCGGTCGCGCCGTGAACATTACGCTGGGGCTGCCGTTTATTCGCACTTCGGTCGATCACGGTACGGCGCTCGACCTGGCCGCCACCGGCAAAGCCGACGTTGGCAGCTTTATTACCGCCTTAAATCTTGCCATCAATATGGCTTCTGTCAGCAATGACAACAATCTGTCTGAAACGACGACTTATGTCAGTAACGACAACAACAGTAGTGAAAAAACACAGCAATGAATAATCGAGTCCACCAAGGCCACTTCGCCCGTAAACGTTTTGGACAAAACTTTTTAAAAGATCAGTTTGTCATCGACAGCATCGTTTCCGCTATCCACCCTATGCCGGGTCAGGCCGTTGTTGAAATCGGCCCCGGTCTGGCAGCGTTAACCGAGCCTGTCGCGGCACGCCTTGACGCCATGACCGTTATCGAACTTGACCGCGATTTGGCGGCCCGTCTTGAAGTGAATCCCAAGCTGGCCAACAAACTGCGCGTGATCCAGGCCGATGCGATGACCGTAAACTTCGGCGAATTATCTGAAGAACTGGGTCAGCCGCTGCGCGTGTTTGGTAACTTGCCTTACAATATCTCCACGCCGTTGATGTTCCACCTTTTCACCTACACGAATTCAATAAGCGACATGCATTTCATGCTGCAAAAAGAAGTGGTGAATCGTCTGGTTGCCGGTCCAAACAGCAAAGCGTATGGCCGTTTAAGCGTGATGGCGCAGTATTACTGCAATATTATTCCCGTGCTGGAAGTGCCGCCTGAGTCCTTCACACCGGCGCCAAAAGTTGATTCAGCCGTTGTGCGTTTGACCCCGCATGCGGAAATTCCTTATCCTGTTTCCGACATCCGCATTCTTGCGCGCCTGACGACCGACGCCTTTAACCAGCGCCGCAAGACTATCCGCAATAGCCTGGGTCATTTGTTTACCCCAGAGCAGATGACGGAGCTGGGTCTTGACCTGTCGATGCGTGCTGAAAATATTTCGGTTGAGCAGTACTGCAAATTGGCCAACTGGATTTCAACGCGCAAGAACAACGAACAGTAAACTTAGCAGGAGTGCCGCTATGCTTAATGCCCCGCGAGTCAGTATTCAGGTACAAAGTATCTACATTGAGTCTCAGTCGATACCGGAAGAACAGCGTTATGTTTTCGCCTATACCATTACTGTCCGCAATCTTGGGCGTCATAACGTGCAACTCCTGCGTCGTTACTGGTTGATAACCAACAGTAACGGCCATCAAACCGAAGTTCAGGGTGAAGGCGTTGTCGGTGAACAGCCGCTGATCGTGCCAGCCGGTGAGTTCCATTACACCAGCGGTGCCATCCTTGAAACGCCAATGGGCACCATGCAAGGTCATTACGAAATGATTGACCATCACGGTGAGCCTTTCCAGGTGCCAATCCCCGTGTTTCGGCTTGCGCTTCCAACGCTGATAAATTGAGTTTCCGAGTAATAAAACGCTTATGTCGACATATTTAGTGGGTGATATTCACGGTTGCCTTGATGAGCTAAAGGCTCTGCTTGCACAGGTTGATTTTAACCCTCAGCACGACTGCCTTTGGCTGACCGGCGATTTAGTGGCCCGTGGCCCTGATTCGCTTGAAGTTTTACGTTTTGTCAGTGGATTAGGCGATGCCGTGCGCATGGTGCTGGGCAATCACGACCTGCACCTCTTGGCTATTTACGCGGGTATCACGCCCAACAAGACTAAAGATCGTCTGACGCCGCTGCTGGAAGCCGATGATGCCGATACGCTGATCAACTGGCTGCGTCGCCAGCCTGTTTTACAGGTTGATGACGAGCTCAAACTTGTTATGGGCCACGCGGGCATTACGCCGCAGTGGAACATCGAGACCGCAAAAGTCTGCGCCCGTGAAGTTGAAGCCATTCTGAGCAGCGACAGTTATCCGCTATTCCTCGACGCCATGTACGGTGATATGCCGAACAATTGGTCAGAAGAGCTGAGCGGCCTGGCTCGACTGCGTTTCAGTACCAATGCGCTGACGCGGATGCGCTACTGTTTCCCGAACGGCCAGCTCGACATGATCTGTAAAGACTCGCCCGAAGATGCTCCGCGCCCGCTTAAGCCGTGGTTCGATCTGCCGAGCCAGGTTATGCAAGAGGGTTACAGCATCATCTTCGGCCATTGGGCTTCTCTTGAGGGCAAGGGCACGCCAGAAGGTGTGTATGGACTCGATACCGGCTGCTGCTGGGGCGAAGAGATGACAATGTTGCGCTGGGAAGATAAAACGTTCTTTACCCAACCGTCGAACCGCCGTAAAGAAAAAGAGAAAGAAAAAGAGCAGCTTCGAGCGCCAAAAGCCTCTTAATCTTCTTTCCCAAATTTAACAAATGAAAAAGGCACCCGAAAGGTGCCTTTTTGCATTACTGCCTCACGCCGCGATTAACCGCGACGGTCAAGAATTTCGAAGCAGTAACCGTGTGAGTTGGCCTCATCAGCGTCGTGGAATTCGCTGAATACACTTTCCCACTCGTCAGGCTCGTAGTCAGGGAAGTGAGTATCCCCTTCGACTTCGGCATCGATATGAGTGAGATACAGACGATTCGCGCGTTGCAAGAACTGATCGTAAACTCTGCCACCGCCCATGATCATCACTTCTTCTGCATCACTCGCTGCCGCCAATGCGTCCTCTACCGAGGTGACCCAAGTTACGCCGTCGTGGCTACCTGGTTGGCTGCTGATAACGATGTTCAAGCGGCCAGGCAGAGGCCGACCGATAGACTCAAAAGTCTTGCGCCCCATAATAACCGGTTTATTCAGCGTATTACGCTTGAACCAAGCCAGGTCAGCCGGTAAATGCCAAGGCATGGCATTTTCCATACCGATAACGCGATCCGCTGCCATTGCAGCGATCAGGCTGATAATCATCGTGAAACCTTGTGGTGAAGTGCTAATAAAAACATATTCGTGGTTCCGCCGGCAGACGACATACAGCAGACCAGGAAAACATTCTATGTCGGGGCAGAAAAGAGCCACACTATACGGAAAGGGCAATCCGCCGTCGATAGGGAGAACGTGCCTTCATAAAGATATAAGAGACCTCTTAGCGGAGTGTGATTAATTCAGCATAATTATCTAATGGGCGAAGAAATACTGCGTGTAAAGCCTTAATCAAAGGCCGGCCAGCAGCGTTTCCCACTACTGCTGTCCCTCACCTCTTGGCGCATGTAAACTGCCGATTACGCTTCGGTTTATTTAGTATACAAACGGGAATAACCAAGACGCGCTGGCGCTGTTAAAAGTCGCTGATTGGCGTATGATGCCGCCTTAATTTCTCATGCTTCTTGATGACGGTCAGTTTAATGCTCGAAACCTCTTTGTTTGTCGCTACCATTGCTGCGCTGGGGATGATCTCCCCGGGTCCTGACTTCTTTCTGGTGATAAAAAACGCCGCACGTTATCCACGCATGACAGCGCTCATGACCTCGCTGGGCGTTATCTGCGGTGTGTTAACTCACATGTCCTACTGCGTAGCTGGACTGGCCGTGGTTATTACCCAAACCCCTTGGCTGTTTGACCTGTTGAAATACGTGGGTGCTGCCTATCTTATTTGGGTTGGCGTGCAGGCACTGCTGTCGCGTACCGACAGTAAAATGAATCTCGACAATGTCGAGAAACAGCAGGTGAAGATGAGTAAAGCCTTTGTACAGGGCTATTTATGCAACCTGCTTAATCCTAAGGCGACGCTGTTTTTCCTGGCGATGTTTACTCAGGTGCTGCAAATTAACTCTACGCTGGGCGAGAAGCTGTGGTATGCCTCAATTATTGTTGGGCTGTCATGCATCTGGTGGCCGCTGCTGGTGGTGCTTATTCAAAGCGGTCCAGTACGTCGAGGGCTGGCCAAGGCGCAGAAGTTGATTGATAAACTGCTTGGCGGCGTGTTGATTGCGCTGGGTATTAAAGTCGCGCTGAGCTGAAAATAAAGTAAAAGGCAAAACCTGAGATAGGCTTGCCTTTTTAATTTATTGAAATCACCATAAAAATTAGAATTAAAAGATTGTTAAAAATTAATTTATTTGCAAAGGAAAGCTATTGAAAATCCAGGCCTGACGCGCAGCCTTCATATCATTGTTTTCACTCCCGTCTCGATTTGGTCCGGGATTGTAACTTTTGTCATTACACTTATTCTCATCTACGCAAATATATTGATACCCACCCGCTTGTACAATTGAACCTTGTTTGAATGTATCCAACCCAGTCCAATAAAGCTGCGCTTTCTCTAGAGATTTATGCATCATTGTTGGATTTGTAATAGCACTACATTCTTGGTGATATATCCCTAATACACAGATTTCATGCGTATAATTAGACAGTTGTCGTTTTCCCGCAACTTTCTGAGAAACCTCAACGTTAAATGTTAATTTTTGACTTTCTTCAGACTTTTTCGCGGTAAATGTCAATACACCACGATTCATTTTAACATTTTTTATATATTTAGCGGCATTCTGGTTTATGTTCCACGCATAGGTTTGCTGCGTTTCTCCCTTTGAAGGTGAAACATCGAGAGTTACGTCCGTACCACCTAACACACGGTCAGGCCCCTTTAAGCTATCGCATTTCATATATAAACCATCTTGGCAAAATGCGTGGGTTACATTGACATACTCACCGTTGTCCTCCACCGCTGCCTGTAAAATAGTATATATTACGGGAACATTAAGGGTTGTGCCTGCAGTGACCGATGTTGAGAGGAAAGGATATTCCTTATTTACCTTGAGGAAATTGTCTGACTCATATTGAGTATAATCAGAGAACCAATAAATTTTAGTATTATCAATACCTAGTTTTTTTAGAGTGAATGTACCCGGTGCTTTTTGAGTCACGTGTGTTGGCCCGTCGATCAAAAAGTTATTTTCGAGCGCCAATACGTTCCCTGACAATAATAAAGCGCAAGGTACAAATACGGACAATACAGTTTTAGATAAAGTGTTCATGTTCACAAAAAATCCTTTTAAGTGATTGTAATAAAATGTTTCAGAAGTTGGGTCTACGGAGTGCATTAAATAGCATTAAAACTTCAACCGCAATGCACCAGACGTTAAATAGAATTTTCTCTATTAAGATTAATATTGTCTCGACGGAAATTCATGTAATAAAAAACGCACCTAAAAAGGTGCGTTTTTCTTTAAGATTATCTTTAGCCATTGCTATAGATGAAAATTATTTGGCTTCTATCACCTCATGTTCAGGTGCTTTGCCGTCAATACTCCCACGCCAGCTTTGCTGCTGCTCGCCAAGGCGCTCCTGATCCTGCTCAATGGCTGCAGAAAGCATATCGCGGGCACGTGCCAAACTGGCGAGACGGAACTCAGTATCCTCATAGTTCTCAAGCGTCGCCTCCAGCATTTTCAGGTTGTAGTGTTTAAACAGGTCGGCTTTTTCCCTCGCCTCATAGGGATCAAGACCCAGCATTTCGAGCGTTTCACGCCCTGCGCGCAGTGAGCCTTCAAACAGCTCACGTTCGGGCGCCTCTACGCCCAGCTGGCGCAGCTGATACCAGTGATCGACGTCGCGAGCGCGGGCAATAATCTTCAGATTAGGGAAGTTCTCTTTGGCCAGACGCGTCAGTTCAAGGTTGGCTTCAACGTCATCAATGGCATTAATCAGCACCTTAGCCTGTGCCGCACCGGCGGATTCGAGCAAGTCGGCGCGCGTTGCATCACCATAAAACACCTTGGTGCCGAATTTACGCAGCGTTTCGATATGATCCGGATCGTTGTCCAAAACCACCGTGTGCACGTTATTAGCAATCAGCAAACGTCCGGCAATTTGCCCGAAGCGGCCAAACCCGGCGATAATCACACTGGCATGCTCGTCATCAATCACGTCCTGCGGACGCGAGTCCTTCGGCGCATTGCGCTCCAGGCGGCTGGCAATAACCAATAGCACCGGCGTTACGGCCATAGAAAGCGCCACGGCCAGCGTCAACGCTTTAGCCCACTCGGGGGGAAGCACGCCTGCCATTTGCGCCGCGCTAAAGATAACGAAGGCGAATTCACTGCCCTGACCAAGCAGGATGGCAAACATTCCGCGCTGTCGTTTCGGCACGTTCAATAAAGGAGCCACAATCCACAGCAGTGCTGCCTTCAGGGCCATAAAGCCCGCCAACAGGCCGGCAATCAGCATTGGGTGGTTAATCAGCGTACCAAAATCGATAGACATGCCGACGCCGATAAAGAATAGCCCCAGCAACAGTCCTTTAAACGGCTGAATATCGCTTTCCAGCGCGTGGCGATACTCAGAGCTGGCAAGCATAACACCGGCCAAAAATGCGCCCATTGCCATCGATAAACCGGCCATCTCCAGCAATATGCCAAATCCGAACACCAGGAATAGCGCCACGGCGCTGAATACTTCGCGCATGTTTGAACGCGCTACAAAGTGCAGCAAGGGCCGCGCCACGTAACGCCCCAGCAGGATAACTATCGCCAGCGCCCCCACCACTTTGGCGGCAGAGAGCCCAAACGAGAGCATGGTGGTTGTTTCACCGGTGCTGGCCAACAGCGGGATCATCGCTACCAGCGGAATGGCGGCGATGTCCTGGAACAACAGCACGGCGAAGGCGCTGCGCCCGATAGGCGTGGGAGTCAAGCTTCGTTCACTCATCGCCTGCATAGCAATGGCGGTAGACGACAGCGCCAGCGTCAGGCCAATCAACAAGGCAATTTTCCAGTCGAGTCCCAACGCGGCGCAAAATGCGCTCAGCACCAGCCCACAGCCGACCATCTGGATGCTGCCCCCACCAAACACCGAGGCGCGCAGGGTCCACAGTCTTTTCGGATCCAGTTCGAGGCCGATAATAAACAACATCAGCACGACGCCAATTTCGGCAAAGGTCAAAATAGACTCGGCGTCGGACACCAGCTTGAGGCCCCAGGGACCAATGATGCAGCCGGCAATCAGGTAACCCAGCACCGAGCCGAGACCAAGACGCACTGCAATCGGGACAAACAGCGCGGCGGAGCCAAGATAAATCAGCCCCTCGATCATCATGCTGTGATTATCCATTCACTTCTCCTTCTGCAGTCTGTGCGTCCACCAGCACCGTAGGGTGCGCAATCTGCCAATCGATCAGCCGCTGGCGGTAAGCCTTAGCCCCTGCGTTAAGAGAAACTTCATCGCAGGTAAAGGTGTTATGCAACGTAAAATAGGGCTGCCATTTCATGCCGCAGTAAAGTGCCGTAGCTTCAACGGGCTGCGCCAGAGTGGCGAAATCAGGATGGCTCCCCAGCTCAAAATGCTGCTCATTGCCGCCGGTGGTTACCGCCCACAGAAAACCTTTACCGCGCAGCGCTTCACCGCCGTGCCCATAGGCCCAACCGTGCTCAAGCACCTTGTCAATCCACAGCTTGAGCATCGGTGGTAACCCATACCATTGCAGCGGATGCTGGAAAACCACCAGGTCGGCCTCTTCCACCGCTTTTTGCTCGGCCTTAATGTCAATACTGAAATCAGGATAGAGATCGTAAAGAGATCTGATTTTTACATCAGGAAGATCCTTAATTCCCTGAAGTAAACGCTGATTAGCATGAGAATGCCGAGGGTAAGGGTGAGCATAAATAATCAGGATCATAAAACTTCCGTTTAAAAATGGTTTCAGATCAGCATACGCAACTTTGCGCCTGAGGAAAAATAGCCAATCTTTTAATCTTGTTAATTTAATAAAAAAGCAAAAAAGAAAGGCGCAGCTTACGCCGCGCCCTTCTCAATCAACGGTAATTACTGAAGAACTAATCGCGTTGATTAGCCTTTAATTTTTGCGTGCATTTCCTGGACTGAGATAACCTGCTCAGTTGGGTCGGAAGACAGCGCCATGGTGGTGGCATAACCGCCATTCATGGTGGTGTCGTAATGCACTTTATACTGCAGCGCGCTGCGGCGAATAAGCTTAGAGTCCTCAATCGCCTGACGACCCGCAGTGGTGTTGACGATATAAGCATATTCACCGTTCTTGATGCGGTCCTGAATGTGTGGACGACCTTCATGCACCTTGTTTACCTGGCGCACGGTAATACCCGCAGCGGTCAGCACTTCAGCCGTACCTTGGGTCGCATCCAGTTCGAATCCATGTTCTAGCAGCTTGCTGGCCAGTCCCACAACGCGAGCTTTATCACCTTCGCGAACCGACAGCAGCGCGCGTCCGGTTTTTTTCATACCCGACAGGCTACCCAGCTGCGCCTTGGCAAATGCTTCAGAGAAGGTACTACCGACTCCCATGACTTCACCGGTAGAGCGCATTTCAGGGCCGAGGATTGGGTCAACGCCCGGGAATTTGTTAAACGGCAGTACCACTTCTTTCACAGAGTAGTAAGGCGGGATAACTTCTTCAGTGATGCCCTGCTGTGCCAGGGTTTGCCCTGCCATCACGCGCGCGGCAACTTTCGCCAACGGTACGCCAGTTGCTTTGGAAACAAACGGCACAGTACGTGCGGCACGCGGGTTAACTTCAATCAGATACACTTCATTGTCTTTAACCGCAAACTGCACATTCATTAAACCGCGAACTGACAGCTCAAACGCTAATTTCTCAACCTGCTGACGCATGACGTCCTGAATCTCTTTGCTCAGGGTGTAAGCGGGCAGTGAACACGCAGAGTCACCGGAGTGAACACCTGCTTGCTCGATATGCTCCATGATGCCGCCAATCAGCACGCGCTCGCCGTCGCAGATGACGTCAACGTCAACTTCAACTGCATCGTCAAGGAAACGGTCAAGCAACACTGGCGCATCGTTGGACACACTCACCGCGTTCTGGAAGTAGCGACGCAGGTCAATTTCGTCGTATACGATTTCCATCGCGCGGCCGCCCAGTACGTAAGAGGGGCGCACCACCAGCGGATAACCGATGCCAACCGCTTTTTCTACTGCCTGCTCAATGGTGGCTACGGTGGCATTAGCCGGTTGTTTCAGGCCCAGACGGATAACCGCCTGCTGGAAACGCTCACGGTCTTCTGCACGGTCGATGGCGTCTGGGCTAGTACCAATGATTGGCACGCCGCAAGCTTCCAGCTCGCGAGCCAGTTTCAGCGGAGTCTGGCCGCCGTACTGCACGATAACGCCTTTTGGCTTCTCGATACGTACGATTTCCAGCACGTCTTCCAGCGTCACGGACTCGAAGTACAGACGGTCGGAGGTGTCGTAGTCGGTAGAAACCGTTTCAGGGTTACAGTTAACCATGATGGTTTCGAAGCCGTCTTCGCGCAGCGCCAGTGAGGCGTGAACGCAGCAGTAGTCGAATTCAATACCCTGACCAATACGGTTTGGACCGCCGCCCAGCACCATGATTTTTGGTTTGCCGTTGGTTGGGTTGGACTCACACTCTTCTTCATAGGTGGAGTACATGTAGGCGGTGTCAGTGGAGAACTCGGCCGCACAGGTATCAACACGCTTATAAACAGGGTGCAAATTAAAGCCGTGACGCAGTTTGCGAATTTCGCTTTCAGACACGCCAACTAGCTTGGCCAAACGCAGGTCGGCAAAACCTTTGCGCTTCAGAGTACGCAGGAAGCCGTAATCCAGCGTGTTAATACCGCCTTGTGCAACCTGCGCTTCAAGCTGAACCAGCTCTTCAATTTGCACCAGGAACCAGCGGTCAACGTTGGTCAGGTTGAAGATAGCGTCCAAGGACATGCCTGCACGGAACGCATCGGCGATGTACCAGATACGGTCAGAGCCCGCGTCTTTCAATTCGTGACGGATTTTGGTCAGCGACTCAGCATCGTCGAGATTAACGATGGGGTCAAAACCGCTGGCACCCACTTCGAGACCGCGCAGCGCTTTCTGCATCGACTCCTGGAAGGTACGGCCAATCGCCATCACTTCGCCGACTGATTTCATCTGAGTGGTCAGACGGTCGTTAGCACCGGCAAATTTCTCAAAGTTGAAACGAGGGATCTTAGTCACAACGTAGTCAATTGACGGCTCGAAAGAGGCCGGCGTTTTTCCACCGGTGATGTCGTTCATCAGCTCGTCGAGGGTATAACCCACCGCCAGTTTGGCCGCCACTTTGGCAATCGGGAAACCGGTCGCTTTTGAAGCCAGTGCTGAAGAGCGCGACACGCGCGGGTTCATTTCGATAACGATCAGACGGCCGTCTTTCGGGTTGACGGAGAACTGTACGTTTGAACCTCCGGTCTCTACGCCGATTTCACGCAGTACCGCCAGTGAGGCGTTACGCATGATTTGATATTCTTTGTCAGTCAGGGTCTGAGCAGGCGCCACGGTGATAGAGTCACCCGTGTGGATGCCCATGGCGTCGAAGTTTTCGATTGAACAAACGATGATGCAGTTGTCGTTTTTATCACGCACCACTTCCATCTCGTACTCTTTCCAACCGATCAGCGACTCGTCAATCAGCAACTCTTTGGTTGGCGAGAGGTCCAGACCGCGGGTACAAATCTCTTCGAACTCTTCGTGGTTGTACGCAATACCGCCGCCGGTGCCGCCCATGGTAAAGGAAGGACGGATAATGCAGGGGAAGCCAACGTCGGCGGCAATCACCAGCGCTTCTTCCATGTTATGTGCGATACCTGAACGCGCTGTGCCCAGGCCGATTTTCTTCATCGCGATATCGAAGCGACGGCGGTCTTCTGCCTTGTCGATAGCGTCGGCGGTGGCGCCAATCATGGTTACACCGAACTCGGCAAGTACGCCCTGACGCTCAAGCTCCAGCGCACAGTTCAGTGCAGTCTGGCCGCCCATAGTTGGCAGTACGGCGTCTGGACGCTCTTTTTCAATAATTTTGCGCACAACTTCCCAGTGAATAGGTTCAATGTAGGTTGCATCGGCCATTTCAGGGTCAGTCATGATGGTGGCTGGGTTAGAGTTCACCAAAATAACGCGGTAACCTTCTTCGCGCAGCGCTTTACACGCCTGGGCACCGGAGTAGTCGAACTCACAGGCCTGCCCGATAACAATCGGACCTGCGCCCAGAATCAGGATGCTTTTTATGTCTGTACGTTTTGGCATTTTAAATCGCTCCTGTTCTCTTATTTGTCGCTGTTGCGGTAGGCTTCGATCAGTTCAATGAAGTGATCGAACAAAGGTGCTGCATCGTGAGGACCTGGGCTCGCTTCAGGGTGACCCTGGAAGCAGAACGCTGGCTTGCTGGTGTGATGCAAACCTTGCAACGTACCGTCGAACAGTGATTTGTGCGTAGTGCGTAACGTGTCCGGCAGGCTGGCTTCTTCTACCGCAAAACCGTGGTTCTGTGCGGTGATCATCACGGTGTTGTTATCAAGATTTTTAACCGGATGGTTGCCGCCGTGGTGTCCAAACTTCATTTTTGACGTCTTGGCACCGCAGGCCAGTGCCAACAGTTGGTGGCCCAGGCAGATACCGAACACGGGGATTTCAGTGGTCAGGAAAGTCTTGATGGCCGCAATCGCGTAGTCACATGGCTCTGGGTCACCTGGGCCGTTTGACAGGAAGATGCCGTCCGGATTGAGCTTGAGCACGTCTTCTGCAGACGTTTTTGCCGGCACCACCGTCAGGCGACAGCCGCGGTCAACCAGCATGCGCAAAATGTTGCGCTTTACGCCGTAATCGTAGGCCACGACGTGGAAAGGTAAATCCTCAGCTTTCATCGCTTCCGGCAAATCGCCTTCAAGAGTCCAGCTACCCTGCTGCCAGCTGTAAGACTCTTGCGTGGAGACTTCTTTCGCCAGGTCCATGCCTTTCAGCCCAGGGAAAGCCTTGGCTTTTTCCAGGGCCAGCACGGCGTCCACGTTATCACCGGCAATGATGCAACCGTTCTGCGCGCCCTTTTCACTCAGCAAGCGAGTCAGCTTACGCGTGTCGATATCCGCGATGCCTACGATGTTATGGCGCTTGAGGTAATCAGAAAGGGTTTCTTCATTACGGTAGTTGCTGGCAATCAGAGGGAGGTCGCGAATAACCAGACCTTGAGCGTGTACTGCGGAGGATTCTTCATCAGCGGCGTTAGTGCCGACATTGCCGATATGAGGATAAGTAAGAGTAACGATCTGGCGGGAATAGGAAGGATCAGTGAGGATTTCTTGATAACCGGTCATCGACGTATTGAAGACCACTTCCCCTACTGCCGTTCCCTCTGCCCCGATGGCCCGACCGTGGAATTGGGTTCCGTCTTCCAGAACCAATAGCGCTGACTTTATCAAAGCATCCTCCAAGAATAATCAATCATTATATTTGCATATTAATTCAGATCCAGTGACCTAATCAATGCAAAAATTGCACTCAGAGCGGTAATTTTTTCTACCCTAAAAGCTAATTTTTGGCAAATTGCGCGCATTCTAATGATGAGCGTTTGGTTTGTCCACCAAAAGCACCATTATTTTACTGTTTTTTGCTGCACTCAGTGAAATGAGCACCGAATAGCGATAAAAGGACAGGATAAGTAAGCATAGTAAACGTTTGCGGGGAGGTTTGTCTGAAAAAATCGATTTTTAACGCAGTTTACATAATCATTATGAAACGAGCTGGTTAATTTACATCCAATACGGTAATCAATCCATCAATAAGACATTAAAATAAAGCCTTGAATAACAAATTTCTTCATAACACCTATTTTACAAACAAAAGAAAAGGGCAATAAAATAACTGCCCTTTTATCAAAACATTATGATTAAAACAACCACATCACGATTGTTGGAGAACCTTATAAATCTTCAAGACCCAAGACATCTTTCATGTCATAAAGACCATTTTTCTTGGATGAAACCCATTTACCTGCACGAACCGCACCATTAGCAAAGGTCATGCGGCTGGAAGCCTTATGTGTAATCTCGACGCGCTCGCCAATATCAGCAAACATTGCGGTGTGTTCACCGACAATATCACCGGCGCGAATAGTCGCAAAACCAATGCTCATTGGGTCGCGCTCACCGGTGTGGCCTTCACGGGCATAGACCGCACAGTCTTTTAAATCGCGGCCTAGCGCACCTGCAATTGCCTCACCCATCGCCAATGCCGTGCCTGATGGTGCATCGACTTTATGACGGTGGTGTGCCTCAACGATTTCAATGTCGGTGTAGTCGCCCATCACTTTTGCCGCTTTCTCAAGCAGCTTTAATACTACGTTGACGCCAACGCTAAAGTTAGCGGCGAAAACGATAGGGATCTGCTGAGCAGCCTGACTAATTGCCGCCTTACCTGCATCATCAAAACCCGTCGTGCCGATAATCATGCCTTTACCGTGTTTTTGGCAGAAGCCAAGGTACTCAATGGTACCTTCAGGACGGGTGAAATCGATTAAAATATCGAAATCATCAACCACGGCCTCGAGGCTGTCACTTACGCGAACATTCATCACGCCCACACCGGCCAGTTCACCCGCATCGGTACCGACCCATGAAGATCCTCTGCGCGCTAATGCCGCACCCAGCACCACGCCTTCAGCCTGCTGTACGGCCTGAATCAGCTGGCGGCCCATGCGCCCACCGGAACCGGCAATCGCCATGCGGATATCAGCTTTGCTCATAATTTCTCTCTTTATTAATGTGTGCTGCCATAAAACAGAATCAGGTTAACCACCCCGCTCCATCACGGCCAGTAAAATTGCCTCATAATTAGAAAATTATGATAGAGGCGCGCTAGCATCAGTAAATCTATTTTGCTCTGATTGAATAATGTCGGACATCTCCCTTCAACCACAAGATAAATCAACACTATCTGCCCTTTTGATAAAAATGCACCGAAATGAATAACCATTCAAAAAGATGAATAATGTGCGTTTGAGCACGTTTTTCCAGTGGCGTTTCTGTCGACGGGGATGAATTTATTAGTGGTGATATAAATAATTCATATTTCGTTATTGGATTTTGCCGAACCGTTATGTTAATAAATAGCCAGCTAATTTTAAGCCTATGAATTATTGCAAAAGCAAAATTATATAAGCTAAACAATAATCACGGCATGTCAATAAGTTAGCTATTTGATATTTTTATTTAAAAACAGACTATTACGCAATGAGTGTCGATATTCTAACAAGGCAGGCTGCGGCATAGATCTTTCATGCTCGTTAATCCCCCTCGTGCATAACAAGGGAAATTAGGATGCCAACACAGCATTGGCACCTGGAGTCGTTATGAAATTTAAAATGAATAGGGTTTCACAAACGGTTGTCGCCGGCCTGCTATTGGGTGGCGCATCTTTCGCAGCACAGGCAGAAATCACGCTTATCAAACAAGATCCCCAACCTTATGACCTGCTTAGCCGTCTCGACTTTAAAGTCGGCGGCAGTATTCGTCCACAGGTTGTCAATACGATGGGCAACTCAGATAAGGGTTCATACAAAAACAACGGCTATGACGGCGGCACCCGTTTCCGCTTCTCCGCTGATTATTTCCTGTTTGATGATATTCACTGGATTAGCTATTACGAACTGGGTGTGAATATTCCAGCCGTATTCGACTGGGATCAACACTATGCAAAAGGCGCACATGACACCACCCGTCGCCAGCTGTATACCGGCTTCAAGAGCAAAACCTACGGTACGTTGACTTATGGTCAGCAGAACAGCATCTATTATGATGTTGTCGGCGCTAAAACTGACGTGTGGGATGACGACATGTTAGCCCAGGCTCCAGGCAACGGGATCAACGGTGACTACGATGGTTCTTATCGTTCACGCAAGATGTTGAAATACAAGTACGCAGCGGGTCCAGTGGATCTTTATGCCGCTTACCTGTTCTCAGACGATGACCTGCTTGAATCCAATAACCTGGCGTACAAACGTAAAGGCGGCGGCTCCGTTGGTGCAAACTGGCACATCAACGACACGTTAACTTGGGGTACGGCGTATAACTACACCAGCGCTGAAGTTAAGAACCGTGCCGCTGGCGGCTCTAAAGACTATGACCAGAGCATTTTGGGTACAGCACTGTCGTGGACGCCGGGCAACTGGACACTTTCTGCAGGCGGCGGCTGGTATCACAACTTCCTGACCACCAAAATCAACAACGATCAGGACTACTTCGCGGGCAACGCCTACGGTGTGGAATACTACGCCGGTTACAACATCCCAATCAAACAATACGCAATCAAGAGCATTCAACCGTACTTCATGGGTGACCATCTGAAATACGTGAGCGGTCGTGACTACCAGCGTACTGACAACGGCGTGGGCATTGCGATGAAACTCGACTACGGCTTCCAGGTTGATTTCGAGCACATGATCACCAACTCTACCGACAATATCGGCGACCTGAACCTGGTTCGCTTGTACTACAACTTCTAATCTATGTTGTAGTAACCCGTCTTTATGCATTACCCAGCCTGCTGAAACATCAGCAGGCTTTTTTTTGCTCTCGTCACCGTAACTTTAGGCTTCTGCTTCCCCCTTGCGGCAAAGCGCAGCTAAACTCATAGCACAGACACTTTTTTAGATTTTGCAGGAGAAACGTTGATGACCGCATTTTTGAGGTCCGAGATCACTGCCGTTAACGATTATCGCGCCGAGTTGGGTGAGACCCCCGTCTGGTGCCAGCGCACCCAGTCCCTGCTGTGGATGGATATTCTTAACCAGCGGCTGCTGCGCTACTGGCCTGAAACCGAGGCCTTCGAACAGCGCGAGCTTCCGTCAGTTACCAGCGCGGCGCTGTTGACAGAAAAGCAGGACACTTTTTTGCTGGTCACTCAGGACGGTATTTCACTTTACGACTATCCCAATCAAATTTTCACTCCGCTCTGTGACTATGCGGGTGCTGAAGGTACAAGGCCCAACGAAGCGGCGATCGCCCCCGATGGTTCTCTGTGGTATGGCTCGATGGACCTCAAAGAAAAAGAGAAAATAGGCGCTTGGTTCCGCTATGAAATCGGTGACTCTGCGCCAGTGCTGATGATGGACAAGGTCGGCACGCCGAATACTCTGGCCTGGTACGAGGGGAAAGTATGGTTTGCCGACAGCACGCAGAAACGTTTTTACTCCGGCAGTGCCAGAAGAATCAATCCTTTAAAACTTTCCTGCTTCTCCTCGGGTGATAAAACGCCGGATGGTTCAACACTGACTGAAGACGGCATATTGCTGACCGCCTGCTGGGGAAGCCACTGCCTGCTGCGTCAGCAGATCAATCAGGGTGAACTGCTGACACTGGATACTTTAAAAGTGCCAGTGACTCAGCCAAGCTGTTGCACCTTTGGCGGTGCGGATATGCGGCGGCTGTTTATTACGTCGGCGAGAAAAGAGTTAGAAAATCCGGGGGCAATAGAGGGTGCGCTGCTGCAGGTTGAAACCTCAACGCGCGGCGCGGGGCAGTATCAGTTTAGACTTTAGGCGTTACTGCTGCGCCTTCCCACGCTGTAAAGACCGAAGGAAGGGGGGCTAAATGCAAAAATAGTCGCTGAAGATATGCACGGCTTTCTGGCATTTATTCTCCTCCCCAACTTTTTTGGGGAGGGCTAAGTTGGAAGGTTTTTAAAAATCAGCCTACCGCTTTAATATCGATACGCAGCTCTTTTGGAACTTCGAAAACGATATTTTCTTCACGGCCGTCCATGTTAACAACGCCGAGGCAGCCCAGCGTTTTCAGACGGTCGATCACTTCCTGTACCAGAATATCTGGCGCAGAAGCACCGGCAGTTACGCCAACGCTGAGCGCGCCTTTAACCCACTCCTCTTTGATATCTTCCGCAGAATCAATCAGGTAAGAAGGTTTACCGACACGCTGTGCCAGCTCGGCAAGGCGATTGGAGTTAGAGGAATTTTTAGAACCGACCACGAGCACCACGTCAGCATCGTCAGACAGGTTACGCACCGCTTCCTGACGGTTGGTAGTGGCATAGCAGATGTCATCTTTACGCGGCCCCACAATTTTCGGAAAACGCTCGCGCAGCGCGTCTATCACTTCCGATGTATCATCAACCGACAGCGTGGTCTGCGTCATGAAGCACAGGTTGTCCGGATCTTTCACGTCCAGCTTAGATACGTCAGCCGGTGACTCCACCAGATACATGCCGCCGTTGGGGTTGTTGTACTGCCCCATAGTGCCTTCCACTTCTGGGTGACCGGCGTGACCAATCAGGATGGCTTCAGTCCCTTTACGGCTGGCACGCGCCACTTCCATATGCACTTTCGTCACCAACGGACAGGTGGCGTCAAACACGGTCAGATCGCGCGATTTCGCTTCGGTTCGCACCGCCTGAGACACGCCGTGCGCAGAGAAGATCAGGATAGAACCGTCTGGCACTTCGCTGATTTGCTCAATGAATACCGCACCGCGCTGACGCAGGCTGTCTACGACATAACGGTTATGCACCACTTCATGACGCACGAAAATTGGCGCGCCGTAAAGCTCGAGAGCACGTTCAACAATGGTAATGGCACGGTCAACACCGGCACAGAAACCTCGTGGGTTAGCCAGCAGAACTTGCATTAGACGCCTCCATTTCAGGGTCTATCTTTAACACTTCAATATCAAAATCAATATGTTGCCCGGCTAATGGGTGATTGAAATCGACGGTAACCGAACCTTCGGTCACTTCGCGAACCACGCCGGGCATTTCACTGCCGTCACGAGTAGTGAACAGCATGATGGTACCGACGTCAGGAACGCCAGTCTCCAAAAAATCACGCAGGGGGAAGAACTGAATCAGGTCGGGGCTTTGGGTCCCAAACGCTGACTCAGACGAGAGCGTAAAGGATTTTTTATCACCAATACGCAGACCCAGCAGCTGGTTTTCCAGCGCGTCTGACAGGCTACCGTCACCCAGTCTGAACAAAGCGGGTTTGCCGTGACTGAGCGTCGATTCCGCCGTAGAGCCATCTTCCAGCTTCAGCGTGAAATGAACCAGCACCGCGCTGTCGTGTATCACCTGCTCGGTCATTCTCTTATCCCTTACTTTTTGCCGTTTTGTCCGGTGAAGACATAAAGCCCTCAAGGACAACTAACACTGCACCGACGCAAATAAAACTGTCGGCCAGGTTGAATATGGGGTAATGCCAATCTTTCACATAAAAATCGATGAAGTCGATGACAAAACCGTGAACCATGCGGTCAAACAGATTGCCCAGCGCACCGCCGATAATCATCGCAAACGCGATGTTGTTCAGCTTTTGCCTGCCACTGCTGCGGTACATCAGCACCAGCAGAACGACGACAATAACTAAGGCAATGGCGGCAAAGAACCAGCGCTGCCACCCGCCCTTGTCTGCCAGGAAACTGAAGGCAGCGCCCGGATTATGCGCATAAGTCAGATTGAAAAACGGGATCAGCGGCATTGATTCGCCAAGTTGGAAATGATCCATCACCCACACTTTGCTGCCGAGATCCAGCACTAGCACAAGAACCGCCAGCCAAAGCCAGCGGAGTCCGGTAGAACAAATAGGTTTAGCCATTATGCAAATTCGCGCTCTTCACCGTCACCGGCGATGTTGGTCGCACAACGTCCGCAAACTTGCGGATGCGCTGCATCATGTCCCACGTCGGTGGTGAAGTGCCAGCAACGCGGACACTTCTCGCCCGCCGCTTTTTCCAGACCGATTTTCAGGCCCTTCACTAGCTCGCTTGCGATTGCCGCGTCGTCAGCCGCCGACAGCGGTGCCACTTTAGCGCCAGAGGTCAGCAGCACGAAGCGCAGTTCGTTGCCCAGGCTGTTGAGCTTGGTGGCCAGAGCATCGTCAGCAAACAGTGTCACGGAGGCTTCAAGCGATCCGCCCAGACGTTTGTCGGCACGCGCCTGCTCTAGCACCTTGTTAACTTCGGTGCGGACTTTCAGCAGTTCGGCCCAGAACTCATCGTTCATTGGCTGAGACTGCTCAAGACCAAACAGGCCATCGTACCACTCTTCGGTGAACACAAACTTCTCGCGTGCGCCCGGCAGGAAGCCCCAGATCTCGTCGGCTGTGAAGGACATGATAGGTGCCATCCAGCGAACCAGCGCTTCCGAAATATAGTAAAGCGCCGTTTGACAGCTGCGGCGCGCCACGCTGTCGCTTTTCGCGGTGTACTGACGGTCTTTGATGATATCCAGATAGAAAGAACCCATCTCGACCGAACAGAACTGCATCAGACGCTGCACTACGCCGTGGAAATCATAACGCTCATAGGCGGCTACAATCTCTTCCTGCGCGGCTTTGGCACGGCCAACGGCCCAACGGTCCAGCACAACCATCTCTTCCGGTTTCACGCAGTCTGTTGCGGGATTAAAACCATTAAGGTTGGCGAGCAGGAAGCGCGCGGTGTTACGGATGCGACGATAAGAGTCAGCAGCACGTTTGAGGATCTCGTCCGACACGGCGATTTCACCGGTATAGTCGGTTGAGGCCACCCACAGACGCAGAATGTCGCCACCCAGCTTGTTCATCACGTCCTGAGGGCTGACGGTGTTGCCGATGGATTTAGACATTTTGCGGCCCTGACCGTCCACGGTAAAGCCGTGAGTCAGCACCTGTTTGTAAGGCGCCTTGCCTTTCATCGCGGTAGAAATCATCAGCGATGACATGAACCAGCCGCGGTGTTGGTCAGAACCTTCCAGATACATGTCCGGTTCGTGGCCGTTAAATTCAGGACGCACTGCCACCACGGAAGAGTGGGTGGAACCGGAATCGAACCACACGTCTAGTGTGTCAGGCACTTTCACATAATCGGCCGCATCGCTGCCCAGAATATCTTCAGGGTTGAGATCCCACCACGCCTGAATGCCGTCAACTTCAACGCGTTTAGCGACTTCTTCCATCAGCTCAAGGCTGCGCGGGTGAAGCTGCTCGGTCTCTTTATGCACGAACAGAGACATCGGCACACCCCAGGTACGCTGACGGGAAATACACCAGTCAGGGCGGTTGGCAACCATGTTTTCGATACGCGCCTGGCCCCACTCGGGGATCCACTGCACGCCCTTGATCTCTTCCAGAGATTTAGCACGCAGGCCTTTCTGGTCCATGCTCACAAACCACTGAGGCGTAGCGCGGAAGATGATCGGCGACTTGTGACGCCAGCAGCACGGGTAGCTGTGGGTGAATTTTTCGAAATGCACCAGTGCGTCGTGCTCACGCAGGATTTCGACGATAAGGTCGTTCGCCTTGAACACAAACTTGCCGTCCAGCGCAGGGTAAGTGCCTGGCAGATAGCAGCCGTTCGGGCCGACCGGGTTTGCCACTTCCAAACCGTATTTCTGGCCGATCACGAAGTCATCAGGACCGTGGCCCGGTGCCGTGTGAACGGCACCGGTACCGGCGTCTAATGTCACGTGGTCACCTAGGATTGCTGGCACGTCGAAATCAAGGAACGGGTGCTTGAAGCGCAGCAGTTCGAGACTGGCACCTTTGCACTGGCCCAGCACGGTCCACTCGCTCACGCCGATGCGCTGCATCACGCTGGCGACCAAATCGGTGGCCAGAATCAGGCAACGGCCTTCAATCTGCACCAACTGATAATCAAACTCGGCGTTCAGTGAAATAGCGCGGTTGGCCGGCATGGTCCACGGCGTGGTGGTCCAGATAACCAGTGAAACAGGGCCGTTAAAGGACGCGGCGCCAAATTTAGCGGCGACAGCGGCGGCATCAACGGCGTTGAACGCCACGTCGATAGCCGGAGACGTCTTGTCGTAATACTCAACTTCAGCTTCCGCTAAAGAAGAACCACAGTCGGTACACCAGTGAACCGGCTTGGCGCCTTTGTGCAGGTGGCCATTGCCGATGATTTTGCCCAGCGCACGAATAATGTTGGCTTCAGTTTTGAAGTCCATCGTCAGGTACGGGTGATCCCAGTCGCCCAGTACGCCCAGACGGATGAAGTCGGCTTTCTGCCCTTCAACCTGTTCGGCGGCGTATTTACGGCAAGCCGCGCGGAACTCGGCGGCGGTGACTTTCTCACCTGGCTTGCCAATCAGCTGCTCAACCTTGAGCTCGATAGGCAGACCGTGACAGTCCCAGCCTGGAACATAAGGCGAGTCATAGCCAGCCATCCCTTTAGACTTAACAATAATGTCTTTGAGAATCTTGTTTACTGAGTGACCAATATGAATGCTGCCGTTCGCATACGGAGGGCCGTCATGCAAAATAAAGGATTTTTTGCCCTTTTTGGCCGCGCGGATAATCCCGTACAAGTCCTGCTTATACCAATTATCCAGCATGGCAGGTTCGCGCTTGGCTAAATCGCCACGCATCGGGAACCCTGTTTCCGGCAAGTTCAGGGTATTCTTAAAGTCACTCATAAGATTCTCGGTTCCGTTTTTCGGCTTGAAGCCGGGCTACTTGGTTATTGCGCTAAGATAAAGCTCAAATAAGTTTCAACCCAAAAAATTCACGGGCTGTTTGCTCGTCGTTAGCAATCTGCTGCTTCAACGCATCGAGCGATGCGAAACGTTGTTCATTGCGCAGTTTTGCGCGGAGCACCACGTCAATATGGCGCCCGTATAGATCTAATGTGGTGTCGAGCAGGTGAACTTCCAACTGCTTGCGAACGCCGTTGACTGTCGGTCGCGTCCCAATGTTTGCCACGCCGGGCAGAGGCTCCGGGCCTAATCCCAAGACTTCAACCGCATAGACGCCTTTAACCGGACTGACTAAACGTTTAAGCGGGACGTTGGCCGTCGGGAAGCCGATGGTGCGGCCCAGTTTGTCGCCGTGCACTACCCTTCCCGAAATACTGAAAGGATGGCCGAGGAGATTTGCGGCCAGCGCCAGCTCGTCATCGCGCAGCGCATCGCGAATGGCAGTACTGCTAATGCGATGCCCGCCCTCGCGGAAGGTCTGGGTGCTGACAATGTCAAAGCCGTATTCGGTGCCCGCGCTTAACAGCAGCGTGAAATCACCGAGTCTGGCGGCCCCAAAGCGGAAATCGTCACCTACGGTCAGAAACTTCACGCCGAGCTTTTCAACCAGCAGTTGCGAAACAAATGCTTGAGCACTGTTGGCGGCGAAACGCGGGTCGAATTTTACGCACAATAAATAGTCTATCCCGCACTCGGCGAGATATTTAGCCTTGTCACGCAGGTTGGTCAAGCGCGCCGGTGCCTTCTCCGCTGAGAAAAGCTCGAGAGGCTGAGGCTCGAAAATCATCACCATGACCGGTAACCCCAAACGTTGACCTTCCAGTTTCAGCTGGTCGATCAAGGCCTGATGGCCACGATGTACACCGTCAAAATTACCAATAGTGAGAACGCACCCGTGGTGACGTGCTCGAATATTGTGTATCCCGCGAATTAGCTCCATAACAGGCTCAAATCCATAGCTGGCTCAAAACAGAGGAAATCGGCGGATTATACCTTGTACAGCCAATAAGGTTAACCAGCGATTGGTGGGATCGCAGTAATCTCTCATTGATATTGTACTTTTTTTGGTATCAGGGCGACTTGGCCGAAGATTATCTCTATACTCGACGCAGAATAACAGTGAGGCTTCTTTGAAAACCCCGTTTTCGTCAATCCATTCTGTTTTCTCAAAAAAACTCAGCATTAACAATCTCTGTTGGAAGAATAATCACTTCTTAACTGAATTTTATTGCGATGGGCTGTATTCTGCGGCCGGAAGCTGTTAAAATCCTGCGCCATCACAACGTAACAAGCGTCGCTTGAAGTTCGGATGAAGTTCGAGCAAAGAAACGGCGCTTATTTGCACAAATCCGTTGACAAAAGAAGTCCGAAAAGGCATATTCCTCGGCCTTCGAATTGTCCTCAATAGAAAAATATTTGGGAGTTGGACCTTGGCTAACATCAAATCAGCTAAGAAACGCGCCGTACAATCAGAAAAACGCCGTCAGCATAACGCTAGCCGTCGTTCAATGATGCGTACCTTTATCAAAAAGGTACACACGGCTATTGCAGCTGGTGACAAAGAAGCTGCACAAAATGCATTCAACGCAATGCAACCAATTGTGGACCGTCAGTCCTGTAAAGGCCTGATCCACAAGAACAAAGCTGCGCGTCATAAGTCAAACCTGACGGCGCAAATCAACGCAATGCAATAATCGCATTTTGTTGAGAGCTTGATAAAAAAACCGGCAATTGCCGGTTTTTTTATATCTGTAATTCCACTCTGGCCTTAAGCCTGTTTTGCTGGTAACGCACGACTCAGCAGCAAGTATCCAATCACCGCAGCAAGTACCGACCCCATCAAAATCCCAATCTTGGCATAAATCATCATCGAAGCATCCGCATCGCCAAACGCCAACGACGCCAAAAATATCGACATGGTGAAGCCAATTCCGCACAGCACCGAGACGGCAGCAATTTGCTTAAAGTTAACGCCAGGCGGAAGGCGAGTGATTTTCAGCTTCATTGATACCCAACAAAACAGCATGATGCCAATCGGTTTACCCAACAACAGACCCGCCGCAATGCCCATCGGCAGCAATGACATTACGCCTTCGACAGTGACGCCCTGCAACGATACACCCGCATTCGCAAAGGCAAACAGCGGCAAAATCAGCCACGCCACCCAAGGATGAATGCCGTGCTCTACGCGACGCGCAGGTGACTTGCCTTCAGTCTTAAGCGGGATCAGGAAACCTAAAATAACGCCAGCCAGCGTGGCGTGAATGCCAGATTGCAAAACGCAGACCCACAGGAAAATCCCTAACACCACGTACGGGGTCAGCTTGGTCACGCCGCGGAAATTCAGCCAGGCAAGCGCGGCAATGGCTAACACAGAAAGCATCAATGCCGTCACAGAGGCATCGTGACTGAAGAACACGGCAATGATGATGATAGCCCCGAGGTCATCAATAATCGCCAACGCCAGCAGGAACACCTTGAGACTGGTTGGCACGCGTGAGCCGAGCAGCGCCATCACACCTAATGCAAAGGCGATATCGGTCGCGGCTGGAATAGCCCATCCCTGACGAGCCACGTCGTCTGCACCGTTAAACGACAAATAGATAAGTACGGGAACGAACATTCCCCCCAATGCAGCAATAGCGGGAAATAGCGCCTGTTCACGGCTGGAAAGCGCGCCTTCAAGGAGCTCTCGCTTAACTTCGAGGCCGATCATCAGGAAAAATATTGCCATCAGTCCGTCGTTAATCCACAGCAGCAGCGGCTTGTCGAGCCCGGCAGACCCAATGCCCACCTTGACTGGCATGTTGAGGAAATCAAGATAGATGTCACTCAACGGAGTATTGGCCATGATCAGTGCGACGATGGCGGCTGCAATTAAGACAATTCCGCCCGACGCTTCCATACGTAAGAACTGCCGAATTAGGTTTGTCACACTTATACACTCCTATTAAAAACGCTGTCCGTGAATAAAAGACACGGAGTAAGATCTGAAGTGTACGCAGATGTCGGCGTGGGCAAAAGTCGTTTATAGCCAAGCGAGTGGACAGATGTCGATACAAACAAAAATCCCCGGCCTTTCAGCCAGGGATTTGGTGTTAAATACGAATTTTTCTAAATTTTAGCGCGTCAGATCGTCAAAAAACTTCTTCACGCCATCCAGGAAGCTTTTGGATCGTGGGCTGTTTTTCTCACCCGATGCCCCGCCAAAGCTCTCTTCCAAGTCGCGAAGCAGCTGCTTTTGCTTCTCGTTAAGGCTAACAGGTGTTTCGACCACGACGCGGCACAGCAGGTCGCCCTGAGCACCACCGCGAACGGATTTCACGCCGCGAGCGCGCATGCGGAACAGTTTGCCCGTTTGCGTCTCGGAAGGGATTTTTAGCTTCACGCGGCCATCGAGGGTTGGCACTTCAATTTCGCCCCCCAGTGCAGCCATAGCAAAGTTGATCGGTACTTCACAGTACAGATTATTGCCTTCGCGCTCGAAAATCTTGTGCGCCTTAACCTGAACCTGAACATACAGATCGCCCGCTGGTGCGCCCTGCTCGCCCGCTTCGCCTTCACCTTCGAGACGAATGCGGTCACCGGTGTCAACGCCTGCTGGGATCTTGACTGACAGCGTTTTGGCGCGCTCTACGCGGCCATGACCGTGACACTTGGTGCAAGGGTCTTTAATAATGTTGCCACGACCGTGACAGGTCGGGCAGGCCTGCTGCACGGTGAAGAAGCCCTGGCGCATCTGCACCTGGCCCTGACCGTGACAGGTAGGACAGCTGACAGGTTTGCTGCCCGCTTTAGCACCGCTACCGTGGCAAACATCGCACTCTTCCAACGTAGGGATACGAATTTCTTTGGTTACGCCACGGACAGCCTCTTCAAGAGTCAGGTCCATATTATAACGCAGGTCTGAACCGCGACTTGCGCGTTGACGACGGCCGCCACCAAAGATATCGCCAAAGACGTCACCAAAGATGTCGCTGAAATCGCCACCGCCACCGCCGCCGCCGTAACCACCACCGCCACCCATACCGCCTTGTTCAAAGGCTGCGTGACCGTATTGATCGTAGGCCGCACGCTTTTGCGCATCGGTCAGAATTTCATAGGCTTCTTTAATTTCTTTGAATTTGCTTTCGGACTCTTTATCGCCCTGATTGCGGTCAGGGTGATGTTTCATTGCCAGGCGCTTATAAGCCTTTTTGATTTCGCGCTCGTCCGCCGATTTAGAGACGCCCAAAATCTCATAGTAATCTTGCTTCGCCATGCCTTTGCTACCCTCAACATGCGTGCACGGGCGTAGAGTTACCTCGACGCCCGTGCTGGTTATCAATATTCCCCTCATCGTTCGAAACACAGGGGTGTTGGCCGCGTTTACTCACTCCAGTCACTTACCGATGTAAGCTCCTGAAGTGACTTCACTTACCGCCTACCTGTATTTCAAATGCTTTCGGGTACGTATCGATTACTTTGCCTCAAGGGCAATTATTTTTTGTCTTTAACTTCTTCGAATTCAGCATCGACAACGTCGTCGTCTTTCTTCGCGCTAGCGTCGCCGCCTTCAGCCTGAGCTTCTTGCTGAGCCATTTCCATCAGCTTGCCAGAAACTTGAACCAGAGCCTGGGTTTTCGCTTCGATTTCAGCTTTGTCTTCGCCTTTTGCTGCAACTTCAAGCGCTTTCAATGCTTCTTCGATAGCCGTTTTATCTTCAGCTGGCAATTTGTCACCGGCTTCAGTCAGCTGCTTGTGCGTGCTGTGGATCAGGTGGTCCGCTTGGTTGCGAGTCTGAACCAGCTCTTCGAACTTGCGGTCTGACTCGGCGTTAGCTTCCGCGTCGTTAACCATTTTCTGGATCTCTTCTTCGCTCAGACCAGAAGACGCCTTGATGGTTATCTTCTGCTCACGGCCGGTATTTTTGTCTTTAGCAGACACGTGAAGAATGCCGTCGGCGTCGAGGTCGAAGGTCACTTCGATCTGAGCCATACCGCGTGGTGCTGCCTGAATACCGTCCAGGTTAAACTGACCCAGAGACTTGTTGTCGCTTGAACGCTTACGCTCACCCTGCACCACGTGGATGGTTACCGCAGACTGGTTGTCTTCAGCGGTAGAGAACACCTGGCTGTGCTTGGTTGGGATAGTGGTGTTCTTGGTGATCAGCGGAGTCATCACGCCGCCCATGGTTTCGATACCCAGGGACAGTGGAGTCACGTCGAGCAACAGAACGTCTTTAACTTCACCAGACAATACGCCGCCCTGAACCGCAGCACCGATGGCCACTGCTTCGTCCGGGTTAACGTCTTTACGTGGTTCTTTACCGAAGAAGTCAGAAACTTTCTTCTGAACCATTGGCATACGTGTCTGACCACCGACCAGGATAACGTCCTGGATGTCGGAAACAGACAGGCCTGCGTCTTTCAATGCAACTTTCAGTGGCTCGATTGAACGGGCAACCAAGTCTTCAACCAGAGATTCCAGTTTTGCACGGGTTACTTTGATGTTCATGTGTTTCGGGCCGCTGCCGTCAGCAGTGATGTACGGCAGGTTAACGTCGGTCTGTTGTGCTGAAGACAGCTCAATTTTAGCCTTCTCTGCCGCTTCTTTCAGACGCTGCATTGCCAGTGGATCATTACGCAGATCCATACCTTGGTCTTTCTTAAATTCTTCAACGAGGTAGTTAATCAGACGGCTATCGAAGTCTTCACCACCGAGGTGGGTGTCACCGTTGGTAGACAGAACTTCGAAGGTTTTTTCGCCATCAACTTCGTCGATTTCGATAATAGAGATATCGAAAGTACCGCCGCCCAGGTCGTATACCGCAATAGTGCGGTTACCCACTTCGCGATCCAGGCCGTAAGCCAGTGCTGCTGCGGTAGGTTCGTTGATAATACGTTTTACTTCCAGACCTGCGATACGGCCGGCGTCTTTGGTTGCCTGACGCTGTGCATCGTTGAAGTATGCAGGAACGGTGATAACGGCTTCAGTCACTGGCTCGCCCAGGTAATCTTCAGCAGTTTTCTTCATTTTCTTCAACACTTCTGCAGAGATCTGCGGAGGTGCAATTTTTTGACCTTTAACATCAATCCAGGCGTCACCGTTGTCAGCACCGACGATGCTGTAAGGCATGATGCCTTTATCACGCTGAACTTCTTCGTCCTGGAAGCGACGACCAATCAGACGCTTGATAGCAAACAGCGTGTTCTGCGGGTTAGTGACGGCCTGACGCTTAGCAGGTTGGCCAACCAGGATTTCACCGTCCTGCGCATAAGCAATGATTGAAGGAGTGGTGCGATCCCCTTCGGCGTTTT
Source organism: Rouxiella silvae (assembly GCF_002093625.1). Taxonomy (GTDB): domain Bacteria; phylum Pseudomonadota; class Gammaproteobacteria; order Enterobacterales; family Enterobacteriaceae; genus Rouxiella; species Rouxiella silvae. Next base: position 49,713 of record NZ_MRWD01000007.1, on the reverse strand, counting down.
CAAGCACGCGTGCTTTGTTGCCGTCCATGATCGCTACACAAGAGTTGGTTGTACCCAAGTCGATTCCAATAATTCTACCCATCTAAAACGTCTCCACTAAAATTCATTATTCGTTGAGGTTGTTACTCTATATGCGGACGGTTTTCATCTTTTCAACTGTCCGATATTGCTTAAGACCGGCGGTAACAACTGCGGTTGAGAATAAGATGGGGCCATGTTGCCCAGCATCAAGGGCAAGAGTGAAAAAAATTCTTCTTAATTGCCGTTTGAGATCAATATTCAGCCTTTCTCCCCTCTTTATGATCCCCGTCGCTCAGGCTTTGACGTAATAATCGCCAATTTTTCTGAGATGAAGCACTCTTCCCCTGCCCAAACGCGCGGGGATAACTATATAGAACGACGATTTTTTTCAGGACATCCATGCAACATTGCAAACTCGCCAATCCCGCCCCACTCGGCCTAATGGGATTCGGCATGACCACTATTTTATTAAATCTGCATAACGCAGGCTTCTTCCCGATGAGCGCCGTGATTATCAGCATGGGCATTTTCTTCGGCGGTATTGCTCAGATTCTGGCTGGCATGCTGGAGTATAAGAAAGGCAACACCTTTGGTATGACCGCGTTTACCGCCTATGGCGCATTCTGGCTAAGCCTGATAGGCATTCTATTATTGCCAAAAATGGGTCTGGCCGATGCCAGCAACGATAAGCAGCTCGGCGCTTATTTAGCCCTGTGGGGCATTTTCACACTGTTTATGTTCGTGGGCTCATTGAGACACAACCGTGCACTGCAAATCGTATTTGGCAGCCTGACACTGCTCTTTGCCATGCTGGCCGGCGGCCATTTATTGGGGGATGCCGACCTGCTGCGCCTAGCAGGCTACGAAGGTATTTTCTGCGGAGCCAGCGCCATCTATCTGGCGATGGCCGAGGTGATTAACGAGCAGTATGGGCGTAACCTGCTGCCCATTGGCGAATAACAGATTGGGAAACGCGTTGAACCTATAAAGGCAGCGGAGTCGCTCTCGCGGCTGCGCTGCCGTGACATTTTATTAGCCGCCGGAAATGGAATCGGCCAACCGCGCGTCGACAGCGGACTCACTGTTTAAGTCGCGATTTAGATAAATTCCCAATCCCAAACCTATCCCCGCCAGCGCCAGCACGTAGTACGCCGGAGCCATGGGTGTCAGGTGCATAATCAGGGTGACAAAAATTGGCGTCAGCCCGCCGAAGATGGCGTAGGAAACATTATAAGAGAATGAAATGCCGGTAAAACGCAGCGCCGACGGGAAAGCGCGAACCATCACATAAGGCACTGCCCCCACCACGCCAATGCTGAATCCCACCAGCGTATACATCGGCTTAAGTAGCGAGTTGTCCTGGGCAACCAGATAGTAGAACGACCCACTGCACACGCCCATAAAAAGACTGCCAATAATAAAGGTTTTGCTTGAACCTATGCGGTCTACTGTCCAACCCGCGACAATACAGCCAAACAGCAGTGCAATTGTCGCCATACTGTTAGCCTGTAACGTCAGCGCCGCCGGGATCCCCAGTTGTTTTTGCAAATAGGTCGGCGTCATCAAAATAACCACCACAATTCCGGCCGAAAGCAGCCAGGTCATCAACATCGACACCACAACCTCTTTCTTATGATCAGCAAGTACCGACTTCAGCGGCAGACTTTGTGACAGCGCCTTATGCGCCTTCATCTCAAGGAAAATAGGCGTTTCCTGTAGCCAGCGGCGCAAATACAAAGCAATCAATCCAAAGATCCCGCCGAGGAAAAAGGGAATTCTCCAACCTCCGTGAAGAATAGACGACGCAGGCAGCAGGGTATTAATCAGCGTGGCCACCAGTGAACCGAGCAGAATACCGGCGGTGAGGCCGGCAGTCAGCGTACCGCAGGCAAAACCGATGCGCTTACGTGGAACATGTTCAGCCACAAACACCCAGGCACCCGGCACTTCTCCGCCAATGGCCGCGCCCTGAAGCAGGCGCATCAGCAGCAGCAAGAGCGGAGCGGCAATACCGATTGAGGAATAGGTTGGCAAAAGTCCGATGGCTAGCGTAGGCAACGCCATTAAGAGAATACTCAGGCTGAACATGCGCTTACGGCCAACCAGGTCGCCAAAATGCGCCATCACGATGCCACCTAGCGGACGAGCCAGATATCCGGCGGCAAAAATGCCAAAAGTTTGCACCTGCCGCAGCCAGTCAGGCATGGTCGATGGGAAGAATAGATCGCCAATTACCGCCGCGAAAAAGACGAAAATAATAAAGTCGTAGAATTCCAGAGCGCCACCTAAGGCAGCGAGAGAGAGGGTTTTGTAGTCCTGCCGGTTGAGCCGGCGATTATTGTCGAGTTGCATAAGATACCTGGAGCACCGAGTTGAGGTAAAAAATATTGCCGCCTTATGTAAAGTAAACATTACTATAAACGGCAGATAATTTTCACACCACAGACTCTGAATCTTATAGCAGTAATAGGCTAACTTTAGTTTTTTGTATCGCGGATTGCGTTCTTCGGACGAAATGCTGCTACCCTTTGGCTGTCCGTCTCAATGTAAGGCCCATCCAAAAGCTGTATACAATACGGTACACTGGCAAAAATCCCTGACACAATAACTTTACCGTCGGCGTCTTTTAGGCCCTCGAGCGTTTCTTTGATTGATTTTGGCTGTCCGGGAAGGTTAAGGATAAGCGCCTGCTTGCGGATAACCCCCACCTGACGCGACAAAATAGCCGTAGGCACAAAGTGCAGACTTATCTGGCGCATCTGTTCGCCGAAACCGGGCATCAAGCGGTCGGCGACGGCCATTGTGGCATCAGGCGTGACGTCACGACGCGCCGGACCGGTGCCGCCGGTGGTCAAAACCAAATGACAGCCGGCCTCATCCACCAGCTCGCAGAGAGCCTGTTCAATCAGAGGCTGTTCGTCCGGAATTAAGCGTTTTTCGAGACTGAAAGGGGTAGTAATTGCCTGTTCCAGCCACGCTTCCAGCGCCGGAATGCCTTTATCCTGATATACCCCACTCGAAGCCCGGTCTGAAACCGACACTAGGCCAATACGTAATTTATCCATTTGTTTCCTCCAGGACGTCTGTGCAAGACAGCGCACGGTGCGCACACAGCAAAAGACGAGTATATCGGGAACATCAGCGCGGAGTAGAGAGAGAAATGATTTTTTGCAGCAGGCGAGCATAAAAAAGGCGGCCAAGGCCGCCTTTTCATTATGACTTAAACCACCGGACAGGCTATTACAGCAGGTCGGCGATCATTTTTTCAAGTTTGCCCTGATCGATAGCAAACTTGCGAATGCCGTCGGCCAGTTTGTCGATAGCCATTGGATCCTGGCTGTGGTCCCAGTAGAACTGTGCTTCGGTCAAACGAGCCGGGCGGGCTTTCACTTCACCGCTGTAAGACAGTTTACGTTCGAGGGTGCCTTCGCTCTCTTTCAGCTCTTTTAACAGAGCCGGTCCGATGGTCAGACGGTCACAGCCGGCCAGCTCGATGATTTCGTCGATATTACGGAAGCTTGCGCCCATAACAACGGTTTCATAACCGTGCTGTTTGTAGTATTCGTAGATTTCGGTAACCGAAACAACGCCCGGATCTTCGCTTGGCGCGAACTCTTTTTTATCACCGTTGGCTTTGTACCAATCGAGAATACGGCCAACAAATGGAGAGATCAGGTAAGCACCGGCTTCAGCACAGGCACGAGCCTGAGCGAAGGAGAACAGCAGAGTCAGGTTACAGTTGATGCCTTCTTTTTCCAGAACTTCAGCGGCGCGGATACCCTGCCAGGTTGAAGCCAGTTTAATCAGAATGCGATCGTTGCTGATGCCTGCATCGTTGTATAGTTTGATCAAGCGATGAGCTTTCTCGATGCTGGCTTCGGTGTCGTAGGACAGACGAGCGTCAACTTCGGTAGAAATGCGGCCTGGGACCAGCTTGAGGATCTCGAGACCGATATTTACCGCCAGCTTGTCAGCGGTGTCTATAATCTGTTGGTCGCGGTCGCTGCTCTGGTCACGTGCCCATGCAATGGCTTCGTCGATCAGTTTACGGTACTCAGGAATTTGAGCCGCGTTCAAGATCAGTGAAGGGTTGGTGGTTGCATCTTGAGGCTGATACAACTTGATTGCCGCGATATCACCAGTGTCTGCAACTACTTTGGTCAGTTCGCGTAGAGAAGTAAGTTTATCGGTCATTATGGCATATCTCATCGTTTGTAGATTATCGTTGAGGCATTTTCATGCCTTGCCTTGTCTTGATGATAACATGCGCGAAGACATCCGCAAGGCAGTTATGGCGGTCATTATTTAAAGGGTTAAAAGAGCCGTTTTTGCACAAAAACAAGGCAAAAAATGAAGGATTCGCCATGCATTTTTCAGGGATAAAGGATTTAAATGGCCAGTTTGCTTAACTTTTTGGACGATATTCTGTGGGAATCAATACTTATCTACTTCCTGCTGGGATACGGACTCTACCTCACTCTGCGTACCCGCTTTATACAGTTCAGGCGCTGGCCGGAAATGTTCACCAGTTTAAAGCGTGACGCTGCTGCCGACTCGCGCGGCATTTCTGCCTGGCAGGCGCTGGCGGTGACGCTATCGGGGCGTATTGGTATCGGCAGTCTGACCGGCGTAGCAATGGCGCTCACCGCGGGCGGTCCTGGCGCAATATTCTGGATGTGGGCGATAACCCTGCTGGGATTGCCGATGTCATTGGTTGAAAACACCTTGGCACAAATCTTCAAAACGACAGATCAGCAGCGGCATTTTCGCGGTGGCCCCTCGGAATACATGAGCCGCGGACTCGGCATGCGCTGGATGGGCGTATTGTTCTCCCTGCTAATGATAGTCACCGTTGGATTAATATTTAATGCGCTACAGGCACAGGCAGTAACGCACGCACTTTCCCGAGCTTATCAATTTACCCCGTGGCATATTGCGATGGGGTTGGCGCTGCTTTTTAGCCTGGTTATTTTTCGCGGTCTCAAGGCGATAGTGTGTATTTCGGTGTGGTTGGCCCCGTTGATGACAATAAGTTATCTCGTGCTTGCTCTGTGGGTGATCGGGGGACACTTTCATCAGCTGCCCGCTGTTTTTCTGCTTATCTTCCGATCTGCATTCGGGCTACAGGAGTTTGCCGCTGGTGCCTTTGGCTATGGGGTGACTCTTGCCATGACGCAGGGCATTCAGCAGGGGCTGTTCTCCAACGAAGCGGGGGCGGGATCAACACCACACGTCAGTGCTTTGGCTTCAATGCGGCACCCGGCCAGCGCCGGTTTTTCGCAGATGCTGGGCGTGCTCATTGACACGTTTTTAGTTTGCAGCACTACCGCCATTATTATCATCTCCTCAGGCTTGTTGGATTCGCCTACGAACAGCACCAGCGGCATTAACATACTTGAGCTGGCGGTGACGATAAGCGTTGGCCAGGTCGGCCCGCAGTTGGTGGCAATGTTTGTGCTGGTATTTGGTTTCACCACCATGATTGCCAACTACATGTACGCGGAAAATAATCTGGTGTTTTTACAACGTGGCAACACACAATTCATACCGATGTTGCGCTTACTGATGATAGTCATGATGCTGGGCGGATGCCTCATAAGCACGCCGCTGCTGGTGCAAACGGCCAGTATTTCACTGGCGGTCCTCACTATTATTAATTTGACCGCGCTGTTGCTGCTTACCGGTCTGGCGCTTCGGGTGGTAAAAGACTATGAGCGTCAGCGAGTGATGGGCAAGACCCCGGTGTTTAATCCGGATCACTTCCCCGAGCTGAAAGGTCAGCTTCAGGCGGATGTTTGGAAAGACCATGAAAAATAAAAATCGCTGAACGTCTTACGGCGGGGCCTATTGCTATGATTTACCTTCTTCGCCCCGCATACGGTTATTTTTTGATAAAGTAGTGCCGATATTTTTCTTCAATTCCCTGCTGAATTTCTGCGCAGACTAAACGGACGCCCTTATGCTGACCATTATTTCTCCAGCCAAAACACTCGATTTTGAAAGTGAGCTCGCCACCAAACGCTTTACTCAACCGGAATTATTGGATAAATCCAGTCAGCTCATTGGCATTGCAAAAAAACTGACACCGGCAGAGATCTCAAGCCTGATGGGAATTAGCGACAAGCTTGCACACCTCAACGCCGAGCGCTTTAACGACTGGCAGCCGGACTTCACTGCGGACAATGCACGTCAGGCTATTTTGGCCTTCAAAGGCGACGTTTATACCGGTTTGCAGGCGGAAAATTTCAGCGAAAAAGATTTCGATTTTGCCCAGAAACACCTGCGCATGCTCTCGGGGCTTTACGGCCTGCTGCGCCCGCTGGACCTGATGCAGCCTTATCGTCTGGAGATGGGCATTCGTCTGAAGAATCCTCAGGGGACCAATCTGTATGCATTTTGGGGTGATTTGCTGACTGAGAAATTGAACGTCATCCTTAAGGAGCAGGGAGATAATATTCTTGTTAACCTGGCGTCTGACGAATATTTCAAAGCGGTGAAGCCCGCCAAGCTTGAGGGTGAAATTATCAAGCCGGTGTTCCTCGACGAGAAAAACGGCAATTACAAAGTCATCAGCTTCTATGCCAAAAAGGCGCGCGGGCTGATGAGTCGCTTTATCATCAAAGAGCGTCTAACCCAGGCTAAACAATTGAAAGATTTCTCGCTTGAGGGATACCAGTTTGACGCCGCACGTTCAGAAGGCAATGAGCTAGTGTTTACGCGGGCAGAGCCGAAGTCACTGCGAGGGAAATGAGGAAGATTAAGATGACCGCTCCCCTGTGCTGACCTTCCCCCAAAGGGGAAGGGATCTGTCCTGCAACATTGAAGGGTAAAGATCCCTCCCCCGCGTTTTATCGCGAGGGAGGTCAGGAGGGGGCAATCACAGAACTTACTCTGGCAGCGCCATCAGGAATTTACGCATTTCGCTGAAGTCATCAGGCAGGTTGTGCGACAACAGCGGCAGGTCAGCACGATCGGCCAACTCTTTTGGCAATGGCAGATCCTGACCCAAAATTGCGTCTACACTTTCCTTGAATTTTGCCGGGTGCGCCGTGCCGATGAACAGACCAAACTCCCCTTCTTTCAACTGATCGCGCAGCGCGCGATAGGCAATCGCCGCGTGTGGCTCAGAGATATAGCCGATATCGGCCAGCTCGCGCATGGCGTCTTCTGTTGTCTCGTCGCTGACGGCCGCATAGCCCAAATCTTTCAACTGCCAGATCTTGCGGCGATACAATTCTTCAACGCGCGGCCAGTTATTGGGCTGGCTGACGTCCATCGCATTCGACAGCGTGGCGACGGTTTTATTTGGCGTCCACTCACCGTTGCTCAGGAAACGAGGTACGGTGTCGTTGGCATTGGTCGCGGCAATGAAACGCTTAATAGGCAGGCCCAAAGACTTGGCCAGCAGGCCCGCAGTCAGGTCGCCAAAGTTGCCGCTAGGCACTGAAACCACTAACTGGTTACGCGCTTCCTGCGGCAGCTGTGCTACGGCTTCGAAGTAGTAGCAAATCTGTGCCAACAGGCGGCTGATGTTGATCGAGTTAGCCGAGTTCAGGTGCAATGCGACCTTAAGCTCTTCATCGTCAAACGCCTGTTTGACCAGCGCCTGACAAGCATCGAAATCGCCGTCGATAGCCACGGTGTGAATATTGTCACCGAGAGTACAGAAAAGTTTTTCCTGTAGTGGGCTGATTTTGCCGCGCGGATAAAGGATGACCACGCGCACGTTTTTCAGACCGTGGAAGGCGTGCGCCACTGCCGCGCCGGTATCACCGGAAGTTGCAGTCAAAATCGTTACTGGCTGATCACCCGACACTTCGGTGAGGATCTGTGCCATAAAACGGCCGCCGAAATCTTTGAAAGCCAGCGTTGGGCCGTGGAACAGCTCCAGGCAGGCTACGTCGTCGCTCACTTTTGCCACGGGTGCCGGGAATGCGAAGGCGTTTTTAACGCGTTGATACAGCTGCTCCTCGGGAATTTCGTCACCGATAAAAGCGGAGAGAATGCGGCTGCTGCGGGTAACAAAGTCCAGTTCGAGCAACCGGTCGATTTCGGTCAGCTCAAACTCAGGCAGATCCAGCGGAAAAAACAGTCCTTGTTGCTTGCCCAGCCCCTGCTTCACCGCTTGTGCGAAGCTGACCTGCTCGTTGTGATCCTTCAGGTTATACAGTTTCATCGATTATCCCAATAGTCTCGCGCCTGCGGTATCCAGGCGACAAATATGAACAAAACCTTCGTCATTTTGCAGATAGTGATTCTGCAACCAATCAGCCATACGTTTCGCCGTCTCGCCGTCGTTGCACACAGCGAACAGCGTTGGACCTGACCCTGAAATTCCGCAGGCCAGCGCACCAATTTCTTCGGCAGCCTCGCGCGCCTGAGCAAAGCCAGGCAGCAAACGGGTGCGGTAAGGTTCGGCTATTACGTCTTTCATCAATTTAACCGCCAATTCTGGCTGCTGCGTATGGCAGGCGTGAACAAAGCCCGCCAAATAGCGACCGTGAGCAATGCAGTCCTGACGGCGGTACTGTGCCGGCAAGATAGCGCGCGCTTCGGCGGTAGAAACCTTGATACCTGGATACGCCATGACCCAGAGCCATTCGTCAAAGCACGGCACGTCCTGAGAGATGATACCCAGCTCTTCAAGCATCAACTGCAGCCCGCCGAGGTAGCAAGGCGCTACGTTGTCATAGTGCACGCTGCCCGAAATGCGCCCTTCCAGCTCGCCCATCAGCTCCAGCATTTTGCTGTCGCTGAGCGCGTTGCCGTTAAATTCATTCATTGCCATCAAACCGGCAACCACGGAACAGGCGCTTGAGCCTAAACCTGAGCCGATCGGCATGTTCTTCTCGAGCGTCATCGCCACCGGAATTTCTTTGCCCACTTCCTGACAGTAACGCTGCCAGCACTGGTAAACAATGTTCTCTTCCATCTTGTCCGGCAGCTTGGAAACAAAGCGCCCTTCATTTTTGAGACTAAACGCTGACGCCGCCTCAACGGTAACGCAGTCGCCCAGCAGCGAACCATCCACCGGAGAAACTGCCGCACCCAGCACATCAAAACCCACGCTTACGTTACCAATTGATGCCGGGGCATATACCTTAACCATATTAAACTCCTAACTTCCATGACAGCGTTCGCAAAAGATCGGCAAATACGCCAGCAGCAGTAACATCGTTACCCGCACCGTAGCCGCGCAAAACTAAAGGAATCGGTTGATAGTAGCGGCTGTAGAACGCCAGCGCATTCTCGCCATTTTTCACTTTATACAGCGGATCGTTACCGTCGACGGCGACGATTTTCACGCTGCAACGCCCTTCATCAATGGCACCCACGTAGCGCAATACTTTACCTTCGGCGGCGGCGTCTGCCACGCGCTGCGAAAATTCGGCGTCAAGTTCAGGCAGACGCGAGAGGAAGGCATTCACATCACCGCTGGCGTCAAAGGATACCGGCAGAACTGACTCGACTTCAATGTCAGAAAGCTCAAGTTTGTAACCGGCCTCACGCGCCAAAATAAGCAGTTTGCGCGCCACGTCCATACCCGACAGATCATCACGCGGATCCGGCTCGGTAAAGCCGCTTTCACGTGCCGCCAGCGTTGCCGTAGAGAGAGAAACACCCTCATCCAGCTTGCCAAAAATCTGCGACAAGGAACCCGACAGTATTCCGGTAAAACGCACTAGCTCATCACCGGCATTAAGCAGGTTTTGCAAATTCTCAATCACCGGCAGGCCTGCGCCAACATTCGTGTCGTACAGGAATTTTCGACGAGAACTCGCGGCGGCCTTGCGCAGTTGATAGTAGTAATTCATCGACGAGGTGTTGGCGCGTTTATTCGGCGTCACCACGTGGAAACCGTCGGTCAGCAGGTCGGCATACTGATTGGCAATCGCCTCATTGGAAGTACAGTCCACCACCACCGGATTAAGCAGATGATATTCTTTAACCAAACGGATCAGACGGCCGATATTGAACGGCTCTTTGGCAGCACCCAGCTCATCACGCCAGCTTTCCAGCGCAATGCCGTGCACATTAGTCAGCATCGCCCGGGAGTTGGCGATGCCGCACACGCGTAAATCTATATGCTTGGCTTTAAGCCAAGCCTGCTGACGCCGAATTTGCTCAATCAGCGCGCCACCCACGCCGCCCACACCAATCAGGAATACCTCAATGACCTGGTCGGTGTTAAACAGCATCTGATGGCTTACACGCACGCCCATTGTGGCGTCGTCATTACTGACCACCACCGAAATTGAACGCTCGGAAGAGCCTTGTGCAATCGCGACGATGTTGATATTAGCGCGAGCAAGCGCGGAGAAAAACTTGGCAGAGATGCCGCGTAGCGTCCGCATTCCATCACCGACCACGGAAATTACGGCCAGTTTTTCAGTAACGTCCAGCGGTTCAAGCAGGCCGTCTTTCAACTCAAGATAGAATTCATCTTCCAGCGCTTTCCGGGCGCGAATCAGCTCAGCCTGCGGTACGCAGAAGCTGATGCTGTATTCCGAAGAGGATTGAGTGATCAACACCACTGAAATTCCCGAGCGCGACATTACCGCAAACACGCGGGCGGCCATGCCAATCATACCCTTCATCCCTGGGCCGGAAACGTTGACCATCGCCATGTTATTCAGATTAGTAATGCCCTTCACCGGCATGCTCTTATCTTCCAACTCGCTGCCTGCGCTGTTGCTGCCAATAAGCGTGCCCGGTGCCTGCGGATTGGAGGTGTTTTTAATTAGGCACGGGATCTGGAATTGAGCAATTGGGGTAATGGTGCGCGGGTGCAATACTTTTGCGCCGAAGTAGGAAAGCTCCATCGCCTCCTGATAGGACATTGACTTGAGCAGGCGAGCATCTGGCACGATGCGTGGGTCGCAGGTGTAAACACCGTCGACATCGGTCCAGATTTCACAGCAGTCGGCACGCAGACAGGCAGCCAACACCGCAGCTGAGTAGTCAGAACCGTTACGGCCTAGTACGACCAATTCGCCTTTGTCATTTCCGGCGGTGAAACCGGCCATCAGGACGATATCACTGGCAGGAATATTGCTGGCGGCAATGCGTGCGGTAGACTCATTGATGTCGACGGTTGATTCAAGATAGTGGCCAACGGCAAGCAGTTTTTCGACCGGATTGATCACGGTCACGCCAAAGCCTTTGGCTTTAAAAACGGCTTCCATGATGGCAATAGAGAGTTTTTCACCGCGGCAGATGATGCTGGCGTTAACGCTGTCAGGACACTGTCCCAACAGCGCCACCCCGTGTAAAAGTTGCTTGAGCTGACCAAACTCCTGCTCGACGAACGTTTTGACGGCGGGCAGGTCGAATCCTGGCTGCGCATCGGCAAGGCCAGAAATCAAATCGGCAAAAATGCGCTCTGCATCGCTCATGTTCGGCAGGATGTCCTGCCCGGCAACGGTTTTTTCGATCATCGCGACCAGATGATTGGTAATTTTAGCCGGGGCTGACAACACCGTAGCAACCTGTCCCTGACTTGCGTTGCTCTCCATGATTTCTGCAACCCGCAGGAAGCGTTCGGCATTTGCTACTGAAGTCCCGCCAAATTTCAACACTCGCATTTCTGGATTCTCCTACTCTCTTATCGAGCAATATTTACAAGGGAATGTAGCCTAAAAAAAAAGCCCGCACTGTTTAGGTGCGGGCTTTTTTCTGTTTTTCCTGTACGCGTCAGCCCGCCCCGTTACCGATGGTAATGGTGGTGGTAATAATTGTTGTGTTCAGGCTGATGTGTCGCATTTGTTTTTGTGTTCGTCTTATTCGTTTTTACTCTGTCTGCCCTATTAGCTAAAGCATCAGGCACCGTAAGTCAATTTTTTTCTCGATTCTGGCCTGTTTCGCCAATCTTTCACGGCAGCGATTTACACCATGTTTTCACGACTTATTTAGATAATATAACCAAAATCATGCGTAAAGGTTAGACAAAACACCGTCCAACTCGCCAAAAGCGTCCTGCCTCAGCGGTCGATTTTTTTTTCAATATCGTGCAGCAAAGTGTGCAGCATCGCCGCGTCTCGCTGTTCGAGAACGCCCAACCTTTGATGCAGCCAGTCGGCTAATTTCTGGTCATTATGGGCATCAAGATTGACCAGTAAACGCGACACTCTCGCACGCAGTGCTTCAAGCTGACCCGCTTCGGCCTGAACCGGCCGTTTCTGCACTAACTGATGTAAAGAAGAGAGCTGATAGCAGAACACCATCACCGCCTGACCCAAATTCAAAGAAGGATAGTCAGCCACCATCGGAACGCCGGTCAGCAGGTCGGCCAGCTCAAGCTCCTCATTGGTCAGCCCAGAGTCTTCACGGCCAAACACCAGCGCCACGTTGTTCACCCAACTCTGGCGCTCGACTAGCTGGCTTTCAAGCTCCTGCGGCGTGCAGTAATAATGAAACTTGGCGCGGCTGCGGGCGGTGGTCGCGACGGTAAAATCGATATCGGCCAGCGCGTCGCTAAGGGTGGCAAAATGCAGGGCATTTTGCAAAATTTCGCCTGAGCCGTGCGCAACCCAACCGGCTTCCGGTTGCAAATGCGCCTGGCTTTCAACGATGCGCAGGGAGGTAAAACCCATGGTTTTCATTGCCCGCGCCGCAGCCCCCACATTTTCAGGCCGTGCTGGTGAGACAAGAATAATATGAACCTGCATGAGCTACCTCTAAAAAATGACGATAAAAGACGACCGCCAAGCCGCCATCGAGATCTATTTTTGGCCACGGACAATCGGGATGACCAGAATTATAATTCACATCCGTTTAACAGTCTCTGAATATGTCAGTGCCCGTTTTGCGGCAAAAAGCCCTCATGATTGTAATCAGACAATGAATAGCATCCTACTCATCAATGGTCATTAATAGGGGTTAATAATCAAAGTGATAAGTAAATTTGTACTATTTGTTAACTTTTTTGAAACTTAAAGTTATTTAACTATCAAATATTTTTTAATAAACAGCAAAATGTAAGTATCAGGTGCCGGATTTTAAGTATTTTTCACCTTTCTGTTACCGTGCTACAATTGAAATTGATATATGTCAACAAAGCGTAGTTTTGTTGAGTGGTAGTTTCGGTACTCGCTGTTATATTGCTGTTAATAGGGTTAGGATATGCGCCGCTCATGGTACCAACGGGACTGCAGGAAGTGATATCCCAACTGAGCAGGCGATGTTATTGCCGTTGATGGAAAGTGTACCAAGAACGCGTTTACGTACATTAGTCATGTGAAGAGTGAAACTGGACAATAAAAAAGTAAAATTGTTCGATATAACAAAGACTTCTGTACTCCTATTTTCTATTTGTTGGCAATCTTAGGTAGCAAAAATGCAGACCCCCCAAATTCTTATCGTCGAAGACGAGTTAGTAACACGCAATACTTTAAAAAGTATTTTTGAGGCAGAAGGCTACGACGTTTTCGAAGCCAACGACGGTGCTGAAATGCATCACATCCTGTCCGAGAACAACATTAACCTGGTCGTGATGGACATCAATCTGCCAGGCAAAAATGGCCTGCTGCTGGCGCGTGAACTGCGCGAGCAGGCGAATGTCGCCCTGATGTTCCTGACCGGACGCGACAACGAAGTCGACAAGATCCTCGGCCTGGAAATCGGCGCCGACGATTACATGACCAAGCCGTTCAACCCACGTGAACTCACCATTCGTGCGCGTAACCTGTTGACGCGTACCATGAATCTGAGCCCGGTTGGTGAAGAGCGCCGTCTGGTTGAAAGCTATCGCTTCAATGGCTGGGAGCTGGACATCAACAGCCGTTCACTGGTCAGCCCTACCGGTGAACAGTACAAGTTGCCCCGTAGCGAATTCCGCGCCATGCTGCACTTCTGTGAAAACCCGGGTAAAATTCAGACCCGCGGTGACTTGCTCAAGAAAATGACTGGCCGTGAGCTTAAACCCCATGACCGTACCGTCGATGTCACCATCCGTCGCATTCGCAAGCATTTCGAAGCCACGCCGGATACGCCAGAAATCATTGCAACTATCCACGGTGAAGGCTATCGCTTCTGCGGCGATCTGCAAGAGTAATTGCAGCCCCGAAGCAGGCTTGAGTTATCGAGCCACTGCTCACCAAGTAAAAATGAATCGTTAACACACGGGTTGCCAACCGGTCTGTAACTGTAAGAAAGGCCAGCGAAAGCTGGCCTTGTTCATTCTACGAAATTAGCGAGTAGACCATGGAATAATTGGCACCGCGCTGATGGCATTCTTAGGCGAACCATCCACAACTTTATCGGAATAGCTCAAATAAACCAGTGCGTTGCGTTTCGGGTCATAAAAACGTACTACCTGCAATTTCTTGAAAATAAGTGATGTTCTTTGCTTGAAGACGACGGTCCCTTTGTCGCCGTTTTTCTTGATATCGTCAGAGACGTCAACCGGCCCAATCTGTTGGCAAGAAATAGCAGCATCAGACGTATCTTCAGCCAATCCCAGTCCACCTTTAATTCCACCGGTTTTCGCCCGACTGATATAACAGGTTACATTTTTGACGTCAGGATCGTCGAAGGCTTCGACCACAATTTTATGATCCGGACCAAACAGTTTGAACACCGTATCGACGGAACCAATCTGCTCGGCCTGAGCCACACTGGAACACAGAGACAACATACCTAGAACAAAAATTAAACACTTTTTCATTGAGTTACCCCAAGTCCTTTTATTGATGAATAGACCAATCGTACCACTGTAACAGCTTGCGCAAGCTCACAAAGTTAAAATCAAAGAGCCATATTTTCTTCAATATCGCACAGTAAGCTAAAAAATATCTGCGAGTTTTACTGTTAAAAAATTGCTATCATGCACGGGTTCACAACACTACGCGCCAATATTAGTTCAACGAGGATGATCTATGGATCAAGCAGGAATCATTCGTGATCTTCTCAGCTGGTTAGAAACACATTTGGACCAGCCGTTATCACTCGACAACGTTGCAGCAAAAGCAGGCTATTCGAAATGGCACCTGCAACGGATGTTCAAGGATGTCACGAATAATGCTATCGGTGCTTACATTCGGGCTCGCAGGCTTTCAAAAGCTGCTGTAGCACTGCGTCTGACCAGTCGGCCAATTCTTGATATTGCCCTGCAATACCGTTTTGACTCGCAGCAGACTTTCACCCGGGCTTTCAAAAAACAATTCGCACAAACTCCGGCACTGTATCGTCGTTCAGAAGATTGGCACTCCTTCGGGATCTGTCCGCCAATCCGTTTAGGCGCTTTCATTCTGCCGCAGCCAGAGTATCTGTCGCTGCCAGAGAAGCATCTGATAGGCGTGACGCAGAGCTATTCTTGCACCCTGGAACAAATTACGACCTACCGCAATGAGATGCGCACGCACTTCTGGCGTCAATATATCGGTGAGTCATCGGCACTGCCGCCGCTGTTGTACGGTCTGCATCATTCACGACCGAGCCAGGAAAAAGATGACGAACAGGAAGTCATGTACACCACCGCCATTGAGCCAAGCCATTTGACCGAGAATATGCAGGAAGGTCAGGAAATTGTGCTTAATGAAGGAGAGTACGCGCTGTTCCGCTTCAAAGGCTCACCGGAAGCACTGCAGGAGTTTATTTTAACCCTGTACACCACCTGTTTGCCGATGCTGAAACTCACTCGCCGCAAAGGTCAGGACATTGAGCGTTTCCACCCCACGCGTAAAGTGATGGGTTCAGAGCCGCCAAAAGAGCTGGACTGCGATTATCTCATCCCAATCCGCCGTTAACCTCTAATCAGACGCGACAGGATGTATGATTCCTGCCTGCGCCTGCTTAGT
Source organism: Rouxiella silvae (assembly GCF_002093625.1). Lineage (GTDB taxonomy): Bacteria > Pseudomonadota > Gammaproteobacteria > Enterobacterales > Enterobacteriaceae > Rouxiella > Rouxiella silvae. The sequence continues at coordinate 33,895 of NZ_MRWD01000007.1, read as the reverse complement.
GTAGCGTTGCCCTACTGAAACCGACGCTTTTATTCACGTGGTTACCGCTGAAGTTCGTCTAATGCGGGCTGCTCAAGATGTGCGACATCGCCCGCCGTTTCAACGATCCATCCCGATGCCAGCCAGGCACTTTGCTGGTGATCCACGCGAGAAATTGAGCAGTTACGCAAACGCAAACGACGCTCGGCATAGGCCGGTAATCCTAAAATAGTGCTAATAAGGCAACCCAGCGCAATGCCGTGACTCACCAGCAGCGGCTTGCTGCCCTCAGGCAGGTTAAGGCAGCTTTCCAGCGCCTCACGCATGCGTGCCGCCAGCTCGTTCATGGTTTCACCTTGGGGAATACGCCCCTCTGGCGTACCGTCAACCATCTGCTTGCGCCATAGCTCTTCTTCAGGGTTCAATCCGTCAAGGTTGCGGGTTTCCAGCACGCCCATGTGCAGCTCACGCAGGCGCGGGTCGGTAATGACCTTGCAACCACAGGCGTCGGCGATAATTTCTGCCGTGCGTTTAGTACGCCCCAGATCGCTGGCTATCACATGTGTGATACCCTCGTTGCGCACTCTCTCGGCAACTTGTTGTGCCTGAAAGATCCCTTTTTCAGTTAATGGACTGTCGGACTGCCCTTGAATTCGGCGTGCGGCATTCCATTCAGTTTCGCCATGACGGACGAGATATACCTGTAACATGAGTGTTTTCCGTTATACTGCGTGAAATAAGCTTAAGGACAATGAAATCTATGTATCACGTTATCGCTGCTACCACTAACCCGGCAAAAATTAACGCAATTGCCATGGCTTTTGAAGATATCTTTGGTGCCGACACCTTTCGTATTGAAGGCATTGACGTCGACAGCGGCGTACCTGAGCAACCTATCGGCAACATTGAAACCCGCACCGGCGCAAGACATCGCGTCATCAGCGCCCGCCAGGTTCGTCCTGAAGCGGACTTTTGGGTAGGCATAGAGGCCGGTATCGAAGACAACATGACTTTCGCCTGGATGGTGATTGAAAATATGCACCAGCGCGGCGAATCTCGCTCAGCGAGTCTCATGTTGCCTGAAATTATATTACAAGAGATCAATCAAGGGAGTGAATTGGGCGACGAAATGGAAAAACTCTCGGGAATTGCCGAAGTAAAACGTAAAGGCGGCGCTATCGGGATTTTTACCGCGGGTAAACTGACGCGTACCAGCGTATATCATCAGGCTCTGGTGCTCGCCCTGTCACCCTTTCATAATGCCATTTACCAGACTCGCTCACAGACACACTAACGGCGCGAAGCCGGTGCTTAAGGCAGTGTCTCGCCGTCCGTAGAATCTAGCAACTGCGCTGCCAACCAGGCCTTTAGCTCTGGCGGCGCGGATTTTAAACCGTTAGAGCCGCGGGTTATCGTTGCTATACCTGCCCCCAACTGATTTTTGAGCTCCCGCTGGCTCAACTCCCCCTTCATCAACTCCTCGATAATTCTCAGTCGCGTTCCCAGCGCCGTGCGTTCATCAGGCGTCAGAAAAAGCTGTAGCAGAGAATAGTGCAGATTTTCAGCAAAAGATTGCTGTAGCAATGCCATAAAGGATTGCCAGTCTTCATTGCCTTGTTGAGAAAGAGCCGGGTCGTTTAAAGAAATTTGTGCCATCAATGCGCTGCCATACTATTGAACTAGTACAGCAGCATATCATATTGATGCAAAGATCAATAACGCCTCTGCCACTCCGCATCCGTTAAGATTTTGGCTGGCTGATGTAAAAAGTAGCGATAAAACGCATCATATGCTAACACATTTTTAACATATCGGCGAGTTTCCGAGAAAGGAATACTCTCCACAAACGCCACGGCATCAACCTGTCCCTGTGTATTACCCAGCCAGGTATTCACTCGCGACGGGCCTGCATTGTAGGCTGCACTCGACAGAATCCGGTTGCGGCCAAACATCTGATAAACGTATTCCAAATAACCGGTACCGATGGTGATATTGGTTTGTGGATCAAAAAGTTGACTGCTGTTGGTATAGCCCGGAATGGCGTTCATTTGTACCGTATGCTGGGCCGTAGCCGGCATTAACTGCATCAGCCCAGAAGCACCGACCGGCGAACGCGCCTGTGGGTTCCATGCGCTTTCCTGACGCGCGATGGCCATCGCATAGCTCTGGGTTATCCCTTTATTTTCAGTTGCCTGGCGGAACTCAGACGACCAGGCCAGAGGGAAACGCTCCTGCAATGAGTCCCACAGTTTTCCCGCAATAGTGGCCTGCACGCTAAGCTCGGGCCAACCTTTTTCAAAGGCATAGCGGGCTAACGCTTCCTGCTGCGACCTGCTGCGACTCAGCACCAGATAGGTCCATTCCGTTCTCGCCAGATTGTCCATGTTCCAATACATCAATTCGCGAACGCGAACCACTTCTGCAAGCTTGCCTAAGCTGGCGTCCGGCTTTGGCGCCACGTCGATAGTCAAGGGATAAGCAACGTTAAGCTTCTGCGCCGCGGCCATCGGATAGAACCCGCGGCCCTGCATCAAGGTGCGTAAAATACTTTCCGCTTCGGCGCGTTTACCCTGATCCATGAGAACTGAAGCGTGCCAGTAGCGCCATTCATCTTCCTGCATCGCGTCGGCGGGCAGCTGCTGCATCCAGCGCGCCAGCCCTTTTCTGTCACCACTGGCCAGCGACATACGAATTCGGCGCTCAACCAACGAGGTGGAGTGACTGCGTAAAATTACGTTATCGCGCCAGGCGGCCTGCTCCGGCGTGGCATCGTTGCCCATATAACGCCAGGCGACAGCCTCTTCCAGCGCAAGACGGTCGCTGTCGTCCATCTTTTGCAAACGAGCAAGCACTGGCAGCATTGAGCGGGCATTTTCAACGTCAGTACTGACCACACGAGAAAAGGCGATCGTCACGGCGTTGCGGGTGAAATCGGTCGGCCCCACGGTGCGGGCAAAGCTTTCAATACTGCTAGGATCGTTCTGCAGTTTGACCAACGCATCGCTCATTGTCTGATAATCCGGCGGCAGCTGTTTGGCCAGATAGTTGACCAAGTTGGTATTGCCGGCTTTCATCGCCAGCCCAATACGTTGCAGCGTAGTCAATGCAGTTTGGTTTCCAGCCTGCTGCCAGACGGTGAACAGTTTATCGCACGAGGTGGGCAGCGAGGTGCCGGTCAGCCAGATATCTTTGGCACCCTCAAAGGCAACCTGCTGCTGGCCGGTGGACCATTTGGCGAAATAGTAGTTACAGCGTGCAGCAACCGGCTTGGGTGCCTGTGGGCTAAAGGCCAATAGCCCCTGCCAGTCCTGTCGGTTTGCCAGTTCGTTAACAAAACGCGCAGGTAAAGAGCGTGCCGGAGGCAGCGTTGGATTTGCCTGAACAAACGCCGTCACCTGCTGCGGTGTCGCTGTCGCAATGTTCTGCGTAAGCTGGCGATATTCCAGATACGGATATAAAGGGTAGTCGGTCAGTGTGGGCATCAATTGACTGACCACGTCTAACTGATTCGCATCCCAGGCCTGTTTAATCTGCGTATAACGCTGACGTTGGGCATCCAGAGAGTCAGCCTTGGCCGCTCCGGTTGCCGTGGTTAACAACAGTCCTACTGCAAGAAATCGCCACTTGTCCGCCTTGACCATACTTACCTTTATCCCCGCTGATTGTGTTGCTACTGCTTACTCAAAAGCCAGGCTTTGAGGGCAAAACTGCCCAGCCGCCATTGATAGACACTGCATACGCTAATCTATTCACCGCGATAAATGAAGAAATGCCCTTCCGGCGTCACAAACTTTACACAGTTTGAAGAACTCAGCATCATTTTACTTCCTCTGGCGAACACCCCCGCCCATTGCGGTTCGCCGTTGTCATCTTGCAAAACGGGCCTTGTACTTAAGAACGGGCTTCGACAATACCACAACCTGGCGCAGATCTATTTGGCGTTGGGGGGTGAGAGTTAGGCTGAAACACGCTAAACTTCGCAGTCGGAACATATCTCAGTCATGCCGCAGTCAGGCGGGGCTGGCTCTAATCCGCCGGTACGTGCGCAGTGTCAACCTGACCTGCTGACTGCGACCGGCCTGCAAGCAAGAGGCTCAAAACAACGTGGCTCAATACGTATACAGCATGCATCGCCTTGGCAAAGTCGTTCCGCCAAAGCGTCATATTCTGAAAAACATCTCACTCAGCTTCTTCCCGGGTGCCAAAATCGGCGTACTCGGCCTGAACGGGTCAGGTAAATCAACCCTGCTGCGCATTATGGCCGGCATCGATACCGATATTGAAGGTGAAGCTCGCCCACAGCCGGGTTTGAAAATCGGCTATCTGCCGCAGGAACCCCAGCTGAATCTGGAGCAGACCGTTCGCGAGTCCGTCGAAGAGGCCGTAGCGGAAGTTGTGGGTGCGTTGAAACGTCTTGATGAAGTGTATGCACTCTATGCCGATCCGGATGCCGATTTTGACAAGCTGGCGGCCGAACAGGGCAAGCTGGAAGAGATAATTCAGGCACATGACGGCCACAACCTTAATGCTCAGCTCGAACGCGCCGCTGATGCACTCCGCCTGCCTGAGTGGGATGCGAAAATTGCGACCCTTTCAGGTGGTGAGCGCCGCCGCGTGGCCCTGTGCCGCCTGCTGCTCGAAAAGCCCGAAATGCTGCTGCTCGACGAACCGACCAACCACTTGGACGCCGAATCTGTGGCGTGGCTCGAGCGCTTCCTGCACGACTTCGAAGGCACCGTTGTGGCCATTACCCACGACCGTTACTTCCTCGACAACGTGGCAGGCTGGATCCTTGAGCTTGACCGCGGCGAAGGCATTCCTTGGGAAGGCAACTACTCCTCTTGGCTTGAGCAGAAAGACGAACGTCTGGCACAAGAAGCGTCATCTGAAGCGGCCCGTCGTAAATCAATCGAAAAAGAGCTGGAGTGGGTTCGTAAAGGCGCCAAAGGCCAACAGTCCAAAGGTAAGGCACGCCTGTCTCGCTTTGAAGAACTGAACAACACCGAATACCAGAAACGTAACGAAACCAACGAACTGTTTATTCCACCGGGCCCACGCCTGGGCGATAAAGTCGTTGAGGTCAACAACCTGAGCAAGTCTTACGGTGACCGCGTTCTGATAGACGACCTGTCCTTCTCGGTGCCAAAAGGCGCGATTGTTGGCATCATCGGTCCAAACGGCGCGGGTAAATCGACCCTGTTCCGCATGATGTCAGGTCAGGAACAGCCTAACGGCGGCAACATCGAACTAGGTGAGACCGTAGTACTGGCCTCTGTCGATCAGTTCCGTGACTCAATGGACAACAGCAAAACCGTGTGGGAAGAAGTCTCGGGCGGTCAAGACATCATGCGCATCGGCACCACTGAAATGCCAAGCCGCGCCTATGTCGGCCGCTTTAACTTCAAAGGCGTCGATCAGGGCAAGCGCGTAGGCGAGCTGTCCGGGGGTGAGCGTGGTCGTTTACATCTGGCAAAACTGTTGCAAGTTGGCGGCAACATGCTGCTGCTCGATGAACCAACCAATGACCTCGACATCGAGACCCTGCGCGCGCTTGAAAACGCCCTACTGGAGTTCCCGGGCTGTGCGATGGTCATTTCCCATGACCGTTGGTTCCTCGACCGTATCGCCACCCACATCCTCGACTATCAGGATGAAGGTAAAGTTGAATTCTTCGAAGGTAACTTTACCGAGTACGAAGAGTACAAAAAGCGTACGCTGGGTGCAGACGCGCTGGAACCACGCCGTATCAAGTACAAGAAAATTTCCAAATAATCTTGTTGAACTCATCGTGGCAGATGTCAAAAAACCCGGGCTTTCGCAGCTCGGGTTTTTTATTGTCTGCACTTTTTACAGTAGCGCATTGTAGCGTTCGGCAAAGGCGTATTCGTTCAGCATAAAATCAATAAAGCAGGCCAACGCCGGGGAGTTCAGTTTACGGCTGGGATAAACGAGATACAGTGAATTACTTTCGGCTTCCCAATCTGGCAATACGCGCACCAGTTGCCCACTCCTGACTTCTTCTCGGCACATAAAAGACGGCAGCAGTGTAATGCCAGCACCGGCTATCGCGCATTCTCGCGCGTAGAGAAGATTATCGGTATGGTGGGCGGGAGGAAGCACCCAGCGATGATAGACATCGCCACGGCGCAAAACCCACTCCTTCCAGGCCTGATGACCAATACACCGATGCACTTCAAGCTGCTGTGGCACAGTGAGCGGCGGGTGCTCGGCCAAATAAGCCGGTGCAGCCAACAGATAACGCGGACCCTCACCGAGTGAACGGCCAATGAGCGAAGAGTCTTGAGGTTTACCGCTGCGCAGTGCGACGTCAAAACCTTCCTGCACCAAATCAATCAGTTGATCAGAAACGGAAACTTCAAGTGAAACATCGGGATAGCGTTTTGAGAACTCGGCATTCATGCGCGCCAACAGCGTAGCGCCTAACCCCGCGGGACTGGTTATGCGCAGGCGGCCGCTGGGATTGTCTCTCAGGCGCAAAATAGCCTGTTCGGCCCGCTCGCTGGCCTGGAGCATCTCCTGGCAGTGCACCAGATAGCGCTCGCCTGCAAAGGTCAGATTTAGCTGCCGAGTGGTTCTGTTAAGTAAGCGGATCCCCAAATTTTGCTCCAGCTGACTCACCCTTTGACTGACGCTGGACTTCGGCAAGCCCGCGCGCTTTGCCGCCGTGGTAAAGCTGCCCGTTTCGGCCACCAGCGCAAACAGCGCCATATCCTGCAGTTGCTTAAACACGATTGTTCACCTCAGCCGAACACTTTGTTAATTATTGTCCATCTTATCAGCTTGGCTCACTGGGACTACACTGGTGTTATTGAATTAAACCTATCCACCCTAATTGGAGTAACAAGATGAGCATCAAGGCAATTGCCGTTGACCCAAAGAATGTAAAACAGTTTATCGCCATCGAACTGCCGCAGCCTGACGTGGGTAAGAACGATCTGCTGGTTGAGGTTAAAGCAGTTTCAATCAATCCGGTGGACACCAAAGTGCATCAGGGTGCGGTTAAAAACGGTTTGCAGGCCCCAAAAGTGTTGGGCTGGGATGCGAGCGGCGTCGTGAAAACCGTCGGCAGCAGCGTTAGCGGGTTCAGCGTGGGTGATGAAGTGTGGTACGCCGGTGACATTACTAGGCCAGGCAGCAACGCGAGTCAGCAGCTGATTGATTACCGCATCGTGGCAAAAAAGCCTAAAACCCTGAATTGGGCAGAAGCGGCTGCCATGCCGTTAACCGCCCTTACTGCCTGGGAAGGTCTGTTTGAACACCTGAGGATCCAGGACGGTGGCGCTGATAAAACGTTGTTGATCATCGGCGGCGCAGGTGGCGTAGGCTCGCTGGCGATCCCTTTCGCCGCACAGCGTAGCAAGGTTAAAATTATCGCCACTGCATCGCGTCCCGAATCTGCCCAGTGGTGCATTGAGCGCGGCGCGGCGCTGACCGTAAACTATAAAGACTTGGTCGGCGAGCTTGAAAAGCAAGGCATCAAACAGGTGGATTACATTTTCTGTCTCAATGATACCGACGGCCACTGGGACGCGATTGGCAAACTGATCGCGCCATTGGGGAAAATTTGTACCATCGTTGAAAATGCCGAGCCGCTGGACCAAAACCAGCTTAAGTTGAAAAGCGCTTCGCTGCATTGGGAATTTATGTTTACCCGCAGTATGTACACCACCGCAGACATTGCCGAGCAGGGTAACATTCTGACTCAGGTTGCCGAGTTGGTTGATGCTGGAAAAGTGAAGACTACGCTAACAGAAACGCTTGCAGGGCTGACCCCTGAAAACATTCAGGCTGCGCATGACAGAGTGCTCGACGGACACATGCAGGGCAAGGTAGTGGTTGCTTTCTAACGCTTCGCTTGATTTAAAAGGGCCGCCCAGCGGCCCTTTTTTGATCTGTATTCACGGCTACACTCGTGAGTTTTCTCACAAAATATCGGCAAAAAAAGGATAAAAAATCCACATTCCTAACTGAGGTCACAGAGAAAAAGTTAATTCTAGGCAAAAATAAAGTTAACCGATCAGTGATAATAAAGGGGACTGTTAATGGATACAAAAAAGGTCGCGGTTATTCTCTCCGGCTGTGGCGTCTATGACGGTGCCGATGTTCACGAAGTGGTCCTCACTTTACTTGCACTTGAGAGCGGCCAAGCTTCTTATCAATGCTTTGCACCGGATATTGCACACCATCACGTGATCAATCACATCACCGGGGAAATTTCTCATCAGGAAAGAAACGTGCTGTTTGAGTCTGCGAGAATAGTGCGCGGCGAGGTTAAAGCCATTACCGAGTGTCATTCACGCGATTTTGATGCCGTGATTGTGCTCGGCGGTGCCGGTGTGGCCATCAACCTGTCTGACTTTGCCTTTAAAGGCCCTGACGTTGATATCAATAGTCCCACCCTTGAAGTGCTCAACAGCTTCAAAAATGAGAATAAGCCAGCGGGCTATCTGTCCATTGCGCCCGTATTGTTGCCGCTGATTTATGGCGAAGACGTGGAGCTGACCATTGGTAACGATGCGGACACTGTCGCTATTTTAGAAAGCATGGGTGCGGTGCACAGGCTGGCGTCCTTTGACGAAACCGTCGTAGACGTAAAAAATAATCTGGTAACAAGTCCGGCTTATATGGTGGCGACCAGTTTACTGGAAGCAAAAGCCGGAATTGATAAGCTGGTAAAAGAGGTGTTATCAATGAGCATTAGCCGCAGGTCCTATTTTCTGCACGCCGTGGGATAAATAGATCATTAATTTGAAAAGAATAGCGGGCTGACAATAAATATTATTAGCCCGCTAAAAAACTGTTAACGTAAAGCAATCCATGCAACTGACCAGGCTGGACCGCGGCCAGGTGAATAAGCAGCACTGTTTATACTACAGAATTTTGCAAAGGGCTTATTTTTACATTTATAAAGCTTGCCATTTTTCGCCGTCACTATTTGACCCGCCTCATAGTGATGCCCTTGCTGATAAATAGGGTATAACGGTTTATCCGTTTGATGACCTTGGATATTTAAATCCACAGCGAGCAGCAAATTATTACGATAATTTGTATCATGCCAACCTTGCGCAAGCAGATTGAAAGTTCCTTTATAATGACCTTCTGGTAAGGTTTTATTATCTTCCTCGGCGTACTTTAATTCTAAAGGACTTGCCTTGCCACAGCCGGTAGCACTGTTCATTGGTGCATTAGCACAACCCACATTACGCCAGGCACGCAATGTTATCGACTGATTGTGGCCCGTTTTGATATTGGGTAAGGTGACGATTATTTCACTGTAACCTTTACCTAAATCCCAGTCTGGGACAGTCGGTCCCGTGGCATTAGATTGCTTAGGTACGATGTAAGTTACCGAGCTGTCGGCCAAGTCTTTAGAGAAGTCAGGTAATGTCAGCGTCTGTTTTTCGTTGACCGTGGTCATTTGACTCAGGGTATTTACGTCAGGATAGATACTTTTAATCCAATCAACGTATTTGCTGACGCGAACGCCATAAGAGGCTTCTTCAACACCTGTTTTGGTAATCCCGATAATAGTCCAGAAGCCGTTATGCTGCTGCCACCAGGCTGAACCACTGTCGCCAGGCGCTAAACGAGCCCAGGCTTTTGAGACCTGCTCAGGGTGATAAGGCGCGCCCAATGCGTAGTCCTTCTCGAAAAGCTCATTAATATAACTCTGACCCCATGCACGCCTGGAGCCCTGCTGTGGCGAAAAATCGTCATTAGGATTATCACTAGGCCTTACTGCTGCCTGGCCAACTCCCCAGTTACCGTAACCTACCAGCTCGACGGGCTTATCCATTTCCCGAGATCCATCATAAATCCACGGTTTATTAAGCGGCTTACCCTGTTCGTCCAGAATCGGCGCTTTTTTATTTAATACCAGTATCCCAATATCACCACTCACACCTCCCATGCCTTCTGGGCGATGGGTACGATAAGGGCCGGTATAATAAACGCCGTCTTTGGCTATCAAACGATCATGGCGGTCACGAAACTCCCCGTGGTAGGCTTTTGTGGCTTCACCGGGACTATTAAAATCCATACAGTGGCCAGCGGCTAGAATATAGCTTTTTGTACCGTCTTTACTGTCGCCGAGCCACGTTGAGCTACAAGAATAAATTTTACCCACGGCATCAAAGCGAGCTGAATAACTCTCTTTACGCAAAGGTTCATAGGCGTGCTCCATTGTGTTATTTACATTGGAGAGATGGCCGCCATTATTTATAAAAGTAGGATTATTCATAACAAGCGCATAAGAATTAATGGAAATGACTGCTGCAAAAGCAATAGTCATCCCACGAAAAACGGCATTAATATTCAAAATATTACCCAATAGTTTCAGCAGTGTAGAAAGTTTAATAGAAAATAAACAAGAAGATTATAAAATAAACACTTATTTCAATGCAGGCAGGGTAACATCGTTTAAAAATAAAAAATACACAGGCTATAAAAAATAGAATTAGTCCCTCAGCATAGAGAAAATTCTTAATTAAATTAAATAATATTCAATTTAAAGGAGTAATTGTTAATTTTATTACCCCTTCGCTACTGTTATCAATGACCTATTATTGAATGCTTATTACCTAACATATTCTGTACCAGCTCGACACAGTCTAGAAAACGCTGATCGTAGTCGGATGCGGTCACATGGGTGAAAGTGATGTTGTTTTTATGCATCATTTCAATCAGCAAATTTTGGAACTCTGAGCGGTCGAGCGAACTGCCCAGGCTGCGTAAACCGTCGGCGACCCACGGCGTGTTATTCTCCAGCAAAATCACTAAATCAAAGCGATATTCATCGACCAATGCCTGCACAAACGGATGCTCGCGGCCTTCGTATTTTTTGCAAAATGCCTGAGTGGTCAAAAAGTCTGTATCGATAAACGCCACTTTATTCGCGTATTTAACTGCGAAATCAATGTACTGCGCCTGACCCAGAGCAATTTTGTCGTAGTCAGAATATTGCAGCGCCATTTCATCGCCACCCAAGTGGGAGAATACGTATTCGCGTCCATACTCCCAGGCGCTGGTGGTGTTAAATATGTTGGCCAGCTTGTTCACCAGCGTAGATTTCCCACTGGACTCTCCCCCCAGCACCACCACAGTACGCACAAAAAATGGCTTCACTTCGGTGGGAATATAGTCCCAATAACGGAAAGGATCGTGGCGAATTTGCGAACCGCTGATTTTCATAAACGATCGTTTGGGATCGATAAGCACCGTATCAATGCCGAGATGCTCGCGGTAGCGCGGTGCGTCGTTCTCTTCACTGGAATAAATGGTGTTGGGATGAATGCCTTTTTGCTGCATGAAGGCAGTGATCCCTTTGCTCCACACGTCCCAGCCGTGCGGATAAGGCTCCATCCCTTCTTCATTGAAAGCATGAATATGAATGTTCTTTTGATATTTAAAAGTTTGCAGCAGCCAGCGCAGACGATCGCTCAGCGTCGGTTGCTGAGACATTGAGCTATTTTCAAACAGCTCGAGGTCGCGCGGTTCATCGTAGCCAAGAATAATGTGCAGCTCGTCAACCTGACTGCAGGCGCGCTGAATTAAATAAATATGGCCGGTGTGCAGCGGATAAAACTTACCAAATACCACGCCAATCTTCTTTTCACGACGGGGAAATTCCAGGTCGAGAAAACGATGTAAGGCCTCAAGTTTTTGCGCGCTGGGGCTTTTAATCTTGTCATTTAACAACTGACTGAGATAACCCTTAGTCATGCCGCTGACTTCAGCCACCTGCTGCAGCGTGCATCCCTGTTGCTTAATCGCGGCCTTAAGATAATCAAACTGCGGCATAGCGGCTCCTTGTGTTGATTAGAGATCCTCGAGGATAGCCAATGCGTCTGCCAACTTTTTGACGCCATAGACCTTCATGCCTTCCGGCAGCTTTTTCGGCACATTGGCGTGCGGCACAATCGCACGCTTAAAGCCGTGCTTGGCGGCTTCACCAATACGTTCCTGTCCGCTGGTCACCGGACGAATTTCACCGGCTAATCCCACCTCACCAAAGACGACCAAGTCTTGAGGCAGCGGACGGTCACGCAGGCTCGACACCAGCGAAAGCAGAAGCGCGAGGTCAGCACCGGTTTCGGTGACTTTAACGCCGCCGACCACGTTAACAAATACGTCCTGATCCGCCATTTGCAGACCGCCGTGACGGTGCAAAACGGCCAGCAGAATAGCCAAGCGGTTTTGCTCAAGCCCAACCGCCACGCGCCGAGGGTTACCCATCATAGAGTGATCCACCAGCGCCTGAATCTCGACCAGCAAAGGCCGTGTGCCCTCCCATAGCACCATCACCGAGCTGCCCGAGGTGATTTCATCACCTCGACTCAGGAAGATGGCCGAAGGGTTGCTCACCTCACGCAGCCCCTGCTCGGTCATGGCAAACACGCCGAGCTCATTAACTGCCCCAAAGCGGTTTTTATGGCTGCGCAGGGTGCGAAATCGTGAGTCGGCATCACCGTCGAGCAGAATCGAACAGTCGATGCAGTGCTCCAGCACTTTCGGACCGGCCAGCGACCCGTCTTTTGTCACGTGGCCGACCATCACGATCGCCACGCCGCGCGTTTTGGCATAGCGAGTAAGATAGGCGGCGCTTTCACGCACCTGCGCTACGGTACCCGGAGAAGACTGGATATCCGCCATGTGCATCACCTGAATGGAGTCGATCACCATCAGCTTCGGCTGTTCCTGATCGGCAATCAGGCAGATCTGCTCGATGCTGGTTTCAGAAAGCATGTTCATATTGGCGGTGGGCAGTCCGAGACGGTGCGCACGCATCGCCACCTGCTGCAACGACTCTTCGCCAGTGACATAGAGCGTTTTCATATTCTCGCCAAGCTTGCAGAGGATTTGCAGCAGCAGCGTACTTTTGCCCGCGCCGGGATTTCCGCCGATGAGAATGGCGCTGCCCGGTACGACACCGCCACCCAGCACGCGGTCAAACTCTTTAAACCCGGTGCTAAACCGCGGCGTTTCATCCAGGCTGATATCCGAAAGCTTTTGCACCCGGCTAACGCCCGCATCGCCGGCATAACCGCTGAGGCGCTCATTGCGCGCGACCGTGGGTGAAGCAGACAAACGGACTTCGGTAATGGAGTTCCAGGCCTGACAGGCACTGCATTGCCCCTGCCAACGCGGATAATCTGCGCCGCATTCATTACACACAAATGCTCGTTTTGCTGCTTTTGCCACAACTTACCTCGTTTGGAGCGCTATCGCCCTTGTTAACATTACGCGACGCTGCCGCTCAGAATGCACAACAGGCCAATCAGGTCAGCATGTCGAATGCAGACTTCGGCCTGTTCATACACTTTTGGCTTGGCGTGGAAGGCCACACCCAGCCCGGCGACCGACATCATTTTTAAATCGTTTGCACCGTCGCCAATGGCCACGGTTTGTTCCTGCGGGATACCCAGTTTTTCGGCCAGCGCCAGCAGGGTATCGGCTTTGAACTGCGCGTCAACAATGGGACCGATGACCTGCCCGGTGAGCTTGCCGTCAAAAATTTCCAGCTCGTTGGCCGCGACGGCAACCAGGTCCAGTTCATCGCGCAGATAGTTGGCATAATAGGTGAAACCACCGGAGGCGATAGCGACGTGCCAGCCCAGCTCCTGCAAACGAGCTACCATCTGCTTGAGACCCGGCATTAAAGGTAATGTTTCACGCACTTGCAGCAAAATGTTGGCATCGGCATCTTTTAATGTGCCCACGCGTTGACGCAAACTGGCGGCGAAGTCTAGCTCTCCGCGCATGGCACGTTCAGTGACTTCCGCAACCTGCTCACCCACGCCAGCAAGTTTGGCAATTTCATCAATGCATTCAATCTCAATTGCAGTAGAATCCATGTCCATCACCAGAAGACCCGGCGTGCGCATGTGGGGGACTTTACGCAGCGGAGTGATGTCGAATTCAAACTGTTCGGCCAGCTCAAACACGTCCGGCGTCAGTGGACCGGCGAGGCGCACAACCTGATAGTCTTCGACCATCCAGGCGCTAACCACGACGAGTGCACGACCAAGGCGGCTCTGGAAACGACTGATACTGAGTTTATCGAGCTTTCTACTGTACAGGAGCCAACCCGTGTGCCCGGCCCGGTAATCGAGCGGCATCACTTCGTCACCGCTGAGTGAAAGTGGAAGTCCCGGCCATTGGTGGATCTCGGAAGGAAGATCGCAATAGGTCAGACGGTTTGGCATGATTTCTCCTGTAAGAGCAAATACTCTGTCGAAAAGCAGAGGGGCCGCGATAAAACGACGCATCAAGCTACCCTATCGCTAACGCTTCTGGCAACATTAAAGTCGTCGAATACCTTAAGGAAACAGAATGGCAGAGGCCAAACTGAAACTTCGCAGACACCGCACGGTTATCGTGCTGATTTGCTTGGCTTTATTAGTTATATTGATGCAAGGTGCGTCCTATTTTAGCCTAGGGCACCAGTTAGCGCGATCTCAACAGGTCGAGCAGTTGACACAAACGCTTGCTCGCCAAGTGGCATTTTCGCTCGCCCCGCTGATGGACAGCCAAAACGATGGCGCCGATATCGCGCAGATTACCACTATTTTAAATCAATTGACCGACAATAGCCGCATTCTTGATGCCAGTGTCTACCAGTTGGACGGTTCGCTAATTGCCCATTCTGGCGAAACCGTGCCGGTACGCGACAGGCTGGCGCTTGACGGTAAGCGCGCGGGCAGCTATTTCAACCACCAAATTGTACAACCGATAGGCGATAAAGACGGTCCAAGCGGATTTCTGCGCATGACGCTGGACACCCACGTGCTGGCGACCGAAGCCAAACAGGTTGATAATACCACTAACCTGCTGCGCCTAATGATGCTGCTGGCACTGGCGGTGGGCATTATTCTGGCCCGTACCCTGCTGCAGGGACGACGCAGCCGCTGGGAGCAGTCGCCGTTTCTGCTTACCGCCAGTACACGCCTGAGAGAGCGGGATGAGGACGATGATCTGCCGGCACACAATAATGAGCCGTTGGTTATTGCTATCGCCGAAGAGCGGGTCGAAGACAAACCGACGCTGACGGCAGAAGAAGAAGCCGAACTTGAAGCCGTGCAGGCCGCGCACCGCAATCTTCAGCGCAGCGAAGAGCCAACGGACGAAGAAGAAGATAAGAAAAAAGAGTCGTGATTAGGCGAGGCGGTTTCTATTGGTGAATAGATAAAAATAACGTTATCAATAAAAACGGAGGCCACAAGGCCTCCGTTTTTTCACAATAAAGCTAAATCGATCTTAAGCTTTGTCGCCCAGCAGTACAGATTCCAGCGCTATCTCAATCATGTCATTGAAAGTCGTCTGGCGCTCGGCAGCGGTCGTTTGCTCGCCGGTGCGAATGTGGTCGGAAACGGTACAGATAGTCAGTGCTTTAGCACCAAATTCTGCCGCCACGCCGTAGATACCGGCAGCTTCCATTTCAACGCCCAAAATACCGTACTTTTCCATCACGTCGAACATCTGTGGGTCTGGGGTGTAGAACAGGTCAGCAGAGAAGATGTTACCGACGCGTGCTTTGATACCCTTAGCCGCCGCCGCGTCTGCCGCGTTGCGCACCATGTCGTAGTCGGCAATGGCCGCATAGTCATGGTCTTTAAAGCGCATACGGTTCACTTTGGAATCGGTGCAAGCCCCCATGCCAATCACTATGTCGCGCAGTTTTACGTCTTCACGTACCGCGCCGCATGAGCCTACACGGATGATTTTTTTCACGCCGAACTCGGTAATAAGCTCTTTGGCATAGATTGAGCAAGAAGGTATGCCCATGCCGTGGCCCATGACGGAGATTTTGCGGCCTTTATACGTGCCGGTGAAGCCTAGCATGCCGCGAACGTCGTTCACCTGCTTGATGTCTTCGAGGAAGGTTTCTGCAATATGTTTAGCGCGCAGCGGATCGCCAGGCATCAGGACTACGTCTGCGAAATCGCCCATTTCTGCATTAATGTGTGGCGTTGCCATAGATAACATTCCTTTCTTGATGGTTTTAATTAATAGAATTTTCGCAAAAAATCAGCCTTAAAGCATGGATTTTCCATATTCCATTGGCGACAGGTCAAAATAGCTGGCGACGGTTTGTCCGATATCGGCAAAGGTCTCACGATGGCCCAGGAAGCCAGGCTTCACTTTAGGCCCGTAGATTAACACCGGAATGTGCTCACGAGTGTGGTCAGTGCCGCGCCAGCTTGGGTCACAGCCGTGGTCGGCGGTGAAAATAATCATGTCGTCTTCTTTCACCAGCGCCAGCAGCTCAGGCATACGGCGGTCGAACAGCTCAAGCGCGGCGGCATAACCCGGCACGTCGCGACGATGTCCGTAAGAGGAGTCAAAATCAACGAAGTTGGTAAAGACAATAGTCTTGTCGCCCGCCAGTTTCATTTCCTGAACGGTAGCGTCGAACAGCGCATCCAGACCTGTGGCTTTGATTTTTTTGGTGATCCCAACGTGCGCATAAATATCGGCGATTTTACCCACCGACACCACTTCTCCGCCCTTCTCGTCCACCAGCTTTTTCAGGATGGTCGGCGCAGGTGGCTCAACCGCCAGATCATGGCGGTTGCCGGTGCGCTCGAAGTGACCTTTTTTATCGCCGATAAACGGACGAGCGATAACGCGGCCAATGTTGTAACCGCCTTCAGTCAGCTCTTCGCGAGCGATTTCACACAGCGCATACAGGCGCTCAAGGCCAAAGGTTTCTTCATGGCAGGCAATCTGGAAAACAGAGTCGGCAGAGGTGTAGAAAATCGGCTTGCCGGTTTTCATGTGCTCTTCGCCCAGCGCATCGAGCACCACCGTGCCCGATGAGTGGCAGTTGCCCAAATAGCCCGGCAAATCTGCACGTTCAACCAGCTTATCAAGCAGCTCCTGCGGGAAACTGTTGGTTTCGTCGGAGAAATACCCCCAGTCGAACAACACCGGAACACCGGCGATTTCCCAGTGGCCTGAAGGGGTATCTTTACCCGATGACAGTTCACTGGCAAAGGCGTAGGCGCCAGTGATTTCTGCATCAGCGTCCATTCCCGCGGGGAAACGTCCGGTTGAAGCCTCAGCCGCTTTCGCCAGACCCAATCGGGTCAAGTTAGGCAAATGCAACGGCCCTTTACGGCCAACGTCAGCCTCACCGCGGGCACAGGCCTCAGCGATATGGCCCAGCGTATCTGAACCCACGTCACCAAAGCGTTCGGCATCTTCACTGGCGCCAATTCCAAATGAGTCCAACATCATAATAAATGTACGTTTCATTTTTGCTCTCCTGCGCATTACTACGCGTTGCAAGCGGCCGTTAAAGCACCGCTTTTGATGAATGAGTTAACCGGACCGATAAAGCTAGCTGATACGGCGATAAACCACCGGCAGACTTTCGGGTGCCTTATCGCTCAACACAATGGCCGATCTCACAGCGTCTGCGGCCTGCTGCCACGCTTCTTCACTGTTCGCGTGGATCATGGCCAGCGGATGCTGAGTATCAACCTGCTGACCAATACTGGCCATATGGGTTAACCCTACGCTGTAATCGATGGCGTCGCTGGCACGGCGGCGTCCGCCACCTAAAGCCACAACACTCATGCCCAGAGCACGGGTGTCCATCGACGTAACGATCCCGGCTCTTTCTGAATAGACCATTTTGCTCAGGGTAGCCTGAGGCAGATAACGGTCGTAATGTTCGATGAAATCTGTCGGGCCTTTTTGCGCCGCGACCATTTTTCCAAATATCTCTGCTGCACGGCCATTATCGAGCACGTTTTGCAGTTTGCGTCGCGCTTCGGTCTCGTCCTGCGCCAGTCCGCCTGAAAGCAGCATCTCGACACAGAGTGCCATGGTGACCTCAAGCAGGCGCGGACTGCGATACTCGCCAGTCAGGAACCGCACGGCTTCGCGCACTTCCACTGCGTTTCCAGCGCTCGATGCCAGCACCTGATTCATGTCGGTCAACAACGCGGTCGTTTTACATCCAGCGCCATTGGCAACGTCAACGATCGCCTGTGCCAAGTCTTGCGACAGCTCATAGGTCGGCATGAAGGCACCGGATCCAACTTTAACGTCCATCACTAGCGCGTCCAGACCCTCGGCGAGCTTTTTCGCCAGAATAGAGGCGGTGATCAACGGAATCGAGTCCACCGTCGCGGTAATGTCACGCGTCGCATAAAAACGTTTGTCCGCGGGTGCCAGCGAATTGGTCTGGCCAATAATCGCGACACCCACGCTCTGAATTATCTTTCTAAAACGGTCATCGTCGGGAAAAATATCAAATCCCGGAATGCTCTCGAGCTTGTCGAGCGTGCCGCCAGTATGACCCAGTCCGCGACCAGAGATCATCGGCACAAAGCCTCCGCAGGCAGCAACCATCGGCCCGAGCATCAGCGAGGTCACATCACCTACGCCGCCGGTCGAGTGCTTGTCGACTATCGGACCATTGAGCTCCAGATGCTTCCAGTTTAAAACAGTCCCAGAATCACGCATCGCCATGGTCAATGCAACGCGCTCATCCATGTTCATATCATTAAAATAGATTGTCATCGCCAGCGCGGCAATTTGACCTTCGGAGACTTTACTGTCGCGAACACCGTTAATAAAGAAGCGAATTTCTTCTTCGCTCAGCGGTTGTCCATCGCGCTTTTTTCGAATTATTTCTTGAGCCAGAAAGGTTTTTTGTACAGAAGCCACGTCTCACCCCAATTTGGAAACAGAGAGGAAATCACCACACAAACCGTTGAACCACAGGCGACGACGCACGCCGCCCAAGGGGAGAAATTAGTAGCCGCTGCCGGATTTTTGCCCCTGGTGACCTAACGTAGTCAACAGGCTTGCCAACAGGCTGGATGCACCAAAGCGGAAATGGCGCGCATCGGCCCACTCTTGGCCCAAAATTTCGTCTGCCAGCGCCAAATACTGCGCGGCATCTTCGGCTGTTTTCACACCCCCCGCCGGTTTGAAGCCAACAGACTGGCCCACGTTCAGCTCTTTAATCACGCGCATCATTAGCTCGGCGCTGTGCAGAGTGGCGTTTTCCGGCACTTTGCCGGTTGAGGTTTTAATAAAATCGGCACCGGCGTTGATCGCGATTTCTGAGGCTTTACGAATGAGCGAATCCTGCTTCAGCTCACCGGTTTCGATGATGACTTTCAGCAAAATTTTAGCCTCATGACAGGCCTCGGCACACTGTTTGACCAGCTCAAAGCCCACTTGTTCATTACCGGCCATCAGGGCGCGATACGGGAACACTACGTCAACTTCATCAGCGCCGTAGGCAATAGCAGCGCGAGTTTCAGCAAGTGCAATCTCAATGTCATCGTTACCGTGCGGGAAGTTGGTCACCGTCGCGATACGAATGTCTGGCGTACCCTGTTCGCGCAGTGTTTTACGCGCAACCGGAATAAAACGTGGATAAATGCACACGGCTGCGGTGTTGCCCGCTGGACTTTTAGCCTGATGGCAAAGTGCGATCACTTTGGCGTCTGTATCGTCTTCATTCAGGGTGGTTAAATCCATCAGACTCAGCGCGCGCTGCGCTGCTGCGGTTAAATCGGTCATAACACTCTCCAACAATTTTCAATCCTGAAACGCCTTCAGAACCGAGCATACAGTCGAGGACGTTTATGCGTCACGGCGCGATAAATCGTCCAGCACCTTGGCGAGCAGACGAACACAATCGCCACCTGTTTAGTGTATTTGAACAGGTTATCGTCACTTAGGGTGTGCAGTATTTCACACAAAATGAAAATCGATTGCAACGTTACTCTGAAAAATGAGATGTAAATCACACTTCAAGGCTACAAGCTCAGACTTGGGCACTGAGTAAAAGTGTATACCTGAATCATGACAAGCGATGATTTAGGCAAAACTCTTCATGCATGAGATTCTACTCCGATCGTAAATGTTATTTAAATAACATTTACGATTAATTTCACAGACTGTGAGACTGTGTACTTTTTATTTAATGAAGAATGCCATCGAGATAAATGTTATTTAAATAACAAAAATGACATTTAGGCATGAGGAAGAGTGAAAAGGCGTCGCGTATTTTCCAGAAGAGCTTGTTCGAGCTGCTCGGCGGGTTCTGAACGCAGTTCGCAAAGGGCATCGAAAACGCGGGCGGCACGCTCAGGTCTATTAGGTTGCCCCTGAAAACCTTGCAGCGGCATGTCTGGGGCATCGGTTTCCAACAACAGGCATGAAAGCGGAAGTTGGGCCATAACCCGACGCGTTTTCTGCGCACGTTCGTAGGTAATCGTACCGCCTACGCCAATAGCGAATCCAAGTCTTACGAAGGCCTGTGCCTGAGAAAGACTGCCAGCAAAACCGTGAACAACGCCAGTAGCAGGCAATGAAGCCTTACGTAGCATGGCTGCAAGCTGATCGTGCGACCGGCGAGAATGCAGTATCATCGGCAGGTTATGCTGCTTGGCCAGTTTGAACTGCTCCCGAAGCAGCCGCTGCTGCTTATCAAACATTGGCGTTTCCATATATAAGTCCAGCCCCGTTTCACCGATAGCGACTAACTTCGGATGCCGCTTTTCCAACATCTCTGCAAGCTGGTTAAGACACGCATCGCTGTGAGTGGCAATGCAAATCGGATGCAGTCCCAGGGCAGCAAAAATCGGTGGATGGGTCTCGGTAAGCTGTAAAACGTGATTAAATCGACTGGCCTCCACGGCGGGCAAAATAAGTTGATTAACCCCAGCTTCGGCCGCCAGATGCAGGCTTTCGGCCTCATGACCCGTAAACGGCGGGAAATCAAAATGGCAGTGGGTATCAACAAAAGTGCGCATCACAGCTTATCTCCTTCTCCCTCAATTTTTGGCAGCTCAAACGCGCTTGCCGCCGGGAGAAAGCCGCCGTCTCGACGAGAATCGGTCAGCGCAACCTGATCGGTTAATATCTTATCAACCTCGATGCTCTCAGCGGGTGCGCGCTCTGCTGACACTTTTTCTATCGCAACCGTATCAACCGGTAAAGGCTCAAGCTCGATAGATCCCGCTTCAATCAAATCAGCCTGATTTGCCGCAGCACTCAGCGGAAGCTCAATTTCAGGAGAAATAGCCGGCGGCACTACGATTTTTGGTCTTCTGGTGACTCGCGGGGTAATAATTGGCAATGGACGATCGTTTTCGCGCGGCAGCAGCCAATGAGAAACGATCGACAGGAAGTAGCGCGCACAGCGACGGCCCAGATGATAGTCCTGATTCAATGCCGGTAAACGACTGCCGAGGGCGTGACTGGCCAACGGCTTGGGTGGGAATATTTCAAAAATACGCAGGTCGCCCGGCGGATTTTCAATAAATTGCTGAATGCGGTAATAGCTTTTTTCATGATGCTGCACCATGTGAACCAGCTGTTGCAGGCTACTTTCACTAAGCCACTGCTCCATGCGTTTCATCCACTGCGGGGTATAAAACATTGCCGAAGGCACAGTGCGGATCACCACAATAGTATCGGCTCCGCGTCGATAGGCTTCTTCCACTGGAATGGCATCGCTGATCCCACCATCCTGATAGCTAACACCGTCGAGACTGACGCCCATGCGGTAAAACCCGGGGATGGCGCTGGAAGCTTTGATAACCGGCAACCAGCTCTCGCGAGTCGGGGCAAAATAGCTGGGGGTATAGTCATCACTTCGGCAGGCACACATCAAAAATTCCCGTCCGTCGATGAGCAGCTTTTCAGCACTCTCCATCGCCAAAGGCATGTTTTTTGAGGTTTCGTCGACCAGCCAGTCAAGATCAATAAGGTGTCCACCACGGACAAAGCGCAGAGGATTAAAAAATTGGGGGCTGGTTGTGTAGCGCGTAATCACCCGTCGGGCGTATCCGGCCTGTCCACAGACGTAAGCAGAAAGATTTTGAGCGCCGGCAGAAGTGCCGATCAGTAAATCGAATGGATTGAAACCTGCTCGTTGAAACTCATCAAGCACGCCTGCCGTGAAGATACCCCGTTGTCCGCCGCCTTCGCATACTAATGCGATTTTGCCCGGCGTATAGGGTTTGTAAGCCAAGGGTTCAATGTTCCCCAGCGTGACCGGAATTCTGTATCCCAACGAAGCCTCCTCAACAAATGACTCTTTGATGAGCATACTCCGACTTTCACCGATCCGTAATATTCTTGCAAAATCCCGGAGATTAAATCGTTACTTCCTGTAAACCAGACGCCGCATCCTTTGGGGAATACGTGCTGTGGACAATGTAAGGCGCTTACTTTACTTCCCTGCGCCTTAAAAATTATCCTTAATAATCTCCGGGATATATCAGATAAAAATCACTTTACCTTTTAGTCTTTGTGGTTATTCAAATCTATTCGACGTCAGAGTCGTTTACGACCGGTAAACAAGCTGATCAGGAACAGAATGATACCTACCACGAACACCACTTTTGCAGCCCAGGCCGCTGTACCTGCCAGTCCACCGAAACCCAACGCTGCCGCGATTAACGCGATGACAAGAAATATAATACCCCAACGAAACATAAGCTTCTCCTTACCCTATTTAAAATATTCGTACGTCACTCGGTTATGAAATGCGTCCTGAATAACGGTTGTTACTGTAGATAACAAATTAAGAAGTACAGTATTAAAGATAGCTTGAAAAAAAGAAAACGGACGGAAACTCAGTGATTTCTCACGTAAAAAAACCGTAAGTCAGCTTATTTTTTCATAACTCGCGGTACTTGAACTTTCTTGCAGCAGTTACAAGGCTAAAGCTGCGTTGCCCACCCTGAGATGGGCAACAGATTCAAAAATATTACGGCTGGACTTTAAGGTCGTTCTTAACGCTTTTCACGCCGTCTACCGTTTTAGCTACGCTTTCAGCGCGATCTGACTGAGCGGCAGTTTTAACGGTACCTGATAGCTGAACAACGCCGTCAGTGGTTTCGACTTTCACCATGCGAGAAGGCACGATGTCATCGGCCAGTAGTTTGGCTTTTACCGACGTAGTGGTTGCAGTATCACCGGCATATCCTTTAACAGACTGGGACTTGCTGTCTTTGGTGTGTAATTTGTCGCTGACGGATTTAACGCCTTCAACTTTGGTTGCCACCGCGACGGCCTGTTCCGCTTCGGCCTGAGAGCCGACGAAACCGCTCAGTGTCACGACGCCATTGTCAGTTTTTACTGAGATATCAGTGCTTTTGATGGCCTTATCGTCTACCAGTGCACTTTTAACCTTAGCTGTGGTGGCGCTGTCGCCCATGTAGCCATCCACTTTCTTCATGGAGCTATCGATTTTTGCACCCGCAGAATTCATTGTGCTTTCTGCCGTTGCTGCCAGTGCACTACCGCTCATCAGGGCAGTACCCAGAACCACGGCCATCATTGAGTATGCAAAATTAGACTTTTTCATCGATTTCTTCCTTAACAGTTTGGGAACCCGTAAATTTCGGGCTCTTTCCGTCACATGGTCGTGACGACTTAAAAACTTATTACTGTGTTCACGTCACTGTGAATTAATAAAATTCAGCACAACTCTCTACTTGGTTTCCTAAAGCCAGCGTTTCCAGCTGCTCTTCGTTGTGCGTTCATTTAATATAGCCGACCATCAGCAAAACTGTAGTAAGAATGGCGAATTAACCTGTAATACAGATAAGTCCGAGCATTTCACCCTGTTTTAGTTCAAAAAACAGACAAAAACTCAAGAAGTAGTTTCCTAAAGAAACTAATTATCAGAAAAAAATCATAAAAAAAGACGGCTCTCAGGCCGTCTTTAGGGGAAAAATCGCGGTATGGATAAACGTTATCAGCAGATTAATGTTCGCGAGTTTTACGGAAATCCACTTCAGGATAACGGTCTTTCGTCAGGTTAAGGTTAACCATCGACGGCGCGATATAGGTCAAATTATCACCGCCATCCAGTGCCAGGTTTAACTCGCACTTGCGTTGGAAATCATCAAACTTCTTAACGTCAGAGCATTCAACCCAGCGGGCGGTTGAGACGTTAACCGATTCGTAAATCGCTTCAACGTTGTACTCGCTCTTCAGACGTGCAACAACGACTTCAAACTGCAGCACACCCACCGCTCCCACGATCAAGTCGTTATTAATCAGGGGACGGAACACCTGCACGGCACCTTCTTCGGAGAGCTGAACCAGCCCTTTAAGCAGCTGTTTCTGCTTGAGCGGGTCACGCAGACGGATGCGGCGGAACAGTTCAGGCGCAAAGTTAGGGATACCGGTGAACTTCATGTTTTCACCCTGAGTAAAGGTGTCCCCAATCTGAATGGTACCGTGGTTATGCAGGCCGATGATGTCACCCGGATAAGCTTCTTCAACGTGTGAACGGTCGCCCGCCATAAAGGTAAGCGCATCAGAGATGACCACGTCTTTGCCGGTGCGCACCTGACGCAGCTTCATGCCTTTTTCGTATTTACCTGAAACCACACGCATAAAAGCGACGCGGTCGCGGTGTTTCGGATCCATATTGGCCTGAATCTTAAACACGAAGCCGGTGAATTTCTCGTCATCGGCTTTAACTTCACGCAGGTCGGTTTTACGCGGCATCGGCGCAGGCGCCCATTCCACCAGCCCGTCGAGCATGTGGTCAACGCCGAAGTTACCCAATGCGGTTCCGAAGAATACCGGGGTAAGATCACCGCTGAGGAAAGCCTCATGATCAAACTCGTGTGAAGCACCCTGCACCAATTCCAGCTCGCCGCGCAGCTGAATCGCCAGCTCTTCACCGATGGCGGTGTCGAGATCTGGGTTATTCAGACCTTTAACAATGCGCACTTCCTGAATGGTGTGGCCTTTACCGGTTTGATAAAGATAAGTTTCATCTTTATAAAGGTGATAAACCCCTTTAAACAGCTTGCCGCAGCCAATTGGCCAGGTGATAGGTGAGCAGGCAATTTTCAGCTCGCGCTCAACTTCGTCCATCACTTCCATCGGGTCGCGAATGTCGCGGTCCAGCTTGTTCATGAAGGTAATGATCGGCGTATCGCGCAGACGGGTCACTTCCATCAGCTTGCGGGTACGATCCTCAACGCCCTTTGCGGTGTCGATAACCATCAGACAGCAGTCAACGGCGGTCAGAGTACGATAAGTATCTTCAGAGAAGTCTTCGTGTCCTGGGGTATCAAGCAGGTTAACCAGCGCGTGGCGGTAAGGGAACTGCATCACGGAAGTCGTAATGGAGATACCACGTTGTTTTTCCATTTCCATCCAGTCGGACTTGGCGTGGTTGTTTGAACCACGGCCCTTTACCGTACCGGCAGTCTGAATAGCCTGTCCGAACAACAGCACTTTTTCAGTAATGGTAGTTTTACCCGCATCGGGGTGCGAGATAATGGCGAAGGTGCGACGTTTGGCGACTTCGAGGGCGTATTCACTAGGAGACATGTTTTTCCACGTTTCTGCGGTTGTCCGCCCTGCATCGGTATTGATTTTACGCCAGAACGGCATCAGGCAAAGCGGTAATAAAAGTTATAGCCGGCTATTTTCTATGATTTAGCGGGGTTAGACAATCAATGCTTTTATATTCGCTCGCCGATGAGTGAAAATGCACGGAGCACAGAGCCGGTTCACCGACCTGAGTTTGGGCTAAATTCACTCTATTTTCATTAAAATGTGACAAGTATCACATATAAATTTTGCATAACTTTACAGCTTGCATTAAAAATACCTGTCCTATCACAAAACTGATCTGCTCCTTTCTGGATAATCGGGTCAATAAAAGTTGTACGGCATGACAAGGCGGCTTCAGCTGCCACAATCTGAACTCTTTTTTGCGTGTTTTAACCTCTTATACATCACAAGGATGTATCTTAATGACTAAAAGTAATCGATTGCTTCTCACCTGGATCAGCTTTTTCTCTTACGGGCTAACAGGGGCATTGGTGATTGTTACCGGCATGGTAATGGGCAATATCGCCGAGTATTTCGGTCTGCCTGTTTCCAGCATGAGTAACACCTTTACCTTCCTTAACGCCGGTATTCTGATAGCCATCTTCCTAAACGCGTGGCTGATGGAAGTTATCCCATTAAAACGTCAGCTTATTTTCGGCTTCGTGCTGATGGTTCTTGCAGTTGCCGGTCTGATGATGAGCAAAAGCATCAGCGTATTCTCGCTGTGTATGTTCGTTCTCGGCGTAGTCAGCGGCATCACCATGTCGATCGGGACTTTTCTGATTACCCATATCTATGAAGGCCGTCAGCGCGGTTCACGCCTGCTGTTTACCGATTCGTTCTTCAGCATGGCGGGTATGATATTCCCTATCGTGGCGGGCATCCTGCTGGCACGCAGCATTGGCTGGTACTGGGTTTATGCCTGTATTGGCATCCTGTACGTGGCGATCTTTTTGCTGACCCTGATTGCCGAATTCCCAGTATTGGGCGCCAAAGGCAAGACCGACAATCAGCCTGTGGTTAAGGAGAAGTGGGGAATTGGCGTGCTGTTCCTGTCAATTGCGGCACTGTGCTACATCCTCGGCCAGCTGGGCTTCATTCAGTGGGTACCGGACTACGTCACCAAAACCTTTAATCTGGACATTAATCAGGCCGGCAAACTGGTCAGCGATTTCTGGTTGTCTTATATGATTGGCATGTGGGTCTTCAGCTTTGTGCTGCGCTTCTTCGACCTACAGCGCATCGTAACACTGCTGACCGCACTGGCTACCGTGGCGATGTACCTGTTTATCTCTACCGATAATCCGGCGCATCTGACCTACGCTATCCTCGGGTTAGGCTTTGTCTCCAGCGCAATTTACACCACCATCATTACGCTCGGCTCACTGCAAACCAAGGTATCTTCGCCAAAACTGGTTAACTTTATCCTGACCTGCGGCACCGTTGGCACCATGCTGACCTTCGTTGTCACAAGCCCTATCGTAAGAGACCACGGGACCCACGCGGCGTTGGCTACAGCTAACGTATTGTATTTTGTTGTATTTGTGATGTGTCTGGCGCTGGGCTTTGTGACCAAGCACAAAATGCACGGCCACAAATAAGCGATTGAGCGTTTTAGAAGCAATGAAAAGCGGGCCATCAGCCCGCTTTTTTTAATCTATTGGCAGCGCCATAATGATGGCATCTTCCCGCCCTGATGCCGCCGGATAGTAGTTTCGGCGAACAGAAACTTCGTTAAAACCAAGACTTTCATAGAGTGAAATCGCCCCTCGATTGGAGGCCCGAACCTCAAGCCACAGCGTAAAAACGTTGCGCGTTTCAAGCTGAGCCAACAGCTCCTCAAGCAGTAAACGCCCCAGTCCCTGTCGCTGAAAGGCAGGGTCAATGGCGATATTAAACAGCGTGGCTTCGTCTAATACGGTCTGCACAATGGCAAAGCCGACCATTTTGCCCTGTTGCTCAAGTTTTAAATTAAGGTAGCGATCACCCTGATTACTGGCAAAGGTTTTTTCACTCCAGGGAAACGCGTGGCTGGCCTGTTCAATCTCAAAGGCGCGATTCAGGTCCGCGGGGGTCAGGATAGAAATGTTGTTCATTTTCACAAATCTGCTGCCAGAGCGCACGTTTTGCCCCAGCGTCTTGAGAGAGCTCGGCCAGCGCCGGGCTAAATAACTGTGCTCCAGCCACCGGTAAGGGTTCGCTGATACCCAGTCGCCAGGTGTTACAGTGCGTGTCCTCAGGCAGCATCGCCACCTGCGCCGTTTGCAGGCTGTAAACCTGAGACGGGTTGAGGTTGAGGCTGCGGATCACGTCTTTAACCAGTAAATCGTCTTCCAACGGCAGCACGTCTGCCACAATCAGCAATCGCGTTTGCTCGGGCAGACTGACGGCCACCTCACCCAGTAAAACTGTGGGGCGACGCAGCGTCCACTGGGTAATCCCCAGTTGCTGTAACAACCAGTCTCGTCTTGTTGCCATGCTTGTTCCTGCCCGTTGACGACTCGTATAGCGCGCTATGCTAGCAAACACATCGAACCTGCGCCAATAAACCTCGCACAGTCAAACAGCAACAAGCCTGCATCTTCGAGGATAAAGTGTATATAATGCGGGCCATATTCCTGAGGAGCCTTAATCTGATGTCAGCATTAACCCCGGCCAGTGAAGTTATACTGCGCCACAGCGATGATTTTCTCGGCCGCCGCGTACTGTTCGCTGGCGATTTACAAGATGACCTGCCAGCCACTTTCGAGGCTGAAAGCGTGCGGGTTCATACCAATCAATATCACCACTGGCAGATGCTCAATGCCTCAATGAAAGAGGACGTGCAGTTTGGCCTGGTGGCAGATGCCGAGTTTGTCGCGTCTAGCGATCTGCTGATTTACTACTGGCCGAAGAGCAAACAGGAAGCCAAGTTCCAGCTGTTTAACCTGCTTTCGCTGTTGCCTGTTGGCATTGACGTGTTTGTGGTCGGAGAAAACCGCAGTGGCGTTCGTAGCGCAGAAGAAATTCTGGGCGAACTGTGTCCGATTGGCAAAATTGACAGCGCCCGCCGCTGTGGACTGTACCACGGCAGTCTTGAAAAGCAGCCCGAGTTTGACGCCGAAGACTGGTGGCAAACGTATATGGTTGAAGAAGTGACCATTAAAACCTTGCCGGGCGTGTTCAGCCGTGAAGGTTTGGACAGCGGTAGCCTGTTGTTAATCAACAGCTTTGAAGAACAAGTTAAAGGCAAAGTGCTGGATATTGCCAGCGGTTCAGGCGTGTTGGCCTCCGTGCTGGCAACCTATTCGCCGAAAATGAAAGTGACGCTCAGCGATGTGAGTGCAGCCGCGCTGGCTGCGAGTAAAGCGACTCTCGAAGCCAATGGTTTGCAGGGCGAAGTGATCGCCAGTAATGTCTATTCCGACATTAAAGGCCGCTTCGACATGATTATTTCGAATCCGCCGTTCCACGAAGGCCTGCAAACCAGCCTGCACGCCTCGGAGCAGCTGATCCGCGGCGCAGTCAACCACCTGAATATCGGCGGTAAACTGCGCATCGTGGCAAACGCCTTCCTGCCTTATGCCGCGCTGCTGGACGCTACTTTTGGCAGCCATGAAGTACTGGCCCAGAATGGCCGCTTCAAAGTGTACCAGGCAACGCGTGGCCGTCCGCCGCGCGACGATAAAAAGAAAAAGCGTTAATGGGTATTGCGCTAATAGCCTAAAGATCTCAAGCTACAGAAAGACGGCGGCTGAAGGCAGGCAACGCATCTGTAGTTTCAAAGATTTGGCTATCAGGAGTTGCTTAAAATGCGCATCATCTCCGGGGCATAGCGTTCCCCGGCGGCGGAACGCAGCGGGAAGACAGCCTCAATCGCCGCGATTTCGGCTTCATTCAGGATGACATCTAGCGCGGCGATGTTCTCTTCCAGATAAGTACGACGCTTTGTACCCGGAATTGGCACAATGTTATCCCCCTGTGCCAACACCCACGCCAGTGCCAGTTGAGAAGGCTTCACGCCCTTCTCGCTGGCAATTTCTACCACCTTGTCTGCCAACTGCAAATTCTGTGCAAAATTTTCTCCCTGAAAACGCGGATTGTTTTTACGAAAATCATTCTCGCCAAAATCATTCGGCGAGCGAATAGCCCCGGTCAAAAATCCGCGCCCTAATGGACTGTATGGCACGAAGGCGATGCCCAAACGTGCACAGGCGGGCAGTATGCTTTGCTCAACGTCACGGCTCCACAGTGAATACTCCGTTTGCAATGCGCTAATAGGATGCACTTTATGCGCACGCTCCAGCGTTGCCGCCGAAATTTCACTCATGCCGACGTAGCGAATTTTGCCTTCTCGAACCAAATCTGACAGTGCACCCACGCTCTCTTCAATCGGCACAGCAGGATCGGCGCGATGCTGATAATAGAGGTCGATGACATCGGTTTTTAAACGCTTAAGGCTGCCTTCAACCGATTGACGAATGTAATCGGGATGGCCGTTGGTCCCTCTGGCCTGTGGGTTGGCTGGGTCACGAACGATACCAAACTTGGTGGCCAAAAATACTTTATCGCGACGCCCCTGAAGTGCCCTGCCCAGCAGCTCTTCGTTGGTGTGCGGGCCATAAACGTCGGCGGTATCGAGCATAGTGATCCCCAATTCCAATGCACGGTCCAGCGTTGCCAGCGACTCTTTCTCGTCCATATCATGGGTGTAAAACTCACTCATACCCATGCAGCCGAGTCCCAGAGCAGAAACCATTGGACCGTTTTTACCTAATTGACGCTGTTTCATTTTCTATTCCTTCGCTTACCGATTGATGGAAAGAAGTTTGGTTGTTTATCATATAAAGATAAATATGCCATTTCATGCAACACTGTTCATAAATGGCAAACAATGGGACGATAGCGTGGATCAAATTCAGGCCATGCGAATTTTCATTCGCATTACCGAGTTAGGCAGTTTCAGTCGCGCAGCAGAAGACCTCGATCTGCCCAGAGCGACGGTCAGCACGGCCTTGAAAAATCTTGAGCAGCGCCTCGGCGTACGACTGTTTTTGCGCACCACACGGCAGGTAAAAATCACTGAAGAAGGTGAGCAATATTATCAACGCTGCCTGCAGTTGCTTGCGGGATTTGATGAGGCCGATAACCTGTTCGCCGACGTCAAAAATCCGTCTGCGGGTCATGTTCGTATCGACATGCCGCACTCAATGGCGCGCGAGATTGTGCTGCCTGCCCTGCCCGAATTTACCGCCCGCTATCCACAAATCAAGCTGACCCTCAGCGCCAACGATAACGCGGTCGATTTGCTGCATCAGGGCGTTGACTGTGTCATTCGCGCATGGCCGGCAGAAAGTGAAAATTTGCAATCGCGCCCGATTGCCATGCTGGCGCAAACTACATGTGCATCAAGGGGTTATTTAGCAGAAAAGGGAATACCGCTAACGCTGGACGATTTGAAACAGCATCAGGCCGTGGCCTACTTTTTTGCGCACCAACGACCTGAGTCACAGCTTGAGTTTATTATTAACAAAAAATCTCAGGCAATATTGATGAATAATACCCTGACGGTGAGCGGGGCCGATGCCTACATAGCCGCGGCGAAAGCGGGGTATGGGCTGATTCAAACCTCACGCCGTGTGGTTGAGCAGGACTTAGCGCGAGGCGCGCTGATTGAAGTGTTACCTCATCTTCAGCCACCGCCGATGCCGCTGTACATAATGTATCCACCCGGGCGCTTTCTTGCGCCACGGGTCAGGGTATTATTGGACTGGCTCATTGAGCTGTTCGCGAGACTCTAGCGCAGGGATATAAACGCACATAAAACCAACGATAAGCGAGCAAGTGCGACGGTGAAAATGCGATTTGGCGAGAAACTGCTGTTTTTTACAACAATCGCCGCTTTTCAGGGAAATAACTATTGACGCCTACGCTAAAATCTCTAAAATTCGCCCCCGTGGTTGCTTAGTCGTATAGATGAAATTTTATGCGCTAAGAATCGGTTTGCGAAGGTGGCGGAATTGGTAGACGCGCTAGCTTCAGGTGTTAGTGTTCTTACGGACGTGAGGGTTCAAGTCCCTCTCTTCGCACCAGATGAATTTCAGCTTTAGATTCAAATCTCATCTTAAAAATCATACCGAAAATCCTCTCC
Source organism: Rouxiella silvae (assembly GCF_002093625.1). Classification (GTDB taxonomy): domain Bacteria; phylum Pseudomonadota; class Gammaproteobacteria; order Enterobacterales; family Enterobacteriaceae; genus Rouxiella; species Rouxiella silvae. The sequence continues at coordinate 2,421 of NZ_MRWD01000007.1, read as the reverse complement.
CCACTTTTTTATACAAAACCCGCATTACCGTGGCAGCACACAACCTGTATTGATTCTGTATTAAAGCTGTCTGGATCATTTTTCTCAATTCACCAGCATAACCTTATTACATCAAATTAAAGTTCACCGCTATAGCAGCCAGTCCGCCCGATAAAGCCACAAACGATGGCAATAAAACATAGTGTCGCAGCTTGGTATTGAGCAGCATGATAAGCGTTGCCAGCATCGCCAGGATAACCAGGTCTTTCAGCTGTTCCAGCGTCATGTTTGCCAATGCCAAAAGAGGCAGCAACGCACAGGGTAATAAAACGGCCCACCCGCTCGATAAGCGCTTACCCAGACACCAACTGACACCCCACAATCCACACGCCGTGACCATCGCTGCAATCATGATACTGACCTCAGTTAACTGATAATGATAACTACTAGCATATAGCAGTTTTTCTCATTGCGCATCAGTTTGCTGATTGACAATAAGGCCCCGTTTTCCAGGGCCAGATTTTCAAACGACGAAGAGATTATTTATTTGATTCAAGTAGTGCAGAAAACACTTTCTCAATCGCTACAGCTCCGGGATCTTTAACGCCTTTCAGGCTATCGCTGTTGAGATAAGACGAACGACCGGCGTTGGCTTTTTGCATACTTGCCGTGTCGTTTGCTCCTTTGGCGGCCGCCGCTGCCGCACCTTGATAATCCCCCTCTTTTTTGTCCAATGCTTCCAAGGCAGGTTGAAGAGCATCGATCAAGGTACGATCGCCAAGGTCTGCACCGCCGTAGTGTTTCATTCGCGCCAGCCCAAACAGCAGCGACTGTGCCAGATTTCCACCCTCACTGACTTTTTGACCGGCCGCAGTGAAGAAGATAGACATCAATACACCGCTGGAGCCCCCCATCACGGTAGCAAGACGATTGCCTACTTCACCAAACAGTGCAGACAGATCGTTCTGAGGCAACTTGTTACCCTCGTTTAACTCCAGGATATCTTTTGCACCCGATGCAAAGGTTGACCCTGTATCACCGTCGCCAACTTTGGCATCGAGTTTATTAAGCTCACTTTCCAGTGAAATCAATGTCTCGGCGACGGTTTTAATAATTTCACCCACCTGAGCGTTGACCGAGGCTTTGACTGTATGCTTTTGCGCGATCTTTTCCACTTTAAGGAGCGGCAATTTTTCGAGCTTGACCAGTGGATGCCAGCCTGAAGCTTCAACATCTGCCAGCAGTGCCTCTTCAATATGTTTATCAAGCACAATGGCCGAAAGAGAGAATCCTTTCATGTCCAGCGCGCTAACCAATGCAGCCGGGCCAATCAGATAATCAATCGCGCCTTTTATTTTTGAATGAACCAGCTCTTTGGTTATTTGATTCATTTCAAGCGGTGAGACCCCGCCAAGGTTATTGATCAGTATCGCCAGCCGATCTTTTTGCTTCAGGCCTTTTTGCAATGCCTCAACCAAAGTCTCGACAACTTTTTGAGTATTGTGCGTTTTAATGACAGAGACGCCCGGTTCACCGTGAATACCTAGACCCAGTTCAACGTGACCAGTATCAATGCGATCGTTTTCCTGCTCTTCATCATCACCTCCTGGCAAATTACAGCCGCGCATGGCAACTCCGATGCTGGAAGTGGCCTCGATTGCCTGCTGAGCGACTTGAGTGACCTCTTTAAGCGATTTACCCTGTTCAGCAGCGTAACCCGCCACTTTGTGCACCAGAACCGTACCTGCAATACCGCGCGGCTGTTTATTGTCGGGTAAGGCGATATCGTCAGAGACCATAACCAGGTCAACGCTGTAGCCAAGATGTTTGGCTTTCTCTGCGGCTAACCCAAAATTGAGACGGTCACCGGTGTAGTTTTTGACGATCAGCAGACATCCTGCCTCTCCGGTTACGGCAACTATCGCGTTCAGCACAGCGTCAACGCTTGGTGAGGCAAACACATCACCACACACGGCGGCGGTCAACATTCCTTTACCAACAAATCCTACGTGAGCGGGCTCATGCCCGGACCCACCGCCGGATATTAGCGCAACCTTGCTCTTGTCCCAGTCACTTCTTACCACCACGCGAATTGCTGTATCTACGTCAAGCATGGCGAGATTCTTATAAGGTGAGGTCAAAATCGCGCCTTCAATCACGTCGTTAATCAGTGATTTGCGGTCGTTCATAAAAAAATTTGACATACCCGGTGAACTCCTCGTTGTTGTGATTAATTTTTGAGATGGCTTGATGTTCAAACGAAATAAATACTCCTTCAAGCATAGTGAAGAATTCGGCGGCATATGCACCAGACTTCACTTAACTTTGTGATATATATTCCAAAATATAGCTTTATCCCCGCCACTCTTTATTTAATATAATTAAACAACGCGGTTTAATTAAACCAGCACAGACTCAGTCAGGCAAACGAGATGTGTTTAC